>DATICF010000001.1:0-29204 GCA_035456965.1 Nocardioidaceae bacterium
CCGGAGGACCGGTCAAGGTTCCTTGCCCTCACACCAGAGGGAGACCGAGAACCGGAGGCTGGGCTCTGCGACATGGTCCCTGGCCCGTCCGAGCCGGAACCGGCCGCCAGCTGACCTGAGCGAATCGTGCTGACTCGGTAGCGTGCCACCCATGCCCATCAAATTCGAGAACGTCGGGATCGCCGTCCGTGACCTCGAAGCGACGATCGCCTTTTTCACCGATCTCGGCCTTACCGTCGTCGGCCGTGACACGGTCAGTGGAGAGTGGACCGACACCGCGGTCGGCCTCGACGGCAACCACGCCAACATCGCCATGCTCCAGACGCCAGACGGCAACGGTCGCCTCGAGCTCTTCGAGTACATCCACCCCGACGCGATCGAGACCGAGCCCACCCGGCCCAACGAGATCGGCATGCACCGCGTGGCGTTCTCGGTCGACGACATCGACGAGGCCCTCGAGATCGCCGCAAGTCACGGCTGCCACCCGCTGCGCGGCGTGGCGACCTATCAGGACGTGTACAAGCTCACCTACGTCCGTGGCCCCAGCGGCATCCTCGTGATGCTCGCCGAGGCGCTGAAGAAGAGCTGACCCCGGATCGATCCTCATGTGGCGCCCGGCAGGGCACTGCGACCATCTGGAACGGTGTGGCGAGGGTGCGTCGTTCCGCCGCAGTTCGGGCTCAAGGCACCTGCACTTCGATGGTTCGCCCCGAGGTCAGCTTCAGGCGCAGGTCCCGTTGGAGGATGTCGGCCAGTCGCGCTGCTCCCTGCTCGATGGCCTTTCCTGGTGGCGGCCGCTCGCCGAGCCAGGTGACCGTGACCTCGTCGCCGTTGCGCGCCCACGTTCCGCAGACGACACCGCCGATGATCAGCGGGTTGGCCTTGCGGGTCACGGGGTCCCGCCGCGACGACGGGGTGACGTGGACGTCCTTGGTGCCCGGACCGATCACCCACTGGTCGTGACCGGGGAGGAACCGCACGGCCTCTGATGGCTGTGACGCGGCCAGGGATTCGACATCCTCCCGTGTGACGTAGGCCGTGGTGCCCTCGACGTCCACGGCGACGAGTCTGTCGCCAAGCCCGGAGATCCAGCCGTTGAGCCGTTTGCGGCCGGCGCTGAGGCCGTCGCCGAGCCAGTAGTGGAGGTGGTCGAGTGTCGCCGGCCCGTAGGTGTGGAAGTACGCGGTGACGGCGAGCGGCCCCGCGTCGTCGAGGTCTGGGATCCCCCGCCATAGCGGGTTGCCGTCGAGGCGCTGGAATGTGTGCTGCCCGTCGCGAGGTGGACCGAAGCTCATGTCCCCTTGCCAGGTCAACGGCTTGATCAGCGTGCCCGCACCCTCATCGAAGATCGGTTTCAGGTGTCGGTACGCGCGGCGTCTGGTCAGCACCTCACCGAGCTCACGGATCGTCAAAGGCCCGTCGCTCAGGGCCTCACGTACCGCGGCTCGGAAGTCGGGCCAGTCCGACGGCGCGAGCCGGTAGTACTCCACCCAGCTCGGCAGCTCCCACTGCCGTCCGGCCGATCGGAGCGCGAGGTAGATGCCGCCATCCTCGGGCGAGAGGTAGTGCATGGACCCCCGAAATGCGAACGCCTTGATCACCGCCCCATGCGCCAGCGCACTCGCAAGCTCGCCCGGCTGCGAGGTCTTGCGCCGGGTCCTCACGGCCAGCTCGGCGAGAGACTCGTCCATCGACAGCACCGCACCGAGCCGGCGTACGACGCCCGCGACCGACTCCGAGCCGACCGGTTCGAGCAGATGCCGCCCCATCCTCCAGGCCAGCGCCTGCGCCCACGTGACGGAGGCCTCGCTCGACGTGCTCATCTCCACACCCTCGCACCGATTCCGGACGAAAGGACGTCAGTGCAAGATCCTTCTTGCCCCGCACACCCGGCGAGTCAGCCACCGATCCCCGAGCTGGGCGTCATACCGCCGCGTCAGGTTGGCCCGTGTTGTGCCAGCTCTGGCGACCTCATAGCCATGTCATGTCATGGGCTTTGGTGCCGACGGGTGGGGCGGGCGACCCCGCGGCGGCGAGACGATGGGACTGCATCGCTTTCTCAGTCTGCATGTCGAGCTCGAACACCGCCCAAGGAGGAGTTATGCCGACGATCATCGTGACGCACGATGTCACCGACACCGACCACTGGCTCTCATCGCCGAAGCGTGAGGAGCTCCTGCCCTCGCTGGGCGCCAGCAATATTCGGACGTTCGTCAACCCCCAGGACCGGACGAAGGTCGGATTGGTGATGGACATCGCGGATCTCGACGTCTTTTTCGCTGCGCTCGAGAACCCGTCGGACGAGCTGGCCGAAGCGATGCGGTACGACACGGTTCACCCCGAGACGATGGCGATCCTGGTCGGGTCCTGAGCTACCGCGATCCGCCCTCGAAGTGCTGAGCATCCGCGAGCCGCGCTCCCCTCTCCTCGTCCGACCGAGCCCACGAGTGCCGACGAGCGTGACCCAGGAGTTGGGGCACCCGGTCAGCGCGGGGCACGGCCGAGGAAGGCGAGCAGCCTTTCGCCCGGCGAGCAGCCGGGACGTGAGGGTCGCGCGGCGGCGAACCGAGTCGGCCTGTCCACGGCGGTGACGAGCACCGGCGCGAGCAGCAGGAGGTCCGCGGCGAGCTCATCGGGCAGAGGACGATTGTCGCCGCAGGCCACTGCGACGTCCCAGCCGTGCACGGCGATCTCCAGGGCGCCCGCGCTCGTGAGCACCGACGACGTCACCGGGCGACCGTCGACCAGGATGTCCAGTGAGCCCGCAGGCGCCGACCGGGCTGCACGCGGGTCGGCTGCCCAGTCGGTGCTCCACTCGGCGAGGAGCCGGCAGGCGCGGACGCGTAGCGAGTCGACCAGGTCGACGGGGGGTGCGGGCGGCGTGGCCCTGTGCACCACTCGTGCCGAACCCGCCTCGTCGAGCGAGGCCAGCGAGTCGTGCATGTGCAGCAGCAGTGCGTGCAGGTCCCAGCCCGCACACGGGGTCGGGGCAGCCATGAGGTCGGCCCTGACAAGCGCCAGGCTGCCGCGCGTGTAGGCGATGGCACGCTCGAGGAGCTCCACGCCACCCCAGGGTGTTCGTCGAGCCGGCGCGGGCAGACTCACCCGGGGTACACCTCCGGCAGGCCGAACGCTTGGAACAACCCGGTGTCGAAGAAGCAGCCGACGTGGGAGACACGGTTGCCGGTCACGGTGAGCACCTGGATCTGGAAGGCCCGGTGTACCCCGTCCTCATCGCGCATGTAGAGCGCGAACGCCGGTTGGCCGTTGGCATCCGCCCGGAGCATCCGCATGTCCATGGGTCCGCTCGCGGGGCACTGGCTCGAGATGAGGTTCCCGATAGTCCGCGCGCCCTGGTACCAACCGATGAACGGTGGCATCTCCCAGACGGCGTCGTCGGTGAACATGCCGACGATCGCCTCGACGTCGTAGTTCTCGAACGCCGCGACGTACCTGTCGAGCAGATCGCGACGCTCGGGCTCGGCGGGCTCGACGACGTCGTCGCGGGTCAGGCTCACCTGGTCGAGCTGGGCGCGGGCCCGCTGGAGCATGCTGTTCACCGCAGCGGTGCTGGTGCCGAGCAGCTCGGCGACCTCCGCGGCCTTCCAGGCGAGCACCTCCCGCAGCACGAGCACGACGCGCTGACGCGGCGGCAGGTGCTGGAGGGCGGCGACGAAGGCGAGCCGGATGCTCTCGCGTGAGGTGACCACGGCGGCCGGGTCGTCGGGCAGGTCGGTGACGAGTACGTCGGGCACCGGCTCCAGCCAGGGGACCTCCGGCTGCTGCACGAGGGCGGCGTACGGATCCGACGCCTCCTGGCCGAGCCCCGTCGGCAGTGGGCGACGTCCCCGGCTCTCGAGCGCGGTCAGGCAGGCGTTCGTGGCGATCCGGTACAGCCAGGTGCGCATGGAGGACCGGCCCTCGAACGTGCTCCGGGACTTCCAGGCGCGCAGGTAGGTCTCCTGCACCAGGTCCTCCGCGTCGTGCACCGACCCCAACATCCGGTAGCAGTGCGCGAGCAGCTCGGGGCGGTACCGCTCCAGGCTCGAGCTGTCGTGGCCGGCGGCCGGTCTCGCACCTTGGGCTCCCGCGGTGCTATCGGGACGGGCTGTGGTCTTGTCGACGATCGCCATGGGTCAGACCTGCTGCTCGAGTGCGGCGGGGTCCATGTAGATGAGCTCCCAGAGGTGGCCGTCGGGGTCGTGGAAGCTGCGGCCGTACATGAAGCCATCCTCCTGCGGCTCGTTCGCACGGGAGCCGCCGGTCGCGAGCGCGGCCTCGGCGAGCCGGTCGACCTCCTCGCGGCTCTCGGCAGACAGCGCCATGATCGCCTCGACGTGGGTGGTGGCATCTACGACGTTCTTGGTGGTGAACGTCGAGAAGTACTTCTCGGTCAGCAGCATCACGCAGGCATCGTCGCTGACCACCATGCAAGCGGCGTTGTCGTCGGTGAACTGCGGGTTGAAGGCGAAGCCCAGGCCGGTCCAGAAGTCGAGAGACCTCCGCAGATCGGCGACGGAGAGGTTCACGAAGATCATGCGGCTCATGGATGTGCTCCTGTCGGTCGGCTCGAGGGTCGTTCGGGAGTTGGACCTCTCCGGCGCTCGGAAATCATCGGTCGTGGGCAGACTCGCCTCTCACGCCCACAGGTCTACACCCGCGACGGCATACTCGGAACACGTTTTCGCGCCAAGGAGGTGGCTCATGTCTCAGACGAACGCGCTCCTCGTCGATGCGTTCGGGCGTGTGCAGTCGGTCGTGCACGCGGCGGTCGAGGGCCTGACCCGGGAGCAGCTCACCTACCGCGTCGACCCGGATGCGAACACCATCGCGTGGCTCGTGTGGCACCTCACCCGGATCCAGGACGACCACGTCTGCGCGTTGGCCGACGTCGAGCAGTCGTGGCACGTCGATGGCTGGTTCGAGAGGTTCGGGCTCCCGTTCGGCGCGAGCTCGCACGGGTACGGTCACAGCTCCCAGGACGTCGGCGCGGTCGACGTACCCGCCTCGCTGCTGCTGGGCTACCACGACGCCGTGCACGACCGGACAGTGTCGTACGTCGCCGCGCTCAGCGAGTCCGACTACGAAGAGATCGTCGACCGGTCGTGGGACCCACCGGTGACTCGGGCCGTGCGCCTGGTCAGCGTCATCGGGGACGACCTGCAGCACGCGGGGCAGGCGGCCTTCATCCGAGGGGTCGTCAAGCGTCTGGGCGTGTGAACGCCTCAGCCGGTGGCGGGCCAGCGCTCAGGGCCGGAACCGGACCGAGATGACCCCTTTGACGGACCCGGCGACGACCTCGGCCACCCGCTGCTTGTGCGGGTCCTGCGACCCCTCGAGCACCACGTTCCCGTCCTCGACGTCGACCTGGTACTCCAGCTCGGCGCTGCGCAGCAGGTCGTCGATCTCCGCGGCGATCTGGTCGTCGCTACGAGCCAGGAGATGCACGATGTCGCTCCGGCTGACGACGCCGACCACGTGACCCTTTTCGACCACCGGAAGGCTCTTCACGGCGGTGCCGGTCATCAGGTCCACCGCCTCGCTGAGGTCGCTGTCAGGCGTCACCGTCAGGGAGAGGACGGACATGACCTCGGCGATGCTCCGTGGAGCGGCTGAGGGCTGCTCGTGGGGGATCAGGTGGGCGCGTTCGTCGTGGCGCACGGTGTCGCGCAGCAGGTCGGCCTCGCTGACGATCCCGACCAGCTCGCCATCTCGCTCGACCACAGGCAGTGCCGTGACGTGGTTGAGGTCGAGCACCCGCAGGCACTCCTTGACCGACGTCCTCGGCGACACCGTGATCGCCGGCGAGCTCATCACGTCTCGGACGAGCATCTGCGTCACCTCCTGGTCCGCGTTCGTTCTGTGAGGTCATCGTCGCGCCGCAGCAGATGTCCAGACAGGGTCGAACGTCCCTTTCGGGAGTGTCGCCCGGCACTCCCGCGGGCGTGTGTCCTCGGCGAGCCTGGGATGGGAGGGAGGAGGCTGAGATGGTCGCGGAGACGAACCTGCCCATCGTGGTGGGTGTCGACGGCAGTGAGCACAGCGACCGCGCCGTGCGCTACGGGGTGGAGGAGGCGCGTCGGCGCGGCACCGGCCTGACATTGGTGCACGCGGTCCACGAGACGGCACCGATGGCCGCGATGCTCCCGTTGTACAGCGTCGAGGCGTTCGCCGAGGTCGGCCAGCGCCTGGTCCACGATGCAGAGCGTCTCGTCCACGGCATCGACCGCGGGATCGAGGTCGGTACGTCGGTCCAGGCGGGCAGCAGGGTGGGCGTGCTGGTCGACGCCGGGGAGCACGCCTCCCTCGTCGTGATCGGCCACCGATCGCGGTCCATGGCCGGACGCGTACTGACCCACTCGACGAGCACGGGCGTCGCTGCGAGGGCGCACTGCCCCGTGGTCAGCGTGCCTGAAGCGTGGGCCCCGGGGGGCGCGGTGGGTCGCGTCGTTGTCGGCGTCGACGAGTCCGACGCCTCGCACGACGCCCTCGACCTCGCCTTCAAGGAGGCACGCCGGCGCAAGGCGGCGCTGGTCGCGCTGCACGCCTGGCGGCTCCCCACCGCCTACGTCGACATGGGCTACTCACAGCTCGCGGTGGACGAGTCGATGGGCGAGGCCCGTGGAGAGATCGAGAAGATCGCGGAGCCCTTCCGCGAGGTCTACTCCGACGTCGACGTCGAGATCTCGGTGCAGCACGACTACCCCGGTCCAGCGCTCCTCGAGGCAGCTCAGGGCGCCGACGTCGTCGTCGTCGGCCGGCGAGGCCACGGGGCACCGCTGGGCATCTACCTGGGTTCGCTCGCGCGCATGCTCATCCGCGAGGGCACCTGCCCCGTCGAGGTTGCTCCCCAGCACCCGCGCCACGCCCTGAGGGCCGAGGACAGGCTGCTCGCCGAAGACCAGATCGCCCCCCAGTTGTAGGCAGCCCTGCACAATGGGGCGTCGTGCGCACTCTCGACGCCCCCACGACCCGGGCCCGCAACGCCGTGGCGGTCGTCTTCGCCCTCAACGGGTTCGGCTTCGCGACCTGGGTGACACGAATCCCCGAGGTCCGCGATGCCCTCGGTCTCACACCCGGGCAGCTCGGAACGCTGCTGCTGGCCCTGTCGGTCGGTGCGGTGGTCGCGCTTCCGACGGCCGGCACGTGGGTGAACCGCCTCGGCGCGGCCCGGGTGGTCGCAGCGGGCTCGATCCTCGCCGCAGCCGGGCTCGCGGTCACCGGCGCGGGAGGGGACCCGCTGGACCTGCCCTGGGTCGCCGCCCTCGGACTGCTCCTCCTGGGCTACGGCTCGGGAACCTGGGACGTGGCGATGAACGTCGAGGGTGCGGCGGTCGAGCATCGCAGCGGTCGCACGATCATGCCCCGCTTCCACGCAGCCTTCAGCCTCGGCACGGTGGCCGGCGCGGCCGTGGGCGCGGCGGCCGCGGGCTTCGGCGTTCCCGTCGCCTGGCACCTCGGCCTCGCGTCGGTGCTGGTCGCCGGCGCCCCCGTGATCGTCGTTCGCGCCTTCCTTCCCGCCGAGGCGGAGCACGAGGAGAGCGCTGACCGCCGCAGCGCGTGGCGGGCCTGGCAGGAGCCGCGCACTCTCGCGGTCGGCCTCATGGTGCTCGCGATGGCGTTGACCGAGGGGGTCGCCAACGACTGGCTGGCGGTGGCGCTCGTCGACGGGTACGACGTGCCCGCCTGGGTCGGCGCGAGCGGGTTCGCGCTGTTCGTCGCGGCGATGACTGCGGGCCGACTCGGCGGCACCGTCCTGCTCGACCGGTTCGGCCGCCTGCCGGTGCTGTGGGGGACCATGGCGGTGGCTGCGGCCGGCGTACTCCTGGTGGTGCTCGGTGAGCTCGGGCCGCTCGTGGCCCTGGGCATCGTGCTCTGGGGTCTGGGAGCCTCGCTCGGCTTCCCCGTCGGCATGAGTGCCGCGGCCGACGACCCGGTCCACGCTCCGGCGCGGGTGAGCGTGGTCGCGACGATCGGCTACACCGCCTTCCTGGCGGGGCCACCAGTGCTCGGCTACCTCGGAGACCGGGTGGGCGTCCTCAACGCGCTTCTTCTGGTGGCGGTGCTGCTGGTGCCTTCTGCGCTCGTCGTACCCGCGGCGCGGCCGCTGGAGCGTTCGGCGACCGCTCCCCGCTCAGCAGGGGACTGACCCACCGCGACCCCGGGTCAGCGTCCACCAGGAGAGCCTTCGTGAACAGGGTGAGCGGCACGGCCAGCAGGGCACCCATCGCGCCCAGGGCGAAGGCCCAGAACACCAGGGAGACCATGGTCAACGTCGCCGACAGCCCGACGGCGTCGCCGACGATCTTGGGCTGGATGATGCTCTGGATGACGACGTTGAGAACGCTGTAGGCCACGAGCACGTAGATCATCAGGCGGGGACCGCCCTCGAGCAGGCCGATGATCGCGGGCGGGACCACGCCGATCACGAAGCCGATGTTCGGGATGTAGTTGGTGATGAACGCCAGCAGCCCCCACAGCACCGCCACGGGCACGCCCAGCCAGGCCAGCGCGATCGTGTCGAGCACGGCGACGATGAGCCCGAAGACCGTGGAGACCACGAGGTAGCGGCGGGTGGCTGAGCCGAAGTGGGTGAGTGCTTCCCGCCAGGCGTCGTGCTCCGGGGGCAGGAGCCGCAGCTTCTCCGCGAACCTCGACGCGTCGATGACCATGAACAAGACCAACGTGATCACGAGGAACAGCGAGGAGAGTACGTCGAGCAGCCCGGTGGCGAGGCTCCCGGCCAGCTCCACCACGCGGCTGAGGTCGAAGCCGGAGACGAGCTCTTGGATCTGGTTCTCGCCGACTCCCACGCTGTCGAGCCAGTCGACGACGGCCTGGCGCATGTCGTCGGCCTCCCCCTGGTACTCCGGGAGAAGCGTGGCGAAGCGGGCGACCGCCACCGTCATGGCGAGCGTGAAGCCGATCAGGCCGGCGTAGATCGCGACGAGGGCAGCCGAGGCGCCGACCCAGCCGGGGATGCCGCGGCGCTCCGCGGCGAAGCGCATCGGCTGCGTCGCGATCGTGAGCACCAGCGCCAGGAAGACCGGCCCGATGATGCCCGACAAGCCGCGCAACCCCGCGATCACGAGGAAGGCCGCCGCCAGCGCGACGAGCGCGACGACCGGCCGGGGGAGCCCCGGTCGGGTCCCGGGGCCCTCGCGCATGTCTCTCATGATGGACCTTCAGGCGCTTCGTCGCACCAGAAGGTCCGAACAGCCGGCTGTCGTGGTGAGCTCGGGGTAGTCGTCCTCGTCGATGCGCACGCCGCTGTCGGCGACGAGGAGCTCGACGAAGCTCAGGAAGTCGAGCGAGTCGAGCTCGAAGGCACGACGGAGGTCGGCATCGGGCGGGACGGACTCGACGCCGGCGTCCGGGACGATCTTCCGCACCGCGCGCGCCACCATGGCCCGGGCTTCCTCAGGGGTGATGCTCATAGCTCCTCCGGGTGCTGCAGAAGGCGGTCCACGGTGTTGAGGAACCGGGCGCCGGCCGCCCCGTCGGTGGCGCGGTGGTCCCCCGAGAGGGTCAGCCTGACGGTGGGGCGGACCCCGATCATCTGGTCGACCGCCCACGGGCGCTCCACGACGCGACCCACTCCGAGCAGGGCAACCTGGGGCGCGTAGATCACGCCGATGACCTCCTCGACCCCCTGGTCCCCGAGGTCGCTCACGGTGAGCGTGGGGTCGGCCATCTCGGCGCGGCGCAGCCGGCCCGCCCGGGCACGCTTCACCAGGTCGCGCAGCGCCGCCATCACCTCGGGCAGTGTCAGGTCCGCCGTGTGGTGGATCGCCGGAGCCACGAGCGCCCCGTCGCGCACGTGCACGGCGATACCGAGGTGGACGTCGTCGCCGGGCACGAAGCCATCGTCGAGCCAGAAGCCGTTCAGCTCCGGGTGCTCGCGGGCGGCGAGCGCGGCCGCCTTGAGGATCGCGGCCGCAGCGACGATCCGCTCGCTGACCGGTCGCTCCTTGTTGGTCCGGCGCAGCCACTCCACGAGCGGGGTGAGGTCGACGGTCTGGGCCACGTAGTAGTGCGGGATCTCCCGCTTGGCCCGAGACATGAGGGCAGCGATCGTGGCTCGCGAGCCGCTCGCTGCGACGGGTCTCGGCTCAGCCCCCGGCTCCGCCACAGGTGCCTGCTCGGCGGTCGGTCCCGGGCCTGCGGCCGCTGCGCGGACGTCGTCGGCTCGAACAGCGCCCTCCCGGCCGGAGCCCTCTACCTTCGTGAGGTCCACGCCCATCTCCCGCGCGAGCCGCCGCGCATACGGGGAGACCCGCGGCGCGCCCGGTGCGGCGGGTGCGGGTGGTGCGGCGGCAGAAGGTGTCGCAGAAGTCGCTCCCGAGCTCGCTGCCTCGGCCGCGGCGCGGTCGATGTCGGCGCGCGTGATCGTGCCGTGCGCGCCGGTACCGACGACCTTCGTGAGGTCCACCCCGAGCTCGGCGGCGTGGTGACGCAAGGGCGGTGTCCCGATCCGGGCGCCAGCGGGCCTCCTCGGGGCCGGGATCCGGGCAGCCTCTCGTGACGCAGCCGCGGCAGCAGGGCCGGGAGCAGGCGGAGCAGAAAGAGCAGGAGCCTCCTCGGCGGCAGCCCCGAGCGGCGTGAGCCTTGCCAAGGGCGTGCCGACCGCGACCCGGGTCCCTGGCTCGACCAGGAAGGACTCCACGACTCCCTCGTCGAAGCTCTCGACCTCGATCGCGGACTTGTCGGTATCGATCACCGCCATCGGGTCACCGCGGCGGACGGTGTCCCCCTCGTGCACCAGCCACTCGACCAGGGTCCCGGCGTCCATGTCGGCGCCGAGGGAGGGCATCGTGAACTCCGCCACTCACCCCACCACCCTGCGCGCCGCGGTGACGATCGCCTCGGGTTGGGGGAGGGCGGCGTCCTCGAGGTGCTTGGCGTAGGGGATCGGCACCTCCGCGGAGCACACGCGCTCGAGGGGGCTGTCGAGGTCGTAGAAGCACTGCTCGGTGATGCGGGCCAGGATCTCGCTCGAGAGGCTGCCGCTGCGCCACCCCTCGTCCACCACAACCGCTCGGTGCGTGCGGCGTACCGAGGTGGTGATCGTCTCGTCGTCGAGGGGGCGCAGGCTGCGCAGGTCGACGACCTCGGCCTCGATCCCCTCCGCGGCGAGCGTCCCGGCCGCCTCCAGGGTCTTGGGCATCGAACCGCCGTAGCTGATCAAGGTCAGGTCTCGGCCTTGCCGTCGTACGACGGCTCGATGGATATCGACGGGACCGGCGTCCTCGCGGAGCGTGCCGCCCATGTTGTACAGCGAGCCGTGCTCGAAGAGGAGCACTGGGTCGGGGTCGGCGAGCGCGGTCCCCAGCATGCCGCGGGCGTCCTCGAGGGTCGCGGGGGCGACCACCTTGATGCCGGGGATGTGGGCGTACCAGCCCTCCAGGCTGTGGGAGTGCTGGGCGGCGAGCTGGCGACCGGCGCCGGTGGTCATCCGGATCACCAGGGGGACCTGGACCTGGCCGCCGGACATGTGCAGCAGGGTCGCGGCGTTGTTGATGATCTGGTCGAGCGCGAGCAGGCTGAAGTTCACGGTCATGATCTCGACGATCGGCCGCATGCCTGCGATCGCGGCGCCGATGCCCGCCCCGACGAACGCCGACTCCGACAGCGGGGTGTCGCGCACCCGCTCGGGGCCGAACTCCTCGAGGAGGCCCAGGCTGACCGCGAAGCAGCCGCCGTACTTCCCGACATCCTCGCCCATGAGGAAGACCCGGTCGTCCTCGCGCAGCGCCTCCCGGATCGCCTCGCGCATCGCCTCGCGGTACGTGGTCTCGACGGTCCGGGCAGGAGTCGTCGTCGTGGTCATCTCCCGACCCCTTCCGGCTCGCTGTGGACGAAGCGCGCCAGGTCCGCCACGGGCTCGAGGGGAGCAGCCTCGGCGGCCGCGACGGCTTTGTCGATCTCCGTGTTGAGCTCGGCGTTGATCGCGTCCACGTCGTCTGACGTGACTTCGCCGTCCTCGGTCATCTGCCTCACGAGCAGGTCGATCGGGTCGCGCTCGCGCCAGCGGGCGATCTCCGCCTTGTCGCGGTACCGGTCCGGGTCGTACATCGAGTGCGCCCGGAACCGGTAGGTGCGCAGCTCCAGGAAGCATGGCCCACCGCCGTTGCGGATCCGGTCCACCGCGTGGCGCGCCGAGGTCTCGACCGCGACCGCGTCCATGCCGTCGACCGCCCACGACGCGATGCCGTAGGAGGCGGCGCGGAGCGCGAGGTCGGTCTCGGCCTGGGCGCGGGCGATCGCCGTGCCCATCGCGTAGAGGTTGTTCTCGCAGGCGAAGAGCACGGGCAGCTGCCACAGGGCGGCCAGGTTGACGCACTCGTGGAACTCGCCTTCGGCGAAGGCTCCGTCGCCGAAGAAGCACGCGGTCACCGCAGTGCGACCCCGCATCTTGTCGGCGAGCCCCAGCCCGATCGCCAGAGGCAGCCCGCCGCCGACGATCGCGTTGCCGCCGTAGAAGCGTCGAGAGACGTCGAAGAGGTGCATGGACCCGCCGCGACCACGGCTGCACCCGGTGACCTTGCCGTACATCTCGGCCATCACCACGTCCATCGGCAAGCCTCGCGCGAGCGCGTGCCCGTGCTCGCGGTAGGTCGACACGACCGCGTCCTCCTCGGTGAGCGCCTGCATCACGCCGACCGCGACGGCCTCCTCGCCGATAGCCACGTGCAAGAAGCCCCGGATGAGGCCGGCGCTGTAGAGCTCGACGCAGCGTTCCTCGAAGAGCCGGATCGCTGTCATGCCGCGCAGCAGCTCGCCGCGATGGGTCATCGGCCCGCGGGTCGGGGTCGCCGCCACTGCCTGTGGTCCGCTCATGAGTCTCGCTCCAGGGTCGAGAGATCCCCCTCAGGCAGCCCGAGCTCGCGGGCCTTCAGCAGGCGCCGCATGACCTTGCCGCTGCGGGTGTGGGGAAGGTGCTGGTCGAAGACGACCTCACGCGGCGCGACCGAGCCGAGCCGGCGGCGGCCGAAGGCGACGAGGTCGCGCTGCATCCCGTCGGTCGGCTCGATGCCGTTGCGCAACGTGACGAAGGCCTTCACCACCTCACCGGCCACCGGGTCGGGCTTGCCGATGACCCCGACCTCCGCGACCGCCGGGTGCTCCATGAGCGCGCTCTCGACCTCGAACGGGCCGATCAGGTGGCCGGCCGACTTGATCACGTCGTCGCCACGGCCGACGAACCAGAAGTAGCCTTCCTCGTCGCGCCGAGCAAGGTCGCCGGAGAGGTACCAGCCGCCGACGAAGCAGCGTTCGTACCGAGCCTCCTCGCCCAGGTAGGTCCGGAACATCGAGGGCCAGCCGGGTCGCAGCGCGAGCTCGCCGGTCCCACCCGACCCCAGTTCGGCGACCTCACAGTCGTCGACCTGGACCCGCCCGCTTTCGTCCCGGGCGAGGATCGCGGCCTCGACGCCGGGGAGCGGGAGGCCCATGGAGCCGGGCCGGACCGGCAGGTCGGGCCGGTTGCTGATCATGATCGCGCCGGTCTCGGTCTGCCACCAGTTGTCGAGCACGGGCCGGTCGAAGGCTTCCTGCGCCCACACGACGGCCTCGGGGTTCAGCGGCTCGCCGACGCTGGCGATGTGGCGCAGGTGCGACAGGTCGTAGTCGCCGACCATCTCCGCGCCGGAGCGCATCAGCATCCGCAGGGCCGTGGGCGCGGTGTACCAGACGGTGACCCGCTGCTCCTGCAGGATGCGGTACCACCGCCTGGCCGCGAACTCGCCGCTGTCGGAGACCACGGTGGCCCCGTGGGTGAGCGGCGCGATGATGCCGTACGACGTGCCGGTGACCCAGCCGGGGTCGGCGGTGCACCAGAACACGTCGTCGGAGCGGAGCCCCAGGGCATGGGCGGCCGTGAAGTAGTGGGCCACCACGGCCTCGTGCACGTGGAGAGCGCCCTTCGGGGTGCCCGTCGTACCGCTGGTGAAATGGAGCAGTGCCGGCGTCTCGGGATCTGTGTCAGGGATCAGGTACGACGCCCGCGCCTGGTGCATCAGGTGGGGCAGAGACAGCGTGCCCTCGACCTCGCCAGGATCGGCGTCGACGAGAAGGACGTGCTCGAGTGCGGGCACGGCCTCACGCAACGGCGCGATCCGGCGCCGGTAGAGGTCGGCCGTCGTCACCAGGACCCGGCTGTGGCCGAGCACGAGCCGCTGCCGGATCGGGTCGGGGCCGAACGCGGTGAACAGAGGGCAGAAGACCGAGGTGTGCTTGAGGGTGCCCAGTGCGGTCACGTAGATGTCCAGGCCGCGGCCGAGCAACGAGAAGACAGTCTCGCCGGGGGCGACTCCGAGCCGGTCCAGGACGTTGGCGAACGCGGAGGTGAGCTCGGACAGCTCAGCGTAGGTCACCGCACTGACGCCGCCGTCCTCGGCGACGCAACGCACGGCCGTTCTGCCGCCGCGACCGTGCCGGATGTGCCGGTCGACGGCCTCGTGGGCGATGTTGAGCCCTCGGCCGCCGGGGAGCCCGTCGAGCATCTCGCGTGCGGCGCTCCACACCCGGGCGACCTCCTCCTGCGTGCCGGTGCTCATCACAGGCTCCGCCGCTCCTGGTCCTCCTCGTCGGGAGGCGACTTGCCCTTGGCCTCCTTCTTCTCGGAGGCGGCTGCGGCGCGTGCGTGCTCCGCCTCGGCGGCGAGGTACTTGGTCAGGCCCTCCCAGACGCGCTCGCGCGTCGACTCGCTGGTCTTGCCGAGGGTCTCGCGCTTTGCCTCCTGCTGCGCCTCGTAACCTTCCCGATCGTCCATGACGACTCCCTGGTGTTCTCCCCCTCCTCCCCACCGTGCTCCGCGGGGAGGGTGGAGAGCAGGGTCGTTGGACCCGAAGGCATGTGACGAGGGCCTTGTGGCCGGGGCTTCTCGGCAGAGGTTAGGCTTACCTTACGAACCGATCGTTTCCGACCGGCCTCAAGGCTTGAGGAGTTCCCCCTGATGCGTCGTCGTTTCCCGCTGCTCGCTCTCTTCGGCGTGGCCGCCCTGGCTGCGTCTCTCTCCGGCTGCGGCGCCCTCGGCATCGGTGACGAGCCTGCTGACCTCCAGATCTACACCGCGCGCCACTACGACCTCGAAGAGGCGTTCGGGAAGTTCACCGACCAGACCGGCATCACCGTCGAGTTCATCAGCGGGGACGACGCCGAGCTGCTCGAGCGGCTCAAGGCCGAGGGCGACGAGACGCCGGCCGACGTCTTCATGACCGTCGACGCGGGCAACCTGTGGAACGCCGCGCGGCAGGGCGAGCTCGCCGCACTCGAGTCGCCGGAGCTCGAGCAGGCGGTGCCCGAGGACCTGCGTGATCCCCAGGGCCGGTGGTTCGGCCTGGCCATGCGAGCGCGCACGATCACCTACAACCCCGACAACGTGGACCCCTCGGAGTTCGACCCCGAGGAGACCTACGCAGGCCTCGCCGACCCGAAGTGGAAGGGCAGGCTGTGCATGCGCGACGCCACCGCGTCGTACACCCAGTCGCTGGTCGCGAGCCTGATCGACCTGCACGGCAAGGAGAAGGCCAAGGAGATCGTCGAGGGCTGGGTCGCCAACGACGTGCAGATCATGAGCAACGACATCCTGCTGCTCGAGGCGATCGACGCCGGAGCCTGCGACGTCGGGATCAACAACCACTACTACCTCGCCCGCGAGCTCGCGGAGAAGCCCGACCTGAACGTCGACCTCTACTGGGCCAGTCAGGAGGGCACCGGCACCCACGTCAACGTCTCCGGCGCGGGGGTCGTGAAGAGCTCCGACAACCCGCAGCAGGCCCAGCGCCTTCTCGAGTGGCTGGCGACCGAGGGTCAGAACGCCTTCGTGGACGCCAACCACGAGTACCCCGTGAACCCCGAGGTGCAGCCTGAGCCGATGATCGCCGAGTTCGGGGAGTTCGAGCGGATGCCGCTGAACGCCGAGGCGTACGGCGACCTCAACGCCGAGGCCATCGACCTGCTCGCCGAGGCGGGCTACGAGTGAGCAGCACGTGACCGAGACGCCTGTTCTCGCCGAGACGGCGAAAGCGACCTCGAGACCACGCAGGAGCATCGCCCGCGGGCGACCTGCGTGGTCGTTCGCTGTCCTGGTGATCGCCGCGCTCGTCGCGACGCCGGTGGTGGCCGTGGTCGTGGACGGCCTGGCCAGCCTCGGCGAGGCGTCCCTCCCGCGTGGTCTGGGCTCGATGGTGCTCACCACCGTGGCGCTGATGCTCGGCGTCGGCGCCGGGACGCTCGTGGTCGGCGGGGGACTGGCCTGGCTGGTGACCGCCTACCGCTTCCCGTTCCGTGACGTCCTGGTCTGGCTGCTGGTGCTGCCGCTGGCGATGCCGCCCTACATCCTCGGTTTCGTCTTCCTGTCCACCTTCGACGTCTCCGGGCCCGTCCAAGGCACGCTCCGCTCGCTCTTCGGTGCAGACGTCTGGGTGCCCGAGGTCCGCTCGCTGCCGGCGGCGGTCATCGTGATGACCCTGACCCTGTACCCCTACGTCTACCTGCTGGCTCGCAACGCTCTGGTCGAGCAGACGCCGGGCACCTACGACGCCGCGCGGACCCTCGGCGCCGGCCGGGGCAGGGCCTTCCGCAAGGTCCTCGTCCCGTTGGCGCGCCCGTCCCTCGCGGCGGGTCTGGCTCTGGTGATGATGGAGACCCTGACCGACTTCGCCACGGTGCAGTACTTCAACGTCAAGACCGTGTCCGTGGGCGTCTACCTGGTCTGGAAGGGGACCTTCGACTTCCACTCCGCGACGCAGCTCTCCGTGCTGGTCCTGCTCTTCGCCGTGGCTGTGCTCACGGGTGAGCGGCTGTTGCGAGGTCGCGCACGGTTCCACCAGAAGGGCGGTCGCGGCAAGGGGCTCGAGCCAGAACGGCTCACCGGTGCCAAGGGTTGGGGCGCGACCCTACTGGGGGTGCTGGTGCTCGCCACCGGCTTCGTGATCCCGGTGACGCAGCTGCTGGTCTGGGCGGTCGGTGACGTGCTCGCCGACCCGGCGGCGCTGCTGGACCCCCGCTTCGTGGACTACCTCGTCAACAGCCTGGTCGTCGCGCTGATCGTTGCGTTCACCTGCGGCCTCCTTGCGGCCGTGATCGGGCACGCGCTCCGCCTCGGCGGGGGGCCGGTGGTGCGGTCCGCCGCCCAGCTGACCACCTTCGGGTACGCCGTCCCGGGTGCGGTCGTGGGCATCGGCGTGCTGATCGCCTTCAAGCTGCTCGACGACCTGCTCGAGGGACTCGGCGTGCCGGGCGGCACCGGCCTGCTCGTCACGGGCTCGGTGCTCGGCATCCTCTACGCCTACGTCCTGCGGTTCCTCGCTCCGGCGTACCAGTCCGTCGACGCCAGCTTCGCCAAGATCTCGCCCAACATGACCCTCTCCGCGCTGAGCCTGGGCGCTTCTCCCCGTCGCATCCTCGGCCGCGTTCACCTGCCCCTGGTGCGCCCCGGGGTGGCGGTCGCGGTGGTGCTCGTGATGATCGACGCGGTCAAGGAGCTCCCCATCGTGCTGTTACTGCGCCCGTTCGGGTTCACTACGGTGTCCGTGTGGGTCTACGAGCTCGCCCGGGAGAACTTCTGGGAGAAGGCGGCGCTGCCGGCGCTGGTGATCGTTGCGGTCGCCGTCGTGCCGGTCTTCATCCTGTTCCGGCAGGTGCGCCTGGTCGAGTGGCACGGGAAGTGGGGATGACGTGGGAGCCGACTTGGTGACCGCATCACATGCTCCGGTCCGACCGGAGGTGACACCTGCGCTCGTGCTCGAAGGCGTCACCAAGCGCTACGGCTCGACCGTGGCCGTCGACGCCGTCGACCTGGGGGCCGCCCCGGGCGAGCTGATCACGCTGGTCGGACCCTCCGGCTGCGGCAAGTCCACGACGTTGCGCCTCGTCGCGGGGCTGGAGCGCCCTGACGAAGGCTCGATCCTCATCGCGGGGGAGGTGGCGGCCGACCGGAGGCACTTCCAGCAGCCGGAGCGGCGGCGGGTCGGTCTGGTGTTCCAGGACCACGCGCTCTTCCCGCACCTGACCGTGGCGCGCAACGTGGCCTTCGGGATCAGCGACCTGCCACGTGGCGAGCGCAATGCCCGGGTGGGCGAGGTCCTCGACATGGTGCGTCTGGGACACCTCGCGGGTCGGTACCCCCACGAGCTGTCCGGCGGTGAGCAGCAGCGCGTCGCGCTCGCCCGTGCCCTGGCGCCGCGGCCCGCGGTCGTCCTGCTCGACGAGCCGTTCTCGAGCCTCGACGAGAGCCTGCGTGCGCAGGTGCGTGCCGACACCGTCGCGGTCCTGCGGGAGACCGGTACGACGGGCATGCTGGTCACCCACGACCAGACCGAGGCGCTCTCGGTGGGCGACCGGGTGATGGTGATGAACCGTGGCCGGATCGAGCAGTCCGACACTCCCGAACGCGTCTTCGAGAAGCCCGCGACACGCTTCGTCGCCTCGTTCATGGGCGACGCCGACTTCCTGCGCGCCCACGTCCGCGACGCGCTGCTCACCTGCGAGATCGGCGTCGTCTCGACGGTCCCCGGCTGGGCCAACTGCGACGTCGACGTCGATGTCGTGCTCCGCCCCCACGAGGTGGCGCTCACGATCGACCAGCAGTCGCCCGCGCACGTCGTGGGCGTGGAGTACCACGGAGCGTTCGTGCTCCACACGGTGCGGCTCGCCTCGGGCGCCACCCTCCGGTCCTGGCAGCCTCACGCCGTGCGGCACCCGGTAGGCACAGCGGTCGCGGTGAGCGTCGTCCCCGGCATCACCCCGACGCTGCTCATCGGCGACGAAGCCGTGACGTCCCCGCCCGCGCCGGGTCGCGTGGGCTAGGTTCGGGCGCGTGACGACCACCCCCACGCTGGACTTCGGCACCGATCCCGCGCTCGACGAGGCCCGCCGGACCGGTCTGAGGCGCATGCGCACGATAGCGGTGTCGCTGCTGCTGCTCGCGGCGACCGTCTACCTCCTGACGCTCGACCAGGACGGCTTCCTCGGCTTCGTCAACGCCGGAGCCGAGGCCTCGATGGTCGGGGCGATCGCCGACTGGTTCGCGGTGACGGCCCTCTTCAAGCACCCACTGGGGATCCCGGTGCCCCACACGGCACTGATCCCCACCCGCAAGGACGAGCTCGGCCGCAGCCTGCAGGACTTCGTCGGCGCCAACTTCCTCCAGGAGTCGGTGATCCGCGACCGGATCGCCCACGCCGGGGTGAGCGAACGAGTCGGGCACTGGATCGCCGACCCCGACAACAGCAAGCGCGTGGTCGACGAGGTCGCGAGCGTGCTTCACCTCGGCCTGTCGAAGGTGCGCGACGAGGACCTCGCCGCGCTCGTCGAGGACGCCCTGCTGCCGCGTTTCAAGGAGGAGCCGATCAGCCCGGTCGCGGGCAGCCTCCTCGAGGAGATCGTCCGCGACGGCGCCCACCACGGCCTGGTCGACCTGGTCCTCGAGGAGATGCACCGCTGGCTGCTGGCCAACGAAGAGACCTTCACCGAGGTGGTGGGGGAGAGGGCGCCGTGGTGGTCGCCGCAGGCGGTCAACGAACGCGTCACCCACCGCCTCTACGTCGAGGTCCTGGCATGGGTCGACGACATCAGGCGCGACCCCTACCACCACGCGCGCACAGCCCTCGACAGCGTGCTCGCCCAGCTGGCGCAGGACCTCCTGCACGACGAGGCGACCCAGGAGCGGGCCGAGCGGCTCAAGGAGCGGGTGCTCGACCATCCACAGGTCGTGGTCACCGCCACCTCGCTGTGGAACGCCTTCCGCACGGCCCTGCTCACCGCCCTCGCCGACGAGGACGGCCCCCTGCGGCACCGCGGCGCTCTCGAGCTGACCCGGTTCGGGACCCGCCTGGTCACCGAGGAGAAGCTGCGCAAGCGGCTTGACGGCTTCGCCTCGGACTTCGCGGTCTTCGTGGTGGGCAGGTACGGCGACGAGCTCACCGCCGTGATCACCCACACCGTCGACCGATGGGACGGCAAGGAGGCAGCCCGCCGCATCGAGCTGTACGTCGGACGCGACCTGCAGTTCATCCGCATCAACGGCACCATCGTCGGCGGCCTGGTCGGTGTCACGATCCATGCCGTGACCGTGCTGGTGCAGTGAGGGAGAATGCCCGCGTGAGTGCACCCCGTGAGGTCGCGATCAGCGACGACTCGATCCGCCTCGGTCAGTTCCTCAAGCTCGCCGACCTCATCGACTACGGCGGCGAGGCAAAGCCGCTGCTGATGGAGGGGCTGGTCAGCGTCAACGGCGAGGTCGAGACGCGACGCGGACGCCAGCTCGCCAAGGGAGATGTGGTCACCCTCGGCGAGCAGAGCGTCCGCGTCGGCTAGACGCCTGGCAGGTCAGACGCCGATCGAGGACCAGGGGCCCCAGATCGCGAAGGTCAGCCCCCTGCTGGCCTGGATGTTCACGAACAGTGTGTGACCGTCCGTGCTGAACGTGGACCCGGCGAACTCGTCGCCGTAGCGGCCCTCCATGCGGTTGAGCCCGATGTCCCACAGCTTCCCGTCGGGCGTGAGACCGCGAAGGTAGTTGTCACCGGAGCTGTCCTCGCACAGCACCAGCGTGCCGTCCTTGGAGACCGTCACGTTGTCGGGGAAGTCGAGGGTCTCCTTGTCCGGCGACTGGTACACGCAGGTCAGCGTCTGATTGCGGGTGTCGTAGCCCCACACCTGCCCGAAGCCGTTGCCGTAGCCGGACGGGTCGTGCGTCCCGTCCTCGGCCGCGCCGCCGCCCTGGGTCGAGGTGAAGTACACGACACCGTCGTCGTAGACCTGCCCCTCGAGCCGGGAGAAGTAGGCGGCGCCCTTCGCGCGACCCTGGTTGCCGACGTAGACGATCGCCTCGTCGTTGGTGGTCGGTGCCTCCTCGCCGCGCTTGTACTGGAACTTCGGGTCCGGCTCGTCGATCGCGACCCACTCGACGTCGTAGGTGACGCCCTGCTGCTGCGCGCCCTCGAGGTGCAGGTTGGGCCTGCCCTTGATCGCCAGCATCTCCAGGACGCCCTCGTCGTCTAGCCGGCCGGTCTTCATCGGGTTGTGCTTGGGGGTGTAGCGGTAGAACCCGGAGGCGAAGGCGAAGTTGTCCTCGGTGAGGTAGAGCGCGCCGCCCACAGCGTCGAACGACACCGCCTCGTGGGCGAACCGGCCCGCCCGGGTGATCGGCTTGCCGCTGGCGTTGCCGTCGACCGGGACCTCGAAGATGTAGCCGTGGGGCTTCTCCAGCGAGGTGTTCGGCGCACCCGTGAAGTCGGGGCCGACGTCGGGTCCGTTGACGGTCTCCTCGCAGGTGATCCAGCTGCCCCAGGGCATGATGCCGCCGCTGCAGTTCATCATCGTGCCGTTGAGGCTGGTCCAGGCCCCGAGCACCTCGCCGTGCTTGGTCACCCGGATGGTCGTCGTACCACCGCCTGCGGAGGCGTCGTAGGGCTTGAGGGGCCCGAAAGCGCCGACGGGGTTGTTGACCTCGTGGTTGCGCACGAGCAGCACCGAGCCGTTGTCGCCGCGGAAGGCGCCCATGCCGTCGTGGCGACCGGGCAGCTTCGTCCCGTCGTCGAGCACGACCTCCTGGCTCGTGTCGTGGAACGAGCGGTACTTGAAGCCCTCGGGAAGGTGGAGCCGAACGACTCCGTCCCGCTCGTCGGGGATGGGAACGAGTGTGGCGTCGCTGAGCGCACGAGCCTTCTCCTGCGCCTGTGCGGGCATTGCGGCGAATCCGGCGAACGGTCCTCCGAGCAGCGCGGCCGCGCTTCCCGACTTGAGGACGGTGCGGCGATCCATGGTCATCTGTGTCTCCCCTGCGGGTGCGGCGACGTGAACCACGTCACCCTAATTCGCCTCAAAGCAGGTTCCAACAGTTCTTGATAACACTTTGCCGTTTTATGTCGACTTAGGTGTCATACCAGCCTCGAGCGTCACCCGGCCGCCGCGCACGACGTCCGCCACGGTCCAGGCTCTCGCCGACGTGCCACGTCACCCCGAAACGCGCGAGCGCGGCGATCGGACCGATCACCGCGCTCACGGGAGCTGTCCTGAGGTCAGCGGACTTCGAGCAGGTCGACCACGAAGATCAACGTCTCTCCGGGCTTGATCACGCCTCCGGCTCCGCGGTCGCCGTAGCCGAGGTGGGGCGGGATGACCAGCTTGCGGCGACCGCCGACCTTCATGCCGGTGACGCCTCGGTCCCAGCCGGCGATGACCTGGCCGACGCCGAGGCGGAACGACAACGGCTCGCCGCGGTTGTAGGAGGCGTCGAACTCCTCGCCGGTGGAGTGGGCCACCCCGACGTAGTGGACGGACACCGTGCTTCCCGAGCCGGCCTCCTTGCCCTCGCCGAGGCTGAGGTCGGTGACCTCGAGGTCGGTGGGCGGGGGAGCGTCGGGGAAGTCGATCTCGGGCTTGTCGGGCTGGTGCGAGGTCACGAGCGAGGATCTCCTCAGGTCTGGGCTCTGTGGACGTAGGAGTCTAGTTGGTCCCTCTCGAACTCGAGCTCGCTCATGCGGCTCTTCACCACGTCGCCGATGCTGATGATGCCCACGAGCTCGTCGCCCTCCACGACCGGAAGGTGGCGGATCCGGTGCTCGGTCATCACCTGCATCATGTCGTTGACCCGCTGGTCGCGCTCGCAGGTGCGCACCTCGACGGTCATGATCGAGTCGACCCGGGCGTCGAGGAGATCCTCGCGCTCGGTGAGGCGGCGCACGACGTCGCGTTCGGAGACGATGCCATCGAGCCTCTTGCCGTCGCTGCTCACCACGAGAGCACCGACGTTGTTCGCGGCCATCAACGCGAGCAGCTCCCGCACGGTGGCTTCAGGGCTCACGGTGATGACTTCGTGGTTCGCCTTGGCGGCGAGCACCTGGTTGATCCGCATGGGTACCTCCGTACCTCCGTTGTCCTGCGTCTCGTGCACCTCGCGGTGGTCCGCGACCCCGTTCTTGCAGGCTAGTGCCCTCTGGCCGGTATGCGGTAGATCTCGCCGGTACCGTCCCGTCAGATGGTTGGATGGGCCCGGTGAGTACGACGGTGGGGGAGCTGCGCGAACCGTCCTGGCCGGCGCGGTCAGGGGTCCTCGCCGCTGTGCTGATGATGGGCTGGCTGTCCGTGGTGCTCTGGCTCGACCGCGCTGCGGCCGGGGGTGGCATCTGGCTCCAACGGGGCCTGGGCCTGCTGACCTGGGTGGTGCTCGTCCTCGCGCTACGCCGTGTCTGCCCGATGGTGCGCATGCAGACGGTGGTGGTCGTGGCGTTCGCGACCCTGGTGGAGTACCTCTTCAGCCCGACCCTGGAGGTCTACCTCTACCGCTTCGAGAACGTCCCGATGTACGTCTCTCCCGGGCACGGGCTCGTCTACCTCTCGGCTTACGCGCTCGGCCACTCGCGTCTGGTCGAACGCCACCTGCGGGGGGCCACAGCTGCGGTGATGGTGGTCGGGGGCGCGTGGGCGGCGTACGGCTGGCTGCTGGCCGACCGCCCGGACGGGCTGGGCGCCTTCTGGTTCGCCTGTCTCGTGGGGTTCCTGCTCTGGGGCCCCTCACGTCCGGTGTACGTCGGAGCGTTCGTGGTGGTGAGCTACCTCGAGATCGTGGGCACCGAGCTGCGCACCTGGGTGTGGCAGACCGAGGACCCGATCCTGGGCGTCACGATCGGCAATCCGCCCTCGGGTGCCGCAGGGGGGTATGGGTGGTTCGACCTGGCCGGGATCCTGCTCGCGCCGTACCTCCTCGCCCTGGTCAGTCGACGTCCGCGCCCGACCCCTCGTCCCGACCGCTCGCCGGCGGACGCCGACGTGCACTGAGGGCGTGCACGGACCCGGGGCCGCGCCGCGCCACGTCCGGGTCGTCCTCGTCGTAGACCGAGCCCAGGAAGGACAGCGCCTGCTCGTGGAGCCGGCCGTTCGTGGCGAGCGCGTTGCCACCCCAGGGGCCCGGCTTGCCGTCGAGCGAGCTGAACCTGCCCCCGGCCTCACGCACGATGACGTCGAGCGCGGCCATGTCGTAGAGCTCGAGCTCAGGCTCGGCGGCAAGGTCGACCGCACCCTCGGCCACGAGCATGTAGGACCAGAAGTCGCCGTAGGCGCGTGTGCGCCAGCAGCGCCGGGAGAGCGCGAGGAAGTCTTCGAGCCGGTCCCGGTCCTCCCAGCCGGAGAGGGAGGAGTACGACAGCGATGCGCCGGCGAGCTCGGAGACGTCCGAGACGTGACACTCGGTCGCCTTGAGCAGCGATCGACCCGTCCACGCGCCGCCGCCCTTGGAGGCCCACCAGCGACGATTGAGCTGCGGTGCGGACACGCAGCCGACCACCACCTCGTCGTCGACCATGAGCCCGATCAGCGTTGCCCAGACGGGGACTCCTCGGATGAAGTTCTTGGTGCCGTCGATCGGGTCGATCACCCACTGCCGCTGGCTGTGCCCGATCGCGCCCTGCTCCTCGCCGACCACGGCGTCGCGGGACCTCGCTCGAGACAGCGTGCGTCGGATCGCCTCCTCGACCGACTTGTCGGCGTCCGTGACCGGAGTCAGGTCCGGCTTGTTGACGACGTGCAGGTCGAGTGACTTGAACCGGCTCGTCGTCAACGAGTCGGCGTCGTCGGCCAGGACATGGGCCAGACGGAGGTCGTCGGTGAATGGGGAGGGCATGGGGTCAGGCTATGCCTTTACCGGGCCGACGTGGCGTAGGGCACCGCGGCGAGGAACAGTTGTTCCCTCAACAAGAGGGTCTCCAGGCGGTAGCCTCCGAATATGGAGATCGCCGGCCTTCCCGTGCACCCGCTCGTGGTCCATGCGGCAGTCACGTTGATCCCACTCAGTGCCCTGTTCGCCATCGCCTTCGTGGTCCTGCCGCGGTGGCGCTGGTTGTCGCGCTGGCCGACGGCGCTTCTCGCGGTCGCGGCGCTGGCCGTCGCGTGGGTAGCCCGGCTCAGCGGCGCCGCGCTGCTCGACTCGCGGCCCGAGCTCGCCCGGCTCGTCGCCGAGCACCAGACCCGCGGTCAGCTGCTGTCGCTGGTCGCGATCCCGTATGCGGTCATCGTGGTGCTGGCCGCCTGGTCCATGGCGGGAGGCACTGCTCTGGCGAGCGGACGTGGTGGCCAGGAGAGCAGGATCCCCGCTCTCGAGACGGTGCTGGCGGCCCTGGTCGTCATCGCCGCCCTCGCAGTGCTGGTCCTGGTGGTGCTCACCGGAGACTCCGGGAGCCGCGCGGTCTGGGGCTAGTCCGAACGGCTCGCTTCTGGCCGCAGAACCTGGCATCTGCGGCCACTTTGGCCGAGCATGCTCTGCATGCCCCTGCCTCGTGCTGTCGCCGTCGTCCTGCGTCACGACCGGGTGCTGGTCATCAAGCGCCACCGGGAGGGCCGCGACTACGCGGTGCTTCCGGGTGGCGGTGTCGAGCCGGGGGAGTCCCCGGCCGAGGCGGCAGTGCGCGAGCTGGAGGAGGAGACCAGCCTGGTCGCAACCGTGGACGCGCTGTTGTGGAGAGGTGACCACGGCGGACGCGACGCGTCGTACTTCCTGATGAAGGACGTCTCGGGCGACCCCGTGCTCTCGGGTCCCGAGGCTCTCGCGCACTCACCGGCCAACAGCTACGAGCCCCTCTGGGCCACACTCGACGATCTCATCTCGCTGGGACTCCGGCCGGAGGGCATCAGCGACCACGTCGCCGAGCTGCTGGCCTCGCAGACCGGAGCGAAGGTCTAGACCAGCCCGCCCTGGACGACGTCCGACCGAGCTAGACGTCCTCACCGGCCTCGCGGCTGGCCAGCAGCCTGCGGAAGGACACCACGCGGGCCTCGTCGGCCTCGTCCCGCTTCACCGCGTCGTCGAGAGCGCACTCCGGCTCCGTCTCGCCGTGCGTGCACCCGCGCGGGCACTCGTCGGTCAGCGCGTCGAGGTCGGGGAAGGCCCGGATCAGGTGCTCTGGTTTCACGTGCGCGAGCCCGAACGAGCGGATGCCTGGCGTGTCGATGATCCATCCCGCGTCGTCGGGCAGCCGCAGCATCACCGCGGACGTGGAGGTGTGTCGGCCACGACCGGTCACCACGTTCACGCGGCCGATGGCTCTGTCGGCGCCCGGCACGAGGCCGTTGACAAGCGTCGACTTGCCTACCCCGCTGTGGCCCACGAGCACGCTGGTGCGCCCGGCGAGGCGCTCGCGGATGTCGGAGAGCTCGCGACCCCGCTCCGTGACGACATAGGGCACACCGAGCGGGCGGTACACCGAGAGCAGCGTCTCGGGGTCGGCGAGGTCGGGCTTGGTCAGGCACAGCAGAGGCTCGAGCCCCGCGTCGTAGGCCGCGACCAGGGTCCGGTCGATCAGCCGGGGTCGCGGCTCCGGGTCGGCCAGTGCCACCACGACGACGAGCTGGTCCGCGTTGGCGACGATGACCCGCTCGACGGTGTCCGTGTCGTCGGCGGTGCGACGCAGGACGGTCCGTCGCTCCTCGACCTCGACGATCCGGGCGAGCGACCCTTCATCACCACTGAGGTCACCCACTACCTTGACCCGGTCGCCGACCACGACACCCTTGCGCCCCAGGGGCCGCGACTTCATGGCGGTGATGGTGCGCCGCCCGTCCTCGTCCTCGACCAGAAGGGTGAAACGGCCGCGGTCGACGGTGACGACGGTTGCGGAGCTCGCGTCCTCGTAGCTCGGCCGCTCCTTCGTGCGGGGGCGGGTACGACGTCGGGGACGCTCGAAGCGCTCGTGGTCGTAGTCGTCGTACCTGCGACCGCCCACCTAGGCCAGCCTCGTCCAGGCGTCGGCGAAACCGGGGTAGGTCTTCGACGTCGTCGCGATGTTCTCGACGAGGACGTCCTCGACGCCGAGGCCGATGATCACGCCGGCGTGGGCCATCCGGTGGTCGTCGTAGGTGCCGAAGACTCCGCCATGCAGGGGCGCAGGCCGGATGCTCAGCCCGTCGTCGGTCTCGGTGACGTCGCCGCCGAGCTTGGTGAACTCGCGCGCGAGGGCGCTGAGCCGGTCGGTCTCGTGGCCCCTGATGTGGGCGATCCCTCGGAGGTGCGAGGGGGAGTTGGCCAGCAAGCACAGCGCCGCGACTGCTGGAGTCAGCTCGCCGATGTCGTGCAGGTCGAGGTCGATGCCGTGGATCGAGCCGCTGCCGCTGACGGTAAGGCCGTCGTCGTCCAGCTCGACCTGCCCCCCCATCAGGGTGAGGATCTCGCGCAGGGCGTCGCCTGCCTGTGTCGTGCGGCGCGGCCAGCCGCGCACGGTGATCTCGCCGCCGCTCACCATTGCTGCAGCGAGGAACGGTGCGGCGTTCGAGAGGTCCGGCTCGATGTCGACATCGACCGCCCGGACCGTGCCGGGCAGCACCCGCCAGCGGTTTACGTCGATGTCGTCCACCTCGACGCTGTGCAGCCGCAGCTGGTCGACGGTCATCTCGATGTGCGGCAGGGACGGGACCGGCTTCCCCACATGGCGTACGTCGACCCCGTGGTCGTAGCGGGCGCCCGCAAGGAGCAGCGCGGAGATGAACTGGCTCGAGGCGGAGGCGTCGATCGTCACGGTGCCGCCCGGGACGCGGCCGGACCCGACGACGGTGAACGGCATCGCGCCGCGTCCTTCGTCCTCGACGACCACGCCGAGGCCGCGCAGTGCGCTGAGCACCTCACCCATCGGGCGCGTTCGCGCGTGGGGGTCGCCGTCGAAGACGACCGAGCCGTCGGCCAGGGCGGCCACCGGCGGGACGAACCGCATCACCGTGCCGGCGAGGCCGCAGTCGACGCTCGCGGGCCCGGCGATGGGGCCGGGCGTGACGTGCCAGTCGTCGCCGGAGGTGTCGACCGGCGCGCCCAGCGACGTGAGGGCCTGCGCCATGAGCTCGGTGTCGCGCGAGCGGAGCGCCCGTCGTACCACCGAGGGACCGTCGGACAGAGCCGCCAGGACCAGGGCACGGTTCGTGAGCGACTTCGACCCCGGCAGGGAGACCGTGGCGCGGACGGGGCCGTGCGCACGGGGTGCGGGCCACGGGTCGGTGACGGGGGTGGTCGAGGTCATCGCACCCGAGCGTATCGGCCGCCCGACCCGGCGACGAGGACGGCCACGAGCGTGGTGAGGGGGACCGCGGCGATGATCCCGAGGCTGCCGACGAGTCCGCGGGCGACCTCCTGGGCCACGCCGTCGCTGAGCAGGGCGTCGTTGAAGCTGGTCGAGATCAGCATCAGGAACAGCAGGAGGGGCAGCATCGCGCTCACGTACGCGAGCACCAGTGTGTTGACCGCGGCGGCCACGTGCGCCCGGCCGATGCGCATCGCCGCGGCGAACAGCTCGCGCCGGGGCGTGGTCGGGTCGGCGGCCTTGAGCTCCCACACCGCCGCGGCCTGGGTGACCGTGACGTCATCGAGCACACCGAGGGAGCCGATCACGAGCGCGGCGAGGACCAGACCTTCGTAGTTGATCTCGCCCTGGAGCGCCGCGAGGAACTTCGTCGACTCGTCGCTGAAGCCGGTGAACTGGGACGCAGAGGTGACGACCGCGCCCAGGACACCGGTGAGCGCGAGGGCCAGGAGTGTGCCGACCAGGGCGGTGGAGGTCATCGCGTTGAAGCCGTGGCCCAGGTAGAGCGCGATTATCATGATGGCTGCCGCCGCCACGACCGCGACGATCAGTGGGGGAGTGCCGACGAGCAGGTTGGGCAGCACGAACCAGATCACGAGCAGCAGGGAGACGGCCAGGCTCGCGAGCGAGGCCAGGCCGCGCCAGCGGGAGAGCAGGAGGACGGCGACCGCGAACACCGCCACCAGGGCGTAGATCGCACGGCTTCGGTCGAAGTCCATGAACTGCCACTGCTGCGAGGGCGGCGCCTCCGGCACCTGGAAGAGCAGCACCCGGTCGCCCGTCTCGATCCGGGGAGCGCCCGTGCCGGCGGGCAGCTGCGCCTCCACGTCGTCTTCCCGGTCCTCGACGTCCAGGGTCGCCGACCGGCAGTTCTCCGGAACCTGTCCGCCGAAGTCCAGGGCGAAGGACTCGGGGCACGCGTGGACGTCGAGGACCTCGGCCGAGATGCGCTCGACGTCGCGGTAGCCCTCGGCGCGCGGCGGAGGGCCCTCGGGCCACAGAAGGAGAAGCCCTGCGGCCGTCGCCACGGTCAGGGGGACCAGGACGACGGCCAGCAGGATCTGTGCGGTGCGGGACAGTTCGATGTCGCCGGAGATCTCACGGCTCTTGCGATGGCTGTGAGAGTGGCCGTGATGACCG
>DATICF010000002.1:0-20684 GCA_035456965.1 Nocardioidaceae bacterium
GCGCCTACGACGCCTCGCGGGACATGATCGAGGCGACCCGGCGGGCCGAGCTCGAGGCCCGTGCGGCCGAGGAGACCCGTCTGACCGACTCAGGCGAGCGGGGGAGGAACCCCGAGGGGGCCTCCGCGCAGCGGTAGCCCCGACTCGGCGCGTACGCGGCGCGGATGGGGGCCGAGTCGGCACAAACGCGGCGCGGAGGGGGCGCGAGTCGGCACGTGCGCGTGGCGGAGGGGGTGCGAGTCGGCACAAACGCGGCGCGGAGGGGCTCGAGTCGGCACGTACGCAGCGCGGAGGGGGCGCGAGTCGGCACAAACGCAGCGATCAGTCCTCGTCGATGGTGTGCACCGCCGCCTCCTCGGCGCTCGCGCCGGCACCGTCGACCCCGATGTCGTCGGCCATGAGGTCCTGCTCCGTCCTCCCGGTCGCCTCGTCCTCCGCGACGAGCCGCCCGGTGCGCTCGTCACCGACCTCGCCCCCGACGTGCTCGGCTTGGTTCGCGGCTTCGTCGTACGGGTCGGGCTCGGGCTCCTCCTGCTCCAGTCGCTGGTCGAGGCTCTCGCCCAGCTGCTCCTCGAGCGGGGTGTTGCCGAACCTCTGGGCAGCCGACCACTTCTCCGGTGGGGAGTAGCCCTCGTCCAACGGCTCGTCGACGCGGTCGCTGTCACTGAGGCTGTCACCGGTCGACTGGGGCTGGTCCTCGTCGTCGACGCTGTAGCCGTGGTAGCTGTCGTTCTCGGTGACGTCCTCCCCGGCACCCAGTGCATCGTCGCTGCCGACCTGCTCGTCGATTCCTCGGGCCTGCTCAGTCATGTGCATACACCTTCCGGTTGGCAATGACCGCCGATCTCAGGCGGTGCTCCCGAACCGGTTCCCCGGTGCGGCAGGAGCATGTGTCTGGTCGTGCCGCGGCACGTCGTACCGGAATGTGCGCGTTTCTCCCAGCCTGTCGCACGCAGCGATTGCGATCGACGGCCGTGCCCGACGCCGCGGGTTAGTTTGGGGGGGTGGGACCGCTCAGGAGGTGAGGAGGCCATGACGGAGAACTTCGGCGAGACCAGCCGCGAGGACTACGGCGAATACAGCGTCGACGACGAGAACCAGCTCCAGCCGGAGGACACGCTCGTCGACCGGGGTCTCGATGATGCTCTCGACGAGGGGTACTCCCCTCCGGAGAAGTGGTCAGCCGCTGAGGGCTACGGCAACACGCCCTACGAGGAGGAGATCGGCGAGTCGCTGGATCAGCGGATCGCGCAGGAGGAGGTCGAGCCCGACCCTTACCTCCAGGCTGACTACGAGAGCGACGAACCCCCCGGCGAGGTGGGCGCGCACAGGGCCGGGCGGCTGGTGGCCGACGACGAGGGGGCCCACCAGGACAACGAGGCCGACCTCGTCGCGCAGGACGTCGGCATCAACGGCGCCGGAGCGAGCGCCGAGGAGGCGGCGGTTCACATCATCGAAGAAGAGGAGTGACCGCGGTTCCCATAGGGGACGGATGAACAGATCCTCGGGCTGGCACCTTGGCTAGCCGACCGGGCCGGCGGTGGTGCCGACTCGGCGGGTTTGGGGCGGCGGTGGCGCCGACTCGGCGGGTTTGGGGCGGCGGTGGTGCCGACTCGGCGGCGCGGCTAGGGGTGTGCGGTGTGGTTGGGGTGGCCGTGCGTGCGCCGCTCCTCCTTCAGGTTCGCCTCGTGGAGATGACGGCGGCCCTCGACGAGCCGGTCCCGGACGGAGCGCTCCATCTCCCTGAAGGGCGACCAGTACAGGTCGTCGTACTCCTCGACGATCTGGAACGTCCATCTCCCCGGCCCCACGTTGCGGCCGACCATCTCACGCTCGATCTCGTCGGCGATCTCGGTGTGCCCGGCCTCGCGGAGCATGTCGACGGCATCACCGAGCTTGAAGTCGGCTGAGCCGGTGAGCTGGTGGAACGAGTAGAGGTGGCCCCGAGCCCGCTCGGTGGCCTCCAGTGCCTCGGTGACGAGTCCGACCGCCTCGACGGTGAGCTTGTCGACCCCCTCGGGCGGCGTGTGCTCGGGAAGCGGCTCGTCGTCGTGGCGCATGGCGGTTCCTCTCTGGCGCGGGGGCGGCTCTGTCCCCACTGTGCTCGCTTCGATGCGCTGCTGCCGCCAGTTTCGGGCGGTTCGGCGACACCGCCTCCCGTCCAGCTCGCGGTCCCCAGGGCCACCCGAGTCCCGCAGCATAGAGCCGGGGGGTGGCCTGCCGTACGGCGGACCACCCCCCGGCCCGGGGAGGGAGGGAGCTTGCTACGGGCGGCGTGGCACGCCGGCGATCACGAAGTCGTCGACGTAGCCGGCCCCTCGCTTCATCACGAGCCGCAGGGTGTGCCGGGTGCGGCCGAGGCCGTCCCAGGTGAGGCTGCGGACGAAGCGCGGAGCCTTGCCGCGGCCGTCGAAGGACACCACGCCGGAACGCTTGCCGTCGATGAAGACGACGGCTCGGCCGCCGCGACGGGCAATGCCGTAGTTCAACGTGAGCCTCGGGCCGGTGAAGCCGAGGATCAGCGCGTCCTTGCCCGTGGTGGCACCGAGGTTGTCGCAGTAGGTGCCGCCGGTGGCCGAGCTGCTGCCCCGCCTGCTGCGCCAGCTGCCCGTCCACTTCACCATCTGCTGCTGGCAGGTGACCCGTCGCAGGACGTGCACCTGGACCCGGTCGCGGTCACGGCCGCCCTGCGGGTCGGTCACGGTCAGCTCCGCGTCGTACACCCCTGGCCGGTTGTAGCGCTTGGTGAGGGTCTCGCCGCCGCGGTCTTCGGAGCGGTCCCCGAAGTGCCAGCGGTACCGCAGCCGGTTGGGGGTCTCCGCGTCGGTGGAGCGAGAGCCGGACAAGGTCACCTTCCGGCCCTTGAAGATGAACCGCGGCTTGGCGGTCGCCTTGGCGTTCGGTGCGGTGTTGCGCGAGGGCTGCGAGGCCGCCTCGGCGACGACCACGTCGACGGTGGTGCTGTCCGTGGCGCCCCGTGGGTCGGTCACCGTCAGCCGTGCGGTGTAGGTGCCCGGGTCGCGGTAGGTCGTCGAGACGTTCTTGCCCACGGCGTCCTTGTCGTTGCCCGACTTCTCGTCGCCGTTGGTGTCACGGGTGATGTCGAAGTCCCAGGAGTACTGCAGGTCCCTCGGCGTCTCGGCATCGGTCGAACCGTTGCCGCTCAGCGTGACCGGCTTGCCGGCGATCACCGGCTGCGGCCGCGCGGTCGCCTTCGCGACGGGGGCGGAGTTCGGGGCCGGCGGCTCCTCGACGTAGCCGTAGTCGTACTCGCCACAGCCCGCGCCCAGGTCGAACACCACGTCGGCGTTCAGGTCGCCGTCCGCCGGCGGGGCGTCCAGGTCGTCACCCGCCATCCGCGTGATGTCGAAGGTGAGGCAGCCGAAGTCGAACCGCCACGGGTCCTCGACGTCACCGGCGGGCTTCTCCTCCGACGGGTCGGAGTAGTTGTCCACGTGGCCGTCGCCGGAGTCGCTGAACCGCTTCGTGCCGTCGAAGGTGAAGGCCGCATCGGCGAGCTCGGGGGTGTCGCTGCCGGGCTCGGGGTTCGCGTCGAGTGGCGACTGCGCCGGCGGGTTGTCGGTGCCGACGTTGCCGTAGCCGTGCGCCTCGTCGGTGTAGACCAAGGACAGGCCGGGCTGGAAGGCGATCGGGTCGCGGTCGTTCTGGCCCTTGCCGTCGTAGTCGAACCCGGACCGGTCCCGCAGCTCCAGGTAGTACGCGTGGTCAGACGGCGCCTCCGAGGACGAGTCGACGTAGTTCCAGCCTTGCGTACACCTGGTCGCCGTGGTCAGCGACTGGCCGGGCAGACCCTTGCAGCCGCCCGAGAAGAACTGCGGGTCCTCCGGGTCGCCCGAGGTCTCCAGGTCGGTGCGCAGCAGGTCGACCTTGCTGCCGTCCGGCTTGGTCGCGACCACGGCGATGTCGTCGATGAACCACCCGGGACGCGCGAGGCCCGGGTCGGTGGCGTAGCTGAACCGCAGCACCGGCTGGTCCTTGCCGACGAGGTCGGAGACGTCGTAGGCGTCGGCCTTGAACACCGACTCGGGGTAGTCCCCGAGCAGACGGTCGGTCTGCTCGGTCCCGGCGTCGTAGGAGCCGCTGGTGCCCGTGAGGCCGTTGCCGAACTCGCCCTGGCAGGCGTTCTGGTTCGGGTTGCTGCTGCCCGGGGTGGTGTAGCCGTTCTTCGACTCGTGCGAGGAGTAGGTCTTGCCGTTGTCACCGGAGGTGAGCACGAACCCGTAGTCGTAGTCCCACTCGATGTCCCACAGCGACTTGAAGGTCAGCTCGACCGTGCTCCCCGCCGGCAGGTCCGTGGCGCCAGGCAGCGCAATGTCGAGGTTGTGGCCACCCTGCGGCGGGCATCCGAAGTCGTTGCCCGAGCCGGACCACCAGGCGTGGGTCTGGCTTGCCTTGTCCCCGCTGTCGAACTTCGCGGGGTCGATCAGCTGACGCCCCGGGAGCTTGGCGACGTAGGCCTCGGCGTTGTGCACGCCCGGGCCTCTCAGGGTGTACGGCGTCCCGTCGGGCCGCTCCCAAGTGATCTCGTGGGTGTCCTTCTTGGAGTCCGCCCAGCCCTCGACGGTGGTCCGCTGACCCGGCTCGAGGACCTGCGGAACGACCCAGCCCATCTCCTGGCGGGAGTAGACGTCCATGTTCTGCGACTTGTCCGACGCCATGAGGTTCCAGTCGCCATAGGTGTCGCGGCTGCCGAGCGAGTAGAAGTCCGGCAGACCGAGCGAGTGGCCGTACTCGTGCGAGATGACGCTCGCCTTGTCGATGGAGGTCTCGGGGTTCACGTTGTAGGGCCCGACCCGCACGAACACCGGGTACTCGGTCTCGGCTGTGGTCATCGCGGAGTAGGTGTCGTCGGTGTAGTACATCTTCTGACCCTCGAGGTTCTCGAGCTGGTCGTCGGAGATGTAGCCGGTCAGACCGGTGGCCTCGTCGGTGTAGTAGAACTCCAGGCTCGACGAGTGCGGCCAGACGTTGTCGTACGGCGCGTCGGCGTAGTCGCATCCGACGACGGACAGCTGCGACGCGCCGTGCCCGCCGCAGCCGGCGAAGACGACCATGAAGAAGTCGACGACGCCGTCCTTGTCGGTGTCGTAGTCGGAGTAGTCGATCTCCGGGTCGGCGATCGCGGCCGAGTCGTAGACGAGCTTGCCGGTCGGTCCGCAGGCGGAGTCGATGTCCATCAGGGCGCCGACGCCGGCGACCGCTCCGACGAGTGCGGAGCCGAACCGGTCGCCGCCGTAGTAGGCGGTGTCACCGGGCAGCTGGTAGAAGCCGTCCTCGACGCGGTTCGGGTGCAGGGGAGTGCCGGCTGCGTCCGAGCCGGTGGTCACACCGGTGCAGGTGCCCTGAGGCTCCGCGCTGGTGAAGTCGAAGCCGGGCTCGTAGGTGAAGTCGCTCGTGGCGATCCCGGCCGAAGGCACGGTGCCGTGCGGGAACAGCTGGCCGAGCGAGATCTCCTGGAACAGGTTGAACGTCGAGCCGGGGACCTCGGGGGAGTTGATGACGTCGGAGAGCTCGTCGCCGGAGTTGGACGGCTGGTGCTTGCGGTCGCGGTAGTCGACGGGGACGACGGGGAAGGGACGGTCGCCGTACCTCGCGGTGTCGAACTTCGCCGACTGCGGGATGACACGCGGGCCACGGCTCTCGGAGGTGAGGTCCGCAGGCTCGCCGTCGAGGAGCAGCGTCGCGGTGGAGGAGAGGTTCTTCCACACCAGCTCGGGATCCTCGACGAGAGTGTCGGCTTCGGCCTCGAGCACCAGCGTGCGGGCGGTCGGGGTGCCGTCGGCCGCGGCCTTCGGCACCGTGCCCAGGGTCCACGTCACGTCGCCGCCGCTGACCGTCGCGGTCCCGGCCGAGGCGCCCGCGCGGGCCTGGGTGAACGTCGTGCCGTCGGGCGAGGGCACCCGCACGGAAACCCCTGACCAGTCGCGGTCGGTGGCGTTGGTGACGGTGACCCGTGACGGGTAGGTGTCACCGGGCTTCACCCAGCCGACAGAGGAGACGAAGCTGTTGTGCAGCTGAAGACTGTTCGGGGCGTTGATGACCTTGGCCGTGCCGACCCCGGCCTCGCGCGCCTTCCACGCGCCGGTCGAGTCGTCGGTGTAGTCGGCATTCAGCGCCTTCACGCCCAGGACCGTGGTGAAGTTACGGTCCGGCCCGGACTCGACGTCAGCGGTGGCCGCCTCGGGGACCAAGGCCGCGAAGCTCCCGTCGGAGGCAGCCCGCAGCCGAGTCGAGTGGACCACCTCGCCGTCGGGGCGCGTGACCCGGAGCGTGAACGCTCCAGGGACGCCGGTGTTCTCGGACGAGTGGGCGGCGCTGTTGAGCTGTTCGAGCGTGCCGGTGACCTCGAGCTCCTCGCCCGGAGCGATCGGGTCGAGCTGGTCGATCGTCGCCCTGAGCAAGTTGTGGCCGAAACCGGCTTCGCCTGCCACGGCCCCGTCGGCCAGCACGACCATGCGCACCACGCCGGACTTCCACTCCTCGGTCGGCTCGAGCGACACCCGGTAGTCCCCGTCGCTCCCGGTCGCCGGGATCGTCGCGAAGGGCGTGGTCTCGTCGTCGACGTACAGCTTCACCTCGACCTTGGTCGCGTTGCCGGTCAGGCTGAACGACGCGAAGCCGCAGTCGTCGGAGGCGAACCAGGGGCGCTCGGAGACGTTGGCTCCGACGCCGGTGCAGGCCTGCTCCCCGAGCGGAGACAGGGGGTACATGTAGAAGAGGAACTCCGAGGCGCTGGCAGTCTCCGCAGCAGCCTCAGCAGCGCCTGCCAGCGTCGCGTGTGGCGACGCGGGCGCAGCGACCGCGGGAGCGGCGAGCGCAGCGAGCGGGCTCAGGACGAGGAGGCTGGTCCAGGCAGCGAGGTGTCGTCGTGACCTTGGGTGTCCGGTCAAGATGCAAAGCCTTTGCAGAAGGCGCTTGTGGCGCGAACGACTGGTGTCGAACCCCATAACGGCGTTTGACCCGCTGAGTTACGTGGCTCCGGTAACGCCGAGGAGCCCGCATCGTTGGGCAGGGCATGTGCGATGACCACACGACAGGCCGTTCCCCGGGTTCTGCTCCGGGGATGGGACTGCGCCGTCGCTCCTTCCTCGGCGCCTCGGCAGGGAGCCTTCTCGTCGCCGGGCTGCCTAGACCGGTGCTCGCGGCGGCGCGAGACAGCCTTGCGCTGCCAAGGGCTGGAGCGTCGCGCAGCTCTCGCCTCAGCGGAGGTACGACGCTCGTGCACGCCGACCTCCACAACCACACGCTCCTGTCGGACGGCGACGGCAACCCGGAGGACGCCTTCGTCTCCATGCGTGCCGCGGGGCTCGACGTCGCGGCGCTCACCGATCACGCCACCTTGTCCGACCATCTGCTGGGGGATCCGCTTGCTGCGACGATGCCGGCCGGCTACACCCAGCTGGGCGGGCTCACGCGCGATGGATGGGCACGCACCGGGGTCCTCGCCGACGGAGCCGACCGACCCGGTGCGTTCACCGCACTGCGAGGCTTCGAGTGGTCGGAGCCCACGCTCGGGCACGTGAACGTCTGGTTCACCGACGAGTGGACCGACGTGGTGGACCTCGGCCAGATGGGGCCGCTCTACGACTGGCTGTCCCGACAGTCCGACGCCCTCGGCCTCGGTGACGGCGGCGCCGAGGGGATCGCGGGCTTCAACCATCCCGGTCGTGAGCCAGGGAGGTTCGAGGAGTTCCGCTTCGAGCCGCGGGTGCGCGACCAGATGGTGAGCCTGGAGATGTTCAACCGGCGCGACGACTACCTCTTCGAGGGGTACGTCGACGGCCGACCCTCCCCGTTGTGTGCCTGTCTCAACGCCGGGTGGCGGACCGGGATCAGCGGGGTGACCGACGAGCACGGCACGGACTGGGGCTTCCCGGAGGGCAAGGGGCGCACCGGCCTGTGGGTGGAGGAGCACTCGCGCGCAGGCGTGCTCGCGGCGATGCGGGCGCGCCGGTTCTTCGCGACACGCACCTCTGGTCTGCGGGTCGACGCCACCGCGTCGTACGACTCCGGGCGTCGCGCCGTCCGCATGGGCGGCGTGCTCCCCGTCGATCGGGCGGTCGTGACGTTCAGCCTCGACCTCGCCCGGGACGACTCCTGGCTCGGCCGCACCCTGCACGCCCAGGTGCTGAGGCCGGGCACCGACGCGCCTGAGGTGGTCGAGATCGTCCCCTTCACGGTGGGCGGCGTCGTGAGCTTCGACGTGCCGCTCGACGTGGTCGACGGCGACTGGGTCCTGCTCCGGATCAGCGACCCGTCGCAGGCCAACGCGACGCCCGGCCCCGACGGCCACCCGTGCAACGAGCTCGGGATCGCCTACACCAGCCCGTGGTGGTTCGAGCCCCTGTTGTGAAGGGGCCGCTCGGGGTAGACCGGAGGCATGCGCCCCCGATGGACCACCGGCCCGGCGTCGCTGACGCTGGTGCGGCATGCTCACAGCCTCGGCAATCGCGCGGACGCCCGGGCGCGGGCTGTTGGTGCGGAGGCGCTCGACCTCGAGCACCGGGACGCGGAGCTCGAGCTCTCGGAGGTCGGTCTCGCCCAGGCTGAGGCACTCGGGAGATGGCTCGCTGCCCGGGAGGAGCCTTCCCGGCCGACCGTCGTGGTCAGCTCGCCGTACCGCCGCACCATGCAGACGGCTGAGCGCGCGGTGGCACATCTGGGCCTCGAGGTGCTCCGCGACGAGCGAGTCCGGGAGCGTGCGCCGGGGGTGTTGGACGGCCTGACCGAGGTGGGGATCCGCAGGCGGCACCCCGAGGAGGTCGAGCGCCGGGACAGGCACGGGGCTTTCTACTACCAGCCGCCGCGCGGAGAGAGCTGGTGCGACGTGTCCCTGCGTGTGCGGAGCTTCCTTGACGGTCTGCGGTTCGGGTACGACGGCGCACGGGTCTGGGTCTTCACTCACCAGGCAGTGGTGATGGCCTTCCGCTACGTCCTCGAGGAGCTCTCCGAGGAGCGGCTTCTCGAGATGGACCGCACCGCGCCGCCGGCCAACGCGTCGGTGACCACCTACCTGCGGTCGGGGGAGGTCCTGGAGCTGGAACGGTTCGCCGACACGACCGTCGCAGGCGGTGCAGACGCGATGCCCCATCGCCCCGTCGGGGACAGGTCGACGTGAAAGATCCGGCGTCGCCGTGCGAGCCGGACCAGCGGCTGGGAGGTCCTCGACCGCTCAGACGGCCCGGCGCCGCCGCCCGGGTTCGCGTCGCGGCCGGCGGGGTGTCTCGGTCTCCACAGGCAGCCGGTGCGCACCGATGCGCCGCACCGGCCCGGGGCTCGAGGCCGGACGAAGCGTCGGGGCGGCCGCCGGCTGCTTGGGCAGCTCGACCATGTGGGCCGACCCGATGACGGCATGGATGGGGAGCGGAGTCTCGCCCAGGGCCTCGGCGACGGTGGTCTGGCAGGTCACGTCCATCGCCAGCGTGCAGTGCGGCATCCAGTTGCCCGGTCGGTAGTAGGACCAGGTCTCCATCGCGCCCAGGGCCGAGTGAACGCTCTCGTGCAGCTTGAGAAGCGCGGTGGTGGGCGCGACAGCGAGATATGCAGGGGCCTTGTTGGTCAGGAAGAAGCCGAGCGCGGTCATCGACACAGGGAGGCCGGCAACGTTCGCCAGCGGTGCGCGCAACCGGGCTGCGGCCTGCTCCGGGTGCGGCGTGTCGAGGATCGCCAGCGTGATGTGGGGTCGGTAGCGCGCCTCGTAGGTCGACCCCGCTGAAGGGACTCCGTAGCGGTCCAGGGCGTCCCAGGCCTGGCGAACCCGCTTCTCCGTGAAGTCGTCGAAGTACAGAACGACGGCGAACGCGTCGGAGCTGGGCTTCCCTACGGGCGCCGAGCTCGACGCGGCTGCCGGTGCAGGAGTGTCTGCCGAGTGACGACCCGCGGTCGGCTCGTCCAACGAGCGAACGCCGCGCAGGTGAGAGGCCACCAGGGCTCCTTCAGGGGTCAGGGGTCAGGGGTGGAAGAACGGGGGCTGGGAGGTGTCAGGACTACACGGCCGCGTGCCCGTCGAGCTGCCAGGTCCGATGGCGACCTGCGAGGGAGTTCTGCTGCGGTGAGGCGTCGCGGGCCTCGAGCAGCATCGCGGCGGCGCCCTCCTGAGCGTTGCGCAAGATGGCGTTCTTCTCCGCACGTGCAACGGCGAGCATCTCCTGCACCCGGCGAACCGCCTCTTCCACGAGGGCGTCTGCGGCGTGCTGGGCGTTGAGCAGCAGCGCGGCGGCCTGAGGAGTCGCGGCGGGAGTCGAGCCGACGGACGGATTTGCCGCGAGCTGGTCGTTGGCGTCGCGAAGACGGGCGTTCTCCTCTTCCAGACGCCGGTTCTCCTGACGCAGCCGGTCGATCTCGAGATCGCTCGCGTGGACCTGGTCGGCGAGGAGATCGAGGTACTCGGCGACCTCATACTCGTCGACTCCGCGAATCCGGTGAGTGAACTGCACATCGCGGATCTCCGCGGGCGCGCGGTAGTAGTGGAAGGGGTGCTGCTCTGTCACGGTTCTCACCTGCCCGAGCGGGCGACGTTGTCGGTACCCCCGTGCCGACGGTTAGGGACGTATGGAGTTATGCCCACAGGACGTGAGTTGTAACCCAACTCACGTCTTCAGGGCAGGAGTCTCCGCGAAGCGGACAAATGACGCAACCTGCGTCTGGACCGCTCGTCGCACAAGGTTTGAATCGCGCTCGGACTGGTGAAGGAGGTCTGGATACCTCCGCGTGGAAGAACGAAGAGCGTCGGCGCAGGTTACGCCGGCTTGGACCAGTTGCTCAGTCGTGATCGTTGCTCGCGAGGTGCTCCACCGGCCGAGGGAGCTCTGCCCAGACCAGTTTGCCGTCGGGGATGATCTCGAGGCCCCAGGCAGTCGTGAGTGCGTCGACCAGGTGCAGACCACGACCGTGCTCCTCGGTCCAGCTCGGCGGCTGGGGCTCGGGGGTGCCTGCGCCGGTGTCGATGACGTCGATCCGCAAGGTGGCCGCGTTGACCGAGAGTCTGATCTTGCAGGCGGAGTCGGCATGCGTGATGGCGTTGGCCGCCAGCTCGCTCGCCACGAGCAGGGCGTCGTCCAGGAGGGCCTCGAGGCCCCAGTCGGTCACCTTGCGAGCGACGAAGTGCCGCGCCTCCGAGGCACTGGTCAAGGACTGAGGAAGATCGAGCGTGGCCACCGTCTCAGGCGGCTGTCCCACCGAGACCAGCAGGTCGACCAGGTAGTCGAGCTCGGCGTCCTTCAGGACGAAGCCTTCGACCTCGTTGACCAGCCAGGCACCGTCGACGTTGTCGAGGCCGGAGAAGACGACCACCTTCGAGCCCGGTGACGCGGCACGGATCTGGGACAGGACCTCGTGTCCGGCGATGTCAGGCAGGCCCAGGTCGAGCACCACGATGTCCGGGCGGAGGACCTCCGCCAGGCGGATCGCCTCCGCCCCGTCGCTCGCCTCGGCGACGACGTCGAAGCCACCCCGGAAGCGGAGGGACGTGCGGACCAGGCGGCGCACCTCAACCACGTCATCAACAAGGAGGACACGGATGGCCATGTTGGAAGCCTAGGTCTAGTAATTTCGCACTACCAGCCTGTCGCGGGGGAAAACGGACCGGCCCAGTCCACGCGCCGAAGGGGTCGCCCTGTCACGACTCGTGCTGGGCAGAAGGCGCCGTCCGGTCGGGGACGGGCAGCCTGAGGACGAACATCCCTCCCGGAGAACGTGCCTCATAGGTCGCATCGCCGCCCTGGGCACGGGCGATCTCGCGGACGATGAACAGACCCAGCCCGGTGCCGCCCGATCCCTGACCCGTCGCGTACCTCTCGAACAGGCGGGCGCGCATGGCCTCCGGGACCCCCGAGCCGCTGTCGTTCACGCGGATCTCGACGTTCGAACCGGCCCGATCGGCGGTCACCCGAATCGGGGGCGAGCCGTGCCGCAGGGCGTTGCTCAGCAGGTTGTCCAGCGCCTGCGCGGTCCGGTCGCGGTCGACGTAGACGGTGAGGTCGGTCGGTACGTCAGCCTCCACCACCGCCTCCGGCTTGCTCTGTCGGAGCCCCGCCATCGCTTCGTTGACGAGGTCGGCAACCACGACCGGTCCCAGGTGCATCTCGAGCATGCTGCGCTCGAGTCGTGACGCAGTGAGCAGGTCGGCGAGCAGCCGCCGCAGCCGGGTCGTGCTTCCCGACATCGCCTCGAAGAGCTCCTCGCGATCGTCGTCGCCGAGATCGTCCCAGTGCTTCGAGAGCGTGTCCGCCGAGCCCGCGACGACTCCGATCGGCGTACGAAGCTCGTGCGCGGTGACGGCGAGGAACTGCGACTGGTCCTGCGCCGACTGCTGCAGCCTCGCGTTCAGGGCCTCGAGCTCCGCGTTGGCCTCTCCCAGTGCGTGCAACGCCTGCTCCCGGTCCTGCTCGAGGCGCCGTCGCTCGGAGTTGTCGCGGGTGACCTTGGCGAAGCCGATGTGCTCACCGATCTCGTTGAAGACCGCGGTGATCAAGACGTTCGCCCAGAACCGTGACCCGTCCTTGCGCAGGCGCCACCCCTCCTCCTCGTAGTGGCCGACCTGCAAGGCGATCTCGAGCTCGTGCTCTGGATGCTTGCGCGCAGCAACGTGCTCTGGATAGAAGATCCGGAAGTGCTGGCCGATGATCTCGTCGGCGGAATAACCGCTGCTGCGCTGGGCGCCGCTGTTCCAGCTCACGATGTGCCCGGCCGGGTCCAGCATGAAGATGGCGTAGTCCTCCACGGCCTCCACGAGCAGACGGAAGCGCTCTTCGCTCTTGCGCAGCTCCTCGACGGCTGCTCGCTCGGACGTGACGTCCTGGACCTGGAGGAACAGGTACAGGGGTCGCCCTCCGGAGTCTCGGACCGGTGCCAGGGTCGAGCGGACCCGCCGTGCGCCGCCGTGGGCGACGCCGTGCTCGAGCTGTACGACGTCGAGTGGTCGCCGACGGATGTTCTCGAGCGCCTCGGCCACCTGTGCGCCGTCTCCGCCGGTCAGGTCGCCGTAGAAGACCCCGACGAGGTGGGAGGAGGGCATGTGCAAGAGCGAGGCCAGCGCCCGGTTGGCCCGGACCAGCCGGCCGGTGAGGGTCATCGTCGCCATGCCGATCGCAGCCTCCTCGAACACCTCCCGGAAGCGTTCGAGGTGTTCGTCGAGCACGTCTTGGTCCATGAAGGCGACGGGCCCTGCGGCCGGTTCGTCGACGGTTGCGGTCTCGGGCTGGGGCGGCGCCTCGCCGGTCGCGATGTCGACGAGGCGTTCGACCAGGGCCTCGATCGGTGCGGACTTCTCGATGAAGGCTGCCGCCCCGAGCAGCCGGGCCTGGTCGACCAGCCCCTGCTCCTCGAAGCCGCTGTAGAAGACGACCCGGGTCGACGGGGACGCCTTGAGAACTCGGGGCAGGGCCTCCAGGCCGTCCAGACCAGGCATCGACACGTCGAGCAGCATGAGGTCGGGCTGGTGCTCGGCCGCGAGCCCGACCGCGTCGTGGCCGTCTGCGCCCTCGCCCACGACGGCGAGCCTGCCGGAGAGCCGCAATCGAGTCTTGAGAAGCAGACGGACCTCGGCGGCATCGTCCACGATCACGATCGAGGGTTCACCAGGTGCCATGGAACGACGCTACTCGCGGGGGCGTCCTCGGGCCTCTCGGCTGGACAGATGTGCCGATAGTCGGTCGCGGCGACGGACCGCGGTGCGGCATCCTTGCGGGCGTGATCGAGCTGTCGCACGTGGGTCCCGACGACTGGCGGGTGTGGCGCACGTTGCGGCTGGCGGCCTTGGCGGAGGCGCCCTACGCCTTCGGCTCCACGCTGGCCGACTGGCAGGGGGCGGGCGACCTCGAGACACGGTGGCGCTCCAGGCTCGGCATCTGTGGCTCGCACAACGTGGTGGCCACGTTGTGCGGGGAGCCGGTCGGCATGGCGAGCGGCGTCCCCTCCGACGACGCCGGCGCGGTCGAGCTGATCTCGATGTGGGTCTCTCCCGCCGGGCGGGGCCAGGGAGTCGGCGACGCGCTTCTTCGGGAGGTCGAGCGGTGGGCGCGAACGACGGGGGCCGGTCGCCTCCAGCTCGCCGTGACGGACGGGAACGACCCGGCCGCCGCCATGTACCTGCGCAACGGCTTCGTCTTCACAGGCGCGCTCGGCGACGTCATGCCCGACGGCATGAGGCGAGAGCGGGTCATGGCGAAGGCGCTGGTCGAAGCCGGCTGAAGCGGATCCGGTCAGGTCAGCCGCCGGTGGAGGAACCCGGCCCAGGCAACGACCAGAAGGAGGGCGACGCCGAGCAGCCAGCCTCCGGCGGGCAGGTCGCTGCCCGAGGCCAGCCTGGCCACCGTCCACATGAGGACCGTCGCAGCAGCCAGCAGGACACAGCGACGCCCCCAGACGCGGAGCAGGATGCGGTCGAGGACCAGCGACGGAGGTCCGTACGCCGCCAGAGTGGCTGCGACGTGGATCGCCGCCAGACTCGCCGCGGCCAGGATCAGCCACCCCGTGAGCTGTTCGGGAACCGACACCAGCCATCGGCCGCCCAGGAGCAGCACGAGGACCAGGCCTGTGCTGGATCCCGGCCCCGCGGCGACCGCGAGAGCGAGGGCGGTCGCAAGCAGCACGAACCATGGCCTCGGGTCGGGTCCGGCCGCGGCCTGTGTGAGGAGCATCGCCGCCGTGGCGCCGGGAACGGTCGCACGAAGCAACCACTGCTGGCGGTTCAGCCGGCTGAGCTCGTCGAGGAAGCCGGACCTTGCGGCCACGTCGCTCATCGCCGCACCATGCGTGGCATCGACGCGCGACGGCCGAGCTTGCGAAGCACCTCGTCGAGGGTGCCCGGGCCGCGCCAGGCCACCACCGGCACGCCTGCCGCCCTAGCCTTGCGCAGCACGGCGTCGCGCTCGAGCAGCCGCATCCGCCAGGCCAGGCGCACACGCGGGTCGTCGTCGGCGAGGTGCACGTCGTCGGGGAGCGTGTCGATCGCGACCACGCTCAGGCCGCGACGAGCCAGCGTGAGCGTCGCGGCCACGGCCTGCTCGGACAGCATCGGGGAGAGGACGAGGACGACCGTACCCGCGGGGAGACCGAACTGGACCCTGGACGGCGCGGCGTCGCGGTTCTCCCCGGGGACGATGCGGGCCAACGTGTCCAGGATCCGGCGCAGATGACGGCGTCCGGCTGCCGTGGGGGCGAAGTTGTGGCGGGTCGTGCCCAGCACCCGCAGCCCCACCCGGTCGCCCCGGTGCAGGTAGTGCTCCGCGATCGCGCCGGCCGCCCTCACCGCGACGTCCAGGCTGCTGGCGGACTCCCCGATGCCGCCGCCGACTCCGATGTCGACCCCGGAGTCCACGACCAGCAGGATGCTGCTGTCCTCCTCGGCGACCGTGCTTGTCACGTGGAGGGTCCCGGTCCGCAAGGAGACCGGCCACTGCACCCGACGCAGGCGGTCCCCGACCGAGAAGGGGCGGATCTCGGCCAGCTCGGTGCCGGCGCCGACCCGGCGAGCCGGGTGGACACCGACCAGGCCGATCGGGTGGGGCGTCGGGGCTCGCGTGTCGAACCTCCCCGGGAGCGGCAAGGTCGTCAATGTCTGGCTGAGCAGGGGCTCGGGGCCCCACCGGAAGCCGGCCCAGGCGCTCGTGGCGGACACCAGGCCGTCTCCCGCGGGTCGCCGTCCCCATCGCGTGCTCGCCACCGGGACGTCGAGCGCGAGCTTGGTCACCGGGGCCGCCGCAGTGGCGCCTGCGACACCTACGGGCGGCCTCCAGACGAGCCAGCGGTGAGGGGTCATACGGACGACGGCGTGCTCCACGTCGCCGCTGTTCTCGATCACTGTCCGCACGACGGTCCCCTCGCCCTCGCGGATCGCGGGGTGCAGCAGCCTGTTGCCGGCACGAGGCACGAGCGACGGTCGTCGTACCGCTGCGGCTGCGGCGAACACGAGCAACGGGGTGACCAGCACGATCACGTCGGGACGCCCCGCGACGACCGCAGCGAGGGTGAACGCCACCGACGGCAACGCCGCACGCAGCAGTGCGCCGGACGGTCTCCAGCCGTCGGTCACAGTCCTGCCGCCGACGGCGTTGCCACCTGGGAGAGCACACTCGCCACGACCGAGTCGCCGGAGGCGTCGCTCATCCACAGCTCCGGCTTGACCGTGACGCGGTGGGCCAGCGCCGAAGGGGCGACCGTCTTCACGTCCTCGGGCACCACGTAGTCGCGGCCGTCGATCACGGCGTACGCCCGGGCGGTGAGCATCAGTGCGAGCGCGCCCCGGGGTGAGGAGCCCATGAGCACGTGCGGGTGCTCGCGGGTGGCGGCGGCGAGTGCCACGCAGTACCGGCCCACACTCTCGTCGACGGTGACCGTCTCGACCGTCTCCTGCATGTGGAGCAGCCCCGGCGCGTCGGTGACCGGCTCGAGCTGTTGCTCCTCCTTGCGTCGTGCCATGCGCCGGCTCAGGACCTCCCACTCCTGGTCGCGATTGGGGTAGCCGAAGCTCACGCGCATCAGGAACCGGTCGAGCTGAGCCTCGGGGAGGGGGTAGGTGCCTTCGTACTCGACCGGGTTGGCAGTGGCCATCACGTGGAACGGCGCGGCGAGCGGGAAGGTCTGCCCCTCCACAGTGACCTGCCGCTCCTGCATCGCCTCGAGCAGCGCGGCCTGGGTCTTCGGCGGGGTGCGGTTGATCTCGTCCGCGAGGAGCAGGCCGGTGAAGAGCGGACCGGGGCGGAACTCGAACTGGGCCTCGCGCTGGTCGTAGATGAACGAGCCGGTCAGGTCGGCGGGCAGCAGGTCCGGGGTGAACTGCGCACGGGTGAACTCCAGCCCCAGCGTCTGCGCGAACGACCTGGCCGCCAGGGTCTTCCCGAGGCCCGGGAAGTCCTCGATCAGGACGTGGCCGCCGGCGAGGATCGTGCTGAGCACCAGGGTCAGCGCGCGGCGCTTGCCGACCACGGCGGTCTCCACCTGGTCGAGCACCGCCCGGGCGGTCCGGGAGACCTCGGCGACGTCCTGCAGGGGTGCGTTCACAGTTCCTCGATTCGTCGGACGAGTACGTCGATCTGGTCGGTCGTGAGCCGTGGGTAGGGAGGTCGTTGCTCGATCAGGGCCGCCAGGCCGGGCCCGGCCAGGGCCGCGGCTCGTTCAGGGTCCGCCTGGAGGCTCACCCCGTGGACGGCGACGAGCCGCTGGTCGAGCAGGTGGAGGACCTCGCGGTGCAGCTGCTCGTCGACGGTGTGCGCCACCAGGTGGGAGGAGACCATGCGGGTCAAGGTGGCGAGCCGACGGTCCTCGCCGGGCTCGCGCGTGGGGTCGGTGTCCTCGACGGTCCATCGCGTCGAGGCAGCCACCTCGGAGGCGTCGAGGAACAGCACCAGCGTCAACGTCGCGGCGGCCACGAGGATCGCCAGGAGCACGGGCTGTGGGTCCATCTCGAGGAACAGCGCCGCTCCGCACACGATGATCCAGGCCGCCACGGCGAAGCCGACACGCTGCAGCCAGGTCCTGCCCGTGGTCACGGGAGCTCCTCCGGTCGCGCGGGCACGGGACGGTGGAGGTCCGCGTGCAGCTGCTGCAGGGAGGTGTACGCCCGCGCGCGCGAGTCCTCCCCGAGCTCGTGCCGGGAGAACCTGGCTTCGCGGTAGAGGCCGCCGAGAGTCGCGATCGCCCGCGGGTCCACGTCGAGGGTCTTCAGAACCCGCAGGGTGAACTCGGCCGAGGTCTCCCACGGCGCCCGTGGCACGCCTGCCTCGCCGGCCGCCTCCTCCAACATCAGCCAACACCGCACGATGGCGTTCCTGGGGGTGCCCTCCCGGATTGCGGCGAGCTGCGAGTCGGTCTCGCTCGCAAGGGCGCGGGACACGGCAGCCACGTCGGGCAGCACGTCGAAGGACCGCTCGGCCGGCTTGGGCGGTGGGCGCCACCGGCGCTGCCACAGCCAGACGAGCAACCGCCCGGCGGTGAGGACCAGGAGCAGGATCCCGATCCAGAGGATGAGGTCGCCGATCCACGAGAGGTCACGGGTCGGCCCGTCGGTGTCGAACGCTCGGTCCGCAGCCTCGCTCGGGGTTGCCGAGGGGGAGGCCGACGGCGTCGGGGAGGGGAGCTCGGTGCTGCCGATCTGGACCGACCGCCCCGACGAGGCGAAGAGCCTGGCCGGCCCGGTCGCGGCAGCCCACACCAGCACGAGCAGCCCGGCTGTCATGACCGCCGCGGCCACGCCTCGCCCAGTGCTCCCCGTCATGCCTGGGAGGTTACTCAAGCCGAGGCCGCGCCGGTGACCTTCGCCGGGCGTCAGCTGAGCCGCGCGAGGATCTCCTCCCAGTGCTCGTGCAGGGTCGACAGGTGGGACGTTCCTTCGCGAAGGACGAGGTTGGCCCTGGGGATGCGATCGGCCAGCCACTGCCCGTTGCGGGGCGAGACGTTGGCGTCGCCGGAGCCGTACCAGAGCCAGGTCGGGCACTCGACACGTGCCGGGTCGAAGTCCCAGCGCCGGAAGGTCGCCGCCGCATCGCGGAGGTACCCGTCGGTGCGACCCAGCGCTTCCCGGCACGACGCGGCGAGATCCGAGGGAGCCAGCCGCTCGAGCAACCTGGCGTCCTGGGGGTCGAGGACGTCGAGCGAACGGCGGGCCAGGGCGAGGTCGTCCTGGTCCAGCGGCGCCATGCGTTCGACGTACTCCTCGAAGCCCGGCCGGAACTGCTCGACGCACTCCTCGACCGAGGCCAGGGCGAGGCCGGCGAAGAACTTTTGTTGTTCAGGCGAGAGGTCGTCTCTGTGCCAGGGCGGGTCCAGCTCCGGGGTGGGGGCGGGGCAGGCGACGACTCCCACCGAACGGACCCGCGACGGGTGGCGGGCGGCACAGGCGAGCGCATAAGGCCCGCCCAATGACATGCCGAGCACGGAGAAGACCTCGATGCCGAGCCGGTCCGCGACCGCCGCGATGTCGTCTGCCACCGAGAGATGGCCCGGCTCGGCGGTATCGGAGAGACCGTAGCCGGGTCGGTTCACCGCGACGACACGGACGCCGACCCGACGTGCCGCCGCGGCACCGGGGAGTGCCGCGAGGCGGGAGTCCGGGCAGCCGGGGAGGAACCAGACGGTGGGTCCGTCCGGTGCTCCGCCGTGCCACAGATGCAGGCGCCGCCCATCGGGCAGCGTCACCAGCTCCCGGTCGCCGTGGGCCACGGCTGCACCCTATGTCCTGAACCAGCAAGTCCGTCACGACTACCGTGCCCGGACGTCACGGGTCGCCCCATGCGCCTGGACCCGTGAGCCGACCGGTCCTAGGCTGGCAAGAGCGGGAGCCCGAGCTGACCTGCTCGCTCTCGTGTACCCCCGAGGGGGCAGTCGATGACAACTGCTGCGCGAACCACCGCCACCGCAACGGCGGCCAGGCCCAGGCCGCTGGGGCAACAGATCGTCCGGGTCCTGACGACGACCGACCACAAGCTGATCGGCAAGCTCTACCTGGTCACGTCGTTCGCGTGGTTCCTCGTGGGTGGCCTGATGGCGATGATGATTCGGGCCGAGCTCGCCTTCCCGGGGCAGCAGGTGGTGAACGACGAGACCTACAACCAGCTGTTCACGATGCACGGCACGATCATGCTGCTGCTCTTCGCGACGCCGCTGTTCTTCGGGTTCGCGAACGTGATCATGCCGCTGCAGATCGGCTCACCCGACGTCGCGTTCCCGCGGCTGAACATGTTCAGCTACTGGCTGTTCCTGTTCGGGGGCCTGATCGCGGCCTCCGGGTTCCTCACCCCCGACGGCGCCGCATCCTTCGGCTGGACCGGCTACGCGCCGCTGTCGAACGAGGTGAACTCACCCGGCGTCGGCGCCACGTTGTGGATCCTGGGGCTGACCCTCAGCGGTTTCGGCACCATCCTCGGTGCGGTCAACTTCATCACCACGATCATCACCATGCGGGCCCCCGGGATGACGATGTTCCGGATGCCGATCTTCACCTGGAACACCCTGGTCACCAGCCTGCTGGTGCTGATCGCCTTCCCGATCCTCGCCGGCGCCTTGCTGATGCTCGCCTCGGACCGCCTCCTCGGATCCCACGTCTACGACCCTTCGAGCGGCGGGCCGATCCTGTGGCAGCACCTGTTCTGGTTCTTCGGCCACCCCGAGGTCTACATCATCGCCCTGCCGTTCTTCGGCATCATCACCGAGATCCTGCCGGTCTTCAGCCGCAAGCCGATCTTCGGCTACGTCGGCCTGGTTGCTGCGACCCTCGCGATCGCGGCGCTGTCCTCGGCCGTGTGGGCGCACCACATGTTCACCACCGGCGCGGTCAACCTGCCGTTCTTCTCCGGGATGACCTTCTTGATCGCGGTGCCCACCGGGGTGAAGTTCTTCAACTGGATCGGCACGATGTGGGGCGGCTCCCTGTCCTTCGACACCCCGATGCTGTGGGCCATCGGCTTCCTGGTCACGTTCCTGTTCGGTGGTCTGACCGGCGTCATCCTGGCCTCACCGCCGCTGGACTTCCACCTCAACGACTCCTACTTCGTGGTGGCGCACTTCCACTACGTGGTGTTCGGCACCGTGGTGTTCGCGATGTTCGCCGGGTTCTACTTCTGGTGGCCGAAGATGACCGGCCGGATGCTCGACGAGCAGCTGGGCAAGGTGCACTTCTGGCTGCTGTTCGTGGGCTTCCACACCACCTTCTTGGTCCAGCACTGGCT
>DATICF010000003.1:0-21138 GCA_035456965.1 Nocardioidaceae bacterium
TGACCATGTCTCGAGTCTTCGTCACCGGGCTCGGCGCCACCTCCCCCGTCGGCGGCGACGCGTCCAGCACCTGGGACGCCCTCCTGGAGGGCCGCTCCGGTGTCCGCACCCTCGCGCACGACTGGGCGGAGCAGCTGGGTACGACGATCGCCGCGGAGGTCGTGGTCGACCCGAGCGAGGTGCTCGAGCGGGTCAAGGCCCGCCGCCTCGACCGGTCCGGCCAGCTCGCGCTGGTGGCCGGCCTCGAGGCGTGGGCCGACTCCGGCCTCGCCGCCGAGGACGGGCAGGACGCCAAGGTCGAGTCCGAGCGCCTCGGCGTGGCGATGGCGTCGGGCATCGGCGGGGTCCAGACGCTGCTGACGAACTACGACGCGCTCAACGAGAAGGGCCCGCGCCGGGTCTCGCCGCTGGCGATCCCGATGCTCATGCCCAACTCTCCGGCCGCGAACATCGGCCTTGCGATCGGCGCCCGCGCCGGGGTCCACACCCCTGTGTCGGCCTGCGCCTCGGGCAACGAGGCGATCGCCCTCGGCATCGACATGATCCGGCTCGGCCGGGCCGACGTCGTCGTCGTGGGTGGCACCGAGGCCGCCGTGCACCCGCTGCCGATGGCGGCGTTCGGGCAGATGATGGCGCTCTCGAAGCGCAACGACGACCCCGAGGCCGCCTCCCGCCCGTGGGACAAGGGCCGCGACGGCTTCGTGCTCGGTGAGGGCGCCGCTGCCCTCGTCCTCGAGTCCGAGGAGCACGCACGTGCCCGCGGTGCGAAGGTGTACGCCGAGGCGGCCGGGGCCGGCATCACCGCCGACTCCCACGACATCGCCCAGCCCGACCCGGTCGGCCGTGGCGCGACCCGGGCGATGGAGATGGCGCTTCGTGAGGCGAACATGTCGCCCGACGAGGTCGTGCACATCAACGCGCACGCCACCTCGACCCCGCAGGGTGACCTGGCCGAGGCGACGGCGATCAAGAACGCTCTGGGCTCCGCCGCGGCGAACGTGGTGCTGACGTCCACCAAGTCGATGACCGGGCACCTCCTCGGCGCGGCAGGTGCGCTCGAGTCCGTCTCGACCGTGCTCGCCCTCCACCACAGGATCGTCCCCGCGACGATCAACCTGGAGGACCCCGAGGACACCGGCCTCGACATCGCCTCCGAGCCGCGCAAGCTCGGCGACGGCCAGCTCGCCGCGCTGAACAACTCCTTCGGCTTCGGCGGCCACAACGTCGCCATCGCCTTCCGCAGCGTCTGACCCGACGCTGCGTCCACCTGCGTGCCGACAGCGCGCACGAGTACCAGGAGCCCCAGCATGACCGTCACCGCATCGCCGGCAGCAGCGAAGCCGGCCAAGCTCCCCCGCGAGGAGGATCCCCGCAACCCGAACCACCGGCTCGCGGCCCTCTTCGACGAGGGAACCCTCGAGCTCATCACCGAGGACGACGGCAGCGGGATGCTCGCAGCCGTCGGGCGGGTCGACGGCACCGAGGTCGTGGCGTTCTGCTCGGACGCCACGGTCATGGGCGGCGCGATGGGGGCGATCGGCTGCAAGGCCGTGGTCCACGCCTACGAGCGGGCGCTGGCCGACAACGCGCCGATCATCGGCCTGTGGCACTCCGGCGGGGCGCGCCTCGCCGAGGGCGTCCTGTCACTTCACGCCGTGGGCGAGATCTTCAACGTCATGACCCAGGCCTCGGGCGTGATCCCGCAGATCTCGGTCGTGCTCGGTCCCGCGGCAGGAGGTGCGGCCTACGGTCCGGCCCTCACCGACGTGGTGATCCTCGGCCCGGAAGGGCGGATCTTCGTGACCGGCCCCGACGTCGTCCGCTCGGTGACCGGCGAGGACGTCGACATGCTCCGGCTCGGCGGCCCCGAGCCGCACGGCAGGCGCTCGGGCGTCGTACACATCCTCACCGAGTCCGAGCGTGAGGCGCTCGACCGCGCCCGGACCGTGGCCCACCTGCTGGGCACCCAGGGCTCGCTCGCGGTCGGCTCGGTCAAGGACCTCGACCTCGCGGACATGCTGCCGGAGTCGAAGAAGCGGGCCTACGACGTCCACCCGCTGGTCGAGGCGGTGCTCGACGAGGGGACGGCCCAGGAGCTCCACGCCCGGTGGGCTCCCAACATCGTCACCACCCTGGGGCGCTTCGGCGGGCGCACGGTCGGCGTGATCGCCAACAACCCGCTGCGGCTCGGCGGCTGCCTGGACTCCCTGTCGGCGGAGAAGGCCTCGCGCTTCGTGCGGATGTGCGACGCGTTCGGCGTGCCGCTGATCGTGCTCGTCGACGTGCCCGGCTACCTGCCCGGTGTCGGCCAGGAGTGGGACGGCGTCGTACGTCGAGGCGCGAAGCTGCTGCACGCCTTCAGCGAGTCGGTCGTGCCGCGGGTGACGCTGGTGACCCGCAAGACCTACGGCGGCGCCTACATCGCGATGAACGCCCGCTCGCTCGGGGCGACGAAGGTGTTCGCCTGGCCGGGCGCCGAGGTCGCGGTGATGGGCGCGGTCGCCGCGGTGCGGATCCTCCACCGCCGCAAGCTGCTCGAGGTCGCTCCCGACATCAGGCCACAGGTCGAGGCCGAGCTCGCGGCCGAGCACGAGAAGATCGCCGGCGGCGTCGACAAGGCGATCGAGATCGGCGTGGTCGACGAGGTCGTGGAGCCGTCGGTGACCCGCGGCGCGATCGCCCGGGCGATCGCCGAGGCAGGGGTCGTGCGTCGCGGCTCCCACGGCAACATCCCGCTGTAGGCACGCCCGTCGAGCCGGTCCGGCAGTCTCCATTCCGGGCCGGCCGACCACCTTGGCTGCCACGACCTCACCGGCGCGGCAGCCCCGTTCGGCCTACTCGACGGTGACGGACTTGGCGAGGTTGCGGGGCTTGTCGATGTCGAGCCCGTGCACCTGCGCCGCGTGGTAGGCCAGCAGCTGCATCGGGACGGTCAGCAGGATCGGGTCGAGCTCCGGCTCGTTCTTGGGTACCTCGATGCGCACGGCGTCCACCTCCCCCAGGTCCACGCCGGGGTTGGTCACGACGTACAGCCGGCCCTCGCGGGCGCTGATCTCGTGGAGCGCCCCGACGTTGCGCTCGGTGAGCTCGTCGTCGGGGACGACGGCGACGGTGGGGACCTCACCGCTGATCAGGGCCAGCGGACCGTGCTTGAGCTCGCTGGTCTGGTAGGCCTCGGCGTGACGGTAGGAGATCTCCTTGAACTTCTGCGCCCCCTCCCGCGCGACCGGGTAGCCACGCACTCGTCCGACGAAGAACAGGCTGTCGGCGGTCGCCAGCGTCTTTGCCGCCGCTGCGATCTCCTGCTCCTGCTCGAGGATCTCGGCGATCTGTTCGGGGAGCCTGCGCAGGCCTGCGATGAGCCGCTTGCCGTCGCTGACCGAGAGGTCGCGCACGCGCCCGAGGTTCAACGCCAGCAGCGCGAAGGAGATGGCCATGTTGGTGAGCGCCTTGGTCGAGGCGACGGCAACCTCGGGTCCGGCGTGGAGGTAGATCCCGCCGTCGCACTCGCGGGCAATGCTCGAGCCCACGACGTTGACGAGCCCCACCACCCGCCCGCCCTTGCGCCGGATCTCCTGGACCGCGAGGAGGGTGTCGATCGTCTCGCCCGACTGGCTGACGGCGACGTAGAGCGTGTCCGGCTCGATGACAGGGTTGCGGTAGCGGAACTCTGAGGCTGCCTCCGCGTCGGCCGGCACGCGGGCGAGCTCCTCGACCATCGCGGCGCCCATCTGGCCCACGTAGTAGGAGGAGCCGCAGCCGAGCACCTTCACCCGGCGCACCGCACGGGCATCGCGCGGGTCGAGGTTGAGGCCGCCCAGATGTGCTGTGGCGAAGCGGTCGTCGAGCCGGCCCCGGAGAACCCGCTCGGCGCTGGCCGGCTGCTCCAGGATCTCCTTGTACATGTAGTGCTCGTGCTCGCCGAGCGCGTAGTCCTGGGCGCTGACGTCGATGTCGGAGGGCGCTCGGTCGGTGCGCTGCTGGTCGCGGGTGAACGTGGTGAACCCCGAAGCGGTCACCGTCGCGAGCTCGCCGTCGTCGAGGTGCAGGACCTGGCTGGTGTGGCGGACCAGGGCCGCGAGGTCGCTCGCCACGAACATCTCCTTGTCGCCGACCCCGATCACGAGGGGCGAGCCGTTTCGGGCGACCACGATCCGGTCCGGGTGCTCGGTGTCGACGACGGCGATCCCGTAGGTGCCCTCGATCTGCGCGAGGGCGTCGAGGACCGCCTCCTCGAGCGTGGCTGCGCCCGAGCGCACGACGAGGTGTGCAAGGACCTCGGTGTCGGTCTCGGAGACCAGCTCCACGCCCTCGTCGGTGAGCCGACGACGGAGTGCGGCCGCGTTGTCGATGATGCCGTTGTGCACCACCGCGACCCGTCCCGAGGCATCCAGGTGCGGGTGGGCGTTCACGTCCGAGGGGGCGCCGTGCGTGGCCCAACGGGTGTGCCCGATACCGACCCGCCCCGCGAAGCGCTTGGGCACGGCTGCCTGCAGGTCCCGGACCCGCCCGGCCTTCTTGAGCACGCGTGTCCCTGCGCTGCCGAGGACGGCGATCCCGGCCGAGTCGTAGCCGCGGTACTCGAGCTGGGTCAGCCCCTCGAGGAGGAGGGGTGCGGCGTGCTGGCCTCCGACGTACCCGACGATTCCACACATGCTGGGGCTCCTTCAGCCGTAGACGATCCGGCGCAGCTGGCGCAGGGACAGGTCAGGGGCCGCGACGACGCGGCCTTCGAGCTCTGCGCTGATCTGCTCGAAGATCGCGGCGTTCTTCAGACCGTAGGTCTGCAGCTCGTCGTGACGGCGTCGGACGTAGCCCTCGGTCGGCTCGGCGTAGTAGGCCACCACGTCGTCGATCACCCGAGCCGCCTCGCTCGGCCGCAGCCCGGTCGAGGAGACGATCCGTGACACCAGATCAGCATCAGGCATGGCCGCAATCCTGCCGCATTGGCCAGATGAAGTGGCAATTCTTGCCCGAAATCGGGCAGGCACAGTTCCGAAAGCGGGCCAGCCTCCCCGACTAGAGCCGGCAGGTGTTGGCCAGGTCCCCGCCTCGGGGTCGCGCGTAGCGGCCGTCGGCCGGGGGCTTGGCGCCACGTTCGACCCAGGACGTCAGCAGCGTGAACGCGCGCCGCGCACACGGAAGCAGCGGCCGGAGCCGGTCCGGGTAGGAGTCGTACAGGCCGTCGGTGTGGGTGCCGTCCGCGATCCGGTAGTAGCGGTGCCGGCGGTCCAGGCCCGCACGGTCGACCAGGCGCGTGTAGACGTCGGAGTCGGTGCGGGCAGGCAGGAGCGCGTCGAGGGATCCGTGGATGGTGATCGTGGGCTTGCCGATGCGGCCGGTCAGCTGCACGCGACGGACCGCGTCCTTCACCCGCCTGGGTCGCTCGGAATAGTCGTAGTCGGCGTCGCACCCGGGGGTCCCACTGGCGCAGAAGGGGATGCCGGCGGCGAGGTCGCCGTCGTACCCCGGGTCGAACTCCTCGCGGTAGATCCGCTGGGTCAGGTCCCAGTAGTAGCCGTAGTGGAAGGGCCACAAGAACTCCGAGCCCTTCGCGAACCCGGCGCGGATCATCGCCTTGCGCGCCGCCTCGTCCCCGGTGGCCGCGTAGGCCGGGTAGTGCTTGAGCGCCGTCGGCAGATAGGTGAAGAGGTTGGGACCCCGCGCGCGGAAGAGGGTCCCCTCCCAGTCGACCCCGCCGTCGTAGAGACGCGGCCGGTTCTCCAGCTGCCAGCGGGTCAGGTAACCGCCGTTGGAGATGCCCATCATGTAGGTCCGGCGCGGAAGCCGGCCGTAGCGCTGGGCCAGCACCTGCTTGGTCGCGCGAGTCAGCTGGGTGACCCTGCGGTGCCACTCGGCGACCGACCCACCCGGTCGTGAGCCGTCGTCGTAGAACTTGGTGCCCGTGTTGCCCTTGTCGGTGGAGGCGAAGGCGTAGCCGCGCGACAGCACCCAGTCGCCGATGATGAAGTCGTTGGCGTACTGCGCCCGCACGCCTGGGGCACCGGTGATGACGACCTTGCCGTTCCACCGGTCCGGCATCCGGATGACGAACTGGGAGTCGTGGCTCCAGCCGTTGTTGGTGTTCGTGGTCGAGGAGTCGGGAAAGTAGCCGTCCACCTGGATCCCCGGCACGCCCGAGGGGTTCTCGGTGCCCTTGGCGTGCAGGCCGTTCCAGTCGTTGGGGTTCGTGTGGCCGGTCAGCGTGGTGCCCGCCGTGGTCAGGTCCTCGAGGCAGGCGACCTTCTGGAGGTCGGCTCGGGGCACGTCGATGCGTGCCTGGCGGGCGCAGTGCGATCGCGGCTGGTCCTGCGTCCCGCTCGCCGTCGCCGGTACGCCGGCCAGCGTCGAGGTGCCGAGCAGGATGGCGAGCGTGATGGGGAGCGTGGGGAGGAGACTCAGGCGCATGGGCTCATCGTCGGGCCGGTGCGAAACCCTCCTCAATGTGGATCTTCCACACAACGAACCGGCACAAAGTGGGCTCACGACATGGAGACATCACGGGTGGATGTGCCCCAGACTCCATGGGCCTGGTCGGCGTCGGACGCGGCTACGGGGTTCCGTCGGTCTTCGTGATGTGCTCCGGGCGGACCGGCATCCGGGTCAGGGCCAGCCCCGTGGCCGCCCTGATCGCGGCCACGATGGCCGGGGACGAGGAGATCGTCGGCGGCTCCCCCACCCCGCGCAGCCCGTAGGGAGCGTGCGGGTCCGCGAGCTCGAGTACGTCGACCCGCATCGGAGGCATGTCGAGAACCGTCGGGATCAGGTAGTCGGTGAAGGACGGGTTGCGCACGAGCCCGTCGACGACCTGGATCTCCTCCATCACCGCGAGCCCGAGGCCCTGGGCGCTGCCGCCGTGGATCTGGCCGAGCACCGCGTCGGGGTTGATCGCCCGCCCGACGTCCTGGGCGCAGTCCAGCGCGACGACCTTCACCAGTCCGAGCTCGACGTCCACGTCGACGACCGCGCGGTGGGCCGCGAAGGCGAACTGCACGTGCGCGTCGCCCTGCCCCGTCGCGGGGTCGATCGGCATGGTCGGGCGGTGCCGCCACTCGACCGTGCGCTCGATCGGGCCCTCCGCCAGCAGGTCGGCCAGGTCGGCCACCGGGACGCCCTCGCGGGTGATCACCTTGCCGCCAGCGAGGTCGAGGGCCGCGGGGTCCACGGCGGCTCGCTCGGCTGCACGTCGACGTACCTCCTGGGCGACCTGGCGACAGGCCGCCTGCACCGCACCGCCTGTGACGTAGCTCTGCCGCGACGCCGACGTGGACCCCGCGCTGCCGACCCGGGTGTCGGCGGTCGCGACGGTGACCCGCTCGACGCCGAGCTCGGTGCGCGCGATCTGCGACTGCACGGTCACCAGGCCCTGACCGACCTCGACGGCCGCGGTGTGCACGAGCGCGACCGGCTCCCCCGCGACGACCTCTAGCGCGACCCGGGCGGTCGAGAAGTCGTCGAAGCCCTCCGAGAAGCAGATGTTCTTGATGCCCACGCCGTAGCCGACGCCGCGCACCACGCCCTCGCCGTGGGTGGTGTTGGCGACGCCGCCGGGCATCGCCCTGAGGTCGTCGTCAGCGGGTGGAGGGAGCGGCATGTCACGCACCCGCTGCACCAGCTCGGCGACGGGGGCGGCGGAGTCGATCACCTGCCCGGTGGCGGCGTGGCCTCCTTCGCTCAGGGCGTTGCGGATCCTGACCTCGGCGGGGTCCAGCCCCACCGCCTCGGCGAGCCGGTCCATCTGCGACTCGTAGCCGAATGCCGCCTGCACGGCGCCGAAGCCACGCATCGCCCCGCAGGGCGGGTTGTTGGTGTAGGCGCCGTAGCAGTCGATGGCGACGTTCGGCACGACGTAGGGGCCCGCCCCGAGCGTCGCCGCGTTGGCCACGACCGCCGGGGAGCTGGAGGCGTAGGCACCCCCGTCGAGGACGATCTCGGCCCTGACGTAGACCAGTCGACCATCCCGGGTCGCGCCGTGCTCGTAGCGCATCCGCGCCGGGTGCCGGTGGACGTGGCCGAAGAACGACTCCTCGCGGGAGTAGACCATCTTCACCGGCCGCCTCGTGCGCATCGCCAGCATGCAGGCGTGCACCTGCATCGACAGGTCCTCGCGGGCGCCGAAGGCACCTCCCACCCCGGCAAGGGTGATCCGGACCAGCTCCGGTTCGAGGCCGAGAGCGTCGGCGATCTGCCCCCGGTCCACGTGCAGCCACTGGGTGGCGACATACAGGTCCACACCGCCGTCCGATGCGGGGACCGCGAGACCGGACTCCGGCCCGAGGAAGGCCTGGTCCTGCATGCCCACCTCGTAGTCGCCGCTGACCACGACGTCGGCCCGCGCGTCCGGGTCGCCGCGCCGGATCCTCACGTGCCGGACCAGGTTGCCGCCGGGGTGTAGCCGCTCGGTGCGCCCAAGTGCCGCCTCGCGGGCGTCGGTGACCGGCGTGAGGGGGTCGTAGTCCACCTCGATGAGATCGAGGGCACGTCGCGCGGTCTCGGGGTGCTCGGCTGCGACCAGCGCGACCGGCTCACCCTGGTAGCGGACCCGGTCGGCGGCGAGCACAGGCTGGTCGCGGTGCTCGAGGCCGAAGGCGTTGGTGCCGGGCACGTCCTCGTGGGTCAGCACGGCGAAGACCCCCGGCAGCGCCAGCGCGCGAGCTGTCTCGATCCGGGTGATGCGCGCGTGGGCGTGCGGGCTGCGCAGGGTCAGCCCCCACAGCATGCCGTCCATCCACAGGTCGGAGGAGAACGCGAACTCCCCCTTGACCTTCAAGGTGCCGTCCGGACGGCGAGGGCTGTCTCCGACACCCCCGGCGGGTGCGCCCGTCAGAGGGTCCTTCAACGTCCCCGACTCCGTGGTCATCTCCCTCACCTCCCCGCTCGCCGCTCGACCAGCCGGCGCGCAGCCCGGGCGGCGTCGGTCGCGAGCGTGGACTCGTCGGCGGTCAGGAGCACGTCGTCCTCCACGACGACCGAGCCGTCGACCATGAGCATCCGCAACGGCGGGCGGGACCCGAGCACCAGCGCCGCCACCGGGTCGTCGATGCCTGCATGGGCCAACCCGTCGACCCGCCACAGGGCGACGTCGGCCAGCTTGCCGGGTTCGAGCGAACCGATCTCATCGTCCCTACCCAGGCACCGTGCGCCTCCGATCGTCCCCGCGGCAAGAGCCTGGCGAGCGGTGAGTGCAGCGGGACCCCCACGCTGTCGCGCCGCCATCACGGCCGCATGCAGCTCGGCGGCCATCGACCCCTCTTCGTTGGAGGCGGTCCCGTCCACCCCGAGTCCGAGAGGGACCCCCGCCTCGATCAGGGCCGCGGCCGGGGCGATGCCGGCGCCGAGCCTGGCGTTGCTCGTGGGACAGTGCGCGACCCCGGTGCCCGTGTCGGCGAACCGCGCGATGGTCTTGTGGTCGAGGTGCACGCAGTGCGCGAGCCAGACGTCATCCCCGAGCCAGCCGAGGTCCTCGACGTACTCCGCCGGGGTGCAGCCGAACGACTCGCGGCAGAACGTCTCTTCCTCGACGGTCTCCGCGAGGTGGGTGTGCAGCCGGACCCCCTTGTCGCGAGCCAGCGATGCTGCCTCCTGCATGAGCTCGGCGGTGACCGAGAACGGCGAGCACGGCGCCACCGCGACGCGCAGCATGGAGCCGGGCGAGGCGTCGTGGTGGCGGTCGATCGCGGCAGCCGTGGCCTCGAGCGCCTTCTCGCGGTCCTCCACCACATGGTCAGGTGGCAGGCCGCCCCGGGACCGGCCGAGGTCCATCGACCCTCGCGTCGGGTGGAAGCGCAGCGCGATGCCTCGTGCGGCGTGCACCGTCGCGCCGAGCACGTCGCCGCCGTCGCCCGGGAACAGGTAGTGGTGGTCGGTCGTGGTCGTGCAGCCGGTCCGAGCGAGCCAGCCGAGCGCCGCCGCAGCCGAGGCGTGCACGACCTCCTCGTCGACACCCGCCCACAGCGGGTAGAGCTCGGTGAGCCACCCGAAGAGGTTCTCCTGCTGAGCGAGACCCCGCGTCGCCCACTGGTAGAGGTGGTGGTGGGTGTTCACCAGCCCGGGAGTGGCGAGGCAACCCGTGGCGTCGACGACCCGGTCGGCCTCCTCGGACTGCGGCGGCTCCCCCGGCCCTACCGCGACGATCCGGTTGCCCTCGACGACGAGATGACCTTCGGCGTACTCCGAGCCGGACGGGTCGACAGTCGCGACGGCGCACCCGCGAAGAACGGTCCTCATGCGCGCTCCCCGTGCGCCGCGAGGTGCACCGCCTCGATGATCTTCTCGTAGCCGGTGCAGCGGCACAGGTTCCCGGCGAGTGCCTCGCGGATGTCGGCGTCCGAGGGGTCCGGGTCGCGCTCGAGAAGGTCATGAGCGGCCACGACGAGACCCGGCGTGCAGAATCCGCACTGCACGGCCCCCGCCTCGATGAAGGCCTCCTGCACCCGGTTGAGCTGCTCCCCCTCCGCAAGACCCTCGACGGTGACGATGGTCCGACCCTCCGCCTGTCCGGCGGCCACGAGACAGGAGCAGACGGGCAGTCCGTCGAGGTAGACGGTGCACGAGCCGCACTCGCCCTGCTCACAGGCGTTCTTCGAGCCCGGGAGTCCAAGCCGTTCGCGCAGCACGTACAGGAGGCTCTCGCCGGGCCAGACCCCGTCCGCAGCCCGCTCCTCGCCGTTGACCGTGCAGGTCACTCTCATACCGGCACCCCCTGTCGGTACTCGTCCCAGGCCCAGCCCAGCGTGCGGCCGGCCATCACCGCGAGGGCGTGCCGCCGGTACGCCGCACTCCCCCGCACGTCGTCGATCGGGTCGGCCGCCGACGCCACGAGCTCGCCGAAGCGCCGGGCGACCGGCTCGGGCACCGGACCTCGCGACTCCCAGGCGTCCGAGGCGTCGAGCTCTCCTGCAAGGAAGACCTCTGCCTCAGGAGCCGTCCGGGGTGTCGGGGCGGACGAGCCGAGCCCGGTCCCGACACGCCTGCGGACCGGGTCGATGCGGAGGGCGAAGGCCGCGACCGCGATCACCATCGCGTTGCGCGTGCCGATCTTCGAGAACTGCTCTGGCCCGGCCGCCGCCGGGACGTGCACGGAACGGATCAGCTCGTCGGGTTCGAGGACGTTCTGCTTCACCCCGGTGAAGAACTCCCCGACCGGCACCAGCCTGCGGCCGCGCCCCGACTCGATCTCGACGACCGCCTCGGCCGCGAGCAACGACGGGTGGGCGTCACCGGCGGGTGATGCCGAGCCCAGGTTCCCCCCGATCGTCCCACGGTTGCGGATCTGTGGTGACCCGACCGTCCGCGAGGCCATCGCGAGCCCGGGCAGCAGGTCGGCGAGGTCGGAGATCACCTCGGCGTAGGTGACCCCCGCCCCCAGCTCGACGGTCCCGCCCGAGACGTTCCATTCGACGAGCTCTGCGATGCCGGTCAGGTCGAGGAGACCGGCAGGGCGCCGGCGGTCGAAGTTCATTTCCACCATCACGTCGGTTCCGCCGGCGATCGGCAGCAGCTCGGGCGTTGCCGCCTTCGCTGCCAGAGCCTCCGCCCACGACGTGGGCCGCACCATCTCCACGGCGCCTCCTACCAGGCCTCGGCGTCCTCGCCGGCGTCATCGGCGAGCACGGTCCCCTCGATGAGCCCGTACGGCCGGTCGTCGACGTGGAACACCTCGCCGGGGTTCTCGAGCCCGAAGGGCTGCAGATCGACCAGGAAGTGGTGCCGGTTGGGAAGCGACAGCCGGATCTCTGCCACGCCCGGGACCGACGACACGACTCGCTCCCCCATCGCGTAGAGCGTCTGCTGCAGGGATCGGCTGTAGGTGTCGGCGAACGCCTCGACGAGCGCGGCCCGCGCCGCGGCATAGGACTTGCCCCAGTCGTTCGCCTGGCCGGTGTGGCGCCAGGTGGCGTCGACCGAGGTGCACAGGATCCGGTCGGAGGCCTCGGCGAGAGTGGTCCAGCGGTCCTTCGCGAAGCCCCGGAACTCCGAGCCCGTGGAGCTCAGCAGGACCAGGCCCGTGAGCCCGGACAGGACCCGGTGGCCCCGCCCGTCGTAGGTCACGGTGGTGGTGCGCACCTCGCGGCCGGACTGCGCGAAGGAGTGCGGCGCCGTGCCGAGCCGCTCCCAGGCGTACTCCTCGATGTGCACGCGAGCCCGGTGGATGCTCGCCTGCGAGTCGACGAAGTGGCGCGAGAGCAAGGAAGCGAACTCCTCGATCTCCCCCACGCCGTGCTCGCGGGCGAAGGCGAACGCGGTGTTCTTCTGGGTGTCGGTCGGGAGAACCACGGTGTTGTCGCCCCGCCGATGCACCTCCTTCATCTCCCCGGCGAGGGCGATGGACACGTTGAGGTCGTGCAGCACGTGGCGCTCGCTGCCGCGGTCGACCTTCATCAGCCGGATCTCGGCCTTGCCGTACTGGTTCGCGCCCAGCCTTGCCATGTCAGCTCCCCCGGTAGGTGGAGTAGGCGAACGGGCTCAGCAGCAGCGGCACGTGGTGGTGCTGGTCGGCGTCGGTCACCTCGAACACCACGACCACCTCCGGGTAGAACGTCTCGACGTGGCGGGCGGCGAAGTAGTCGCCGCTGCCGAACACCACCCGGTGGACTCCCCGGTCGGGCGAGGCGCCGCCCCAGTCGGTGATGCGGCCGTCCTCGTCGGTGACCCCGCTGGCGACGGGCTTCCACTCCTCGCCGACGAGCTGGTCCCATCGCACCGACACCCCGACCGCCGGGCGGCCCCGGCTGCCGTCGAGGACGTGGCTGGACAGGCTCATGCCTCCACCAGCCTCTCCAGGCGCAGCTTCACGATCTGGGCGAGCTCGTGGAGCACGACGCCTCGCTCGGTCTCCTCGTCGTTGCCGAGGCGGGTCCGCAGCGCGTCGTACATCTCCTCGGGTGTGCGACCGGCCGCGCGGATGAGGAAGACCCGTCCGAAGCGGCGCTCGTACTCCCGGTTGCCCTGCTCGAGCAGGGTCCGCGTGTCCTCGCCGGACGCGAGCGCCGCTGCCTGCTCCTCACGTGACCATGCGTCCTCGCGCGACTCCCCCGTCCGGCGCTCGCCGATCCGCGCGTGGGCCGACAGGGCCTGCGCGAGCGCCTCGTCGTCGAAGGCGGCAACGGACTCGTCGGAGGTCTCGAGGAGCGCGTGGCGCGAGGCATAGGGCCGACCGGCCAGCACCATGCCAAGCCAGGCGTCGGCCGCACAGCAGGCCCTCAGCTCGTGCGTCGCCCGAGCAGCGTCGAGCCCGTTGAGCCAGTCGATCGAACGCTGGTCCGTGGCCGTGCGGGGTTGCTGCATAGCGCGCCTCCTCGGACTTGTCTACACCACCCGAACGCGGCACCGAAGCAGATTCAGCCCATCTGTTGCGCCGCACGGATCGGGATCCGCGCCATGATGAGAGACATGACGAACAAGACGATCGGCATCTCAGACGAGCTCCACGAGTACGTCGTCGAGGTCGGTGCCCGAGAGCCCGAGCTGCTGGCGCGGCTGCGGGAGGAGACCGCGGCGATGCCGCAGGCCCGCATGCAGATCGCTCCGGAGGAGGGGGCGTTCCTGGCGATGCTGGCCGAGCTCGTCGGCGCGCGCCGCTGCATCGAGGTGGGCACGTTCACCGGCTACTCCTCGATCGCGGTGGCCCGTGCACTGCCTGAGGACGGCCGCCTCGTGTGCTGCGACGTGTCGAAGGAGTGGACCGATGTCGCCCGCAGGTACTGGACCGAGGCGGGTGTGGCCGAGAAGATCGACCTGCGCATCGCCCCCGCAGCCGAGACCCTCGACGCCCTGCTCGAGGCGGGCGAGGAGGGAACCTACGACTTCGCGTTCGTCGACGCCGACAAGACCGGCTACGACGCGTACTACGACCGCCTGCTCCGGCTGGTGCGCCCGGGTGGCCTCATCGCCTTCGACAACACGCTGTGGGGCGGCAGGGTCATCGACGACACCGCCGACGACAAGGACACCGCGGCCATCCGGGCGCTCAACCGGCGGCTGGCCGACGACGACCGGGTCTCCTTGTCCATGCTCCCCGTCGCCGACGGGGTGACGCTGGCGCGGCGGCGGTAGCGGGGGCCGGGTTCGTCGTCTGCAACGCCATCAACCTGGTGAGCAGCCACACCAGACCTGCCTGCCAGAGCACGGCCGTCAGCATGAGCAGCGGCCACCACTGCACGACCGTGTCCGCGACGGTTCCGCGGGGCACGGCGGCGAGCGAGTACGCGGGCAGCACCGCGGCGGCGAAGAGCGCCGCTGCGGCAGCCCGGTACCCACGGCTGTGGTCGCGGGGTGGGTCGACGCCGAGCGCGCGGACGTCCTGCGGCGGGAAGTCCTTCAGCATGCGCCGCGCCGATCGGTACACCCGGGCTCGCGGGTAGACCTCGGCCAGCAGCTCTCGCGTGCGTGCTGCTGCGCGAGGGTTCCAGCGCACGGCTGCCGGCAGCGTCACCGCCTCGATCCGAGCCTCCGCGGCGCGGAAGCCACGGTCGCCCAAGACACAGCGGCCGCGCGCCGCGACGACCGCGCTGGCCGGCCCGAGCGCCACCGTGGCGCTGCCCGGGAGGTACCAGGCGTACAGCCCGCAGCGGCAGTCCGGGGCAGGCGAGGGGTGGTCGCCACCCGTCGCGCAGCGGGCGCGCTCAAGTTGTCCGTCCCAGCGACCGAACCGGGCGTGCACCAAGGGGTACAGGCCGTCGCTGCCGAGCTGGAACTGCCGGAATCCCCGCAGCTCGCCAGGTACCAGCGCCGTCCCCTCGTGCGGGTCCGGCACCCGCGCGGTCACTGCTTTGCCGGGAGCGGGGCGGGGGGAGCAGCAGGCTCCGGGGTCTCACGTGGGTCGGCCACCTTCTGCGGCTCGTCCTCCAGGGGCTCGAACTCGACCACCTTGCGCTCGGTCCCGATGTTGCCCATGTCGCTCTCCCCTCGCCCGGTCCGGCCGACTCCCCTCCGCGGCGTCCCGAGCGGCCTCACGCGGACTTCGGCCTTCTCGATCCATGGTCTGCAAGGGAGGTGCGCTTGTCGAGACCCGATCGGCCCCCGCCGATCGCCTGAGCGCTCGACGAGCCCGTCGGTCTAGGCGAGCTCCCCCAGGACGCGCAGCCGGGCCAGGCCCCCGTCGGGGAAGACGTCGAGCCGCACATGGGTCACGACGTCGGGCACGGCCACGAGGAACTGGTGCCGGGTGTCCGGCTGGACCCGGGTGCGAGGCACGAGCTCGATCCAGTCCTCGGCGTCCTGGAGGTCGAGGCCGTGAGCGTCCGCTCCGCGTGCGTCGACTCCGTGCGCATGTGCCCCGCGTAGCAGCACCGATCCCGGGGCGTTTCCGATGAAGCAGGAGCTGTCCACGACGACCCTCCGGACGACACCGGGACCCGCCAGGCGGATCGTCACGAAGTCGTTGCCACCGTCGCGGCGCCGCGCGTTCTCCCAGCCCTCGGCTGTCGTACGGGCGCGTCCGGGCAGGAGCAGGTTCCGCGCCGAGGCGTAGAACATGTCCGAGCAGGCGATGACGTCGCCGCCGTTCTCGATCGCGGCGAGGTCCACCGTGCCCTTCAGGAGCGCCGGATCGGGGGCAGGTCGTCCGTGGACGCGCAGGCGGGCCACACCGCCGTCGGGGTGCAGGGTGAGCCGCACGTGGGTGAAGCGCCGGCTCGTGTCCACGGGGAACACGTTGAGGGCGTCGGCCTTCACCGGCCCCCGGGTCACCAGTGGTGTCCAGTCGGCCTCGAGCAGCTCCACGACCGAGGGGTAGCCCGCCGCCTCCGTCGCTTCCAGGGAGACGTGCGGAGGGAAGTTCCCGGTGAACCAGGCGGTGTCGACGACCACCCCCTCCACGATCCCCGGGACGCCGAGCCGGATGATCGCGTAGTCGCTGCCGGGCTCTCGTCGACGGCGGGTCTCCCACCCGTCGTACACCTTGCCCCGGATCCCGAACGCCGTCGGGTCGTGCCGGGCGGGCCCGGGCGTGAGGAGGTTCTCGCGAGCAGCGAAGAAGTCGTCGTTGGCGTAGACGACGCTCCCGCCGAGGAGGCGCGAGGCCAGGTCGGGCAACGCGGTCACCTCGTTCACGAGTTGTCTCCTCGCCGCAGCAGCCGGCCCCGCGGCGGCCCGGTGAGGTCGATCCGTCGGCCGGCCAGCCACGTCTCGCGCACCACCCCGATCAGCTCACGCCCGGCGTAGGGAGTCACCGGGTGCCGGTGCTCGAGCCGCTCCGGCTCCACCAGGAACGACTCCTCCGGCGCGAGCACGCAGAAGTCGGCGTCGGCCCCCACCTCGATGCGTCCCTTGTGGAACAGTCCTGCTCGGTCCGCGGGGCCGGAGCACATCCACCGGACCAGGTCGGCGAGGCCGCGGCCGCGGCGGCGCGCCTGTGACCAGACCGCCGGGAGCGAGAGCTGCAGCGAGCTGATCCCACCCCACGCCTCGGCGAAGCGGCCGCTGTTGAGCGCCTTGAGGTCCGGGGTCGAGGGTGAGTGGTCGGAGACCACGGCACAGAGCAGTCCTGCGGCAAGCCCGTCCCAGAGGAGCTCGCGGTTGGCAGCGTCACGGATCGGCGGGCAGCACTTGAAAGGCGTCGCCCCGTCCGGGACCTCCTCCGCCGCGAGCGCCAGGTAGTGCGGGCAGGTCTCCGCGGTAACCGGGACTCCGTGGTCGTGAGCGGCGGCGACCAGCGGCAGGGCACGCGCCGAGGACAGGTGTACGACGTGGGCACGGCAGCCGGTCCGCCGCGACGCCTCCACCACCACCTCGACTGCCGAGGTCTCGGAGGAGTCGGGACGCGAGGAGAGGAAGTCGTGGTAGCGGGTGCTCGTGTCGGGGCAGGGCTCCACCGCGTCGGGATCCTCGGCGTGCACGAGCAGGAGCCCGCCGAAAGAGGCGACCAGTGCCATCACCGCTTCCAGCCCCGCCTCGTCCAAGGGCGGGAACTCAGGGACGCCCGAGTCGATGAGGAAGCACTTGAAGCCGAGCACGCCTGCCTCCCACAGTGGCTGCAGGTCGTGGTGGTTCGAGGGCACCGCCCCGCCCCAGAACGCCACGTCGACGTAGCAACGCCCCGAGGCGGCTGCGCGCTTGGCCTCCAGGGCCTCGACGTCCACCGTGACAGGCACGCTGTTGAGCGGCATGTCCACGACCGTGGTCACGCCCCCGGCGGCGGCCGCCCGCGTGGCATGGGTGAACCCCTCCCACTCCGCCCGGCCTGGGTCGTTCACATGGACGTGCGTGTCGACCAGGCCGGGAAGCAGCACCGCGTCGTCGTCGAGCCTGACCACCTCGCCGCCACGGGCGCGCCCGGGCTCCTCGATCCCGACGATCCGTCCCCCGGACACCGAGATCGCACAGGTGGAGACGGACCCGTCGACGACCGCACGCGTCGCTTCGATGACCAGGTCGGGCTCGGGCATGTCAGTCGAGGGTCTTTCGGTACTTCCGCCAGCCACCGTGCTCTGAGATGTCGCGGTGCTTCCCCAGCTCGCTCTCGCGCAGCACCATCGACAAGACGGCCGAGCCGTCGGCCAGCTCGATGACGCTCAGCTCGAGCTCGGCCGGCTCGTCGGGGATGAACCTGTCGCGGATCACCTCCAGCGAAACGTCGTACAGCTCGCCCTCGATGCTGACCCCGGAGCCGTCATCGGCCGGCAGGAGTCCGGGGAACTCGTCGCGGACGGAGACGAAGCGGTACTTCGGCGCGGTCGTCCGCTCCCCCACGAAGGGCTGGTCGGCGATGGTGTGGTGCACGCCGCCACCGCGCATGCCCTCGCCGTTCGTCATCAGCAGCACCATCGCAGCGCACCTCCGGTCGTCGTGCTCCAAGCATGCTCCCACCGGTGGACCGGGGGCGCAGGAGATCAGGTAGTACCCGGCAGTGCCCGTGCGGTCAGTCGATGTTGCGCTCGAAGAAGCGGACCGTCCTGCGCATCGAGAGCGGCCAGGCGTCGATGAACGCGTGCGGCTCGCCGGGGTAGACGAACAGCCGGGCATCGGCTCCCGCTCGCTGCAGTGCGGCGTACGACGCGCGGCTCCACCGGATGGGACAGCTCTCGTCGGCCGTGCCGTGGTGGATGAGTAGCGGCTCGCTGACCCGGTCGAAGTAGGTCCGCGCGCTCGCCTCGCGCCAGAACTCCGGCCGGTTCTCGGGGGCGCCGTAGTCCCGGAGGATGCTTCGCGAGAGCTGCGAGCGGCCCGCGTCGTCGCGGACCCACCGGTTGAAGTTGTCCCCGGCGCGCGAGCTCACCGGCGCGAAGACGACGGCCGCGTCGACCAGGCCCGGGGCCACGGCCAGGACGTTGTAGACCACTCCCCCGCCCATCGACCGTCCCAGCAGTCCGACCCGCTCGGGATCCACGAAGCGCAACCCCGAGCGTCGCACCGCCTTCACGGCGTTGATCACGTCCACGGTGTAGTCGAGCCGCAGTCTCTTGTCGGCGCGGGGGTCGCCGTCGGAGCCGGCGTGGTTGCGGTAGTCCACGTGCAGCACGACGTACCCGGCGCGTGCGAGCCAGTCCTGCTCGCGGCGCAGGCCCTGCCCGGTCACGTAGACGTCCGGGTCGATGTAGCCGTGCGCGAGCACGAGCACCGGGAAGGGCCCCTTGCCTTCGGGGATGTTCATGATCCCCGAGAGCGTGAGCCCGTCACCCCGGTAGGTGACCGCCCGCTGCGTGTAGGCGTCGGTGCGCACCAGGACGTTTCCCAGCCGGAGCCGGCGGCCGTCGTACCTCTTGTCGAAGAGTGCCGGCAGCGACACGGGGTGCACCGGGTCCGCAGTCCGCGAGGGTTCTGGTGAGGAGGACTCGGCGGGGCTCTTCGAGGTCTCACCTGGTGTCTCCGCCGCCGGAGAGGCGGTCTCGGAGGCGGTTCGGGAGGGCGTCGGCGCACTGGCCGGCTCAACGGCGTCGGTGCAGGCTGCGGCCAGCAGCACCAGGAGAGCCGCCGTGACGAGCCGGCCTCGCATCAGCGCTCCTCCCGTCTCACACGTTCTCGTCGAGGAAGCGCGCGATGCGCCTGGCCATGCGCGGCCAAGCCCCGTCGAAGCGGTGCCCCTCCCCGGGGTACTCGTGGTACTCCACAGTCTGCCCCGCCCACTCAAGGGCATCGACCGTCTCGCGGCTCCAGTCGAGCGGACACACCGCGTCGGCCGTGCCGTGGTGCACCTGCACCGGTACGTCGACCCGCCGGAGGTAGTTGCGGGCGCTCACCTCGCCCCAGAAACCGGGGTTGGCCTCCGGCGCGCCGTACACCGCGAGCACCCGCTCGTCGAGGTCTCCCCGACCGACAACCCAGCGCTCGTAGTTGTCGGCCGCCGACGAGGACACCGACGAGTAGAGGACCAGGGCGTCGACGAGACCGGGACGCGCGACGACCGCGTTGAGGGCCACACCCCCGCCCATGGACCGACCCAGCATCGCCACGCGGGAGGTGTCGACGTAGTGAAGGCCGGCCCCTCGGATCGCGACGATCGCGTTGACCACGTCCTCGGCATAGCCGAGCGGTTCGGCCACGGGATCCGAGTCGTCTTCATCGGAGCCGCCGTGGCTGCGGTAGTCGGTCAGCAGCACGACGTAGCCGATCGAGGCGAGGTAGGACTGCTCCCTGCGGAGGGCCACTCCGCTGCGGTAGGTGGCGGGGTTCTCGTAGCCGTGCGCCAGCACCACCAGCGGGAACTGTCCCGGCCGACGCGGGACGCTGAGCTGCCCGGTGATCCGGAGGTCACCGCTGCGGTAGCTGATGTGGTGCCGCGTCGAGGCGAGCTCTCGCCCCACCACGTGCTCGACGCGGAAGTCACGCCCGTCGTACTCGTGCTCCGTCAGCGCCGGCAACGAGGAGAGGTTGAACGGGGTGGAGGTGTCGTTGTGGGCCGCGCCCGCGACCACGACCTGTGCCGCACGGGGAACAGTCGGTGTGGCGGGCGCAGCCGCACAGGCAGAGGAGGCAAGCACGGCGACCAGCGCCAGGCACCAGCGGGACGGAGGGGGCAGCACAGCCCTATCGTCGAATCAATCCTCCGTGACTGCAGACGAACGTGGATTCGTTACGGGTCCGTGAGGAGTGTGCTCACACCACCTGGTGCAGCCAGCGGACCGGGGCACCGTCGCCGGCGTGGCGGAAGGTCTCCAGCTCGTCGTCCCACGGCTTGCCGAGCAGCTTGTCGATCTCGTTGAGCAGGGTCGTGTCCCCGATCGCCGCCTTCACGACCGCCGCCTTGAGACGGTCCTCGGGGATCATGAGATCGCCGTGCAGACCGGTGACGGCGTGGAAGATCCCGAGATCGGGTGTGCAGGAGAAGCGGGCGCCCTCGGTGGTGCTGGTCGGCTCCTCGGTGACCTCGAAGCGCAGGTGATTCCACCCGCGGAGCGCAGAGGCCAGCGCTGCTGCCGTGCCGCTGTCCCCGGCCCAGGAGTACTCGGCGCGGTAGGTGCCTGCCTGGGCGGGCTGAGGAGTCCACTCGAGACTTACGGCAACGCCAAGAACGCCGCCGGTGGCCCACTCGATGTGGGGGCACAGCGCAGACGGCGCAGAGTGGACGTAGAGAACGCCCCTTGTCGCATGACGTGTGGTCACCGTGACCTCCTGTTGTTCCCGGCGTCGAGATACGCCTTCCCCAGCGGTCTCGTCGGGCACGCGAGAAGAGTTCTCGGTGACACGCGTGTGAAGTTGTGAAAACTATTGTTACCAATGATGCAGCACACAGGCCACATCGACACCACAATTACCAGAAATGACCAAATGTAGGAATTGATGGGGGACGGACGAGCCACTCTCGAACCCGATCCGACGGCTGCGGAAGCCTCAGGCCGACGCGGCACTCCCCCGCCCTCGTCCGCGGCCACGGCTGCGGTTGCGACCGCCTCGTCGGCTGTTGCCCGAGCCGGTGCGCGCTGGCTGCTGCGTCTGCGCCGGAACCGGGCTCGGCGTCTCGACCTTCGGAGCCGGCGGCCCGACGAGACGGCGCAGCTCCTCGTCCCCTGCGCGCACGGAGAGGCTCGTCGGACTGACCTTGGCCAGACGCACGAGCCGGGCGACGTCCTTCTTCTGCTCCGGCGTCACCACAGTGACGACAGAGCCGGCGGCACCCGCGCGCGCCGTGCGCCCGGAACGGTGGAGGTAGGCCTTGTGCTCAGCCGGCGGGTCCACGTGGATGACCAGCTCGACGTCGTC
>DATICF010000004.1:0-25276 GCA_035456965.1 Nocardioidaceae bacterium
CTCACCGTCGGACCCGGGCGACGGGAAGAGAGACAAGAGAAGGGACCCGCCGCCGGGGAGGCGACGGGTCCCTCGAGGTGATGGGTCAGCCGATCAGGTAGTCCTGGGTCTGCGGGTTGAGCATCGGCAGCCTTCGGGCCCCGGCCACCGACTTGCTGCTGAGGCGCAGCGTGTCGAGGCCCCGCGAGATGTCGTTGGCGACGATCAGGCCGTTGTACCAGTACGTCGACCACGCGTTGGACTGCATGTCGAAGTAGGCGATCTCCTTCGGCGCCGTGGGGTCGGTCAGGTCGACCACCGACGTACCGGAGCCGTAGGCCGAGGAGACGAGAATGTAGCCGTCGCCCGTCGGCACGTAGTTGAAGTTGTGGTACGTGCTCGGCTCGTCACGGGGGATCCGGTAGTAGCTGAGCGCGGTGGACGGGTCCGCAACCTCATAGGTCCACAGGGCGCCGTACGGGTCCTTGGGCTGGCCGAAGTACTCGTCGCCGAAGGTGACGTACTTGCCGTCGGGGGTGTAGGCCGCGGAGTGCCAGATGTCGACGTTCGGGGTGTCGATGTTCTCGGTCACCACCGGCTGGAGCGGGTCGGAGATGTCCCACAGCTGGCCCTGCGACAGGCAGGCAGCGGCGGCCGTGTCCTTCGGGCTCAACACCGTGATGTCGTGGCACGCGAAGAACGGGGTCACACCGAACTGCTCGCCGAAGAGGTCGATCCCCTTGATCTCCGGCTCCGCCACGACCCGGGCAGCGAGACCGGCGGCAGCGTCGTCACCGTCGACCTGGATCACCGAGATCTGTTCGAACGGCGCCTGGCAGTCGGGGCCGATGCCGCTCGCCGAGAGCGGGTACGACGCGATGTACAGGTAGGCGGTACCGCCGTCACCCGGGACCAGGGTGTTGGTGTGCGACCCGCAGTCGGTGCGCACGCCCTTGAGGAAGACCGGGGCGGCGGGATTGCTGATGTCGAAGACGCGGACGCCCTCGAAGGCGCCCTCGGTCTTCGCGGTCACGTTGCGAGAGCCCTCACAGCCCTCCGTGCTCTGCGGGGTGTCCACCGAGAGGAACAGCAGGTCGCCGTAGACCGTCACGTCACCCTGGGGGCCGTTGCAGTGGACGTCGGCGAGCACGACCGGTTCCCCGGGCTCGGAAAGGTCGACCACCCTGAAGCCGCCGTAATGTCCGGCGAAGGCGAGGTCGCCCTTGAACGCGAGGTCGGAGTTCACCCCGCCCCGGTGCTCGGAGGTGCTCAGCAGGTGCATGTTCTTGCTGATCCCGTCGGCCGGGCTCGCTGCGGGCGGCGGCGGGATGCTGTCGCTGTTGTCGTCGGGATCCCACGGCTCGTGGGCCGAGGCGGGTAGAGCGGCCGAAGCGGCGAAGGCGACGGCGGTGAGACCGACGAGGGCACGAGACAGGCGCATGAGACCTCCGGGTGCGAGCGCTCCAGGGTCAGGAGCGAACCGATGAGACCCGAGGCCGATCGACCTCGGCTCCGGCATCGTGGCACGAAAGTGACGTCTCGTTACTTCATGGACAAGTGCGGGAAACTGCATTGCAAATTCCTGCACAGCGGCGATACCGGACAAGTCGGGCGCTGCCCGATTGACGATCCAGCCCTGGCCGATCGCTGTGCGAGTCCGTTGTCGGCCCCAGCGAGTCGGCCTATCGTGACCGGAAGGATGGATGCGGGGGTCACGATGCACGAGCTAGCGATCACCCAGAGCGTCGTCGAGACGGTGCTCCGGCACACGGGCACGCAGCGCGTCACCCTCGTGCGCCTCCAGGTCGGCCGCCTCACCGGAGTCGTCCCCGAGGCGATGGAGTTCTGCTTCGAGCTCGCCACCGAAGGCACCCCCCTGCACGGCGCCACGCTCGAGATAGAGCGGCCCGTCGGGCACGCCCGATGCCGGACGTGTCAGGACGACTTCGACCTCCCGGACCTGATCGCGTTGTGTCCGTGCGGCAGCGCCGACGTGGAGATCGTCAACGGCCGCGAGCTCCAGGTCCTCTCCGTGGATGTGGCCTGATCATGTGTGCCACCTGTGGCTGCGGCCAGGACGAGGTCCGGATCTCCTCCGCGTCCGACGAGGGCGGTACGACGTACTCCCTCATCGACGGCCACCCGGACCACGCGCATGATCACCACCACGACCACGCGCATGGGCAGGAGCACGGCCACGACCACCACCCCCACAGCCACGCGGACGCAGATGGTCATCGCCACGCGCGCGCCGACGGTCGCACCACCCTCGACATCGAGGAGGCCGTGCTCGCGCGCAACGACCACCTCGCCGAGCACAACCGGACCTGGCTGCAGCACAACGGCATCCGCGCCGTGAACCTGATGAGCTCCCCCGGAGCCGGCAAGACCTCTTTGCTGGAGCGCACGATCCGCGAGCACGACGGCGAGATCTGCGTCATCGAGGGCGACCAGGAGACGCAGTTCGACGCCGACCGGATCCGCGACGCCGGAGCGCGCGCTGTGCAGGTGAACACCGGCGCCGGCTGCCACCTCGACGCGACGATGGTGCGCCACGCACTCGACCAGCTCGTGCCCGATCCTGGAGCCCTGGTCTTCGTCGAGAACGTCGGCAACCTGGTCTGTCCGGCGATGTTCGACCTGGGCGAGGACCGCCGGGTCGTGATCATCTCGGTGACCGAGGGTGATGACAAGCCGTTGAAGTACCCGCACATGTTCACCGCCGCCGACCTCGTGGTCGTCAACAAGATCGACCTGCTCCCCTACGTGGCCTTCGATCTGGCGCGGTGCGAGAGCGATGCCCGCAAGCTCAACCCGCGCCTCGAGATGATCCCGCTCTCCGTCACGAGCGGGGAGAATCTGGCTGCCTGGTACGCCTGGCTCGGTGACCTCTGAGTCTGACTGACCGGTAGTTCACGGAACCGCTGTGAAGCCTCGGGATCGCCCCGGCGAGCCTTGACAAGGCTCTCGATCCGGGCGTACGCATGAGAGCAACGTCTGCGTAAGTGGGTCGTGCTGGGCGGCCCCAGCAGCGCGAGGGGGACGGCTCTCGCCCCCTGGATTGGTGGCGGCGATGCCCACAGCGGAAGCAGTCAAGGCCGAAGAGACACTGATCCACGTTCTCTGGATCAATGCCGGACTCAGCTGCGACGGCGACTCGGTCGCCCTCACGGCCGCCACACAGCCCAGCATCGAGGAGATCGCACTGGGTGCCCTCCCCGGCCTCCCCAAGATCGCGGTGCACTGGCCCCTCATCGACTTCGAGTCCGGGCCCACCGGAGGTGCTGACGACTTCCTCGAGTGGTTCTTCAAGGCCGACCGTGGCGAGCTGGAACCCTTCGTGCTCGTCGTCGAGGGGTCGATCCCCAACGAGAAGCTCAAGGACGAGGGCTACTGGTGCGGGTTCGGCAACAACCCCGACACCGGCCAGCCGATGACCACGAGCGAGTGGCTCGACCGGCTTGCGCCCAAGGCGACTGCCATCGTCGCGGCCGGCACGTGTGCGACGTACGGTGGCATCCACGCGATGGCCGGCAACCCCACCGGCGCCATGGGCGTCCCCGACTATCTCGGCTGGGACTGGAAGTCCAAGGCGGGCATCCCGATCGTCTGCGTCCCGGGCTGTCCCATCCAGCCGGACAACCTGTCCGAGACGCTGACCTACCTGCTCTACATGGCCACCGAGCAGGCACCGATGATCCCGCTCGACGACGCCCTTCGCCCGACCTGGCTGTTCGGCCAGACGGTCCACGAGGGCTGTGACCGCGCGGGGTACTACGAGCAGGCCGACTTCGCGACCGAGTACGGCTCCCCGAAATGCATCGTCAAGCTCGGCTGCTGGGGACCGGTCGTGAAGTGCAACGTCCCCAAGCGGGGCTGGATGAACGGCGTGGGCGGCTGTCCGAACGTCGGAGGTATCTGCATCGGCTGCACCATGCCCGGCTTCCCCGACAAGTTCATGCCCTTCATGGACGAACCTCCCGGCGGAAAGATGTCCACGACCGCTGTCGGTCTCTACGGCACGGCCATCAAGCGCTTACGCGGCGTAACCACCCACACCCTCGACAAAGAGCCCAAGTGGCGTACACGGGGGACCAAACTCCTGACCGGAGCCGACCGCACCTGGTCGTGAGCCACAGAGAGGCGGCGTGATGACGTCGACCATGCCTCGACCCTCCAAGATCGCTGAGGACTCAAAAGGCCTCACCGAGATGGCCTGGGACCCGATCACCCGGATCGTGGGCAGCCTCGGCATCTACACCAAGATCGACTTCGGAAACATGCAGGTTGCCGAGTGCCACAGCACGAGCTCGATCTTCCGTGGCTACTCGATCTTCATGAAGGGCAAGGACCCGCGCGACGCCCACTTCATCACCAGTCGCATCTGCGGCATCTGCGGGGACAACCACGCGACGTGCTCCTGCTACTGCCAGAACATGGCCTACGGCGTGAAGCCGCCCCACATCGGCGAGTGGATCGTCAACCTCGGCGAGGCCGCGGAGTACATGTTCGACCACAACATCTACCAGGAGAACCTGCTCGGCGTTGACTACTGCGAGCGGATGGTCGCGGAGACCAACCCGGGCGTGCTCGAGCAGGCCAACCGCACCGAGGCGCCCAACGCCGAGGCGCACGGCTACAAGACGATCGGCGACATCATGCGGTCGCTGAACCCGTTCTCGGGCGAGTTCTACCGCGAGGCGCTGCAGGTCAGCCGCTACACGCGCGAGATGTTCTGCCTGATGGAGGGACGCCACGTCCACCCGTCCACGCTCTACCCGGGCGGGGTCGGGACCGTCGCGACGATCCAGCTGATGACCGACTACATGAGCCGGTTGATGCGCTACGTCGAGTTCATGAAGAAGGTCGTGCCGATGCACGACGACCTCTTCGACTTCTTCTACGAGGCCATGCCCGGCTACGAGGAGGTCGGCCGGCGCCGGATCCTCCTGGGCTGCTGGGGCTCCTTCCAGGACCCGGAGGTGTGCAACTTCGAGTACCGCGACATGACCGACTGGGGCCGCAAGATGTTCGTCACCCCTGGCGTCGTCGTGGACGGCAAGCTCGTCACCAACGACCTGGTCGACATCAACCTCGGCATCCGCATCCTGCTCGGGTCGTCGTACTACGACGACTGGGAGGACCAGGAGATGTTCGTGCGGCAGGATCCGCTCGGCAACCCGGTCGACCGCCGGCACCCCTGGAACCAGCACACGAACCCGCACCCCCAGAAGCGCGACCTGGACGACAAGTACTCCTGGGTCATGTCGCCACGCTGGTACGACGGCACCGACCACCTGGCCCTGGACACCGGCGGCGGACCGATCGCACGACTCTGGTCGACGGCGCTGTCCGGCCTGGTCGACGTCGGCTACGTGAAGGCGACCGGCCACAGCGTGCAGATCAACCTGCCGAAGACCGCGCTGAAGGGGCCGGTGAGCTTCGAGTGGAAGATCCCGCAGTGGTCGAACACGATCGAGCGTGGCCGCGCCCGGACCTACTTCCAGGCCTACGCGGCTGCGTGCGCCCTCCACTTCGCCGAGCAGGCACTCGCCGAGATCAGGGCCGGACGGACGAAGACCTGGGAGAAGTTCGACGTCCCGGAGGAGGGCATCGGCTGCGGCTTCACCGAGGCCGTCCGCGGCGTGCTGAGCCACCACATGGTGATCCGCGACGGGAAGATCGCCAACTACCACCCCTACCCGCCGACGCCGTGGAACGCGAACCCGCGCGACTCCTTCGGGACGCCTGGCCCCTACGAGGACGCGGTCCAGGGGCAGCCGATCTTCGAGGAGAACGACCGCGACAACTTCAAGGGCATCGACATCATGCGCACGGTGCGCAGCTTCGATCCCTGTCTGCCGTGCGGGGTGCACATGTACCTCGGCAACGGCAAGGAGCTCGAGGTCATGCACACCCCGACCCAGTCGGCCGGCAGCGAGTAGCGGCAGGACATGGCAGGCACGCCGCAGGCAGGAGCGAGCCCCGAGGCCGGGCCGCCGGACCTGCGCGCGGTCGGCGACCGCATCGACGCCCTGCTGGACGCGAGTGCGTCGGGCGGGGTCGTCGCGCGTGAACGGTCCGAGGAGCTCGTGCGGCTGGTCGCCGACCTGTACGGCGCCGGAATCGAACGCATCCTCGAGATCCTCCACGACGCGGGGCGCCTCGACGAGGACGTGCTCGCGCAGCTCGCCGACGACGACCTGGTGGCCAGCATCCTGATCGTGCATGGCCTGCACCCCTACGGCGTCGAGCAGCGGGTCGAGGACGCCCTGGAGAAGGTGCGTCCCTACCTCGGCTCCCACGGCGGTGACGTGGAGCTGCTCGAGGTCACCAACCGGGGCGTCGTCCGGCTGCGGCTGCTCGGAAGCTGTGACGGCTGCCCGTCCTCGTCGGTCACCCTCAACCTCGCCGTGGAGGGCGCCATCGAGGCTGCCGCCCCGGAGGTCACGACGATCGAGGTCGAGACCCGCGGCGAGGAGCCGAGGTCTCCTCTGATCCCGGCCGAGTCCCTCATGTCCCACCTGCGCGAGAAGGACCCGGGAGGTTCGTGGGAGGCCGTGCCTGAACTCTCGCTCCTGAACCCAGGCGGGGTGGTCGCGGCGGAGGTCCAGCAGACCTCCGTCATGGGCTGTCGCGTCGGCGACGACCTGTACGCCTTCTCGAGCCGGTGCCCGCGCTGCGAGTCGGACCTGGCCTCGGCAAGGCTGGCTCGAAGGCTCGGCGGCGACCGCCACGACGCGCTGCTGACCTGTCCCTCGTGCCAGGCCCACTTCGACGTACGACGTGCCGGCGCGTGTCTCGACGACCCCGAGCTCCACCTCGACCCGCTGCCCCTGCTCAGCAACGACGGTGTCGTGTCCGTGGCGGTGCCGAGGCCGGTGGCGTGATGACCACCGGGCCGCTGTCCTCCCTGCGTCGGATCACCTCGACGCGGCCCCCTCCGGTGACCGGCGAGCGCTGCGACATGTGCGCGGAGCCGATCGCCGACGAGCACTCCCACGTGGTGGACCTCGAGAGCAGGGCCTTGATGTGCACCTGCCGCGGCTGCTACCTGCTGTTCACCGACCAGCAGGCCCAGCTGCGCTACCGGGCGGTGCCGGACCGCTACCTCTCCTTCCCCGGCTTCACCACGGGGGCGCAGGAGTGGGAGAACCTGCAGATCCCGGTGGGGCTGGCTTTCCTCTTCCGCAACTCCGTACAGGGGAGAACGGTCGCGTTCTACCCCAGCCCGGCCGGAGCCACCGAGTCCGAGCTCCCGCTCGAGGCGTGGGACCGGATCCTCGAGGCCGACCCGGAGCTCGGGGTGCTCCTGCCCGACGTCGAGGCGCTGCTCATCCGCAGCGACGACGGCGCGCTGCGGTGCAACCTGGTGCCCATCGACGCGTGCTACGAGCTCGTCGGCCGGCTCCGCGTGCTGTGGCGCGGCTTCGACGGCGGTCGCGAGGCGCACGACGCGATGGACGCCTTCTTCGCCAAGGTCGACGCTCGCAGCAAGGTCGTGGAGCGCGGGTCATGAGCAGCTACAGGTTCACCGTGCTCGACGTCTTCGCCGAGCCCTACGCCGCCGCCCCCCAGCTCACGGCGCGGCTGCGGGTCGAGGAGTCGACGGGGCAGGCCGTGCATGCCGTGGCATTGCGGTGTCAGGTCCGTATCGAGCCGCAGCGACGGGGCTACGACAGCGACGAGGCGGCAGGCCTGGCCTCGATCTTCGGGGATCGCTCACGCTGGGCGCAGACGCTCAAGCCGTTCTTGTGGATGCAGTCCAACACCACCGTCCAGGGGTTCACCGGCGTCACCGAGGTCGACCTTGCCCTGCCCTGCACCTACGACTTCGACGTGACGGCGTCGCGCTACCTGCACTCCCTCGGCGAGGGGACGGTGCCGGTGAGCTTCCTGTTCTCCGGAACGGTGTTCACGCGGGGCACGACCGGGTTCGGAGTGGAGCAGGTGCCGTGGGACTGCGACGCGACCTACCGGCTCCCGGTGGCTGTGTGGCACCAGATGATGGAGAACTACTTCCCGGGCACCGGCTGGATCCGCCTGGACCGTGAGGTGCTGGACAGGTTGGCCGAGCACCGGACGGCCCACGGGTTCACGACCTGGGAGGAGACGATCTCCCACCTGCTGTCCACGCGGTCCGAGCCGGGCCGCCCGCTGACACAGGCGGCCTCTCCCGACAACGTCGGAGGTGGCGCATGAGCCTGGACCAGGTACGCGCCGTCGCCGACGCAGTGCTCTACGAGGGCTACCTCCTCTACCCCTACCGCGCCACCGCTCGCAAGAACCAGGCGCGCTGGCAGTTCGGTGTGCTCGGGCCTCCCGGGGCTGCGGAACGAGGTGCGGGCGAGGAGCCGGAGATGGCCGTCCAGTGCCTGCTCGCAGCGGCCGGCGACTCGGACAACCCGGCGGGCTACTCGCTGCGGATCCACGTGCGCTTCCTGCAGCTCCAGGTCCGCACCGTGGAGAGGTACGACGACCGGGGCGAGCGTTTCGTGCCGGTGGACGTCCTCACGGCCGGCGGCGAGCAGTGGCTGTCGTGGGACGAGGCCGTGGAGCAGGAAGTCGTCCTCGACTGCTCCGCCGACGACCTGCGGGAGGGGGTCTCCCACGACAGCGTCGTCGAGGGGCACGAGGAGGTCGAGGAGATCCCGTCGGCCGGGGGCCGGATCGTCCGGCGGCGCTGGCCGATGCAGGCCCGGGTGACCGCGACCGCGACGCAGGACGGTGAACTCGTCAGGCTCGAGGTGCGGGTCGCGAACGTCTCAGGGGAACGCCCAACGGATCCGGACTCCGGCTCCCCTGAGGCAGCGATCCGCACCTCGCTCATCGGCACCCACCTGATCCTGGTCGCCGAAGGCGCGCGCTTCCTCTCGGTCGTCGACCCGCCGTTGCCTGCGGCGGCCGCCTCCAGGCGATGCACCCAGCACCGCTGCTGGCCCGTGCTGGCGGGGCCTCGACCCGAGACGAGCGGGTCGGCCGAGGAGGGAGACCAGGAGCGGGCAAGCAGTGCAGTCGTGCTCGCGTCGCCGATCATCCTCTACGACTTCCCCGAGGTCGCCGAAGAGAGCGCCGGTGCGCTCTTCGACGCCACGGAGATCGACGAGATCCTCACGCTGCGGGTCATGACGATGACCGATGAGGAGAAGGCCGAGGCGCGAGCAACCGACCCGCGGGCCCGCGAGATCATCGACCGCTGCGACAACCTGCCGGCTTCGGCGCTGCAGGAGCTGCACGGAATCTGGCGCAACCCCCACGCCGACCCGAGCGCCGACCCGCACGGCGCACGCGACGTCCGCGAGGTGGAGCCGCCCACCTTCGGCGAACCGGAGGTGCCCTGGTGGGACCCGGCTGCGGACGAAGCGGTGCGTCCCGAGCTCGACGTCGTGACCATCGACGGCGTACCGGTGTCCAAGGGCAGCCTGGTGCGCGTGCATCCTTCCCGGCGCGCCGACGCCCAGGACCTGTTCTTCGCCGACCAGGTGGCGCGGGTCACCGCGGTGCTCTCCGACGTCGACGGCGGGGTGCACGTCGCCCTCGTACTGGCCGACGACCCGGGCGCCGACCTGCACGACTGGTACGGCCGCTACTGGTACTTCGCCCCGGACGAGCTGGAACCCCTGACCGGCCACGACGCGGAGCCGACATCACCCGAGCACCGGTCGAGCAGCCACTGACCGAACAACGAGAGGAGAGTCGATCGTGAGGAAAGTCGGAAAGGTGACCACGTTCGTGGTCCTCGCCGCCGTCTGCGCGGCCGCTGTCGTCGGCGTCCGGTCGATCCCGGACATCAAGCGGTACCGCCACATGCGGCAGATGTGACGGAGCCGTGTGAAGGCGGGGTGACGCGGTGACTCAGGGCCGGAGCAGGTCGAACCCACGGGTCCTGGTGGCGGGGGTCGGCAACCTCTTCCTGAGCGACGACGGCTTCGGGTCCGAGGTCGCTCGGAGGCTGCTGGCCGAAGGCGACCTGCCCGGGAACGCGCTCGTCGTCGACTACGGGATCCGGGGGATGCACCTGGCGTACGACCTGCTGGACGGCTACGACGGCCTGGTCATCCTCGACGCCGTTCCCGGGGAGGGTGTGCCCGGCGACGTCAGTGTGCTGGAGGTGGGCCGGGACGATCTCGGCTCGGGGGAGCTCGACGCCCATGGCATGAACCCCGTCGCCGTGCTCGCGAACCTCGAGCGGCTCGGGGGCACCCTGCCGCCGACGTACGTCGTGGGGTGTCGCCCCGCCACCGTCGAGGACGGCATCGGCCTGTCCCCGGCGGTCGAGGCGGCTGTGCCGGTAGCGGTCGAAACCGTGAGGCGGCTGCTCGGCAACCATCTCTCCGGCGACCACGCCCCTGCCGCGTCGATACCGGACGGGTCGGCGGCGGTCGGGTCGGCGGACGTTACGAGGCCGGCCGACCACACCGACGGCACGAGCCGCATCCGACGCAGGTACGAGATCTCCGGGGTGGTGCAGGGCGTGGGCTTCCGGCCCTTCGTCTACGTCACCGCCTCCGAGCTCGCGCTCACCGGCTCGGTCGCCAACGACGTGGCAGGGGTGGTGGTCGAGGTCGAGGGCGAGCCCGGGGCGGTAGCTGAGCTCGGCCGGCGTCTGGCCGACGACGCGCCGCCGCTGTCGGTGGTGGAGAGCATCCACGAGACCGAGCTCGAGCCTCTGGGGGGCACCGGGTTCACCATCGAGGAGTCCACCGGCACGGGAGACAAACGCACCCTCGCCTCCCCCGACGTGTCGCTGTGCTCGGACTGCCTGCGAGAGATGTGCGACCCGGAGAACCGGCGGTACCGACATCCATTCATCACCTGCACGAACTGCGGCCCCCGCTTCACGATCATCACGGACCTGCCCTACGACCGGGCGACCACGACGATGGCCGCCTTCGAGATGTGCCCCGCGTGCCGTCGGGAGTACGACGACCCTGCCGACCGTCGCTTCCACGCGCAGCCCATCGCCTGTCCAGACTGCGGTCCGCGCCTGGAACTGGTGACGAAGGACGCCACCGCACCCCTCGTGGACGGGGACGCGCTCGCCGCCGCGCGCGTGCGCCTGGCCAACGGAGGGATCATCGCGGTCAAGGGCCTCGGGGGCTACCACCTGGCCTGTGATGCCGGCAACGAGAAGGCAGTGGCCGAGCTGCGACGGCGCAAGCAGCGCGGCGACAAGCCGTTCGCGGTGATGGTGCGCGACCTCGAGACCGCGCACCGGATCGTCGACCTCGCCCCGGAGGAGGGGCAGTTGCTGGGTGGTGTCCGAAGGCCGATCATGCTCACCGGGCGCGTCGCCGCGGACGGCGCGGACGAGGGTCTCGTCGCCCCGTCGGTGGCCCCGGGCAACCCCGACCTCGGTGTCCTGCTCCCCTACACCCCCCTGCACGTCCTGCTGTTCGGACTCCCTGGCGACGAACCCGGTCCGCCCGTGCTCGTGATGACCTCCGGCAACCTGTCGGGAGAGCCGATCGTCACCGACGACGCGGAGGCACGGACACGACTCAATCCTCTCGTCGACGCGTGGCTGATGCACGACCGGCCCATCCACGTGCCCTGCGACGACTCCGTCGCGCGGGTCGTCGCCGGCGCCGAGCTGCCGATTCGCAGATCGCGCGGCTACGCCCCATTGCCGATCGCGCTTCCCTTCGAGGTCGACCCGACCCTTGCCGTGGGCGCTGACCTGAAGAACACCTGCGCTCTCGCGAGCGGCCGGTACGCCTGGGTCAGCCAGCACATCGGCGACATGGACGACCTCGCCACCCTCGACGCGTTCTCCGCGACCGAGCAACACCTCGAGCGCCTGACCGGTGTGGCGCCCGGGCTGCTCGTCTCGGACCAGCACCCCGGCTACCGGTCCACCGCCTGGGCCACCTCCCATGCACAGGGTCGCCCCGTCCGAACCGTGCAGCACCACCACGCCCACGTCGCCTCGGTCATGGGCGAGCACGGCCTCGGCCACGACGAGCCGGTGATCGGCTTCGCCTTCGACGGCACGGGGTTCGGCACCGACCAGGCGGTGTGGGGCGGCGAGGTCCTCGTCGCCGACTACAAGGGATTCCGCCGCGCGGCCCACCTCGCCTACGTCGCGCTCGCCGGCGGCGACACCAGCGTGCACCGGCCTTACCGGATGGCGCTCTCGCACCTGCGCACCGCGGGGCTCGACTGGGACGACGACATCCCCGCTGTTGCCGTCTGCCCGGCCGCGGAGCGCCGCGTGCTCGCCCACCAGCTCGAGACCGGCTTCGGCTGCGTCCCGACCTCGAGCATGGGACGGCTCTTCGACGCCGTCGCCTCTCTGGCCGGGGTGCGGCATGTCGTGGACTACGAGGCCGAGGCAGCCATGGAGTTCGAGGGCCTGGCCCGCTCTGCGCGCCCGCTGGCGGACGGCGGATCGCCGCGCCGCTCCCCCGGCACGCCCTACGCCTTCGCCGTCACCCCTGGTACGACGGACGGGCGACCCGCCACAGCGGAGGCCGGCCCCCTCATCCGGGCCGTCGTCGACGACGTCCGGGCAGGCGTGCCGGCGAGCACGATCTCGGCGCGCTTCCACCACGCCGTCACCCGGCTGATCGTCGACCTCGCCGATCTGGCCCGCACCGAGACGGGGCTGACTACCGTCGTACTCAGTGGTGGTGTGTTCCAGAACGCGTTGCTGCTCCACGCATCCTCCGACGCGCTGAGTGAGCGCGGCTTCACAGTCCTGCGGCCCAGACTCCTGCCGCCCAACGACGGCGGCATCGCCCTCGGTCAGATTTTGGTCGGCGCGTCCGGCTGATGGCCAGATAGGAGGAAAGCCCATGTGTCTCGCGGTTCCGGGACGAGTTCTCTCGGTCGAGGAACGAGACGACACCCTGATGGCCGAGGTCGACTTCGGCGGGGTGCGCAAGGACGTCTGCTTGGAGTACATCCCGGACGTCGAGGTCGGTGAGTACGTGGTGGTCCACGTCGGGTTCGCCATCCAGCGGCTCGACGAGAAGTCCGCCATGGAGACACTGTCCAACTTCGAGAAGCTCGGGATCCTCGAGGAGGAGTTCGGCGATGGTTTCGAGCTGGCCGCAAAGCAGGCCGGCGAGCACACCGTTGCGCAGGAGGGAGCCTCGTCATGAAGTACCTGGACGAGTTCAGCAACCCCGAGCTGGCCAAGCGGCTGCTCGACCAGATCCACGCGGTCACCACCCAGCAATGGGCGATGATGGAGGTCTGCGGCGGCCAGACCCACTCGATCATCCGGCACGGCATCGACCAGCTGCTCCCCGAGGGCGTCGAGATGATCCACGGTCCCGGCTGCCCGGTGTGCGTCACGCCGTTGGAGATCATCGACAAGGCGCTCGAGATCGCCAAGCGGCCCGACGTCGTCTTCTGCTCGTTCGGGGACATGCTCCGGGTACCCGGCAGCAGCCAGGACCTGTTCCAGATCAAGAGCGAGGGCGGTGACGTCCGCGTCGTCTACTCACCCCTCGACGCCCTGAAGCTGGCCCGGGCAAACCCCGACAAGCAAGTCGTGTTCTTCGGCATCGGCTTCGAGACCACCGCCCCCGCCAACGCCATGACCGTGTACCAGGCAGAGCGCCTGGGCGTGAAGAACTTCTCCCTGCTCGTCTCGCACGTGCTCGTGCCACCCGCCATCGCGGCGATCATGGAGTCACCGACCTGTCGGGTGCAGGCTTTCCTTGCAGCAGGCCACGTCTGCAGCGTCATGGGCACTCAGGAGTACCCACCGCTGGCGGAGAAGTACAAGGTCCCGATCGTGGTCACCGGCTTCGAGCCGCTCGACATCCTCGAGGGGATCCGCCGCACCGTCGTCCAGCTCGAGGAGGGCAGGCACGAGCTCGAGAACGCCTACCCGCGGGCAGTGCGCGAGGAGGGGAACCTCCCGGCGAAGCAGATGCTCCTCGACGTGTTCGAGCCGACCGACCGGACCTGGCGGGGCATCGGGATGATCCCCCAGAGCGGCTGGAAGCTCTCGCCGAAGTACCGCGAGTTCGACGCCGAGGAGCGCTTCGCGGTCGGCGACATCCGCACCGACGAGTCACCCCTGTGCCGGTCCGGCGAGGTCTTGCAGGGCCTGATCAAGCCGCACGAGTGCGCGGCGTTCGGCAAGCAGTGCACGCCGCGCAACCCGCTCGGGGCGACCATGGTCTCCTCCGAGGGCGCTTGTGCCGCCTACTACGCCTACCGCCGCCTGGAGCTGGTGGACGCGACATGACCGACTCGATGGAACGGACCGAGATCATGGAAGGCACAGAGCCCCTCGACTTCGAGGGCTGGGTCTGCCCCATGCCTCTGCGCGACTCCCCCACGATCGTCATGGGTCATGGCGGTGGTGGCGCGATGTCGGGAGAGCTGATCGAGCAGCTTTTCCTGCCCGCGTTCGGTGAGGCCGCCTCAGCGGCGGATCTGGGCGACGCGGCCGTGGTGAGCGTCAACGGCGGGACCCGGCTGGCGTTCTCCACCGACTCGTTCGTGGTGAAGCCGATGTTCTTCCCCGGCGGGTCGGTAGGCGACCTCGCGGTCAACGGGACCGTCAACGACCTCGCGATGGTGGGCGCCACCCCGCTGTACCTCTCCACTGCGTTCATCGTCTCCGAGGGCACCCCGATGAGCGACCTCGGCCGGGTCGCGAACGCCGTGGGCGCCGCTGCCAGAGCCGCCGGCGTCGGACTGGTCACCGGTGACACCAAGGTCGTCGACAGCGGCAGCGGCGACGGCGTCTACATCAACACCGCAGGCATTGGCGTGCTCCCCGACGGCGTCGACATCCGGCCGAACCGTGCCGCGGTCGGCGACGCCGTGATCATCAGCGGCGACATCGGCGTGCACGGCGTGGCAGTGATGAGCTGCCGCGAAGGCCTCGAGTTCGGTACGACGGTCGAGAGCGACACCGCCGCGCTGCACGGGCTGGTGGCTGCGATGGTCGACACGGGCGCCGACATCCACGCATTGCGCGACCCGACGCGTGGCGGCGTGTCCGCGACGCTGAACGAGATCGCCCGCGCCTCGGGGGTCGGCATCGATCTGGTCGAGCAGCACCTGCCGATCCCCCAGATGGTCAAGGACGCCTGCGGCCTGCTCGGGCTGGACCCGCTGCAGGTGGCCAACGAGGGCAAGCTGCTGGCGATCGTCCCCGCCGAGTCGGCCGACGAGGTGCTCGAGGCGATGCGACGCCACCCCCTCGGTGCAGGAGCGCAGCGGATCGGCACGTGCACCGACGAGCACCGGCGCATGGTCGTGGCCAGGACCGGCCTCGGCGGCACCAGGGTGATCGACCTGCCCATCGGCGAGCAGCTGCCGCGGATCTGCTGAACAGCTCGCTCGAAAAGGAAGGAGAAGCCCATGTGCCTCGGCATCCCGGGTCAGGTGGTGCAGATCCTCGACGAGCACGACGGCCAGCTCGCGCTCGTCGACGTACAGGGAGCGCGGCGGAAGGTGAACCTCGGGATCCTCGACGCACCGCCGACCAGCGGCGACTGGATCCTGATCCACATGGGCTTCGCCATGGAGGTCATCGACCTGCCCCGCGCCGAGCAGGCGCTCTCCGGACTGGAGACGATGGGGCGCTCCCGGGAGGCGGCCGATGGCTGAGCGACAAGCCCACGCTGCGGGTGCTCCCCGACCGGCCACGCTGGACGCGGCCCCCGGCCCGCTGCTGTTCGCGCGCTACGCGTTCCCCCCGAACTCCCACGGCTACTGCGGCCCCGGCGACCACGAGGCGTTCTTCGCCTACGGGGTCTCCGGGATCGACGACGGGCTGCGTGCGCTTGCGCGGCAGTTCGAGGGCGCCTGGCCCTACCTCGAGCTGATCGCGGCCTCGACCGCGATCGACGACCCGCTGGACCGTCGCGTCGTCGAGGCCTACTGGGTGGGCAGCCCGCGACTCGAGCTCGTGGGCACTCGCGCCGTCGGTGACTCCGTCGACGAGCGGTTCCGGAAGATGGCCGGGGCCTCCTTCGCCACCTTGACCCAGAGCGTCCTGGCCGGCGGGGTCCCCCACCACAGCTTCGCGGTGTTCTGCATCTACCCGTGGACCGGGCTGCTCCAGTCGGGTCGCGGCGGCGAGCACGCCTTGCACGTGCTCGATCGTTGCCGGATCCGGTGGGGCAAGGTCCTCGCCGTCCAGGGCGACCAGGTCGTCGTGGAGAGCCAGCCGCTGACCTGGGACGGTCGCCGGCTCGGTCTCGGCGAGACATGCACCGAGACGGTCGTCCGTTCTGTCGACGGGGTCGGCATGGTCACCGACCTGCATGAAGGCGACCTGGTCTCGCTGCACTGGGAGTGGGTCTGCGACCGCCTCACGGCTCGGCAGGTGCGACTGCTGAAGGAGTACACGCAGCGACACCTGCGGATCGTCAACGAGGACCTCCATCCTGGACCGGCTCGCCTGCTCGACGGCTGAGCCCCGACTCTCGGGGTCAGAGCACCTTGGAGACACCAGGCAGTCGGGTCAGTCCGTAGCCGACCGCGAAGCACACCGGCACGGACACCGCCGAGACGAGCACGAACTTGGCCAACGCCCCGAGGGCCACGGGCGCGAACGTGAGCATGATCGCCGTGATGACCAGCGGGTGGATGAAGTACGTCGCGTAGGACGCACGTGCTGCCTTGGCGACGGTCGACCCGTGTCGGGGCCAGCGCCCGCGGAACCAGAGCACGAACCAGACCGTGAACGTGACCGCGATGAGGCCGTCGAGCACGGCCACGACCATCGTCGGCCAGCTCGTCGGCGGCCCGAAGTCCTCCTGTCCCCGAGCCACACCGAGGGCGAGCACGCCCACGAAGGCAACCGAGCCTGCGAGGGCGAGCCAGCCGAGCGGGCGTACCTGGTGCAGGGCCGGCGGGTCGTCGACCCATCCCACCTCCGCGGCCAGCGCCCCCAGGGCGAAGAGAACCGCGCCCTGCGGCCACTCGGCGACCCTGACGTTCAAGGGTGCCTCTTCGGTGAGCGGCGAGAACAGCCAGACCGGCCACGAGGCGACCGCGATGGTGAGCATGGACAGCGGCAGAACGACCCGGGCACGCGGGCGCCGATCGGCCGGGGCGGGGTGCAGCCGCCGCAACCCGGCGTACGCGACCGAGAAGACGAGCAGGGCGGCGACGAACCACATGGCGCCCGACTCGGTCCCCCTCAGGTAGAAGGCGAAGCTGCCGCGCTCGTCGTGGATGTTCCCCAGATAGTCCGTGAACGGCTGGACGAGGAGCACGAAGACGACCAGGGGTCCGCCGAGCCGGAGCAGCCTGCTGCGCGCGAATCCACCCGGTCCCCTGCGCTCCAACGAGCGGGCCGAGAACCAGCCGGCGACGAGGAAGAGCGGGCCCAGCCAGAACAGAGCGCCGAGGAGCCCTGGCACGGTCAGCACCGCCGACCACGGTCCCGAGGCGTCGAGCTCGTCGTCGTAGTACCAGCCCGCGAAGTCGACCACATAGCCGGTGGCCGTGTGCAGGACGATGACGCCCGCGATCAGCACAACCCGCAGGTTGTCCACCCACGGCTCGCGGGTCACGGGGCTAACGGTCTGCGCTGACGAGGTCACCACGCACCTCCCCGAACACTCTCAGCGTGGGTGGGCGTTCGGGACGGATCCAGGGGCGGACGTCCCGCTCAGCAGGAGGAACAGCCCCACCTCGAACTGTCACTGGGTGTGTCCACCTGTCTACGACCGTCGTTGGTGTCGATGTCCCACAGGAGCCAGCCGCTGACGTAGCCCTGCACGGCTCGCGATCCTGTCGGTCAGGACTGTCCCCGACATCGGTGATGATGGAGCGATGACGACCTATTCCGGCACGAAGGAGTTCGAAGGCGCGACCTTCGTCAAGGCCAGCTTCAAGGGCGCCACCCTGCGATTCTCAGATGTCAGCGGTGTGACGATGCGCAGCGTCGATGTGGACGGACTCGACATCGACAGCCACGACCTGTTCTTCGGCAGCCTCTTCGTCAACGGGGTCGACGTGGTGCCGCTCGTGGATGCCGAGCTCAACCGGCAGTTCCCGGGCCGCGAGCTGCAGAAGGCGCAGACGCCCGAAGGCCTGCGCGAGGGCTGGGTCGCGGTGCAGTCCGCGTGGCAGACGACGGTAGCGGGCACGCCGCCGGACCTTGTGGACGCCCACGTCGAAGGCGAGTGGTCCTTGGCCCAGACCCTGCGGCACCTCATCCTGGCGACCGACGCCTGGCTTCGCGGCGGGATCCTGCGGGTGCAGCAGCCGTTCCACGAGATCGGCCAGATCTTCACCGGCGCCGACGAGATGGGCTTCGACATGTCGATCTTCCGCGTGGACCCGCCGGTCTACGAGGAGATTCTCGCGGTGCGCGCAGAGCGACAACAGCTGGTGACCGACTTCCTGGCCACGGCCACGGCGGAGCTGCTCGCGGAGGAACGCGAGGACCCGTGGGGCGGCGGTGACTGGCGTCCGAGCGTCGGTGACTGCATTCGCGTGATCTTGGAGGAGGAGTGGGCGCACCTGCGCTACATCCGACGAGATCTCGCTCGTATGCGTTGAACCAGAAGGAGCCAGCCAAGGCGTCCTGTCGAGGAGCGGCGCCATCCTTCCTGACCTAGGCTGCCGGGATGAAGGACCAAGAAGATGGTCACGGCCGAGGGCGTCGAGGACTTCACCGACCCCAAGGTGGGATACGCCATCGTGGAGGCCCGCACCCACGAAGAGGCTGCCCGGATCTTCTCTGAGCACCCGCATGTCAGGCTCCTGGCCGGCAACTCCATCGAGGTCTTGGAGTGTCCACCGCCGCCGGGTCGGCCAGGCTGAAGCGCTCGCTCATGCCACCGAGGCTCCGGGCGAATCCGCAGCTGTTGACGTCACCCTGCGCTGGCCCCGTGGACCCGTCGAGAGACCGCCACACCTGAGTCGCCTCCTCGCCACAGGCCCGTCGAGGAAGTCCACGCGATCCCTCAGCACTTCCTGTCCGGGCGGTCACCTTCTCCTGTTCGCTCCCGACCATGCCGTCGCGGGGGGTGACCCTGCTTCCCAGCTGCTCGCCGTACTCACGGAGCCGCGCACGCACGGACATGTCGCAGACGGTGAAGCTGCTCGGTCGTGCCGATGAGCGCGTGCCTCCGCGCGGTCTTCCGGTCCGTCACGACCGGTTGTCCTCCTTGATCTGCCGGGTCGTGCAACCCCCGACGGGGAGTTCGCGTCTTGCAGGCGAACACAACAGATCGAATCCTTGGAGAACCACCATGAACACCACCTCTCGCCTCCGCGCGCTCGTCGTCTCCGCGGTCCTCGCGGCAGGCCTCGGCACCGCATCTGCCGCCTTCGCGCAGGACACCGCTGCCCCGCCGGCCCCGAGCGTCACCTCGAGCGCCACCAGCACCTCGGTCCAGCGAACGCCGACCTCGGTCGAGCACCAAGGCGGCCTCGTGATCGAGGGCTACGGCCAGTACGCCGGGTCGCCGGTCGCCGTCTACCTGTACGAGAACAGCCTCTACGGCAACTCCCTGCAGGTGGTCCTCGACCCGGAGCAGGACGTCATCGGATACGTCGAGCAGCAGACGCCGTTCGTCGTAGACGGCGCGGTCGACGTCAATGTCGACGTGCAGGGACGCAGCGTCCGACTCAGCGGCACCGTCACCGATTCCGGCGAGGTCGCGAAGAGCGTCGATCCTTTCCAGGACGCCGGCGAGCAGATCGTCACCAAGGGCTCCCAGACCCGGCTTCTGGCGAACCTGTCACTGACGGTCGATGGCACCACCGTCCCGCTCGAGGCGGCTCCGGCCTTCGCCTACGACCTCGACGTCCGCAAGGTCACCCTCTACGGCAACTGACCTCGGGCGAGCCCCCGGCCACACCGGCCGGGGGCTCGTGCGTGGCGTCCACTGCCGAACTCCTCCGTGCCCAGAGCCAGGCATGAGGGTCCACAGATCGCAACCAGGCCGCGCCGGTCAGACGGAGGCGATGAACGCGCGCACCCGCTCGATGAGCAGCGCGGACGCCTCCGGGTCGTACGCGTCGAGCGAGGAGTCGGCGAAGAGGTGCTGGTCGCCGGGATAGACGAACAGCTCGGCGGATGCTGTGGAGCCGGTGAGCTCGCGTGCGGCCGGTAGGTCCTCGTCGAAGAGCTCGTCACCCTCCTTGCCGTGGATCTGCACCGGCACCCCCGCCGGCCACGCCTCCCCGAACTCCGTGACAGGAATGCAGGAGTGCATGAGCAGTGCCCCGCGGGCCCCGGGCCTGGTTTGCGCGAGCCGCTGGGCGATCGTCACGCCGAAGGAGAATCCGGCGTAGACGAGGTCGGGGCCGAGCTCGTCGGCCGCGGCGGCGCCACGCTGCCGGATCGCGTCGAACCCTTCATCACGCGCGAACCCGAAACCCTCCTCGATGCTGCCGAACGTGCGGCCGGCGAACAGGTCGGGCGTGTGCCCGGTGTGCCCGGCCTGTCGCAGGTCGTCGGCGAAGGCCCGCACTCCGTCGGTCAGGCCCTGGATGTGGTGGTACAGCAGCACTTCGGCCATGTCAGCGATGTCCCCCGCACATTGATCGAATACTTTGGAACATTCCGTGATGCTAGTCTGTTCCACCGTGGCCGACAACCCCCCGGACTACGAGCTAGCCGATCAGATGGCGCTGACCAGGCCTGCCCAGGTGAAGGCCCTCGGCCACCCGCTCCGCACCACGATCCTGCAGCTCCTCCACGAGCGGGCCGCGACCGTCACCGAGCTCGCGGCCGCGGTCGAGCGTCCCAAGAGCACGGTCGCGCACCACGTCGACGTACTCACCCGGAACGGCCTGCTCCAGGTGGTGCGCACGCGAAAGGTGCGGGCGATCGAGGAGCGCTTCTACGGGCGCACGGCACGCATGTTCTACGTAGCAGCGGAGCCATCCCCTGCAGGCGAGGAGATGCCGCGCGACTTCAACGACTTCGAGGTGGCTGCGCGCGAGTCCGCGAAGGCGTTCGAGCAGGGAAAGCTCTGGGGCTTCATCCGGCATGCGCGCATCTCTGAGGACCAGGCCTCTGAGTTCTGGGAGCAGATGGCCGCACTAATTCATGAGTTCGACCGGATGCCGAGGTCCGGCGAGACCATGTACGGATTCGCGATCGGCATCTACCCCACCGACCACCCGACCCTGCCGGCAGCGGAGTGACGCGCCCACTCGCGAATCGCGGGCGGCCCGTTCGTGCGCCGTGGCCGTGGTCGTCGCCTCCGCATTCCGTGAGCTGCGGAACAGGGACGCAGCCACTCAGAAGTCGATCCGCATCACCACTCGACGCAGCGTCGGCTCGCTCACCACGCTGAGGCCGGCGGCCGCGAACACGCCGACGGTGCCGACATGCAGCTCTTCGAGCATCGCGTTCGTCGTGGCGATCGGATACGCCTCGAGGGCACGGGCGCCGCGATCGCGGGCGAACGCGACGCTCGCCCGCGCCAGCGCACGGCTGACGCCTCGTCGTCGAAAGCCTTTCCGGGTCAAGAGGCACGTCACCGCCCAGACACTGTCGTCGGTCTTGTCCTCGTCCCGGCCTTCCCACGGAACGCGGAAGACGCGCGTCAAGCCCTCGTACGCCGACCGGGGCTCGACCGCACACCAGCCGACCGGCTCGCCGTCCAAGGAGGCGACGAGGCCACTGGTCGTCGTCGAGTCCGGCAGGCCGCAGGCGGTCTGCTCGCGTAGCCGCGAGGCACGCTCCTCGACCGGGAACGATCCGAAGGACTCCTTCGGCCGCAGCTTGTAGCGCTGGCACTGGCAGCGGGCCCCGGGCCCTCGTGACCCGAAGACCTTCTGCACATCCTCCCAGCTCACCTCGTTCGCAGGCACGACCGTGACCGTGGCATCGGAAGGCGTGAACGGCATGCCAAGGATTCTGCACCGTTCCTCGTCGCTCCCCGGTCTGTTCGCAAGGATGCGTCCGAGGCTCGTCTCCTTGAAAGAAACCGGGAGGGGGTGTCGGATCGGGGCAGAGGTGTTCGTAGCAAGGGTGAGCGGCCGCCCAGGAAGGGCGCCTCCAACCACAGGAGATGAACCGAGATGCAGTACCTGTTCTCCGTGATCCACGACCAGCCCGACCTGGCGACCTCGGACGAGATGGCCGCCATCGATGCGTACAACGAAGGGCTCCAGGCCGACGGCTACTGGGTCTTCGCCGGCGGCCTCGGGCCACCCACCACGGCCACGGTCATCGACAACCGGAGTGGCGAGGCACTGCTCACCGACGGACCCTTCGTGGAGTCCAAGGAGTACCTCGCCGGCTTCTGGATCATCGAGGCCCCGGACCTCGACGTGGCCCTCAAGCTGGCCGCCGAGGGCTCGAAGGCCTGCAACCGGAAGGTCGAGGTGCGACCGTTCCTGTGAGCACGGAAGACGTCTCAGCGGCGATCACCCGGGCCCATCACGAGGAGTGGGCGCTGGTGGTCGCCGCCCTGACCAGACGTTTCGGTGACCTCGACATCGCCGAGGAGGCGGCGGCCGAGGCGTTCACGACCGCCGTCGAGCGGTGGCCGGTCGACGGCGTACCCCCCAATCCCGGTGCCTGGCTGACCACCACCGCCAAGCGCAAGGCCATCGACCGGATCCGACGCGAGAACAAGCGCGACGACAAAGAGGCGGAGGCTCAGTTGTTGTACGACGACGACTTGCCCGAGCCCTCAGGGGCCATCGGCGACGAGCGGCTCCGGCTGATCTTCACGTGCTGTCACCCCGCACTCGCGATGGAGACCCGCGTGGCGCTCACGCTGCGCATGGTCGGCGGGCTGACCGTGCCCGAGATCGCCCGTGCCTTCCTGGTGCAGGAGTCCACCATGGGCAAGCGGATCACCCGCGCCAAGGCGAAGATCAAGGCAGCTCACATCCCCTATCGGGTGCCGTCCTCTGAGGATCTCCCCGCACGTGTCTCCGGCGTGCTCGCCGTCCTCTTCCTCGTGTTCAACGAAGGCTACCTGGCCAGCGGCCCCGACACCGATCCCGTTCGTCGCGACCTGACCGCCGAGGCGATCCGGCTCACTCGCCTGGTCCACGCCCTCCTGCCCGAGGACGGCGAGGTGGCCGGCCTGCTGGCACTGATGCTCCTCACCGAGGCTCGCCGCACCGCCCGGGTCGCAGCGAGCGGCGAGCTGATCACCCTCGGCGAGCAGGACCGCGGGGCCTGGGACGCAGCGCTGGTCGCCGAGGGGCATCGGCTTGTGCGTGAGCGCCTGGTCTCCGGGGTGGCTCCGGGTCGCTACCAGATCCTCGCCGCGATCAACGCCGTTCACACCTCCGCGCGCGACGTACGCGACACCGACTGGACGCAGGTCGTCGCCCTCTACGACCAGCTCGTCCGTCTCGACCCCTCCCCGGTCGTCGCCCTCAACCGGGCCGTCGCGGTCGCCGAGCTCGACGGCCCGGAGGTGGCACTGGCGGCCGTCGACGGTCTCGAGGACCAGCTGTCCGGGTACCACGCCTACCATGCGACCCGTGCCGACCTGCTGCGCCGACTGGGCCTGAGCCAGAACGCGCGAGCGGCCTACGACAGGGCGATCGAGCTGGCCGGCAACACCGCCGAGACCGCCTACCTGACACGCCGCCGCGACCAGCTGGGGTAGTGCCCGCACGCCCGCGCGAGCCTGGTCATTGGCCCACAGGGGCGTGGCGCCGGGGCGACCCGGCACCGTCCGCCTACCCTGCGCACATGGACACCAGTGCCGAGGCCCGCGTCATCGCTGGCAGCGTCATGGCTGCGAATGTCTCCGCCCGCTGGGGCATACGGTGGCCCTCATGTACTTGGAGAACCTCGTCTTCGACGCCGTCGAACCGCAGCACCTGGGCCGTTTCTGGGAGGCGGTGGTGGGCGGCGAGCGGCTCACGGACGAACCTGAGGGCTTCGAGACCAGACTCGCCGTCGAGGGCGGACCGGTGCTCGACCTGTGCTTCCAGCGCGTCCCCGCTCAGCCGTCCGAGTCCCCACGGCTCCACCTCGACCTTCTCGGCGGGACCCGCCAGACAGCAGTCGTCGACCGGCTGCTCGAGCTGGGCGCTCGGCACGTGGACATCGGTCAGGGCGATGTCCCCTGGGTTGTGCTCGCCGACCCGGCGGGCAATCCCTTCTGCGTGATGGAGGAGCGGGCGGCGTACGTCGACACCGGACCGATCGCGGCGCTCCCGCTCGACTCCGCCGACCCTGACGGTGACGCGGAGTTCTGGTCCTGGCTGACCGGTTGGACCGACGCACCCGGGATCGCGTCTCGCAACCTCCGTCACCCGTCGATGCGAGGCCCCCTCCTCGAGCTGTGTCCGGAGCCGGCCCGCAAGGGCACGGCGAAGAACCGGCTTCACCTCGACCTGCGGCTCGAGGAAGACGATGATCCCGACGAAGTCGCTGCAGGCATCGCCTTCCGCGGCGGCCGCGAGCTCCACCCCGACTGGGGCGATCTGCCGTGGCGGCACTACGCAGACCCTTCGGGCAACGAGTTCTGCGTGCTGCCTGCACGGTCGTAAGGCGCACGTCACCTTGCGTCACTTTGTGGTCGTGCGAACGGTCATGGCAGAGGTGGACTGCAGCAAGTTCTCAGAGGAGCGGGACAGCCCCCGGTGTGGGGAGGGAACACTTGCTGCCGTGGGAGTCCTGACACTCCTCTGCGGCTTCGGCGGATCACCTTCGCCAACAGGCCGAACAGCCAGCCAGAAGCGATCGCGAGGAGAACGAGCTGAGCCGGCTATCAGCAGCACGCCGGCACGCGGGTATTCGGCGAGAGTGCCGAGCCATGGCCGTCGACCTGGGTGCACTCGCCGGAGGTTGACGGCACCCGTCCCCGGCCGCCCACGCTAGCGGGCGGCTAACTGCCTGAGTCGGCGAAGCGTCTGGCGTCCCGTCGCAGTCGAAGCTTGGTCACTTCCCAGGCTGCAGCGGCGGTCAAGACGCCGGCGAAGAAGTACCAGTCGACCTGACGAAACAGGCTGACGATGGCGAGCAGCGCGACCGCCAGGACGTAGAGCGCGACGTCGGACGGCCGCATGGGCGCGTACCTCTCTCGCACACGCGCGTGTTCGGCAGCGGGATCGAGTGGCACGTCCGCAGCCTATGCGCCGGGCGGCTCCTGATGGGCGTGACGGCGCTCTGGAGCCCACGCGGCCCATCAGGACGAGCCCTCAGCGCAACTCCCGCTCGCCGTGGGGGCCGTCTATGCGCGCCACGAGAGCCGGTTCGGGTGCTCGACGAACCGCCACGTCGGCTCCCATCGCAGCCAGCGCCGTCGCGAGTTCGCTCGGTCGCGGGTGCTCCACGAGCAGAGATCTCAGGCGTAGCCCTGCAGGCGCGTCCACGGCAGGGTGGCGGGTGTGTCCCCAATGGATCAGGAAGGTAATCAGGCCTGCT
>DATICF010000005.1:0-51796 GCA_035456965.1 Nocardioidaceae bacterium
ATCTGGCCGTCGGTGATGGAGATGACGTTGGTCGGGATGAAGGCCGAGATGTCGTTGGCCTTCGTCTCGATGATCGGCAGGCCGGTCATCGAGCCGCCACCCAGCTCGTCGGAGAGCTTCGCGCAGCGCTCCAGCAGCCGCGAGTGCAGGTAGAAGACGTCACCCGGGTACGCCTCACGGCCCGGCGGACGGCGCAGCAGCAGCGAGACGGCGCGGTACGCCTCGGCCTGCTTGCTCAGGTCGTCGAAGACGATCAGGACGTGCTTGCCGCCGTACATCCAGTGCTGCCCGATGGACGAGCCGGTGTAGGGGGCGAGGTACTTGAAGCCGGCCGAGTCCGACGCGGGCGAGGCCACGATGGTGGTGTACTCCAGCGCGCCGGCCTCCTCGAGCGCGCCGCGCACCGAGGCGATGGTCGAGCCCTTCTGACCGATCGCGACGTAGATGCAGCGCACCTGCTTCGTCGGGTCGCCGGAGTCCCAGTTCTGCTTCTGGTTGATGATCGTGTCGATCGCGATCGCGGTCTTGCCGGTCGCGCGGTCGCCGATGATCAGCTGACGCTGACCACGACCGATCGGGGTCATCGCGTCGATCGCCTTGATGCCCGTGGCCAGCGGCTCGTGCACCGACTTGCGCATCATCACGCCGGGAGCCTGGAGCTCGAGAGCGCGACGGCCCTCGGTCTCGATCTCTCCGAGGCCGTCGATCGGCTGGCCGAGCGGGTCCACCACGCGGCCGAGGTACCCCTCGCCGACCGGGACCGAGAGGACCTCACCGGTACGGCGGACGCTCTGGCCCTCCTCGATCTTCTCGAAGTCACCGAGGATGACGACACCGATCTCACGGGTGTCGAGGTTCAGCGCGAGGCCGAGCGTGCCGTCCTCGAACTCCAGCAACTCGTTCGCCATGGCCGAAGGCAGCCCGGTGACACGCGCAATGCCGTCGCCGGTCTCGGCAACGGTGCCGACCTCTTCACGGCCGGCCGTCTCGGGCTTGTACTCCGACACGAAGCGCTGAAGCGCGTCCCGGATCTCGTCCGGACGGATCGAAAGCTCCGTCATTTGCTTGTCCCTGCTCTTTCGTCTGTTCAGGTCTGGGTCTGCGGTTCGGCTTGCTCAGCCGGCGAGGCGGCGGCGGGCGTCGTCGAGTCGGCTTGCCACGGTGCCGTCGATGACATCGTCACCGATCTCGACCTTGACGCCGCCGACCACCTCGGGGTCGACGACGACGTTGAGGTGCACAGGCCGGTCGTACTGACCTGCCAGCGCGCCTTGCAGACGCTGCCGGTCCGCGTCCCCGAGCTCGCGGGCCACACGCACCGTGGCCACGAGGCGGTTGCGGTGGTTCGCCGCGACCTTCTGGTACTCCTCGACTGCCACGGACACCGTGCGGTAGCTGCTCACGATGGCCTGCTGCGCCAACCTCATTGTCGCAGCCGTGACGCGTCCTTCAAGGAGCCTGCGGAGCAGCGCGTGCTTGTCCTCGGTCGACCGAGCCGGGTCGGACAGCGCGTCCCGCAGCTCGGGGTTCTCCGAGATGAGGCGCTCGAATCCGAAGAGCTCGTGCTCGAGTGCGTCCGCCTGTCCGTCGCGGTCGGCCCCCTTGACCACCGCGACGACGCCGAGCTCCTCGAGGGCGTCCGCGAGGTCGCGCGTCGCGGTCCAGCGCTGCGCGACAGCGCTGGCCACCAGGTCCATCGACGCCGGGTCGAGCTGCTCGGCGAACAGCGCGCGCACGAAGTCGGACTTGGCCGCCGGCTGCAGCGACAGGTCGGTCGTCATGCGACGCAGGCTGGGCTCGCGACGTAGGAGCGCCGAGACCGCGAACAGGTCATCGGCGATCCTGAACGCGTCGCCGCCGCCGGCCACGGACGAGCCGAGCTGCTCAGTGAGCCGCGCGTATGAGTCGGCGGAAGCTCCTCGCATCAGCCGGCTCCGTTCCCGGAAGGCTGCTGGGTCTCGAGGTCAGCCAGGAAGCGCTCGACCACGCGGCTCTGGCGAGCCTCGTCGTCAAGGGCTTCGCCGACGATGCGGCCGGCGAGCGAGGTGGCCAGCGTGCCCACCTCGGCGCGGAGCGAGGTGACCGCCTGCTGACGCTCGGCCTCGATCTGCGTGTGCGCGTGCTCGACGATGCGGGCAGCCTCGGACTGGGCCTGCTGCCGCATCTCTGCGACGATCGTCGCGCCCTGCTCGCGAGCTTCCTCGCGGATCCGGGCAGCCTCGTGGCGAGCGTCGGCGAGCTGCTGGTTGAGCTCTGCGAGCTTCGCGTCCGCCTCGGCCTGCTTGGTCTCGGCGGCCGCGAGGCCACCCTCGATGGCCTGCGTGCGCTCCGTGAACGTCTTCTCGAAGTTGGGGACGACCCACTTCTTGACGGCGAAGTAGAGCAGCCCGAAGACGACCAGCGAGAGGACGATCTCCACCGGGTGCGGGATGAGAGGGTTGAGCTCTCCCTCAGCCGCAAGGGTGATCGAGTTCATGGGCGTGGTCCTTCGTCAGTGCTGGTGGGCGATGTCAGAGCACGAACGCGAGGGCGATACCGATGATGGCGAGCGCCTCGGCGAGTGCGAAGCCCAGGATCGCGATCGACTGGAGACGACCCTGCGCCTCGGGCTGACGTGCCACACCGTTGATGTAGGCGGCGAAGATCAGACCGATACCGACACCGGGGCCGATAGCAGCGAGGCCGTAGCCGATCATGTTCATGGAGCCAGTGAGTTCCACGACTTTTCCTTTCGGTTATTTCTTTGGTGAGGTCTCAGTGCTCGTCTGCGAGAGCACCCGAGATGTACATGGCGTTAAGCAGGACGAAGACGTAGGCCTGCAGGAACTGGATCAGCAGCTCGAGGAAGCTGATCGCGATGAACAGCACCCAGGCGAGGATGCCGACCGGCTTGACCAGCGTCGCCCCGTGGAGGAGGAGGAACTCACCACCGAGGGCGAAGAGGATGAGCAGGAGGTGGCCGGCGAGCATGTTGGCGAAGAGACGCAGGGCCAGCGTGACCGGGCGGACCAGGATGTTCGACATGAACTCCAGCGGCACCAGGAGGAGCAGCATGGGGCCCTTGATCCCGGACGGGACGCTCTGGAGCTTGAAGTAGCCGACGAAGCCGTGCTTCTGGATGCCGACCGCGTTGTAGATGATCCAGCTCAGCAGGGCGAGGCCGTAGACCATGCCCGCCCGCGAGAACGTCGGGAACTGGATGAAGGGGATCGACCCCATGAAGTTGTTCAGCAGGATGAAGAAGAACAGCGCGAAGAGGTACGGCACGAACCGCATGAAGTCCTGGCTGCCGATGATGTCGCGGCCGATGCTGTTGCGGGTGAAGCCGTAGCCGGCCTCGCCGACGTACTGCAGCCGGCTCGGGACGAGCGAGCGCTGCTTGGCCGCCGCGTAGAAGAACCAGAACACCAGGCCGGCCGCCAGGACCAGCTGAAGCATCGGCTTGGTGACGCCGAGGTACATGGTCTGGCCGAGGAACTCGAAGGTGGTGTCCGGCCCCAGAGGGGGCAGGTTGAAGTCACCAGGACCCGGAGGGGTGAACTCCTCCTCTGCGGTCGGAGCGGCGGCGCCCAGGCGGCTGAGAGCGAAACTCACGTGTTCTCCTGCACTAGTTCTTCTCCTGCTTCGGCTGCTGATCCTGACCGCGGTTGAACCGGGCGAAGGTCATGTAGAGACCGAGGCCGGCGCCGACGAGGATCCCGATGACCACCAGGAACGAGGTCCCGAGCCACCAGTCCGCGAGCCAGCCGAGAAACCCGTACATCCCCACGCCCGAGACCAGATAGCCGAAGGCATGCCACGGGTCGCCTTTGGGGGAATCGTGATCGGGAGCAGAGCCGGGATTCTGCTGAGTCATCGCGCACCGGACAATAGCAGCCACCCCGGGTCATCTGACACTCGCCTCCGCCCCTTGGGAGTCGAGGTCGTAGATCGGCTGACGGGTCCGCATCGAGACCACGATCTGGGTGGTGATCCACCCCAGAGTGCAGGCGATCACCGCTGCGGAGAGCCACCTCGGGTCGACCGGACCGTCGAGAGCGCCACCGCTGCTGAGACCGACGTAGACGAGTCCCACGACGACGACCTGGAGGGTGTAGGTGAGCAACGCCACGAGGAGCGAGGCGGCGGGTGCGACCAACGCCACCACGCCGAGCGTGACCGCTCCGAAGGCGAAGACGAGACAGACCATGGCAGCGCCGATCCCGGCCCCGGCGGCTCCAGGCGACCCTGTGACCAGGGCGGCCAGCACGACGAGTGCGAGGCCGACCGAAGCCGAGATCGCGAGCGGCCCGAGCACGGGGCGTCCCCGGCGGGGGGTCGTCTGGGCGGTCGTCATGAGGCGGCCGTTCTGTGGTCCGTAAGGGGCTCGATCGCGCTGTTCCGGGGGCTTTCGGCGGACCCCTCGGCAACGCTTGTGAAAACTAGCACAAAGTCCTTAACCGGCCACAATCGGCGGTCTAGAGACCCGGTGCGGGGGTTCCGCGGCGATGGGCACGCGGGACGACGAAGGTGAGCACCACGGTGAGCAGGACCCAGCCGGCCAGGATGGCCGAGGTGAGCCGTCCCGAGTAGAGGCTGGCCAGCACGCCGCCGAAGGCGATCAGCGACGCCCACAGCCACATGATCAGCACGGCGCGACGGTGCGAGTGGCCGATCTCGAGCAGCCGGTGGTGCAGGTGCTGCTTGTCGGGGGCGAACGGAGACCTGCCCGCCCGCGTCCGGCGTACGACGGCCAGCACCAGGTCCACGAACGGGACGATCAGGATCGCGATCGGGAGGATGATCGGGAGCAGCGTGGGCAGCAGGCTCGCCTCGCTCCCCCCGACGCCCTGCTGCAGGCCGCCGGAGGGGAACTGGCCGGTCAGCGTGAGCGCGGACCCGGCGAGCACCAGCCCGATCAGCATCGACCCGGAGTCGCCCATGAAGATGCGCGCCGGGAAGAAGTTGTGGGGCAAGAACCCGGCAGCCGCGCCGCCGAGGGCCGCAGTGAGCAGCGCGGCAGAGATCGCGAGCGTCTCGTTGTTGGCCTCGGCGATCTGGTACGAGAACAGGAAGAAGGCGACCGCGCCGATCCCCACGACTCCGGCGGCAAGACCGTCGAGGCCGTCGACGAAGTTCACGGCGTTCACCGTCGCGACCACGACGACCACGCTGGCGAGTGCCGCCTGGGTCGTGTCCAGTGCGATCTGCCCGCCGGGCAGCTGGATCGAGTAGTACTGGACGTCGAAGAAGACCAGGAAGCCCGCCGCGAGCAGCTGTCCCCCGAACTTCGTGAGCGCGTCGAGCTCCAGCAGGTCGTCGAGCACACCGACCGCGCAGATGAGCCCGCCGGCGATCAGCACCACGCCGGCGTCACGGAAGATCTGGTCGTCGCTCAGCGAGAGGAACGGCAGCTGCCGCGCGACGACGTACCCAGCTCCGAGCCCGCCTAGCATCGCCAGGCCGCCGAAGTACGGGATCGGGATCGCGTGGACGTCGCGGTCCCGCACCCTCGCCACCGCCCCGGTGCGCAGTGCGATCTCGCGTGCGATCACCCCGAGGAGGTACGTGATGACCGCGGCGACGAGGAAGACGGTGAGGTACTCACGCACGGGCCGCTGCTACTCCTCGTCCTCGACGGTCACGCCGAGAGGCTCGACGATCTCACGCACACGGTCCACCGGGATCGCGCCGACGCGGAGCACGCGGGCGTCCTCGCCGGTCGCGTCGACGATCGTCGAGGGCACCGAACCCGGCGTGGGACCTCCGTCGAGGTACACCTCGACAGCCGCTCCGAGCATGTTCTGAGCCTGGTCGGCGTCGGTCGCGGCGTCCTTGCCGGTGAGGTTGGCGCTGCTCACCGCGAGCGGGCCGGTGCGCGAGAGCAGCTCGAGGGCGACCTCGTGGTCGGGCATCCGGACCGCCACCGTGCCTCGGGTGTCCCCGAGGTCCCACTGCAGCGAAGGCTGCTGGCGGCACACGATAGTCAGCGGGCCCGGCCAGAGCTCGGCGATGAGCGCGCGGGCGTAGGAGGGGACGCCGACCGCGAGCGCGTCGAGGGTCGTGGGCGCCGACACGAGGACCGGCGGAGGCATGTCGCGCCCCCTGCCCTTCGCGGCGAGGAGGCGTCGGACCGAGGCTGGGTCGAAGGCGTCGGCGCCGATGCCGTAGACGGTGTCTGTGGGGAAGACGACGAGTTGGCCCCGCTGGGCAGCCAGGGCCGCTGCGGCGATCCCTGCCTCGCGCTCGGTCTCCTCATGGGTGGCGAACCTGTTGCTCACCCGACTCATCGTGCCAGCCGCGCAGTCACGAAGCGTGGTCGACCTGCCAGGTCGTGATTGTCGCGTACGTCGGACCACCGCCCTGATCGGGCGAAGACCGCCGGCGCAGACTCCGCCTGCACCTCGGCGTGCTCGGCGCCGACCACTCCCCCGGGGCGCAGCAGCCGTGCCGCGACCCGCTCGAGCACCCGCATGGCGTCGAGCCCGTCGTCACCTGACCACAACGCCAGATCAGGGTCGTGGTCACGGGCCTCGGCAGCCACCGACTCGTAGGCCTCGAGCGGGATGTAGGGCGGGTTGCACACGATCACGTCGACGCTGCCGTCGAGGTCGTGGAAAGCCTCCGCCATGTCGCCGTGGCGCAGGTCGACGCCGCTTCCCTCGAGGTTGCGCGAAGCCCAGGCGTAGGCGTCCTCGTCGAGCTCCACGGCATGCACCTGGGCTTCGAGGACCTCCTTCGCCAAGGAGAGCGCCATGGCCCCGGAGCCAGTGCAGAGGTCGACCACGACCGGGCTGCGGCCTGAGGCAGCCACCTCGCGGGCACGGTCGATCCCCCAGCCGGCGAGCACCTCGGTCTCGGGGCGTGGCACGAACACACCGGGTCCGACGGCGAGGTCGGCGTACCGGAAGGCGGCAGTCCCTGTCAGGTGCTGGAGCGGTTCACGGGCCGCGCGCCGGGCGACCAGCGCCCTGAACGACCGCGCCTGGTCCCCCGTGACCTCGGCGACGAGCGCCAGACCGGACCGGGTCGTGCCCAGGACGTGCGCGAGGAGCTCGCGGGCGTCGTACTCCGGTGAGGCGACGCCGGCTGACTCGAGCTCCCGGACGGCCTCCGCAACCAGTTGTCGGGTTGCGGTCACGACTCCAGGGCCTCGAGCCGTCCCGCGAGGTCGGCCTGGACGCAGGAGTCGATCACGGGCTCGAGGTCGCCGTCGAGCACAGCGTCGAGGTTGTAGGACTTGTAGCCGGTGCGGTGGTCGGAGATGCGGTTCTCGGGGAAGTTGTAGGTCCGGATCCGCTCGGACCTGTCGACGGTGCGCACCTGTGACTTCCTGGCGTCGGAGGCCTCGGCGTCGGCAGCGTCCTGTGCTGCCTGGAGGAGCCGGGAACGGAGGATCCTAAGCGCCTGCTCCTTGTTCTGGAGCTGGCTCTTCTCGTTCTGGCAGGAGGCCACGATCCCGGTGGGGAGGTGCGTGATCCGCACGGCGGAGTCGGTGGTGTTGACGCTCTGCCCACCCGGTCCCGAGGAGCGGTAGACGTCGATGCGCAGGTCCTTCTCCTCGATCGTGACGTCGACCTGCTCGGCCTCGGGCATCACCAGGACGCCGGCAGCCGACGTGTGCACCCGCCCCTGGCTCTCGGTGACGGGGACGCGCTGCACGCGATGGACGCCCCCCTCGAACTTGAGCAGGGCATAGGGCGCCTCTCCCGGCTCCGGGGTGCCCTTCGCCTTGACCGCGACGGTCACGGACTTGTAGCCCCCGAGGTCGGACTCCGTGGCGTCGATCGGCTCGATCTTCCAGCCGCGGCGGTCGGCGTAGCGGTTGTACATCCGCAGCAGGTCACCCGCGAACAGGGCGGACTCCTCGCCGCCCTCCCCGGACTTGATCTCGAGGATCGCGTCCTTGGAGTCCGCGGGGTCCCGCGGGACGAGAAGGTGACGCAGGCGCTCCTCCGCGGTCTCGCGCCTCGCTGCGAGGGAGTCGGCCTCCTCGGCGAAGGACGGGTCCTCGGCGGCGAGCTCGCGCGCGGCCTCGATGTCGTCACCGAGCTGCTGCCACTCGTGGTAGGTGCGCACGATCGCGCTGAGCTCGGCGTACCTCTGGTTGAGCTTCTTGGCCAGTCCCTGGTCCGCGTGGATGCTGGGGTCGGCGAGACGATGCTCGAGCTCGGCGTGCTCCTCGACCAGGCCGGTCACGGCCTCGAACATGCGGACCCCCTCGGATCGCTTCGGACGTCGCGGGTGCTGGCCGCCGCTGCGACCGGACCTGCCTCGTGGTTGGACACAGACAAAGCGCCGGCCCACGCGTGATGCGGGACCGGCGCCTTGTGGAAGCTACTTCTTGGCGGCGTTCTTCTTGGCGTAGCGGGCCTCGAAGCGGGCGACGCGACCGCCGGTGTCGAGGATCTTCTGCTTGCCGGTGTAGAACGGGTGGCACTGCGAGCAGACGTCGGCGTGGATGCTGCCGCTCGTCGCGGTGCTACGCGTGGTGAACGTGTTGCCACACGTGCAGGTCACCTGGGTCTCGACGTACTCCGGGTGGATGTCCTTCTTCATGGTCTTCCTCTCGCGATAGTCGGTCGCCGGGTCGTGCTGCCGCGGATGGCGCACGTGAACCGGAACCAGCGCTCAAGTGTGCCAAACAATCGGAGCCGGGTGGTAATTCCCAGCGAGCCGCCCCGATCAGTCCAGTCGCACCGAGGGGTCACGGCGTACGACGCCGAACATCAGCACCGAAGCCGCGAAGGTCACGGCGACCATGATCGCGCCCATGGGGGCCGCGCTGGTCGAGCCGAACATGCCCACCAGCGGAGCGACCAGGGCGCCCACCCCGAACTGCACCGCACCGAGAACCGCCGCCGCTGTGCCGGCTGCCTCGCCGTGCCGCGTCAGCGCCAGTGCCGGAGTGTTGGGGAGAGAGAGACCGACCGAAGCGACCACGACACCCAAGGGCAGGAGTACGCCGAGCAGACCGCCTGCCCCGGTCAGACCCGCGATGACGAGGGCCGACGCGGCGACCATCCCGACCAGCATCGCGCCGGTCAGCACGTTCAAGACGCCGAACGTGCGGATCAGCAGGGGGTTGAGCTGTGACGAGATGGTCAGACCGGCGGCGTTGGCCCCGAAGACCAGCCCGAATGCGAGCTCGTCGAGCCCGTAGCCGTCCTGGAGCACGAAGGAGGAGCCGGCGACATAGGCGAACATCGCCGACAACATGAAGCCGGCGATGAACACCAGGGCGAGGAACGATGTGTCGCGCACCAGGCTGCGGTAGGTGGCCAACGTCGCTCGCACGTTGGCCGGGCGACGCCGCTCGACCGGCAGAGTCTCGCGAACCCCCAGCACGGCCACGAGGGTCAGCACGACCGCGGTCGCGGCCAGGACCCCGAAGATCCCGCGCCACGAGGTCCACTCGAGGATCACTCCACCGATCGAGGGAGCCAGGATCGGTGCGAGGCCGATGACCAGCATCAGCCGCGACATGAGCCGCGCGACGGCGTACCCCGAGAAGAGGTCCCGCACGATGGCCATCGCGACCACGGAGATCGCTGCCCCGGCGAAGCCCTGGAGCACTCGCACGGAGGCGAGCACGTAGATGCTCGGGGCGAGAGCGGCGAGCACGGAGGCCACCGCGTGAGTCACGAGGCCCGCCACCAGGGGTCGCTTGCGGCCGAACGCGTCCGACAGGGGTCCGATGACCAGCTGTCCGAACGCGAGCCCGCCAAGCATGCCCGTGAGGGTGAGCTGGGTGGCCGAGTCAGAGGCGTCGAGGTCGGCGGAGAGAGCCGGAAACGCCGGGAGGTACATGTCGATCGTCAGCGGCCCGAGCGCGATCAGCGCGCCGAGCACGACCACGAGCTGGACGTAGCGCCGCCCGCTCGGAGCCTCGGTGCGGGTCTGCGACTGCTGGGTCGGCGTGCTCTGCGTGTCGACTGGTCCGGGGCTCACCCCTCCGTAATGTCCTCGAGCTGCGGGATATTCCCCGGATGCTGGTCATTTGTGACTGGGAACACAAGGCGGGCGGTCGTGCCCTCGCCCTCAACCGAGTCGATCTCGAGCCGCCCGCCGTGGTTGTCGGCGATCGTCTGCACGATCCGCAGGCCCAGGCCGGTGCCGGTGATCTCTGCCTCCACGGCGTTCGAAGCCCTGAAGAACCGGGTGCCCAGCGTGGAGAGCTCCTGGGCGGGGATGCCGATGCCGTGGTCGACCACGGACACCACCGCCTGGTCCGCGACGACATCGAGGCAGACCTCAACCTCATCGCCGGGCATGCTGAACTTGATGGCGTTGGTCACCAGGTTCAGGGTCGCCCTTGCGAGCTGACCCGCCTGGCCTCGCACCCAGACCGGTGTCTCCGGACCCGACACCTCCACCTGAACGTCGGCGCGCGCCGCGATCTCCGCTACGTCTCGCGCCACGTCGACGGTCACCTGGCCCAGGTCGACGAGGTCGAAGGACGTGCGGAAGGCGTCGGCCTCCACCCGGGACAGGGTGAGCAGGTCCTCGATCAGGTTGCGCAGCCGCCCGACGTTACGACTGACCACGCCCAGCATCCCCCGCTGCTGGGGGCCCAGGTCGTCGAAGCTGTCCTCGAACAGCTCGATGTAACCCGCGATGCTGGTCAGCGGTGTGCGCAGCTCGTGGGAGACCGTCGAGACGAACTCGTCCTTGGCCCGGTCGAGCTGGCGCAGCTGGGTGACCACCCGCTCCTCCATCTCCCGGGCGCGCTGGTTCTCCTCGGCGAGCGTGTTGAGCGCGGTCGCGACACCTCGGATCTCGCGCGGCCCGGAGACGTCGACGCGGGCGCTGAGGTCGCCGGCGGCGAGGCGCTCCACGGCGCGCTCCAGCTCGCGCAGGGGTTCGCTCGTACGACGCACGATCGCGCGCCCCACGAGGGCAGTGGCGGCCGTGCCGAGGAGGGAGGCCAGGACGACGAACACGATCACGTGGCGGGCCTCGCCCCGGGCCTGCTCGCCACGCTCGTCGATCCCGTCGTTGACCTTGAACGAGATGCGGTCGTTGAGTGCGACGAACCTTTCGAAGGTCACCTGGCCGTCGAGGAGGTAGGGCACGGGGACAGGTCCCGGCTCGCGGCGTACCAGGCCGTCGGCGAAGGAGAACCAGCGATCGGCTGCGTCCGTCTGCTGCGCCACCGCGGCGGCAAGCTCCTCCTCGTCCTCGACGAGCGAGCGCAACTGGGCCAGCTCCATGTGCGCGTCGAGGACCGAGGTGCGGTACGTACGCAGGAACGAGTCATCGCCGGTGAGGGCCCATCCGCGTGCGCTCGCCTGAGCCCGGCTCATGTCGTTGCGAAGCGCGATGTTGCTGTACGCCGCGGGGCGCAGGTCGTCGACGAGCACGTCGACGTCCTCGGTCAGGGAGGTGACCCCGATCGCCCCCGCACCTGCGACGACCGTCACGAGCATGACCGTGCTCAGCAGCAGCATGATCACCCGGTCGCGGACGCTGTCTGCGGCCCTCATCGTCGCGTGAACCCTCTCCGTTGCATGTTGCCCCACTGGGGCGGGGTGTCTCGGACCGCCTCGATCGCCCCGCCGATGCGCCACCATGCGTTGAGCTGGCGGTAGCCGATGTTCTCCTCGATCGCGGCCCAGATCGAGATCAGCAGGCTCTTCATCCCGCTGTAGCGACGAAAGGAGAGCTGCTCGACGAGCAGGGCCGTGAGCGAGAGCACGATCGCGTACAGGACCGAGACGGAGAGCAGGATCCACATCACGTCACGGTTGACCAGGTCGGTGACGACCCAGCCGAGCTCCTCCAGGCCGACGAGGGTGAGTGCGAGCGCCAGGTAGGCGAACCCGAACACCTCGACGAACGGCGCGAGCAGCTCGAACGCCACGAACCACGGCATGGCCAACAGACCCACCACGCCGTAGCGACGACGGAACAGCATCCCGCGGTGACGCTCCAGGATCTCGGTCAGTCCGCGGTGCCAGCGACGCCGCTGCCTGCGCAGCACGGCCGCCGTCTCTGGTGCCTCGGTCCAGGCCACCGGCTCGGAGACGAAGACGATGCGCCCGTCGCGGTCGTGGTCACCGAGCCACCTGTGAAGACGCACGACGAGCTCGGCGTCCTCTCCGATGCAGTCCGTCGCGAGCCCGCCGAGCGCGGAGAGGACGTCCTTGCGGAAGAGGCCGAACGCGCCCGAGATGATCAACAGACCGCCCAGACGGGACCAGCCACTGCGACCGATCATGAAGGCACGCAGGTACTCCACGACCTGGACGCGCGGCAGCCAGCGCCTCGGCATCCGGACGTCGACCACTCGGCCCCTCCGGATGGTGCTGCCGTTGGCGATGCGGACCACCCCGCCCGACGCCACCACCTTCTCGGGATCGTCGGCGAAGGGCCGCGAGACGTGCAGCAGGGCGTCGGGGTCGAGAATCGAGTCGGCGTCGACCATGCAGACCAGGGCCTTGCGGGCCGCGTTGATCCCGACGTTCAGCGCATCTGCCTTGCCGCCGTTCTCCTTGCACACGAGCATGACGTTGTGGCTCCCGCGCCGGCTGACGTAGGTGCGTAGCACGCGTCCGTGCGTGGGGATGGCGGTCGGCACGACGACAGGCGCCTCGACCATGTCGAACGCCTCGACCATCAGGGCAACGGTCTCGTCACGTGACCCGTCGTCGACCACCACCACCTCGAAGTCGGGGTAGCGCATCGCCGTCATCGCGCGCACCGCCTCGACGATGCCGGCAGCCTCGTTGTACGCCGGCATCAGGATGGAGATGCCTGGCGCGAGCGGCTCGGCGAACGTCTCGTCGTACGCCGCGAACCCGCGCCTGCGGAGGTAGGTGTGGAAGTCGACGACGGCGAGTCCTGTGAGCGCGAGGAAGCTCGTGTTGATCAGCACCGAGTAGGCGATGAAGAACCAGCCGAGCGCCAGCAGGACCATCTCGAGCGACACGGGAAGCCAGTCGTTCATACCGCAGCCATCATCCGGCGAAGCGCGAGCGCCTCGGCCGCGTAGGGAGAGACGTGCTCCTCGAGCGCCTGCATGCCCGGTCCGCCGAGCTTCACCAACGCCTCGGCGACGGCCCGGTCCACCTCGTGCGCCCCGCAGCCGAGCGCAGAGACGAGCGCGGGCAGCGCGGAGGTGGCGCCGACCTTGCCGAGTGCCTCGGCTGCCTTGACCTGCACCTCCGGCAGATCACCGCCGAGGGCTTCGGTCAGCACCTGGACCGCTGCGGGAACGCCGATCTCGCCGAGCGCCTCGGCCGCCGCAGCCCGAAGCGAGGACTGATGGGCTCGAGCGACGGCCTCGACCAGGACCGGCACCGACGCGATGTCGCCGTGGAGGCCGAGGACGGTAGCGGCCAGCGCACCACGGCGCCCGCTGTGCTCGGCAACGAGCAGAAAGGCGAGGTCCTTCCTCAGGTACGGCGTGGCTTCTGGCCCGATGCGCTGAAGCGCTGCGATGACGTCGCGCACGAGCGCCGGGTCAGCAGTGACCGCATCGAGCAGCCGGGGTACCGCCTCCGGGTCGCGGACCTGGCCCAGAGCGCGAACGACGGTCCGCCGGACCAGGAAGTGATCCGTTGGCAGGAGCTCGAGCAGGGTAGGCACAGCCGCCCTGTCTCCCAGGGCACCAAGCTGGTAGGCCCCTCGGCTTCGGCGTACCGCGGACCTCGCCCGCGTGTTCTCGTAGGCACGCTCGGCAGCACCGGCGTTCTTGAGCAGGGAGACCAGCGCGTCGCGGGTGTCCCCCTTGATCTTGGGCAGTATCGCGAAGGCCTGCTGCTCGACCTGTCTCCAGGCGCGACCCTCCCGAACGTGCAGCGCTGCAAGAGCGGACGCCGACTCCTCGGGCTCACCCAGCAGCGCCGACAGGATCAGACCGCGGATCTCGTCACGACGGCGCGCAGCCCTTCGCTCGAGGAGCTCACTCGTGGCCCGCACGACCACCAACGCCGCGACGAGCAGGATCGCGAGCCCGCCGAGGAGCAGCAGCAGCGTCAGTAGGAGCGCACGCAGGGGTTCATTCACGCACCACTCCGTTGCAGCACGGCTGCCACGCGCGATGCGAGCTCGCGGGGGCTGAATGGTTTGACGACGTAGTCGTCCGCGCCGACGTTGAAACCCTGCTCGATGTCCGACTCCTGCGCTCGGGCAGTGAGAAGGATGACGGGGATGCCGGCAAGCGAGGGATCGCTCCGCAGCTCTCGGCACGCGTCGAAGCCGCTCATGCCCGGCATCATCACGTCGAGCACGGCGAGGTCGGGCAGCACGTCCCGGCAGGCTTCGACCGCGGCGGCTCCGTCTCCGACAGGTACGACGTCGTGGCCTGACTGTTGGAGCTTGAAAACGACCAGATCGCGAATGTCTGCATCGTCATCGGCGACGACGATCTTGGCCATATCCACCCCGAGTGTGTGAAGTGTCGGAATTGTCCCGCTTCCAGCGCAGACGATATCCAAACTGCACCGACCCTGGGGTGGAAACGAGAACCCTGGGGTGGGAACACAGAAGGGCGGGGCATCGCCCCGCCCTTCCTGCGATGACCGCCGCGTCAGTCGCTGTCGCGACCGTTGCCCGCGGTCGGCGTCGTCTTCTGCACCTGCATCAGGAACTCGATGTTGCTCTGCGTCTTCTTGAGGCGCTCGAGCAGCAGCTCGAGGGCCTGCTGGCCGTCGAGTCCCGAGAGCACCCGGCGCAGCTTCCAGACGATCGAGAGCTCCTCCTTGCTCATCAGGAGCTCCTCCCGGCGGGTGCCCGAGGCGTCGACGTCGATGGCCGGGAAGATGCGCTTGTCCGCGAACTCGCGACGCAGCCGCAGCTCCATGTTTCCGGTGCCCTTGAACTCCTCGAAGATGACCTCGTCCATCTTCGAGCCGGTCTCGATCAGGGCCGTGGCCAGGATGGTCAGCGAGCCGCCGTCCTCGATGTTGCGGGCCGCGCCGAAGAACCGCTTCGGCGGGTACAGCGCCGACGAGTCCACGCCACCGGACAGGATGCGCCCGCTCGCAGGAGCGGCGAGGTTGTAGGCGCGCCCGAGGCGGGTGATCGAGTCGAGCAGGACGACCACGTCGTGGCCGAGCTCGACGAGCCGCTTGGCGCGCTCGATCGCGAGCTCGGCGACGGTGGTGTGATCGGTGGCAGGACGGTCGAAGGTCGAGGCGATGACCTCGCCCTTGACCGTGCGCTGCATGTCGGTGACCTCCTCGGGGCGCTCGTCGACGAGCACGACCATCAGGTGGGTCTCCGGGTTGTTCGTGGTGATCGCGTTGGCGATGGCCTGCAGCACCATCGTCTTGCCGGCCTTGGGCGGCGAGACGATGAGGCCGCGCTGCCCCTTGCCGATCGGGGCCACGATGTCGACCACGCGGGTGATCATCTGGTTCGCCTCGGTCTCGAGGCGGAGGCGGTCCGAGGCGTAGAGCGGAGTCAGCTTGGAGAACTCCACCCGCTTCTTCGCGAGCTCGACGTCGCCGCCGTTGACGGTGTCGAGCCGGACAAGCGGGTTGAACTTCTCCTTGCGGTCACCCTCCTGCGGCTGCCGCACGAGGCCGGTGATCGCGTCGCCCTTGCGCAGGCCGTACTTGCGGACCATCGACAGCGAGACATACACGTCGTTGGGTCCGGGCAGGTAGCCGCTGGTCCGCACGAACGCGTAGTTGTCGAGCACGTCGAGGATGCCGGCGGCCGGGACGAGGACGTCGTCCTCGCTGATCTGCGGCTCGGCCTCGTCGCGACGCGGGCCCCGACCACCGTCGCGACCCCGGTCACGTCCACGACGGCGACGGTTGCGGCGGCCACCGCCATCGCGATCGTCACCGCGGTTGTCGCCCCGGTTGTCGCGGTTATCGCGGTTGTCGCCCCGGTTGTCGCGGTCCCCGCGGTTCTCCCCGCGGTTGTCACCCTGCCGGTCGCGGTCTCCGCGGTTGTCGCGGTCTCCGCGGTTGTCGCGATCCCCGCGGTTGTCGCCCCGGTTATCGCGGTTCTCCCCGCGGTTCTCCCCGCGGTTGTCGCGGTTGCCGCCTTGTTTCTCGGAGCGGTCGCGGTCCTGGCTCTGCTCGCCCTTGGGTGCGTCCTTGCCGGACTCCTGCGGCGTGTTCTGGGCCTTGCCGGCCTCCTGTGGGGCCTGACGCGGCTTCTCGGCCGGGGCCTTCTGCACAGGCGCGTCGCTCGCGGAACCGCCCTGGGCGGAAGCCGGGCCCTCCTGGCTGCTCGACTCGGCCGCAGGCCGGCCTGTCGGGTGGCCGCCTGCCTGGGCCGCCTTGATCGCATCGATCAGCTGGCTCTTGCGCATGCCGCCGATGCCCTTGATACCCAGACCCGCTGCAACCTGCTTGAGCTCGGGGAGCAGCATGCCGCTCAACCCGCTGCCAGAGCGGCGCTTGGGGGCGGCTTCGGTTGTTTCCGTCACGTGAGGTCCTTCCCACGTTTGCGGCCTACCCGGCGAAGACCGGTGGCCGATGTTGATGTGGATGTTCCCGCGTCCGGTCCTCGGGCATGCAACAGAGAAGACCCGGCATGTTTCCGGAACAGAGAGGACGAGGAAGGAATTGCGCCCCCCACCAACCAGCCCAACAACAGTCCGAGCCGGATCATGTGGCGCACTTGCAGCGTAGCACCATCCCTGCCGCGCGGGGCGTTATGGGTCACAACGGATGGGCGCCCTTTGATGTTTCGCCCGCGAGCACTGGAGATCAGGACCCGCCGGCGACCTTCGCGCCGGTCGAGTCGACATCGAGGGTGAGCACGGCCCACCCCTGCGGCACCCTTCGCCGTACGTCGGACCGGGTGGAGGTGTCGACGAAGGCGAGCACGGACGGACCGGCCCCCGAGACGACCGCGGCAACCCCGTCCTTGCGGAGATCACGCACCAGGCCGAGGCTCTCGGGCATTGCCGGCTCCCGGTAGTCCTGGTGCAAGAAGTCCTCTGTCGCCGCGTGAAGCAGCTCGGGCCTCCCGCTGAGCGCGACCACCAGCAGGGCTGCGTGTGCTGCGGCCGCAGCCGCATCCGCATGGGGCACGGTGTCGGGGAGCAGTCCGCGCGCGATGGCCGTCCCCAGCGGCTCGGGCGGCACGAAGACGACGACCTTCACGCGCGGATCCACCGCGACGGCCGTGGCGTTGCAGGAGTCGTCGTGCGACGTGGCGATGGTGAAGCCGCCGTAGAAGGCCGGCGCGACGTTGTCCGGGTGCCCCTCCATCCGCGCCGCCAGCGCGAACACCGCATCGTCGTCCATGAGGAGGGAGCCGCCCGCCACAAGACCCCGCGCCAGGCAGATGCCACCGACGATCGCGGCCGAGGACGAGCCGAGACCGCGGCCGTGAGGGATCGCGTTCTGGCAGTGCAGGCGGACGCCCGGGGCGGCGCAGCCCATCTCCGCAAACGCGGCGCTCATCGCCTGGTACACCAGGTGCGACTCGTCGAGTGGCACCTCCCCCGATCCCTCCCCCGAGACGCTCAGCGAGAGTCCCTGCTCCCCCGTGACCTCCCCGACGAGGACGTCGCGCAGGCTGAGTGCCAGGCCGAGCGAGTCGAAGCCCGGGCCAAGGTTGGCGCTGGTGGCAGGCACCGAGACCTCGACGGGGCCGGTCACGAAGGTGGGCATCGTCAGTGCAGTCCGGCTGCCTCGGCAGCGGCGTCCACTTCAGCGTCCACGACGGTGTCGACGAGGTCGGTGAAGGTGGACAACGCGGTGTCGGTGTCCTTGAGCCCGTGGCCGGTGACCGTGACGACCAGCGTCTTGCCTGCGAACGTCTCACCGGCTGCGAGGTCCTGCAGGATCCCGGCGATCCCCGCAGCCGAGGCGGGCTCGACGAACACGCCGTCCTCCTGAGCCAGCCTGCGCTGCGCGGACAGGATCTCCTCGTCGGTGACCGCGCGGAACCGGCCGCCGGACTGGGTCGCGGCGTCGACGGCGAGCTGCCAGGAAGCCGGGTTGCCGATGCGGATCGCCGAGGCGACCGTCTCGGGGTCGCTCACCGGTCCGCCGTGGACGAACGGGGCGGCGCCGGCCGCCTGCCAGCCGAGCATCTGCGGCTTGCGCGTGCTCATGCCCGCCTTCTCGTACTCGAGGTAGCCCTTCCAGTACGCCGAGATGTTGCCGGCGTTGCCGACCGGGAGCACGTGCACGTCGGGGGCGTCGCCGAGGAAGTCGACGATCTCGAAGGACGCGGTCTTCTGGCCCTCGAGCCGCATGGGGTTCACGGAGTTCACCAGGGCGACCGGGTAGGTCTCGGCGAGCTCTCGGGAGATCCGCAGACAGTCGTCGAAGTTGCCCTTCACCATGATCACCTGGGCGCCGTGGACGATCGCCTGGGCGAGCTTGCCGGCGGCGATCTTCCCCTGAGGGATCAGGACGAGCGGCTTCACCCTGGCCCGTGCGGCGTAGGCGGCCATCGACGCCGAGGTGTTCCCGGTGGAGGCGCACACGACGGCCTCGGCACCCTGCCCCACGGCCACCGACAGGGCCACGGTCATGCCGCGGTCCTTGAACGACCCGGTGGGGTTGTTGCCCTCGACCTTCAGCCAGACATCTGCCCTGGTGAGCTCGGAGAGCCAGTGGCTGTCCACGAGCGGCGTGCCGCCCTCGCGCAAGGTCACGGTGGGGGTGCCCGCGGGGACGTTGAGCCAGTCGGCGTACTCCTCCATCACCCCGCGCCACTGGTGGGTGGTCGGCGTGCTCACTCGCCGTCTCCCTCGACTCGCATGATCGACGACACGTCGTGGACGTACTCCTTGGTGCGCAGCGTCTCGACAGTCGCCGCGAGCGCCGCGTCGGTGGCGGTGTGCGAGACGACCACAAGCTGGGCGTCGTCGCCGTGCCCCTCCTGACGAACCGTCTGCAGCGAGACGCCGTGCTCGGCGAACACCTGCGCGATCTGCGCCAGCACACCGGTCTTGTCGTCGACGTCGATCGCGACGTGGTAGCGGGTGCGCGTGCTCCCCATGGGCTGGACCTCGCACTGGGCGTACGACGACTCGCCCACCCCGCGCACCTCGTTGAGCCGGTTGCGGGCAGCGGACACCAGGTCGCCGAGGACCGCGCTCGCCGTGGGAGCTCCGCCGGCCCCGGGGCCGTAGAACATCAGTTGTCCCGCTGCGTCGCTCTCCACGAACACCGCGTTGTACGCCTCGCGGACGCTCGCCAGGGGGTGGCTGCGCGGGATCATCGCCGGGTGCACGCGCGCCGACACCGAGGGGCCGTCGGGACTCTCGGTGAGCTCGCAGATGGCGAGCAGCTTGACCACGCTGTCCATGTCGCGCGCCGAGGCGACGTCCGCGGCGGTCACGTCGGAGATCCCTTCGCGGTAGACGTCGGCCGCGGTGACCCTGGTGTGGAAGGCGAGGCTGGCAAGGATGGCGGCCTTGGCCGCAGCGTCGTAGCCCTCTACGTCGGCGGTCGGGTCGGCCTCGGCGTACCCGAGCTCCTGGGCCTCTTCGAGTGCCTCGCTGAACCCTGCGCCGGAGGAGTCCATCTTGTCGAGGATGAAGTTCGTCGTGCCGTTCACGATGCCGAGCACCCGGCGGACCTTGTCACCCGCGAGGGACTCGCGCAGGGGCCGGAGGATCGGGATCGCCCCCGCGACAGCCGCCTCGAAGTAGACGTCGCGGCCGGCCTTCTCGGCTGCGGCGAACAATGTGCTGCCGTCCTCGGCGAGCAGCGCCTTGTTGGCGGTGACCACCGAGGCGCCGTTCTCCAGCGCGGTGAGGATCAGCGACCTCGCCGGCTCGATGCCGCCGATCACCTCGACCACGAGGTCGATGTCGCCCCGCGTGACGAGGCCTTCGGCGTCGGTGGTCAGCAGCTCCGCGGGTACGTCGACCTCGCGGCGCGCGTCGAGACGGCGCACCGCGACACCGGCCAGCTCGATCGGCGCGCCGACCCGGGCGGCCAGGTCGTCGGCGTGCTCGCGAAGCAGACGGACCACCTGGCTGCCGACCGAGCCGCATCCGAGCAAGGCGAGCCTCAGGGGCGGGTGCACAGGTTCTGAGAAGGTCGCGCCGTCCATGCCGTTCATCTTGGGCCATCCCCTCGGCTCGTCCTCGGTCTCTGCGAGGTCGTCCGCACCCTGAGATGCATGGTCACCATGCACCCACGTCGGTGCGGAGCAGGTCGTCCTCGGTCTCCCGGCGTACGACGACGGTGGAGACCCCGTCCTTGACGGCTACCACCGGAGGCCGCAGCGCGTGGTTGTAGTTGCTCGCCATGGACCGGCAGTAGGCCCCCGTTCCGGGAACCGCCATCAGGTCGCCGGGGGTGATGTCGCCTGGCACGAACTCGTCCTTGACCACGATGTCACCGGCCTCGCAGTGCTTGCCGACGAGCCGCCCGAGCACCGGCGGCGCGTCACTACGACGGGAGGCGATGGTGCAGGAGTAGTCGGCGTCGTACAGCGCGGTGCGGATGTTGTCGCTCATCCCCCCGTCGACGGAGACGTAGGTGCGCACCGCCCCGGCATCGAGCTCGACGGGCTTGACCGTGCCGACCTCGTACACCGTGCACATCGCGGGCCCGACGATCGCCCGCCCGGGCTCGATCGAGAGGTCCGGGACAGCCACCGCGAACCCTCGGCACTCGTGCTCGACGATCTTGGTGATCTCTGTTGCCAGCTGCGCCGGGTCGGCGGGGTCGTCCTGCGTGGTGTAGGCGATGCCGAAGCCGCCCCCGAGGTCCATCTCGGGCATCTCGACGCCGAGCTCGCCCGACACCCGCGCGTGCAGGGTCAGCACACGCCGTGCGGCCACCTCGAAGCCGGAGGTGTCGAAGATCTGCGAGCCGATGTGGGAGTGCAGCCCCCGCAGCTCGAGCCCCGATGCCTCGTGGACCCGGCGCACGGCCTCGAACGCGTCGCCCGAGGTGATCGAGAAACCGAACTTCTGGTCCTCGTGGGCGGTCGCGATGTACTCGTGGGTGTGTGCCTCGACCCCCGCCGTGACCCGGACCATGACCGCCGCGGTGGCGCCGAGCTCCGCTGTGACTTCGGCGAGACGGTCGATCTCCCAGAAGGAGTCGACGATGATCCTGCCGACTCCCTCGCTGACGGCGCGGCGCAGCTCGGCGCGGGTCTTGTTGTTGCCGTGGTAGGCCAGCCGCGACGGGTCGAAGCCCGCGCGCAGGGCAACGCTCAGCTCGCCGTCGGAGGAGACGTCGAGGCTGAGCCCCTCGTCGGCCACCCACCGTGCGACCGTGGTGCAGAGGAACGCCTTGCCTGCGTAGTACACGTCGTAGCCGGCGAACGCCTCGCGGAAGGCGCGGGCGCGCGCGCGGAAGTCGGCCTCGTCGAGGACATACGCCGGCGAACCGTGCTCGGCGACGAGCTCGCGGAGGTCGACGCCGCCGACCTCGAGGGCGCCGTCGTCGGTCTTGCGGGCCGTGGTCGACCAGAGCTGGGGCACCAGGGCATTGACGTCGACGGGCTCGCGCAGCCAGGACGGCCCTCGGTGGCTGACCTCAGCGTGGGCCCAGCCTGCCTCGTGAGCTCGCATCAGCGGCTCACATCCGCTCGGGCGCGGCGACCCCGAGCAGCCCGAGCCCGTTGGCGAACACCGTCTTGGTCGCCGCCACGAGCAGCAGCCTTGCCCGGTGAAGGTCGCTGGCCTCCTCGTCACCTTGGGGCATCACGCGGCACGCCTCGTAGAACTTGTGGAACGCAGAGGCGGTGTCCTCGAGGTACCGCGCGACCCTGTGCGGCTCGCGCAGCTGCGCAGCGGCGGCCACGACCCGCGGGAACTCCGCGAGCGCCCGCAGCAGCTGCCCTTCCTTCTCGTGGGAGAGAAGACTTGCGTCGAAGGCCGTGCCCCCGGTGCCCGCCGGCTCGATGCCGAGGTCGGCGGCGTTGCGCAGGATGGACGCGAGCCGCGCGTGGGCGTACTGCACGTAGAAGACCGGGTTGTCGGAGGTCTGCTTGGCCCAGAGCTCGAGGTCGAGGTCGATCGTCGTGTCGGTCGTGTAGCGGGCAAGGGCGTAGCGCGCAGCATCCACCCCGATCGCGTCGACGAGGTCGTCCTGGTTGATCAACGTGCCCGCGCGCTTGGACATCCGCAGCGGCTCGCCGTCACGGAGCAGGTTGACCATCTGGCCGATGAGGATCTCGAGGTCCTTGCCCGGCTCGTCGCCGAAGGCTGCGCACATGGCGTTCATCCGCCCGACGTAGCCGTGATGGTCGGCCCCGAGCATGATCAGGCAGCGGTCGAATCCGCGCTCCTTCTTGTCGAGGTAGTAGGCGAGGTCGCCGGAGATGTAGGCACCCTTGCCGTCGGACTTGACGATCACCCGGTCCTTGTCGTCGCCGTACTTCTCGGTGCGCAGCCAGAGCGCGCCGTCCTTCTCGTAGGTGTTCCCCATCTCGGTGAGCCGGGCGATGGCCCGCTCGACGGCGCCCGAGGCATGCAGGTTGTTCTCGTGGAAGTAGACGTCGAAGTCGACCCGGAACTCGTGCAGGCTCTTCTTGATCTCGTCGAACATCAGGTCCACGCCGACGGAGCGGAACACCTCCTGGGCCTGCTCGTCGTCGAGCCCGAGCACACCGGGCTCCTTGGCGATGACCTGCTTGGCGATGTCGTCGATGTACTCGCCGCCGTACCCGTCCTCCGGTTTCGGCTCGCCCTTGGCGCGGGCCAGCAGGGAGCGCGCGAAGCGGTCGATCTGGGCGCCGTGGTCGTTGAAGTAGTACTCCCGCGTGACCTCGGCGCCGGTCATCGTGAAGATCCGGCCGAGCGCGTCGCCCACGGCGGCCCACCGGACCCCGCCGATGTGGATCGGGCCGGTCGGGTTGGCCGAGACGAACTCGAGGTTGATCTTCTCGCCCTCGAACAGGTCCGAGGAGCCGTACGACGGGCCCGCGGCGACGATCTGGGCGGCGACTGCACCCTGGGCGCCGGCGGCGACCCGGATGTTGAGGAAGCCGGGGCCGGCGACCTCGACGGAGGCGACCCCGTCGACCGCACCGAGCCGCTCGGCGAGCAGGCCGGCGAGCTCGCGCGGCTGCATGCCGGCCTTCTTGGCCAGCTGGAGGGCGACGTTCGTGGCGTAGTCCCCGTGCTCCCGCACCTTGGGTCGCTCGACAACCACCGTCGTGGGCACGCCGTCAGGCAGGGTCAAGGACCCCTCGTCGGCGAGGGCGGTGAGGACGTTGACGATGGCGTCGGAAAGCTGTTCGGGAGTCACTGCACAAGGGTATCCGCGGGGTGATGGGCGCTTACACCTGTCTCGCCGCGGGCCGCGCCGGGGTGCCGGAGGATCGGCCCGGTCGAAAGAGTCAGAGCCTTGCGCGGCGCTCGCGGGCGAGCCGGGTGACGACCTCGATCAGCTCTGCCGGCTCGAACGGCTTGGTGAGGTAGGCCTCGACGCCGACCTCCTCCCCGCGGGCGAGGTCGGCCGCCTGGGCCCTGCCGGTGACCATGACGACCGGGATGCCGGCCGTCTTGGGCTCCTCGCGCAGGCGGAGCACGGTCTCGAAGCCGGTGAGTCGGGGCATCATCACGTCGAGCGTGATGACGTCAGGCTGGAGCTCGTGGGCGAGCTCGAGCGCGCTCTGACCGTCGCCGGCAGTTGTCACCTCGAAGCCTTCGAGCTCGAGGTTCACCGCGATGAGCTCGCGGATCACCGCGGAGTCGTCGACTACGAGTGCACGCAGCACCGGGTCAGCGAACACCAGCGCCCCCAATCACGTTCTCGGGCAGGGTCATGTACGCTCTTCCGCGCACCCCATGAGCCCCCGTAGCTCAGGGGATAGAGCACCGCCCTCCGGAGGCGGGTGCGTAGGTTCGAATCCTACCGGGGGCGCCGCTCAGTCTTTCTTCGTTCCCGCCTGCGTGACGGGCCAAACTTCGTGGGATCTCCCCGGTCTACCGCCGGTCTACCCTACTCCGCCACCTGTCCCAGTGTGTGCGCTAGGTCCTCCTCGCGCGAGTTGTAGGGGTCCGTACCGTTTCGGTCAGTTCCTCGTTAGCAGGGGTACTTAGGTCCCACCACCTGTCGGCGTGACGCCGGTCACGTGGAATCCACAACGGCTCCATCTCGGGGGAGGACGAGCCGTCGTGTCCTGCCATCCGAGTGAACGGGGAGTCACTTGATCTCACGCACCACCCTGCTCAGACGAGCGGCCGCATCCATCACCGCGGCGGGCGTCGCCCTCGCTGGGGCAGCCGTCCTCACCGCTACGCCGTCCCAGGCTGCAACCAAGAAATACGAGACGCCCTTCGCCTACCAGGGCTCGGCCTACGGCACGCGCGTCAGCGCCGGCGACCCCAACGAGGGTGGAGTCGCCTCGGGCCGCACCGCTTGGTCGGTGCTCGGCTGCACCTCCATGGCCCCGATCCGCAACCACCGGGGCAGCAACGTCGGCAAGGTCAACGCCAACGACTACGTCAAGGTCGGTGCCGTCGACAGCTACACCTCGACCTACCGCAAGCCGCGCAAGAAGGTGTTCGGCTCGCGCAGCGTCAACAAGGTGGCCGACATCGTCCTCGGCTCGGACGACGGTCCGCAGCTGCGCTTCGCCGGGCTGAGCACGATCGCCCACGCCTACAACGACAAGGGCAGGTTCCGCGCCTCGGCCGACATCAACCTCGTCGGGGTGGAGGCAGACGGGATCGTTCCCGACGGCAGCGAGACTCCGGGCCCGCTCGGCGACCTCGTCGACGCGATCGACCAGGCGGACAACCAGGCCGTGGAGGCAGTCATCGAGGGGGCCGGCACCAACGGCATCGACATCCCCGGCCTCGGCACCGTCTACCCCGCGGGCACCCACCGGACCCCGACCAGCCACAACGGCGCGACGGCGAACGCCTACGGCATCCGGGTGGTGCTCGAGAACGGCTCCCAGGTCGTCATCGGGCGTGCCTGGGCGCGCATCCAGAAGGCCTACCCCGCCGGTGTCTTCGCCGGCCACGCCTACGGCTACGAGGGCGTCGTCGGCGAGGGCGTGGCAGGGCTCGGCCGCACCCCGTTCCAGAACCTTCCCTGCATCGGCACCAGGGGTCGGTGGCGGTCCAACCCCCTCACCGAGGCGCCGCGCAACGCACAGCTCAACGCCAGCGGCCTCAAGGCCCAGACCTACGGCAAGCCGTACACCGATGGTCGGGCAGTCGCCCGGGCGCGGGCGTCGGTGACCGAGATCAGCCTCGGGGGCGGGGCACTGGAGATCCAGGGCGTCGTCGGCCAGGTCAACGTCTTCCAGAACGCACGCGGCGCCATCAGTCGGCGCACGACCGGGGGCACCAGGATCGGAGCGATCATCGCCAACGGCGAGGCGCAGGAGATCCCGGCACCTGGTGAGACGCTCGAGATCCCCGGCCTCGCGCGGATCAAGGCGGGGCTGCGTCAGAACCTCGGCAAGCGCGGCCTGCGTGTCCACGCTGTGCGCGTCGAGCTCCTCGACGGCACCGGGCTGGTGCTGAACATCGGCACGGCGAAGGCGAAGATCCTGCGCTGAGGCAACCCCTGAACGACCCGACGCGGCGCTCGAGACTCCCCTAGCAGGAGCCCTCGAGCGTCGCGTCCTTTCGTGCCCGGTTGGCGATGCTGCGCGCCTGCCCGATGTTGGCGAAGACCACGCTCGCGCCGCCCGCGGAGCCCGTGCCGCCGCCCACGACACACGTGCGGAACTTGTTGGGATTGATGCGCGTGGCTGCCTGCGCGAGCCGGTAGAGCTCGCCCGGGCCGACGTTGGGCGTGTCGAGGTTGTTGAAGGCGGTCATCACCCCGCGCTCCATGAAACCTGGCTTGTCGGCGTTGCGCCGCACCTGGTTCAAGATGCCGACCAGCGCGCGCTGCTGGTTGGCCGACCTGTCGAAGTCACCCCCCGGGAACGCCTTGCGCGTGCGCGAGAACACCAGGGTCTGGATGCCGTTGAGCTTGTTCTTGCCGACCTTGTAGCCACGAGGCCGCAGCGGGTCGTGGAAGGCGTACTTGGACTGGACGGTCACCCCGCCGATCGCGTCGACCATCCGGGAGAAGCCCCAAAAGCTCGTGGTGAACACGAAGTCGGGCCGGATCCCCACCATGTCCCCCACCGACCGCGCCATCAGCTGAGGGCCGCCGAAGACCATCGAGGCGTTGATCTTGTTGCGGCCGTAGCCGGGGATGCTGACATAGGAGTCGCGCGGGACCCCGATCGCCGTCGCCGCACCGGTGCGCGTGTTGATGCCGACGAGCTGGATCGCGTCGGCGCGGCTTCTCGTCACCGACTGGCCCTTGCGGGCGTCGGAGCCGAGGAACAGCACCCAGATGACGTTCCGGGAGATGTCTACGTTGTGGGCGCCCTGGACCTTGACCAGGCTGGTCTGCGCCTCCCTCACCGAGGCCGGGGGTACGACGAGCGCTGTGAGGGCGAGTACGACGGCCAGCGGCACCGCCTTGCGCAAGCGCGCGATGCTGCGGGACACGGTCTGATCGGCGCGGCTCATGAGCTGGCTCCCTTCGCGACCGGCACGGACGAACGCGTGAGGTCGTAGCCGAAGATCTGCCACGGCCCCGACTTCTTGCGGTTCAGGAGCAGACGTCCCGAGACGGTGACGCGCTGGTCGGCTCCGTCGGCGCGCTCCTGGACGAACACGAGGCGGATCCTGGCGGTGAGACCCGCGACGAGCCGCTTCGGCACGAGCACGTCGAGCCGCGCGTCCTTCGTGCGGGCCACGACCGCCTCAGTCGACGTACCGACCCCGGCGTTGGTGAGCAGGTCGCGGTCGGAGGCCGCGCGCCGCACCGCGCCGGGCGAGAAGGTCGCCAGCGCGCCGGCGAAGTCGCTGCGTGGGTACTCCCCGCCGAGGAAGGCGTCGTCGAAGTAGCTCGAGAGCACGCGCGCGATCTGCTTCTCCAGACGCTCGCGCTGCTTCCGGTCGAACTTGCCTCCCACCACCCGCGCGATCGTCACCTTGGTCGGGACCGGCTTGGCCTCGAGCGTCGGCTGGGTTCCGACCGAGCGGCTCGGGAGGGGTGACGAAGCGGTCTCCGGCTGCTCCTCCTCGCCGCTCGTGCAGCCGGCGCCGCCGACGAGCAGCAGCGCTGCCGCCAGCCCGCCGGCGAGGGCCCGAGAACGCCTCGTTGGGTGCTGGTTCACAGGTCTGGTCACTTCCCTGGGGGTCGGTTCGACGTGAGCCTGGCTACACCCGCTGGCCATCTGCCGATCCGGGCTGCGTCAACTTGCCACGACGGTCTAGCCTTGTAGCCGTTCACACACCATAAAAGACGCACCGGAAGAGGCGATTCAGGCTGTGGCCGAGTCTTCCCAGTCAAACCCACTCGAACCCTCGGCGTTCGGAGCCAACGAATGGCTCGTAGACGAGATGTTCGAGAGGTACCAGCAGGACCCCGACAGCGTGGACAAGGCCTGGTGGGAGTTCTTCAAGAACCACACCCCCGGTGAGCACGCGAGGGGCAAGACTGCCCACCCGAACGGCCAGAGGTCGTCCGCCGAGAAGACGGCACCCAAGCCTGCTGAGAAGCCCGCAGCCAAGGCGCCCGAGAAGCCGGCAGCCAAGGCGCCCGAGAAGCCTGCCGAGAAGCCCGCTGCCGCTCCGGCGCCTCAGACGAAGTCCGCGGCCACTGCCCGGCCGCGAGCCGACCAGACCCCGGCCAAGGCCGCTCCCAAGAGCGCCGCACCCGTGCCGAAGGAGCCTGAGCCGGCTTCGAAGCCCGAGGTGAAGGACGAGCCCGAGCTCACCGTCCTGCGCGGGGCACCGGCCCGCACCGCGCAGAACATGGACATCTCCCTGAGTGTGCCCACCGCGACCAGCGTCCGCTCCGTGCCGGTGAAGCTGCTCTGGGACAACCGAACGGTCATCAACAACCACCTCGCCCGCGCTCGTGGCGGCAAGGTCTCGTTCACCCACATCATCGGCTTCGCGCTGGTCAAGGCGCTCAGGGCGATGCCGGAGATGAACAACGGCTTCGACGTGATCGACGGCAAGCCGAACCTCATCCAGCCTGCCCACGTCAACCTGGGCCTCGCGATCGACATGCAGAAGCCCGACGGCACCCGTCAGCTGCTCGTGCCGTCGATCAAGGCGGCCGAGGCCATGGACTTCGCCGCCTTCTGGACCGCCTACGAAGACGTCGTCCGCAAGGCCCGCAACAACAAGCTCACCGTCGCGGACTTCCAGGGCACGACGATCAGCCTGACCAACCCCGGCACGATCGGCACCAACCACTCGGTGCCGCGCCTGATGAAGGGCCAGGGCTGCATCATCGGCGTGGGTGCGATGGAGTACCCGCCTGAGTACCAGGGCGCGTCCGAGGAGACGCTCCAGCGCAACGCGGTCAGCCGGGTCATGACCCTGACCTCGACGTACGACCACCGCATCATCCAGGGCGCTCAGTCCGGAGACTTCCTGCGCCGCGTCCACGCGCTGCTTCTCGGCGAGGACGGCTTCTACGACGAGATCTTCCGCGCTCTGCGGATCCCCTACGAGCCGATCCGCTGGGCCAAGGACATCTCGGCCACCCACGACGACGAGATCAGCAAGCAGGCCCGCGTCCTCGAGCTCATCCACGCCTATCGCGTGCGCGGCCACATCATGGCCGACACCGACCCGCTCGAATACCAGCAGCGCAGCCACCCCGACCTCGAGGTCGAGTCGCACGGGCTGACCCTGTGGGACCTCGACCGCGAGTTCGCCACCGGGTCCTTCGGCGGCACCGGCCGTCGTTTCATGAAGCTGCGCAACATCCTCGGCATCCTGCGTGACTCCTACTGCCGCACGGTCGGCATCGAGTACATGCACATCCAGGACCCCGAGCAGCGCCGCTGGATCCAGCAGCGGGTGGAGCAGCCGCACGTCAAGCCGCCCCGCGAGGAGCAGCTGCGGATCCTCCTCAAGCTCAACCAGGCCGAGGCGTTCGAGACCTTCCTCCAGACGAAGTTCGTCGGTCAGAAGCGGTTCAGCCTCGAGGGTGGCGAGACCACGATCCCGCTGATCGACGAGATCTGCGAGGCCGCGGCCGAGGAGGAGCTCGACGAGGTCACCATCGGCATGGCCCACCGCGGCCGCCTCAACGTGCTGGCCAACATCGTCGGCAAGAGCTACAGCCAGATCTTCCGCGAGTTCGAGGGCAACATCGACCCTCGCACCGTCCAGGGCTCCGGCGACGTGAAGTACCACCTCGGCGCCGAGGGCGAGTTCACCGCCGGCACCGACGCCAAGATCAAGGTGTCGGTGGCAGCCAACCCCTCCCACCTCGAGGCGGTCAACCCCGTCGTCGAGGGCATCGCACGCGCCAAGCAGGACATGCTCAACAAGGGCGCGGAGTTCCCGGTCCTGCCGCTGCTCATCCACGGTGACGCGGCCTTCGCCGGGCAGGGCGTGGTCGCCGAGACCCTCAACCTCTCGCAACTGCGCGGCTACCGCACCGGTGGCACGGTGCACGTCGTGGTCAACAACCAGGTCGGCTTCACGACCTCGCCGGCCTCCTCGCGCTCGTCGCTGTACTGCACCGACGTCGCGCGCATGGTCCAGGCGCCGATCTTCCACGTGAACGGCGACGACCCCGAGGCCTGCATCCGTGTCGCAAGGCTCGCCTTCGAGTACCGCCAGGCCTTCAAGAAGGACGTCGTCATCGACCTCGTCTGCTACCGCCGTCGCGGTCACAACGAGGGCGACGACCCGTCGTACACCCAGCCGCTGATGTACGACCTCATCGAGCAGAAGCGCTCGGTCCGCAAGCTCTACACCGAGTCGCTGATCGGGCGTGGTGACATCACGCTCGAGGAGGCCGAACAGGTGCTTCGCGACTACCAGCAGCAGCTCGAGCGAGTGTTCACCGAGGTCCGCGAGGCCACCAGCGATCCGGCCAGCTGGACCACCGTGCCGGACTACCCGGAGAAGAGCGGCGTCACCGAGGCCACGACGGCGATCAGCCACGAGATGCTCAAGCGCATCGCCGACGCGCACGTGAACGCTCCAGAGGGCTTCATCGTGCACCCGAAGGTCCTGCCGCAGCTCCAGCGTCGCGCCGCGGCCATCACCGAGGGTCCGATCGACTGGGCGACCGGCGAGATCCTGGCGTTCGGCTCGCTGCTGATGGACGGCCGCCCGGTGCGCCTGGCCGGCCAGGACTCCCGCCGGGGCACGTTCGCGCAGCGCTTCGCCACGATCATCGACCGTCGCAACGCCGACGAGTGGACGCCGCTGGCGAACCTGTCGGAGGACCAGGCACAGTTCTACGTCTACGACTCCCTGTTGTCCGAGTACGCTGCCCTCGGTTTCGAGTACGGCTACTCGGTGGCGCGCCCCGACGCGCTCGTGCTGTGGGAGGCGCAGTTCGGTGACTTCGTCAACGGCGCGCAGACAGTGATCGATGAGTTCATCTCCTCCGCCGAGACCAAGTGGCGCCAGCAGTCCGGCGTGGTGCTGCTGCTCCCCCACGGCTACGAAGGCCAGGGGCCCGACCACTCCTCGGCACGCATCGAGCGCTTCCTCACGATGGGCGCCGAGGAGGCGTTCACCGTGGCCCAGCCCTCGAGCGCCGCGAGCCACTTCCACCTGCTGCGTCGCCACTCGCTGGGCGAGGAGCACAGGCCGCTGATCATCTTCACGCCGAAGTCGATGCTCCGACGCAAGGAGGCCATGTCCTCTCCGAGCGACTTCACCGAGGGCACCTTCCGACCGGTCATCGGCGACGAGACCGTGGACGTCGACAAGGTCGAGCGCGTGCTGCTGTGCAGCGGTCGCATCACCTGGGACCTCTTCGCGGAGCGCAAGAAGCGGGAGGACGAGCGCACCGCGATCGTCCGACTCGAGCAGCTCTACCCGCGTCCGGTCGAGGAGCTCAACGCCGAGCTGGCTCGGTACGGCAACCTCCAGGAGGTCCGCTGGGTCCAGGACGAGCCCGCCAACATGGGCCCGTGGCCACACATGGCGCTCAACCTGGTGTCCGAGATCGACGTCCCGCTCAAGCGCGTCTCCCGGCAGGAGTCGTCCTCGCCGTCGGTGGGTCAGCACTCCCGCCACCTCGACGAGCAGAAGTCGATTCTCAACCAGGCCTTCGCCTGATCGAGGGCGGGCATGTACTTCACCGATCGCGGGATCGAGGAGCTCGAGAAGCGCCGGGGTGACGAGGAGGTCACCCTGGCGTGGCTCGCCGACCGCCTGCAGGAGTTCACCGACATCCACCCGGAGTTCGAGACCCCAGTGGAGAGGCTGGCCACCTGGCTGGCCCGACTCGACGATCCGGACGACTGAGCACAACGAAAGGCCCCGCCTCCTGGCGGGGCCTTCGTCGTCGCGCCCTGTGGGAGCTCAGGGGCCGGGGCGCACCGTGAGGTCGGTGATCTCGGCGTCGCGCGGGAGGTCGAGCGCGGTCAGGATCGTCGTCGCAACCGACTCGGGGTCGATCCAGTCGCCCGGGTCGTACTCCTTGCCCTCCTGCTCGTGCACCTTGGCCTGCATCCCGGTCGCCGTGCGGCCCGGGTAGACCGAGGTGACGCGGACACCGGCCCCCTCCTCCTCCGCCCGCAGGGAGTCTGCGAGGGCCCGCAGACCGTGCTTGCTCGCTGCATAGGCCGACCACTGCGGGTTCGCTCGGAGGCCCGCGCCCGAGTTGACGAAGACGACGTGTCCTCGGGCGGCCCGCAACGAGGGCAGGCAAAGCCGGGTGAGTACGGCCGGAGCGACGAGGTTGACGTCGACGGTCTCGCGCCACACGTCGACACCGAGGTCTGCCACCCCGCCGAGCTCGACCACGCCCGCCAGGTGCACCAGGGAGTCCAGCCGTGCGGGGAGCCCATCACCCTCCAACGACTCGACCAGGGTCGCGGGGTCTGAGAGGTCGGCGACCAGGGTGCGCGCCCCCGGGAACTCCGCAACGAGATCACGCGCACGCTCGTCGTTGCGAGCCAGCAGGACCAGGTCGTCGCCGCGGGCAGACAGCGCACGGGCGAGGGCGGCGCCGATGCCCGCGCCCGCGCCGGTCAACAGATGTGTCGGCATCGCGGCCGGCCTAGCGTGTGAAGACGATCTTGCCGAAGACGTCGCCCGAGGCCATCGCCTCGAAGCCGGTCTTGGCATCGGTCATCGGGAGCACCTGGTCGATCACCGGACGCACCCCGCTGACGTCGAGCAGGTTCACCAGCGAGGCGAGCTCGGAGCGGTTGCCCATCGTGGATCCGATGACCTCGAGCTGGAGGAAGAAGATCCGGTTGAGCTCGGTCTTCTCGGGGTTGAAGCCGGTGGTCGCACCCGAGATCACGAGCCGGCCGCCCGGGCGAAGGGATCGCAGCGAGTGCGACCAGGTGGCGGCCCCGACGGTCTCCATGACCGCGTCGACCTTCATCGGCAGCCGGGCGTTGCTCTCGAAGACGGCGTCGGCGCCGAGCTCGAGCGCGCGGGCCCGCTTGCTCTCGTCGCGGCTCGTGGCGAGGACCCGCAGACCACCGGCGTGCGCGAGTGAGATCAGTGCTGTGGACACGCCGCCCCCCGCGCCTTGCACGAGGACGGTGTCGCCGGGCTTGAGACGCCCCTGGGTGAAGAGCATCCGGTAGGCGGTGAGCCAGGCCGTCGGCAGGCACGCGGCTTCCTCGAACGAGAGCGAGGCGGGCTTGGGGACGATGTTGGCCTTGGGGACGACGACCTTGTCGGCGAACGTGCCCTGGTGCTTCTCGCTGAGCAGCGAACGCTTCGGGTCGAGCGTCTCGTCTCCGGTCCACGACGGTTCGCTGATCACGGCGTGGATGACGACTTCGTTGCCGTCCTCGTCGTACCCGGCGGCGTCACAGCCGAGGATCATCGGCAGCGACTCCTCGCGCAGGCCGACGCCGCGCAGCGACCACAGGTCGTGATGGTTCAGGGAGGACGCCTTGACCGTGACGGTGGTCCAGCCCTCGGGCGCGACCGGGTCGGGACGCTCCCCGACGACGAGTCCGGACATCGGGTCCTCGGTGGAGAAGCCTTTGGCGTAGACAGCGAACATGCGCCCGACCCTATCGGCGGGCGACCTTGTCCCGGCGAGCCGCCTCCGCGACCGCCGCGGCGACCGTGGGCCCGACCCGGGGATCGAACGGCGAGGGGACGACGTAGGCCTCGCTCAGCTCAGGACCCACGAGCCCGGCGAGTGCATCGGCCGCGGCGAGCTTCATGCCCTCCGTGATGGCCGTGGCCCGCACGTCGAAGGCGCCCCTGAAGATCCCCGGGAAGGCCAGGACGTTGTTGATCTGGTTCGGGTAGTCCGATCGCCCTGTGGCCACCACGCGGGCGTGGCGGTGGGCGATGTCGGGGTGGACCTCGGGATTGGGGTTCGCCAGCGCGAAGATGATCGCGTCGGGCGCCATCCGTGCCACGGCCTCCTCGGGCACGCTCCCCCCGCTCACGCCGAGGAACACGTCGGCGTCGGCGAGCGCGTCGACCAGTCGTCCTTCCCGGCCGGTCGTGTCTGCGGTCGCCCTGGCCAGTGACAGCTTGACCGGGCTGAGGTCGCCGCGCGCGGAGTTCAGGACGCCCTGCCGGTCGACCACGGCGATGTCACGCACACCGGCGGCGAGCAGGATCTTGGCACACGCGACGCCAGCGGCCCCTGCGCCCGAGATGACCACTCGGGAGTCCTCGATGGAGCGCTCGGTGAGCTTCAGAGCGCTCTCCAGCGCCGCGAGCACGACCACGGCCGTGCCGTGCTGGTCGTCGTGGAAGACCGGGATGTCGAGCCGCTCCTGGAGCCGCCGCTCGATATCGAAGCAACGTGGGGCTGAGATGTCCTCGAGGTTGATCCCCCCGAAGCTCGGGGCCAGTCGAGCCACGGTGTCCACGATCTCGTCCGGGTCGGTCGTGTCGAGGCAGATCGGGACCGCGTCGACACCGCCGAACTGCTTGAAGAGAACGGCCTTGCCCTCCATCACCGGCATCGCCGCCTTGGGGCCGATGTCGCCCAGACCGAGGACGGCGGTGCCGTCGGTGACCACCGCGACCGTGTTGGAGACCCAGGTGTAGTCGTCGACCAGGGACTCCTCGGCAGCGATCGCCTCGCAGACGCGGGCGACTCCTGGTGTGTAGGCGAGCGAGAGGTCCTCAGGACCGTTGAGCGAAACGGTCGAGGCGACCTCGAGCTTGCCTCCTACGTGCAGGTCGAAGACGGGGTCGCCGGCGCGAGAGTGCTCCGGCTGGGGGACTGCTGCGGAAGCAACCATGGGAACGGACCTTCGTTCGGGGAAACGTGCGAGGCAGCTCAACGCGGCGCGGGTACGGCGGCGGAACTACGTGGATCGTCGGGGGTCTCCCAGGAACCCAAGTCTGTCACACGCCGGGCGCGGGCCCGCCCGGGTGTGGCGGATGTGACACTCGTCGCACAACAGGCCAGAACCGGACCAGCACCCGGGCGAGGACGTCCTCGTCGCGGATCGCCCCGACAGACCACGAGTCGACCCCCTCGGACGGGTTGTCCCGCTCCACCCACCAGCCGTCGGCTTCCCGCCTTGTGACCCGTTTGACAGCCACGGTTCCGTCGGGCAGGCGTACGACGGCCAGAGTCCCGGCACGAGGCCGTGCTCCGTGTACGACGAGGAGGCGGTCGCCGTCGTACAACGTGGGCTGCATCGAACGCCCTCGCACGACCGCAACACCGAGCCTGCGGGGGCCGCTCCTCTTCCCCTGCTCCCTGCTCGTCAACGCTCACCGCCCTGCTGTTGCCGCCGCCTCGACCGGGAGTAGTGTCGCAGGTGGCTGTACGAGACTTGACCGACTGAGATCGTCGAAAGAAAGGACACAACAGGATGCTTTCGCGACTGTTCGCACCCACCCTCGAAGTCCACGCCCACTGCGACCTGCCGTGCGGTGTGTACGACCCGGCACAGGCCCGGATCGAGGCTGAGTCGATCAAGGCCATCATCGGCAAGCTCGCCGACAACGACGACCCGGACTTCCGGACGCGCGCGATCATCATCAAGGAGGAGCGCTCCGAGCTCGTCAAGCACCACCTGTGGGTGCTGTGGACCGACTACTTCAAGCCGCCGCACTTCGAGAAGTACCCGCAGCTGCACGCGCTCTTCAACGAGGCGACCAAGCTTGCGGGCGCGGCGGGCACCAAGGGCACCATGGACGCCCAGGCGGCTGACGACCTGCTGGCCAAGATCGACGAGATCGCCAAGATCTTCGCGGAGACCAAGCAGGGCTGAGACGATTGCTGGGGTCACCCACGCCCGGGTGACGGACAGCGACACAGACGGGGTCGGGCACGTGAGTGCCCGACCCCGTCTAGGCTTCGGGGCGAGGTATCCGGGCCCGTCGCTCAAGTCAGGCCCCGCACAAGCCGACAATCACAACGACAGCCACCTGCGAAGAGGTATTCCGTGGCAGACAACCGACCTGACGTCGAGCTGAGGATCCCGGCCGACGGTGCGTTCCTATCGGTCCTGCGCACCGCGACCGCCGGGCTGGCGGCACGACTGGACTTCACCCTCGACGACATCGAGGACCTCCGGATCGCGGTCGACGAGGCCTGCGCCGTCGTGCTGCCCCAAGCCCGACCGGAGTCGGACCTGCGGTGTGCCTTCTACCTGGCGCCCGAGACGTTGAAGGTCGAGGTGTCAGCACACTGCGAGGCGCCGCGTCCGCCACACCGGGACGGCTTCGCCTGGACGGTCCTCTCGGCGCTGACATCCTCGCTGGACGCCGACGTGGACGGAGACACGCTGACGGTCAAGCTGTCTCGAACAAGCGGGGAGACGGGTTGACCATGTTGGACGAGTCCGGCCCCACGGACATCGCCGCGATCCGAGCGCGGAGCGCGGAGCTGTTCGTGATCTTGCACGCAGAGGCGTCGAGCGACGCCGAACGAGCACGTGCACGCGAGGACCTCGTGCGCCTGCACCTACCGCTCGTGGAGCACCTCACCCGGCGGTTCCTCAACCGCGGCGAGCACTACGACGACCTGCTCCAGGTCGGGACGATCGGGCTGATCAAGGCCATCGACCGGTTCGACGCCGAGCGGGGCGTGGAGTTCTCCACGTACGCCACCCCCACCATCGTGGGCGAGATCAAGCGACACTTCCGCGACAAGAGCTGGGCGATCAGGGTTCCCCGCCGGCTCCAGGAGCTTCGAGCTTCGATCTCGGCGGCCACCGCCGAGCTGACCCAGGACCTCGGCCGCTCCCCCACCGTCGCCGAGATCGCGCACAAGGTCGGAGTGACCGACGAGGAGGTGATCGAGGGCCTGGAGTCCGCGAACGCCTACACCACCCTCTCCCTCGACGCCAGCGACTCCGCCGAGGACAGCGCCCTCAGCATGCTCGACACGATCGGTGAGGACGACGAGGCGCTCGAGCACGTCGAGAACCGGGAGTCCCTCAAGCCGCTGCTCGAGGCCCTCGACCCTCGTGAGAAGCACATCCTCACGCTGCGCTTCTTCCGCGGCATGACCCAGTCGCAGATCGCCGCCGAGATCGGCGTGTCGCAGATGCACGTCTCCCGGCTGCTGAACAAGACCCTCGCGCAGCTGCGCGAGCGCCTGACCGAGGACCCGTCGCTCGACGGTGGCGCCCTCCGGACCTGAGGTCCGGTCTGGTCCGGCTCAGTCGTCCTCGGCGAGCGCGTCGAGCGACTGCGGGTGGAAGATCCCGGCGAGTACGACGGCCGCCACGACTGCCAGGATGACCGCGACCCAGGTCGTCTGGCCGCCTCGGAAGCTCCATGCCACGAGCAGCTGGATGAGCTGCGCCACCACGATCGGCGCCCGCGCCCACGACTTGAGACGGGCCAGGGACCACGCGCAGACGGCGAGCCCGGCGCCGTAGCCGAGGAAGAAGATCGTCGTCGTCGCCCCCATGACCGCTTTGTCGCTCTGGAAAGCGGCGATCTCGGCGACGGCGAGGATCACGAAGATGAGCGCCTCGACCGCTGCCAGCGAGGCTGCGACGGTCAGGGGCGCGGGGCGCCCGGCTGGGGGAACGGTGGGGTCGGGAGTCGCGGTCACGGCGAGAGAGCCTACTTCGGGTTCGCATCTTCCCGCCCGCGATGTCAGCCGGTGCGGCGGACATCTAGGCTGAGGCCAGGATAAATTCGCCCCTTGTGACCAAAGTGACCTTGCGAAGGGGTTGCCTGCACCCCGTTCTCTTGCGACGATCATCGACGTCACCGGGCAAGTGGTAGGGAGTGCCCTGCCCGAGACTGGGGAACCGGTGGCCGCCCGTCGACCTCGCCTCACCGACTCGGTGAGCCTGTGTCGAGAGTCTCGTGCATGTGCTCACCACCCGTGGGACACGTGCACGACGCACGAAAGGACCGGCTCGCACACCCCGCGAGCGGCCAACCGCACAAGCTAAGGAGTCGTCGCCGTGGATTGGCGCCACCGCTCTGCATGCCTCGACGAGGACCCAGAGCTGTTCTTCCCGATCGGCAACACCGGTCCGGCCATCCTGCAGATCGAGGAGGCCAAGCAGGTGTGCCGTCGTTGCGAGGTCCGCGAACAGTGCCTCGCCTGGGCGCTCGAGGCCGGCCAGGACCACGGTGTTTGGGGCGGCATGAGCGAGGACGAGCGCCGCGCCCTCAAGCGCCGCAACGCGCGCGCGAAGGTGCGCAGCGCCTGAACGACTCCTCGCGCTGACCCGAATCCGGGCCGAGAGCCGCGTTCCCCAGACGCCGGGCTCGGTCTGGAGCGGAGGCCCTTGTCCGAAGGAGCCAGGTCAGTGAGCCGGAAGGTCGACCATCACTCTCGTGCCACCTCCGGGTCGGGGACCCATCTCGAGGTAGCCCTCGAGCTCGGACTCGACCAGGGTCCGCACGATCGAGAGCCCCAGGCTGGTCGACGAGTCGAGGTCGAAGTCGGGCGGTAGCCCGCGTCCGTTGTCCTCGACGGTCACATGGAGTCGACCCACCAGGCGTTGCGCGGTGAGCGTGATCTGTCGCCCCGTCTCGTCCGAGACGTCGCCGTCGCGCCTGTGTGCCTGGCCCTGGTCGTCGAAGAAAGCGTGCTCCAGGGCGTTCTGGAGCAGTTCGGTGAGCACCATGGCCAGCGGCGTGGCCGCTTCGGAGGACAGGGTGCCGAAGCTTCCCTCTCGGGCGGTGACCACCTCGGCTCCCCGGGCGCCGACCTCGGCCACCATCAGCCGAAGCCGGTCGGCGACCTCGTCGAAGTCGACGTTCTCGTCGAAGGCCTGACTCAGCGTCTCGTGCACGATGGCGATCGACCCGACCCGGCGTACTGCCTCCTCCAGCGCCGCACGCCCCTCCGGGAGCCCGATCCGCCGTGCCTGGAGGCGCAGCAGGGCAGCGACGGTCTGGAGGTTGTTCTTCACCCGGTGGTGGATCTCGCGGATCGTGGCGTCCTTGGTCACCAGCTCGCGGTCACGCCGTCGCAGGTCGGTGACGTCGCGCAGCAGCACGAGAGCGCCGAGGTGCTCCCCCGTCGGGCGCAGCGGGATGGAACGCAGGATCAACGTGGCTTCCTCGTTGCCGACCTCGGTGTCGAGGGGGCGCTTGCCGGAGAGGACTGCGCTGAGGGTCTCCTCGTCAGGCCGGTGCCGGGGAGGCACGTACGTGCGCGTGACCTGCGCGAGGTCGAGGCCGGCGAGGTCGCCGGTGAGGCCGAGCTTGCGGTAGACCGAGAGCGCGTTGGGACTGGCGTAGGTGACCCGGCCCGCCGCGTCGACCCGGACGAACCCGTCACCGACCCTCGGGGAGTCCACGTGGTCCGAGCGCTGTCCGGGGTAGGGGAAGAACCCGTTGGCGATCATCTGGGTCAGGTCGGTGGCCGTCTGGAGGTACGCGAGCTCCAGACGGCTCGGAGTGCGTACGCCGAGGAGGTTGGTGTTGCGGGCGACGACCGCGATGATCCGGCCGCCGCGTCGCACCGGGATCGCCTCGACCCGGACGGGGATGTCGTCGCGCCACTCGGGATCCCCCTCCCGCGCGACTCTTTGCCGTTCGTAGGCGGAGTCGAGCAGGGGTCGCCTGCCACGCGGGATGAAGGCGCCCACCAGGTCGTCGAGGAAGGCCGTGGGACCGGTGGTGGGGCGCATCTGGGCACCCGCCCAGTACCCCTTTCCCTCGCGGTCCGGGAGCCACAGGACGAGGTCGGCGAACGAGAGGTCGGCGATGATCTGCCAGTCCGCCATGAGCAGGTTCAGCCACGCCACATCGTCGTCGGACAGGTCGGTATGCGCTTTGACCAGGTCGTTCAACGAGGGCACCCGCACAGCCTAGGCGAGGCGTGATCCCGTTCGTGGGCGTGGCCGAGAGCAGTGGCAGGATGGGCCCATGTCGTCGACGTTCTGGGAGCAGGTGAAGGCCAACGGCCTCAAGGTCCCGGGCGATCGCCCCCTGTCCGAGCTGACGGCAGAGCTGACCTCGATGCTCGGGGACCCTAACCCCTCGGTCCGCGACGACATCGCCTACCCCACGCTCGCGACCTGGATCGGCGAGGGCGTGTACGACGACCTCCTCGAGGGGCTCGGCGACGGCATGGCAGCAGGGCTCACCGTCGGCCTCGGCCAGGACGGCAGCGACACCGTCTTCCGGCGCAGCTTCTCGGTCCTCGTGCTGGCCGAGTGCGTCGAGCGCGACAACGCGGCCCATCTCGTCCCGGCGACGACGATCGTGCGGTGGGGTGACCGCGTCGCGAGCTGGTTCGTGCGTGAGAAGGACCTGCGCGGATTCGTTCCTGGCAAGGGCTGGGCCCATGCCGTGGCACACGGCGCAGACGCTCTCGCGGCGCTCGCCGCGTCGGAGGCGATGGGCCGGCTCGAGCTCACCGTGCTCCTCGACGTACTCGCGGACCGCCTACTCCTGCCGACCGACCACTTCCTGGTGCACGGCGAGACCGACCGACTGGCCCGCGCGACGATGCGCATCCTGCGCCGCGACCTGGTCAGCCTGGAGGTCCTCGAGCCGTGGCTTGCCCGGCTGAGCCACAACGCCCGCGCCCACGGACTCGGCGACACCGACCCCTTCCTCGTGGCGGGAAACGTGCAGAGCTACCTGCGTTCCCTGCACATCCAGCTGGCGCTGGCTCCCAAGCCGCCCCCGAACCGGGCGGACATGCTCCTCGCGGTGCTCGACCGGTTGCGTGAGTCCAACCCCGACTACCTCGCGGCAGGTGCGCGGGAGTGACTCTGGGCGCTCGCCATACTGCCGGGTAACATGCCCGACATGACCGACGTCACAGGGATCACGCAGGCAGACCAGACCGACGAGAACGACCTCGCCGACGACCACGAGGGCGACCTCGTGCAGGGGCACGGCGGTGACCATGCGGTCGCCGTTGCCGCGGCCCACGGGGTCGACACGATGTTCACGCTCTCGGGCGCCCACGTCTTCCCGATGTACGACGGCGCGGTCAAGTCCGACCCCCCGATGCGGCTGCTCGACGTGCGACACGAGCAGACAGCGGTGTTCGCCGCCGAGGCGCTCGGCAAGCTCACCCGCGTCCCGGGTCTCGCTGTGCTCACCGCGGGACCGGGGGTGACCAATGGCGTCAGCGCGATCACCCAGGCCTCCTTCAGCGGCTCGCCGCTGGTCGTGATGGGAGGCAGGGCGCCGGCCAACCGCTGGGGCATGGGCAGCCTCCAGGAGTTCGACCACCCCGCCGTGCTCGGCCCGGTCACCAAGTCGGCACGCACCGTGCACCAGGTCGGCGACGTCGCCTCCGCGGTCGACGAGGCGTTCACGCTCGCCGGATCCTCCCACCGCGGTCCGACCTTCCTCGACGTACCGATGGACGAGCTGTTCAACAGCGCCGCCGTCGAGCGTCCGGCCCCGGCGCGGCGCACGCGGGTCGAGCCCGACCCCGACGCCATCAGCGAGATCGGCACCCTGCTCGGGCAGGCCCAGCGCCCGGTGATCGTGATCGGCACCGACGTGTGGGCCGACGGCGCGGAGGAGTCTGCGCTGCGTCTCGTCGAACAGGCAGGGATCCCGGCCATCACCAACGGCATGGGCCGTGGAGTCGTTCCCGGCGGGCACCCGCAGCTGATGACCAAGGCCCGGGGGGCCGCCCTCGGCACCAGCGACCTGGTGCTCGTGGTGGGCACCCCGCTGGACTTCCGGCTGGGCTACGGGGTCTTCGGCGGCAAGGACGGCGCACCTGCCGCGAAGGTCGTGCACCTGGCCGACGCCGAGGGACAGGTCTCGCAGCACGCCGACCTCGCCGGCTCGGCCTTCGGTGACCTGACGCTGGTCCTCGACGGGATCGGAGCAGCCCTCGAGCAGCAGCTGCGCAAGCCCGACTGGTCCCCGTGGATCGCCGAGCTCCAGGCGACAGTGGCGAAGGCCGTGGAGCGCGACAACGCACTCCTGCAGGCCGAGGCGGACCCGATCCACCCGGCGCGTATCTACGGCGAGCTGCTCCCCCGCCTCGCCGACGACGCGGTCGTGATCGGCGACGGCGGCGACTTCGTGTCGTTCGCCGGCAAGTACGTCGAGCCCAAGCGTCCCGGCGGCTGGCTCGACCCCGGCCCCTACGGCTGCCTCGGCGCCGGCGTGGGAGCCGCGATCGCCGCCCGCATCGCCCGTCCCTCCTCCCAGGTCGTGCTGCTCTTCGGTGACGGTGCGGCGGGCATGTCGCTGATGGATGTCGACACCCTCGTGCGACACAACCTGCCGGTCGTCATGGTGGTCGGGAACAACTCCGCCTGGGGCCTGGAGAAGGGCCCGATGCAGATGCTCTACGGCTACGACGTGGTCGCCGACCTCGCGCCGCAGACGCGCTACGACGAGGTGGTCAAGGCGCTCGGCGGCGGCGGCGAGACGGTCACGGACCCCCGCCAGATCGGCGCCGCCCTCGACCGCGCGTTCGCATCCGGTGTGCCCTACCTGGTCAACGTCATCACCGACGTCGAAGCGGCCTACCCCCGCAACACCTTCGGCGTGTGATGACGCTGGTCATCGGTCCAGCGCACGAGCAGGAGCTCGCGGCCGTGGGCGAGCTGACCCTGGAAGCGTACGCCGCGGACGGCTTCGTGACCCCGGAGGCCGACTACGCCCAGGACCTGCTCGACGCAGCCACCCGGGCCCACGAGGCCGAGCTGTACGTCGCGCGCGACGAGGGTGGAACGTTGCTCGGCACGGTCACCTACTGCCCGGAGGGCTCGTCCTACCGTGAGCTCGCCGGCGCCGGCGAGGGGGAGTTCCGGATGCTCGCCGTGGCTCCGAACGCACGCGGACGCGGTGTTGCCGAGGCACTGGTCAGTCTCTGCCTCGAGAGGTCCGTGGAGCTCGGCTACTCCGCGGTCGTGCTCAGCAGCATGTCGCTGCAGGAACAGGCTCACCGGCTCTACACGCGGCTCGGCTTCCGGCGGACGCCCGAGCTGGACTGGAAGCCGATCCCGTCCGTGGAGCTTCAAGCCTTCCGGCTCGACCTCAGGCCTGCCCCTGGCCGTCGAGCCGTGCCAGGAACCGTTCCCGGTCCACGACCACGCGGGTGACCTCGCCGGTGGCGACGACCTTGCCGTCGGAGAGGTGGGCTGCTGCGACCGCGAAGCGCACGAGCCGGCCGTCGACGTACGCCACGCTCGCCGTCACCTCGACCCGCTCCCCTACCGGGCTGGCGCCGAGGTGCTCGAGTGAGACCCGGGTGCCGACACTCGTCCGGGAGGCGTCGAGAGAGTCCGCGATCGCGGCGCACGTGGCCGCCTCGCACCACGCGAGCAACCGCGGAGTGCCGAGCACCTGGAGGTCGCCCGACCCCACGGCCGCTGCCGTGTCCGCCTCGGTGACCTCGAACTGCAACGTCGATGACTGTCCGGTCTCCATGGGCCCATCCTGCCGAGGCCCCCAGGGTCGAGTGGAAGCCGGGGCCCGACTTTTGCGACAATGGCCCCTGACCCGTGCCGACCTGGCGCGGGTCCCGCGTTGAGGAGGACACCATGGGTAAGACCGGCCGCAAGCGCCGCGCCCGCAAGAAGAAGGGCGCCAACCACGGTAAGCGCCCCAACGCCTGATCCCAGGCGTTTCTTGCGCGTCACGCGCGCACCAACGAGAAAGACCCCGGCCGATGATCGGCGCGGGGTCTTTGTCGTCTCGGGGGTCTAGCCGGGGTCGGCGTTGATGTCGATCCGCACCGCACGGATCCGCAGCAGCACTCGCTCTCGCAGGGTGTCCGGGGCGTGCTCAGCACATGAGCGCTGCACGAGGGACTTCACCGTGCGTTCGAGGTTGTACTTCTCCAGGCACGGGCCGCACTCGTCGAGGTGGCGCTGGATCTCCCAACAGTCAGCCTGGTCGAGCTCGTTGTCGATGAAGAAGAAGATCCGCTGGAGGATCTCGGAACAGTGCGCGTCGTGCGACTCGTCGAAGGGGTTCACGAGGCACCCCCGGTGCTGTCCTGGCCGGCGGGGAGCAACCCGCGGTCACGGACGTAGTCCTCGAGGAGCTCGCGCAGCTGGCGACGCCCGCGATGGAGCCGAGACATCACGGTCCCGATCGGGGTCCCCATGATCTCGGCGATCTCCTTGTAGGGGAACCCCTCGACGTCGGCGAGGTAGACGGCGAGCCGGAAGTCCTCGGGGAGCTGCTGGAGCGCATCCTTCACGTCGCTGTCGGGCAGACGCTCGAGCGCCTCCATCTCGGCGGACTTCAAGCCGGAGGAGGTATGGGACTCCGCGCGGTGCAGCTGCCAGTCCTCGACGTCCTCACTCATCGACTGCAGCGGCTCGCGCTGCTTCTTGCGGTAGGAGTTGATGAACGTGTTGGTCAGGATGCGGTACAGCCAGGCCTTGAGGTTCGTGCCGGGCTTGTACTGGTGGAACGCGGCGTAGGCCTTGGCGAACGTCTCCTGCACCAGGTCCTCTGCGTCTTGCGGGTTGCGTGTCATGCGCATGGCCGCTGAGTAGAGCTGGTCGAGGTAGGGCATCGCGTCGCGCTCGAAGCGCGCCGACCGCTGCTCGTCGGTCTCCGGCACATCCGGGTCCGGCAGGTTGGTTGAATCGTTCATCGAACCCCAGCCTACCGGCAAGGGATGAGACCACTCTGCGGCGAGAGATCCCTCGGAGGGATGCGTTGCCAGCACATGGGCTCCCTTCACGAGTCGAGTCTGACGAGGCCAGCACCAGGTGAACGCCTCAGGCGCTTGTTCGATTCCCCACGACCTCACGGACCACCCACTCCAGCGTCGCCTCGACGATGATGCCCAGGGCGTCCTCCTGGGAGATCTCTGCCTTGCGCGGCACGCGCAGGGAGTGGTCGGCCAGAGGTACGACGGTCAGGTCGACGTCCTGGGGGAACTCGTCGGGCCGCCCGAACGGGTCACGCTCGCCCTGGATCACCAGGGTCGGGACAGCGGCGCCCTCCAGCTCGTCGAGCCGCGACTTCTCGGGCTTGCCGGGCGGGTGGAGCGGGAAGGCCAGCGCGAGACAGCCCTCTGCTCCCAGCGCCTCCGCGCACCTGGCGGCCGCCCGGGCACCCGCGCTTCGGCCACCCACGACCCGTGGGGTGCGAGGCCGCAGCGCCTTCGCGACCGCGATCAGGCACTCGTCGAGCACGGCAGGTCGCGGGGCGAGCTTCTTGCCCGCGACCTTCCAGGGCATCTCGAGCAGCTCGACGGTGATCCCGAGCCGGGGAAGCTCGCTCGCCAGCGCCTGCAGGTCGGGAGCCTCGATCCCGCCGCCGGCGCCATGGGAGAGCAGCACGGTGGCCATCGGCTCGGCCGAGCGGTGTATCTCCAGGCGGGCGTCGCCGTGGGGGGTCGAGATGGTGCGCGTCGTACTCATTGCTCGAACCTCATTGCTCGATCATGCCGGGGGCGACGGTTCGGGAGCGAGCGGCTCGACGAGCCCGGGCCCGTTGTTCTTGACGTTGTTGACCAACGTGGACACCGGGTAAGCCTCGAGACGCCCCGGTGCCGCGGGCACCAGCAGCCCCTCGAGGGCGCCCGGGTCGGACACGGTCGGGTCGAGCCAGGCGGCGTACTTCTCCCTCTCGACGAGCAGGGGTGCGCGGTCGTGGATGCGCCCGAGGTCGTCCTGGGCGTTCGTGGTCAAGATGGTGCACGTCCAGCGGAAGCGCTCGGGGTCGTCGTCGGCCTTGGTGGGGTCGCGCCAGATCTCGTACAGCCCCGCCATGGCCAGCACCGACCCGTCCGGGTCATGGATGAAGAAGGGCTGCTTGCGCGGCTTTGTCTTCTTTCCGCCCTCGTCGGGCCGGTCCTCGTCGGTCGGCTCCTCGGGGGTGTACCACTCGAAGAACCCGTCCGCCGGGATGAGGCACCTGCGGGCCGCGAACGCCTTCCGGTAGGCCGGCTTCTCCGCGGCCGTCTCGACTCGTGCGTTGATCAGGCGGTTGCCGATCGCAGGGTCCTTGGCCCACGAGGGGATCAGTCCCCAGGTGAGGACGCGAAGCTGACGCTGGGCGGGACGCTGCTTCTCCTTCGAAGGCGGCCGCGAGAGGACGGCGTAGACCTCCTTCGTCGGCGCGACGTTGTAGTCGGCAGGGAGGGCATCACGAACCTCGGACTGCTCGACCTCGAACTCCTCGACGAGATCCTCGGGACGTCGGCTTGAGGCATAACGACCACACATGCTGGTCAGGCTAGTTCGTGACGGACCTCGCGCTGTGCAGGACTCCGCGACTCAGCGGGAGAGCTCGTCGAGCAGGCGCGGGCCTGACTCGGGCGTCGAAGGCAGTCCCTCGATCCACACGCGGACGTCGGTCGCCCCCAGGTCGAGGTCGCCGAGAAGCTCACGGAGCATCGCGACCGACGCGCCGAGCTGCGGGGATCGTCCCACGACCGCGACAGCACGGTCCGGGCTGAGCCGGGCGATGGTCTCCCCTCCGCTGAACACCGCCCGCACCATCTCGGCGATCTGCACGAGGTGGAGTGCGCGTGTGAACTGGTGCTCGGCCCGACGCCGCAGATCGAGGGCCGCCATCTCCACGACCACGAGGGCGTGGGTCTCGGAGAGCCGATCGCCAGTCTGTTCTGCCTCTCGGTACAGCTCGGCGAGGCGGGTCCGCAGGTGCGCGAAGCTGGCCATCCCGGTCAGCGGGTCCTCGCACGAGAGCTCGTGCAGGAACTCGAGCGTCGCCTCGCTCCAGGCGATGCTGAGCGCCTCGACCGAGGCGAAGTCGGGCTCGACGCCCATGACGAGGTCGAAGGTCGTACGTAGCCCGTCCAGTGCCTCACCCAGGGCGGCACCGTCACGGGCTACGTCCCGACCAACCACGGCGCAAGCAGGTCGCGTGTCGTCCGCGGCGACGAGAGCCTCCCCTACTGCCTCGAAGCGCGGCGGCAGCGCCTGCCGCACCTCGTCGGACAGCTCCTGCTCCCCAACCTCGTCGAGCGGAGTCGACCGGCGGCGACCGAATGACGTGAAGATCGCCACCGCGGTCACCTCCCTTGCGCCTTCCCACTTCCGGGCGTGTGCATGGATGAGACGGGCCGCGGGGCGGGCCATGACGCGAAACGCAGAGAATTTTTCGAACGACTTCCAAGCGGCAGAATCCGCTGCTTCAAAGGGCCGACATCTCTCCGCGGCAAAAGGAAGATATCGGACACACCTCCCGCGTGAGCCCGTCCTTGACTATCGTGCTGAGGACGGGGTTTTACTCATCCGAGGTCCCGCAACGAGCAGAGGCCTTTCGCGACATGACTGAGCTGCTGAGTGGGGTCGAGACGCCCAGCGACGCCGAGTTGATCTCGCGCGTCCGCGGCGGAGACGTCTCTGCCTACGGACAGCTGTTCTCCCGTCACGTCGACGCCGCTCGCCGCCTCGGGCGCCAGCTCGCACGAGGCCACGACGTGGACGACCTGGTCTCGGATGCCTTCGCGAAGACGCTCAACGTGCTTCAGTCCGGCGGAGGTCCGGACGTCGCGTTCCGTGCCTACCTGCTCACGTCCGTGCGGCGTCTCCACGTCGACAGGATCCGCGCCGCGCAGAAGGTCCATCCCACCGACGACATGACGGTGTACGACGACGGGCAGCCCTTCGACGACACTGCGGTGGCGAGCTTCGAGAATGGCGCAGCAGCGAGGGCGTTCGGGTCGCTCCCCGAGCGCTGGCAGCTCGTCCTGTGGCACCTCGAGGTCGAAGGGCAGAAGCCCGCCGACATCGCACCCATGCTCGGGATGAGCCCGAACTCCGTCTCCGCGCTGGCCTACCGGGCCCGTGAGGGCCTGCGCCAGGCATTCTTGACGATGCACCTCGCCGACTGCCCGACCGAGCAGTGCCGGTGGGTCAACGAGCACCTCGGCGCCTACGTCCGCAAGGGGCTCGCGCGCCGAGACACCACGAAGGTCGAGGCGCACCTCGAGGACTGCCGCAGGTGCACCGCCATGTACCTCGAGCTGAACGAGGTCAACTCGAACCTGGCCGGCATCATCGCTCCCCTGCTGCTCGGCGCTGCTGCCGCGGGCTACATCTCGTCAGCGGGCACTGCCGGACTGACCGGCGTCTCCGCGATCTTCGGCCGGATCCGCGACGCGGTCGTCGGGAACGGCAGCGGGGCCGGCGCCACAACCTCCGCCGGCGCCACCACCTCTGCCGGCGGAGGGACTGCGGGCGGTGCAGCCACCGCCGGCGGGACCTCGGCGGCCGGTGCAGCCACCGCCGGCGGAGCCGCGGCTGCAAGCTCGGCCGCGGCGACCGGCGGCGCCGTAGCGGCCGGTGGCGCCGTAGCGGCCGGCGGCATCGTCACCGCAGGCGGCATGATCACCGCGGGCGGTGTGATCGCGGCCGGCGTTGCCGCGGTGACCACGGCCGCGCTCGTGCTCGGCAACAGCCCGCGGGAGGTCGTCACCGACGCGGACGAGTCGGTCGGCATCGTGCAGACACCTCCCGCTGCCGGCTCGGACAGCACCGACGAAGGTGAGCCCGGTGCCGAAGCCAAGCCCGGTGCTGAAGCCAAGGAGGGAGGTGCCCCGGCCAGCGACACCACGGTGATCGACCCCAGCGAGGAGGGTGCCGATTCCTCCGCCGGAGCCGACGACGCGAAGCCCACGGAGCCCGAGGACGCAGCCAAGGCACCCGGCGACAAGTCCGCCGATGGGAACGCGGAAGGAAGCAGCACGGACACCGCGCCCGGCACAGGCAGCGACGACAAGCCGAAGGAGAATCCGGACGACGGCTCCGCCGGCGGCCCCGACAGCGAGCCAGGCGAGGACCCTGACGGCGGCCCGGACAGCCCGAATGACCTTCCCCTCCCGATCGACCCGCCTGACCTTCCGAAGGTCGAGGTCCCGCTACCCCCCGCAGACCCGCTGCCGCCGGACAAGGCCCCCGGGCCCGAGACGCAGGACCCGCCCGGCAACACCGGCGGGCAGGCAGACGATCCCGGCACGAGTGCAGGGGGCGGCACGGGCACTGACACCGAGGGGGGCACGGGCGGCGACCCCGGACAGGCCCCTGGCCCCGGACGGTCCGACGGCCAGCCCGGCGGGGGGAACGAGAACATCCCGCCTCCCGCAGGCGGCATCGGCGGCGGAACCAGCCAGGACGTCGACCCGCAGCCGCTGCCCGCCCGGCCCGCTGACAACACCGGCGAAGGCGCGCTGTCCGGCGAGGAGACCGGCGGTGGCACGCAGCAGGGCGGCAGCACGGGCGGAAACACCGGCGGCGCCCAGCAGGATGCTGCTCCCGGTGGCGGCACGGGCCAGAAGGCTCCCGGGCTCGCCGACTCAGGCATCACGGACGGTCAGCCGGGGCCGAACCCCAAGAGGCCGGTCCCTGTGGTCACGACGGCGCTGACCATCAGCGAAGTGGCGATCGTCGAAGAAATGGTGCTTCTCGAGGTTGCCGGTGACCCCGTCCTCCCGTCCGCCGTCACCGTGACGATGACCTCGGACCCCGCAGGAGTCACGTTCGATCAGGGCGGCAGTTGCGAGGTCAAAGGGAGTACGACCGCAGTCTGCCGACCGTCTCCGGACTTCTTCGGCGGGGGCCTGACGAGCCAGCGGGCCATCGCGGACAGCACGGCCCGGCTCCGCGCAGCCATCCCGCTGCTGGTCCCCGAGGGACCGCGCCCCACGGAGCTCTCGTTCACCGTTGCCTCGGGCGACGAGCTCGTCGCGGGTGAGGCGTGGAAGACGATCGACCTCGACTCCGACAACGACGCGGCTCCCGGTGACTCCGGCGAGGAGCCACGCGAGCCGGAGGAGCCCTCGGACGGCGAAGCCCCGGCCGAAGGCGGAGACCCCGCCGACGCTGGAGACAGAGCCGACGGTGGAGACCCGGCCAAGGGCGGAGACCCGGGGCGGCCGGTCTTCGGCTTCGTCGGCGAGCCCACCGTCGAGCAGGTCGGATCGGGCAACGAGCGCCACCGCTACCGGGTGCGCGTGGTGCTCGAGGGCGTCAGCCACGGGGATGAGGTCGCACTGCGGCTGATGGACAGTCAGACCCGGTTCTGCGACGACACCGACTGCTCGCGAGGCGGGTCCGACGGGGACTCGTCCAGCCGTGAGCGCGTGATCGTCGTGTCGGTCGACGAGGACATGCACCGCCACGCCTACGAGTTCGAGGCCTGGATCCCCGGAGGCGCAGCGGTGTCCCTGTGCGCCACCCGCGGCGGCGAGACCTCGAGCAACTGCCAGCCGCAAGGCGGTTCCGGCGGCTCAGGCGGGACCCCGGAGCACGGCGATGACGCCAAGGCTCGCGACTGAGGCGGCTTCGGCGACAAACCTTTCGCGGCGGCAGCCGGGCCGACGTACACTCTGGCCACTGCGTTGACGGAGACAAGTAGCCGCCGACCGGTGGAGCACAGAGAGCCGCCCGAAGTGCTGAGAGGGCGGAGTCCATCACGGCGTCGAAGACACTCCCGAGCATGATTCACCAATGAGGCCGGACTCCGACCCGGACCGGCAAAGGTGTGGTGGCACCGCGAAATACCCCGTCGCCCACACCTCCTGGGGCTCCCCTAGGAGGTGAAGAGATGCATCGCACCCTTTCAGCACAACTGCCCTCGCTGGCGCCCGGCTCCGCCGTCCGCGTCGAGGGCTGGATCCACCGCCGGCGCACCCTGGCGTCGGTCACGTTCGTGGTCCTTCGCGACCGGAGCGGCCTCGCCCAGGTGGTCGTCAAGGAGCCGGACACACTCGCCCAGGTCGCCGGTCTCGGCGAGGAGACGGTGGTCTCGGTCGAGGCGAGGCTCGTCGCGAACGCGTCGGCGCCGGGAGGCGTCGAGCTCGTCGACCCCGAAGTCACGCCTCTGTCCGAGGCCGCCGAGACCCCACCCGTCGAGCTGTGGCGGCCCAGCCTCGCCGCCGGGCTGCCCACGTTGCTCGACAACGCCCCGGTGACCCTGCGCCACCCGCGGAGCAAGGCGATGTGGCAGCTGGCCTCGGCGAGCATGCAGGGCTTTCGTCGCGCGCTCACAACCAACGGCTTCACCGAGATCGCCACCCCGAAGATCGTCGGCACCAGCACCGAGTCCGGGGCCAACGTGTTCACGGTCGACTACTTCGGCGACAAGGCCTACCTCGCCCAGTCGCCACAGCTCTACAAGCAGACCCTGGTCGGCGTCTTCGAGCGGGTCTTCGAGGTGGGGCCGGTCTTCCGGGCCGAGCCGCACGACACCGTGCGACACATCGCCGAGTACGTCTCGCTCGACGCCGAGCTCGGCTTCATCGACGACCACCGGGACGTGCTCGACGTACTCCGCACCGCCCTCGCCGGCATGGTCGAGGCGACCGCGGAGCTGGCGGGACCGGCCTTGGAGACCCTCGGCGTGGACGTGCCCGCGGTGCCGGAGGAGATCCCGGTCGTGCACTTCGCCGACGCGCTCGAGCTCGTCGGTGCACCCGAGGACGAGCCCGACCTCGCCCCCGCCCACGAGCGGACCTTGAGCGCCTGGGCGCTGGAGGAGCACGGCAGCGAGTTCCTGGCGGTCGAGGGCTACCCGATGCGCAAGCGCCCCTTCTACACGCACCCTCAGCCTGACGACCCACGCTGGTCGAACTCCTTCGACCTGCTCTTCCGCGGTCTCGAGCTGACCACGGGAGGCCAACGCCTGCATCGCTACTCCGACTATCAAGCAGCGCTTGCGGCGAGCGGCCAGTCGGAGGGGCCGTACGCCGGGTACCTGCAGGCCTTCCGGCACGGCATGCCGCCCCACGGCGGGTTCGCCATCGGACTCGAGCGCTGGGTCGCGCGGCTGACCGGGGCCGAGAACATCCGCGAGGCCCGGCTGTTCCCACGGGACCTGCACCGGCTCGCTCCCTGAGCGAGCCCCCAATCGAGTGGGACGGGCGCGTGATGTCGAGGTCATCGGGTAGAAAAGGACCATGACCGTCACGAGACTGCTCGCCCGTCCCATGCTCGCTTCGATGTTCGTCGTCGGCGGGGTGAATGCCCTCAAGGACTCCGAGGCCGCGGCAACGCGGGCCAAGCCCGTGACGGACACGGTCGTGCCTCTCGCGCAGAAGTTGGCGCCGTCCGCGCCGATCCCGACCGACCCGAAGACGCTGGTCCGGATCAACGCCGCAGCGCAGATCGCCGCGGGTCTGGCCCTGGCCACCGGCCGCCTTCCCCGTCTCTCGGCGCTGACCCTGGCCGCGACGATCGTCCCGACGACCGCGGCGAGTCACCGCTTCTGGGAGGAGAGCGACAAGCAGTCTCGCTCGAACCAGAAGACCCACTTCTTCAAGAACGTCTCGATGCTCGGCGGGCTGATCATCGCCGGCATGGACACCGAGGGCCGGCCGGGTCTCGCCTGGCGCGCCAAGCGGGCTGCCTCCGACGTGCGCCGCGAGGCCAAGCACGTCCGCAAGGCCGCCAAGCGGGAGGCAAAGCTCGCCCGCAAGAGCCTCTGACCTCAGAGCAGCCCCTACTCCCGCGAGGAGCCGAGCATCACCGGTCATCACGGCCACTCTCACAGCCATCGCAAGAGCCGTGAGATCTCCGGCGACATCGAACTGTCCCGCACCGCACAGATCCTGCTGGCCGTCGTCCTGGTCCCCCTGACCGTGGCGACGGCCGCAGGGCTTCTCCTTCT
>DATICF010000006.1:0-39188 GCA_035456965.1 Nocardioidaceae bacterium
ACCTGCGGCACCTTCGGCAACGTGCTGCGTTTCTTGCCACCCCTGTCGATCCCCGACCACCTGCTCACCGAGGGTCTCGACATCCTCGAGCGCGTCCTGAAGGAGGCGGCATGAGCACGGCGCCCGACCTGGTGTCCCCTCCGACCGATCCCGTCGCCGGCCTCGACCCCAAACATGCCGTGTGGGTCGGGGGGCGAGGCCGCGCGGCTCGGGACTCCAAGACCTTCACCGTGGAGGACCCGGCTACGCGTCTTCCCGTGGCCGAGGTCGCGGACGGCGGCTCCGCAGAGGCCCGCGACGCCGTCGACGCGGCCGCGTCCGCGCTCACCGACTGGTCCGCCACGCCGGCCCGAACCCGTGCCGAGGCGTTGCGGACCGCCTACGAGCTGATGCTCGCCAACACCGACCGTCTGTCGGCGCTGATCTCCTGGGAGAACGGCAAGGCACTCCCGGACGCCCGCGCCGAGGTGTCCTACGCAGCTGAGTTCTTCCGGTGGTTCTCCGAGGAGGCGGTGCGGACCGAAGGCACCTACGGCTCAGCGCCGGCGGGCGGAGCGCGGACGGTGGTGACCCACCGTCCGGTCGGGGTGGCCGCACTCGTCACGCCCTGGAACTTCCCAGCGGCCATGGCCACCCGCAAGATCGCCCCCGCGCTGGCGGCCGGGTGCACCGTGGTCCTCAAGCCTGCGGCGGAGACACCGCTGACCGCCCTGGCCGTCGCGCGCATCCTGCAGCAGGCGGGCGTACCGGACGGGGTCGTCAACCTCGTGCCCACGACGGCCGCCGCAGAGGTGGTCACGACCTGGCTGGAGGACCCACGGGTGCGGAAGGTGTCCTTCACCGGCTCCACAGGCGTCGGACGGACGCTGCTGCGTCAGGCAGCGGACCGGGTGATGAACGCGTCGATGGAGCTTGGCGGCAACGCACCGTTCGTCGTGACCGAGGACGCCGACCTCGAGGCCGCTGTGGCCGGCGCGATGGTGGCGAAGTTCCGCAACGGCGGGCAGGCCTGCACCGCTGCGAACCGCTTCTACGTCCACGCTGACGTGGTCGACGACTTCGTCGACCGGTTCGGCGCGGCCGTCGAGTCGCTCCGCGTGGGACCGGCGTTCCAGGAGGGCACGCAGATCGGACCGATGATCAGCGCACGGGCGCGCGACGAGCTGCGCGCCACCGTGGACGCGGCAGTGGCCGCCGGTGCCCGGAAATCGCACCAGGCCGCGGCCCCGGATGGAGGCTACTTCTTCCCGCCGACCGTACTTACCGATGTCGCCCCGGACGCCGCCCTGCTCGACCAGGAGCTGTTCGGGCCGGTCGCGCCCGTGGTGACGTGGACGGACGAGTCGGACCTGCTGCGGCAACTGAACGCGACCGAGTACGGGCTCGCGGCCTACGTCTACTCAGGTGACCTGCGCCGGGCCATTCGGCTCGGCGAGACCATCGAGGCAGGCATGGTCGGGATCAACCGCGGCGTCGTGTCCGATCCGTCGGCACCTTTCGGCGGGGTGAAGCAGAGCGGGCTCGGACGCGAGGGTGCAAGGGACGGGATCCGCGAGTTCCAGGAGACCCAGTACCTCAGCGTCGACTGGCCCTGAGCTCATGAGCCGAACGAGATGCCGGCAACCACTACAGGGCTTACCGGCTACGTCGTCGCCGACCCGGCCGCAATACTGGGCTCCATCTTCTTCGTGGTCGGGGGACATCGACAAGTAGGGAGCACAGCGTGGCGGTCCAAGTGCAACCGACGGCCCAGGTCTCTGAAGCAGCGCGTGTCGGGGACGGTACGTCGGTCTGGGAGCTGGCGCAGATCCGCGAGAACGCGCGGCTCGGATCTGGCTGCATCGTCGGCAGAGGCGTGTACGTCGGACCCGGCGTCGTCATGGGCGACAACGTGAAGCTCCAGAACTACGCGCTCGTCTACGAGCCCGCCGAGCTCGGCGACGGGGTGTACATCGGTCCGTCGGTCGTGCTCACCAACGACGAGTACCCCCGCTCCGTCGACCCCGACGGGCAGCTGAAGCGGCGCGGCGACTGGGAGCCCGTCGGCGTCAAGATCCGTACGGGCGCGTCCATCGGGGCAAGGGCGGTGTGCGTGGCGCCGGTCCGGATCGGCCGCTGGGCGATGGTCGCGGCCGGGGCGGTGGTGACCAAGGACGTCCCCGACTTCGCGTTGATGGTCGGGGTGCCCGCGCGGCAGGTCGGCTGGGTCGGACGCGCCGGCCACCCGCTCGAGGAGGCCGACGGCGAGGGCACCTGGACGTGCCCCAAGACGGCTGCGATCTACCGCGAAGGTCGCGCCCACGACGGGTCGGTCCAGCTGACCGAGCTCTGAGTCCGGGCCGGGCGCCCGCGCTCACTTGGGCCCGGATCGTCCACGCGGTCGGCCCGCGCCCCTCTTCCGAGCGAGATCGGGGCGCTGCTCGTTCAGGGTGGACGAGCACGACCTCCCGGGCCCGGCCTGCGATTCGACCGTCGAGGAGACCCTGCCGGCGGGACAATCAAGCGTGACCACTCAGGACGTGCCCCTGCCTTCCGGGAGCGGCCGGGCCGACGCGGAGCCGCTGCTTCCAGGGTCGATCGAGCAGTACCTGGCGGCCTCGGTCCCGGTCTGCGCACCGTCGGACCGGGCGGAAGCGGTCCGCGCGGCGATCCTGGGCACGACCTTCGACTCTGTCGCGGACGTCGCGGTCTGTGTGGAACGTGAGGGTGCGCTCACCCTGCTGGGCCTGATCCCCGCGGAGCGCCTGCTGGGGGCGCGCGGCGACGAGACGGCCGAGTCGCTCATGGACCCCGACCCACCCGTCGTCGCGCCGGGGCTGAGCCAGGAGAAGGCGGCCTGGAAGGCGGTGCAGCACGGGCAGTCCAGCCTCGCCGTCGTGGACACCGACGAACGGTTCCGAGGACTCGTCCCACCGGCCAGACTGCTGGGTGTGCTGCTCCGGGAGCACGATGAGGATCTTGCGCGGCTGGGCGGCGTCCTCTCCTCGACCGCCTCGGCGCGGCATGCCACGGAGGAGCGTCTGGGCCTCCGCCTGTGGCACCGACTGCCCTGGCTCGTGCTCGGGCTGATCGGGTCGGCCGTCGCGGCCTGGATCGTCCGAGGGTTCGAGGTCCAGCTCGAGGCCGATCTCCGGCTGGCCTTCTTCGTGCCGGGGATCGTCTACATGGCCGACGCGGTGGGGACCCAGACCGAGGCGCTGGTCATCCGTGGTCTGTCAGTGGGGGTATCGGTCCGGAGGGTCTTCCGGCTCGAGGTGCTGACCGGCCTGGTGGTGGGGCTGGTGGTCGGGGCAGTGACCTTCCCGGCTGTCCTGCTCGCGTTCGGGTCGGCGGACCTCGCGGCGGCGATCTCGCTGGCGCTCCTGGCCGCATGCGGGATGGCCACGCTCGTGGCGATGTCGCTGCCGTGGCTGATGACCCGAGCCGGGCGAGACCCAGCGTTCGGCAGCGGCCCGCTCGCGACCGTTGTCCAGGACCTGCTGTCTTTGATCATCTACTTCGCCGTCGCGATGGCGCTGGTGACCTGAGGCATCCGACAGGGCCTGGCCGTGTCCGGAGGCTCAGGGGTGCTTCGAGGTCCCCTCGTCGCCGTGTCCGTCCCTCTCCTCGTCAGCGGAGCTGTCCTCAGCTGCGTCGTCGGCCGAGTCCTCCGCGGCCGCGTGGTCGTCCTGCGCGACCTCGTCCCCTCGCTCCTTGGCGGCGTCGCCGGCGGTCTCACCCTTGGTGGTCTCGCCCTCCTCGCTCTGCTTCGAGGTGGACGGCTGGCGCTCCGAGCCCTCCTCCGAGTCGCCCCGGGCGTCACCTGCCTTGCTCTTCCCGCCGGAGGCCAGCTCGGAGACAGCGGCCCCCTTGTCGGCGCCGGAGAGCTCGTCGCTCCGAGCCAGGTCCGAGACAGCCTGGCCCTTCTCGGAGGCCGCGGGAAGCTCTCCCTCGGCAGCGTCGGCGCCGGCATCGGCGTCGGTGGCGGCGGCATCCTCCGAAGATCCGCGCTCGTCGGCCTGAGGCACAGCAGCCTTGTCGGCGGCCGGAACGGTCACACCGACCTTGGACAGCCACTCGCTGGCGGCGTCCTGCGCTGCTCCCGGAAGGGAGCCGGCTGCAGCAGCGCCGAGTCCGCCCGTGACGAGGATGCCCGCACTGAGAGCGGCGACGGCTGCGGCCTTGGCCGTCAGGAGAGACGAGAGCACTGAGGACCTCCCAGCAGTGGTGTGAGACGCGCGGAAGGCAGCAAGAGCCTCCGCCTCACCCGGCAGTGGTCCGGGCTCGGTCGGAGCTGCCGCAGCCTCGAGCAGCGACGTGACCCGCGCGTCGAGCGCACGGGCGGCTGCTTCGCGTCGATCGTGTTTCAACATCTCACCTCACTTACCGATCTTCGTCTCGATGTCGTTACACCCGGTTACAGCCTCGGCTTCCGCACGCACGGACAGCAGTTCGGAGAGCCGCTTGAGTCCTCGGTGCGCCGCGACCCGAACGGCCCCGGGACGCTTGTCCAGCACCTTGGCGGTGAGGGACACGTCGAGACCCGCCACATGGCGCAGGAGCACCGCCTCCGCCTGGTCCTTCGGCAGCGTCCTGATCAGGGCCAGGGCGACCTCGGTGGAGAACAGCTCCTCCACCTCGGCTGCCACGTCGATCTCGTCGGGCCAGGACTCGAGCTCATCGTCATCGACCATGTCGGGCCCGCGTCCGGCGCGCCGCTGTGCGTCGTACAGCCGTGAGCGCGCGATCGTGAACACCCACGCCCTCCATCCGGACTCGTTGCCGTTGAACCGGCCGAGTCCCTTCACGACGCTGACCCAGGTCTCGCTGGCGACGTCCTCAGCGAGGCTCCCTCCAATCGTCGCCAGGTATCGCAGAAGCGCAGGCTGGATGGACCGAAACAGCTCTACGAAGCAGGCTTCGTCACCGGCCTTGGCTCCAGCCAGTCGTTGTTCGAATGTGGCCACTTGTCACCGTCCCTCACCCGGCAGTGGCAAAAGTTACAAACGGGGACCATACCCCCTTACCGAGCAGATCGACCCTCGGGCGCCCCTCGAGGGGGCACCCTGAAGACATGGACCCTGCAGAGGCCGAGGATGCGCCAGGTCGGGCCGCGACCCGCCACGTGGTCGTCATGGGGGTGACCGGGGTCGGCAAGTCCACCATCGCCCAGAAGATCGCCGGGGAGCTCGACCTCGAGCTCGCCGAGGGCGACGACTTCCACCCCGAGGCCAACGTGGCGAAGATGTCGTCGGGGCAGCCGCTGACCGACGAGGACCGCTGGCCCTGGCTCGAGGCGCTCGCTGCATGGACCCGGGAGCGGAACGAGCTCGGACGCGGGACGGTGGTCACCTGCTCGGCACTCAAGAGGACCTACCGCGACGTACTCCGCGGCGCCGACCCAGACTCGTTCTTCGTCCACCTGTTCGGCGACGAGGATTTGCTGCGCTCTCGCATGAAGGGGCGCGAGCACTTCATGCCGGTGTCCCTGCTGAGGTCGCAGTTCGAGGCCTTGGAGCCTTTGGAGCCCGACGAGTCGGGCGTCGCCCTCGACGTCGCGGCACCGGTGGACGAGGTGTCCCGGGCTGCGGTTGCGGCGCTGCGAAAGACGTGACCGTGGCCACAGCTCAGCTCAGCGGCTCAGACGCGATCGCCCCGACGAGTCGCCGCCGCTGGTTCCCCTGGCGAGAGTGGGTCCTCCCGGACCTCCAGAACGAGCTCACCGTCGTGCACCCGGAGACGTGCACGGGCGTCCCACCCTTGCGGGAGACCATCCAGCCCGTGCCAGGAGGTGTCCACGTCGGGCCGGTCGAAGCTGGTGACGCCACCGGAGGCGGAGATGCCGTCCACGCGTCTCTCGAGAAGGATCCGCCAGACTCCCGCCCGCGAGTCGGTCGCCACCAGCTCAGGTACGTCGATCGTGGTTACGAATCCGCAGGCGTCGAAGTTCTGGCTGGGCCTGCCGGCGAACCTGGTCGCGCGAGGCTGCTCCACCTGTTCGACGGGGAGCTCCACGACGTGGGGGCCGGCGCCCTCTGCTGAGAGGCGGGCGAGCGTCCCCGTGAGGACTGTGCGGCGTCCCAGGGTCGGGACGTTGCGCATCAGCGCGAAGCCGCGCAGGGTCAGCCGGCCTTGCTGCCAGGATGCTTCGGTGACCCGGCTCTCCCACACGATCTCGTGCGCTCCCAGGACACGTATCGTGCGCGGAGCCCCGGGGAGCTCGACATCGGGAAGCACGGCCACGGCCTCGCCACCATGGACCTCGACGGGAATGTCCCCTTCTCGCTCGTCGATGTAGGCGATCAGACGCCTGAGCTCGGCTCGCAGGCCCTGTGTGACCAGCCATCCCATGGCGCGCTGCTGTACCGGGACGGCTGTCCGGTCGAACGGCACCGTGTCGTCGTTCCAGAACTCCGTCATCGCGGACCGCAGGAGAGCCCAGTACTCCTCATCGGCGTCCACGGCCGCCCGGAAGTACTCCCACATGTCTACCGGGAGGACCTCACGGAACCACGTGTCGCGTACCTCCTGCGCCGCGGCCAGGACAGCATCCGTGCTCATCCGCTTGGTGGCGATGCGATCCACGAGGTCGGCGAGATCGTCACGTCGCTGCGTGATCGAGGATCCGTCATGACGCACTCGCCAGAGATAGACGGTCTCTGGAAGCACGTCGAAGCGCTTCGAAGCGAGGAACGCCCGTGTGAGTGTCGGCTGGTCCTCGTACCTCACGTCGACCGGGAAGTCGAGCCCCGCCTCTTCCCAGAACGACCGACGGTAGATCTTGTTGACCGCGAACACGTCGGCCAGCATCAGCGGCATCTCGGCCAACGTGACCTGCTCCCTGCGGCTGCGATGGTTCTGGCGCATGAGCCGCATCGCGACCCGGCTTCGCCCGTCGTCGCGCTTCAAGGTCCCGACGACCATGTCCGAGCCCGTCCGCTCGATCGTGCTCATCATCAGCGCGTAGGCCTCCGGCGGGAGCGTGTCGTCCGAGTCGAGGAAGGCCAGGTACGCCCCTCGCGCCTCTCGCACTCCGGCGTTGCGTGCCGCGCCGAGGCCGGCGTTCGCCTGCCGGACCAGCCTCAGACGTGGGTCGCGGTCGACGTACTCCTGAGCGACGGCTGCGGAACCGTCCGTGGAGCCGTCGTCGACGAGAACCGCCTCGAAGTCGGTGAAGGACTGGCCCAGAAGGCTCTCGAGGCACTCGGCGAGATACTGCTCAACGTTGTACACAGGCACGACAACGCTGAGCACGGGGGCGATGCGGACCTTACTCCGCCGGACCAGGTCGCTGAGCTTCGACACGAGACGACCGTACGGCACGAGCGGGTGGTCGCGACTTCTGCAATGGGGGGTCTGGGGCCGGGGCGTTGAACCGAGGGTGTCGTCACAGGGCAAGCTAGGCCTTTCGTATCACCTAGCCGACCTCTGCCCCCAAGCCGAGCGCCTTGGCGCTAGCATCACGACACAGGTCTCCTCGGAAGGCATGGCGTCTAAGCGGTTCGTCTCGCAGGAGAGGCATGGTCTCGCAGTCCTTCATCACAGTGGCTCTCTTGGTAGGGAGCATCGCGGTCCTGTCCGCTCAGTTCGCTCTCTTCCTCCTCATGAGGCGGATGAGCGCCCAGATGGACGTGCGCGGGCGTGAGCAGGCTGAAAAGCTCGAGAGTCTGTCGGCGGCCGCGAAGGTTCAGCGTCGAGAGATACTGAGCTCCCAGAGAGAGACTCTGGCGCAGATCGAGTCACTCCTTGACATGTACTCTCTCGTGGCAGCCCGTAGTTCCATGCCTTCTACACAGGGCTGGGCAACGGCCCCCACGACGCTGCAGGCCCTGATCCGTCTTGTCCTCGAGCGGCGCCCGAACACGGTTCTCGAGTGCGGCAGCGGCAGTTCCTCGGTGTGGCTCGGCTACGCCCTGCAGCGGATCGGGCACGGCAGATGCGTCTCGCTCGAACACCTCCCCCAGTACGCCGAAGCGACTCGGGCGATGCTGCGCCAGCACGGCCTGGAGGACGTCGTGGAAGTGCGCCTAGCCCCGCTGACCCAAGTCGACCATCCCGAGCTGACGTCCTACCTCTGGTATGACACAGCCGCCGTCTCCGACCTGGACGACATCGGGCTCGTGTTCGTGGACGGCCCTCCGGGCGACCTGGCTCCTCTCGCGCGCTTTCCGGCATTCCCGCTGCTCCGTGAGCGTTGCACCGAAGACGCCGTCTTCTTGCTCGACGACACCCAGAGACCCGATGAGTCGGCGATCAGCGCGCAGTGGATGAAGCAGTTCGCCGCCCAGCCACTCACCAAGGGCACGTTCGGCACGGGCTGGCAGAGCGTCTCGCTCGGCCCTCGCGACGCCGCACGGACTGCCGGCGCGTCCTAGCAACGAGGGGGTGGCGGCTACAGCTGCGCCACACCCGGTTCCTGCAGCACACCCCGAGTGTCGAGCAGGGACCGCGCCGTGCGGGCTATCTGTTCGAGGTCGTAGTCGGAGTGGTTCTGAAGCAGTACCGTGATGTCGGCCGCGGCCAGCGCAGCCTCCAGGTCCTCGACTCGCGAGCGGTCTCGGTCAGGACAGCTCCAAGAGGCCACGTGCGGGTCGTGGAACCACACATCCGCTCCCTGTTCATCGAGGCGAATCGCCAGGGGCACCGCAGGGGACTCCCGCTGATCCGCGATGTCCGGCTTGTAGGTCACACCCAGGAGCAGAACGCGCGCGCCGTTGAGAGCCTTGCCCTGCACGTTGAGCTCGTCCTGGATCCGGCGCCCGACGTAGGCCGGCATGGAGGCGTTGATCTCTTCCGCCAACTCCACGAACCGGAAGGGGTATCCCAGCTTGGCCTTGACCCTGTAGCTCAGGTAGTTGGGGTCGATCGGAATACAGTGGCCCCCCACGCCGGGACCCGGGTAGAAGGCCTGGAACCCGAAGGGCTTCGTCGATGCGCAGCGGATGACGTCCCAGAGGTCGATGTCGAGTTCGCGACAGAAGCGGGCCATCTCGTTCACCAGCGCGATGTTGATGTGCCGGTAGGTGTTCTCGAGCAGCTTGGCCATCTCTGCCTCGCGCGTCCCCTTGGCGGGGACGACCGTCTCGACGAACTCCGAGTAGAACTTGACGGCTTCTGCTGTGCAGTCGGCGGTGACGCCGCCCACGACCTTTGGTGTGTTGGTGATCCCGAAGTGTCTGTTGCCTGGGTCGATCCGCTCCGGCGAGAAGGCGAGGTGGAAGTCCGCACCGGCCCTGAGGCCGCTCTGCTCGAGGATCGGTTGGACGTACTCCTCGGTGGTCCCGGGGTAGGTGGTCGACTCGAGCACCACGAGCATGCCCGGATGGAGGTGCTCGGCGATCGTCGTGGACGCTGCACGTACGGCTCCGAGGTCGGGCCCTCCCTCGTCGGCCAGCGGCGTCGGCACGCAGACGACCGCTACGTCGGCGTCAGAGAGGACCGACGGGTCCGTGGTCGCGCGGAAGCCGTGGGCAATCATCTCCGCGATGTCGGCGTCAGCCAGGTCGTCGACGTGCGAGCGTCCGCTGTTCAGTCCCTGGACGGCAGTCTCACTCACGTCGAGACCGACTACCTTGAACCCTCTACGACTGGCTTCCTGCGCCAACGGAAGGCCCACATAGCCCAGTCCCACGACGACGATGGTGGCGGTCAAAACTCGTCCTATTGATTCTCGGTGGTTTGTGTGAAGAACGCGCCGGCGTCCGGGCCTCGCGTCCTAGTGACCGATGGGCCCGCTCGACACCGCGACCGCGGCAAAGACGCAACCCTGTAAGTTGTCCCGTCCAGATAAAGCCTACATGTTCCGAATGTCAATACTTGTGTGAGACTGGCCGGCCATACGGGTCGAGGTCTCAACCAGCCGCGGGAGCCGCTTCGCAATGTCACCCTCAGTCGTCCACGTGACGGGCGCTCGTCCGAACTTCCCCAAGGCCGCGCCGGTGATTTCAGCACTTGCGGCCGGAGGCATCCGGCAGAAGATCGTCCACACCGGCCAGCACTATGACGACAGGATGTCCGCCGTCTTCTTCGAGCAGCTCAGCCTGCCGAAACCGGACATCAACCTGGGAGTCGGCTCTGGCACCCACGCGCACCAGACCGCGTCGATCATGATGCACCTCGAGGACCTCCTGGTGGCGGAAAGGCCCGACCTCGTCGTCGTCTACGGCGACGTCAACTCCACCGTCGCCGCATCGCTGACGGCCGCGAAGCTGTGCATCCCACTCGCGCATGTCGAAGCCGGCCTTCGTAGCTTCGACAACACGATGCCGGAGGAGGTCAACCGACTGGTCACGGACCGGCTGAGTGACCTGCTTCTCGCGACGAGCCCCGACGCGGTCGCCCACCTCGGTCGTGAGGGGACCCCCGCTCACCGCATCCATCTTGTGGGCAACCCGATGATCGACACGTTGCTGCGACACCTGGACGCGACCGCCCCCTCCCGTGTGTCCGAGCATGTGCGACTGCCCGAGCGGTTCGCGGTCGCGACGCTGCACCGCCCTGGGAACATCGACGACGCCGTTGAGCTCGACAAGATCGTGCGCGCCATCACCGAGGTCGCGGAGATGCTTCCGCTCGTGCTCCCGGTGCACCCGCGCAGCCGGGTGCACCTCGAGAGGACCGGACTGCTGGACCATCCGCACGTACACCCGCTGGAGCCGCTTGGCTACCTGGAGTTCATCAGCCTGGTGCGCGGAAGCGAGCTCGTGATCACGGACTCAGGCGGCGTGCAGGAGGAGACCACCGTTCTGGGGATCCCCTGCCTGACCCTTCGACCGAACACCGAACGCCCCGTCACGATCACACACGGAACCAACCGACTGACGAAGACGGCACAGCTCGCCGAAGACGTGCGTGTGCAGTTGAGCAAGGGACGACCCAGCACCTGGCCGGTCCCACCGCTGTGGGACGGCCGGGCGGGCGAGCGGATCGGATCAGTGATCGGCGCCTTCCTCGGGCACACGGGCTAGCCCCGACGGAAGACCGCAGCCCCCTTCTCCAACGCCACTTCCTCGTAGGCGAACTCGGGAAGCAGGTCCCTCCACGCGCGAGCGACCTCCTTCTCCTCAGCCCTCACCAGGTCATCGAGGACCACGGTGCACTCCTGGGCCATGCGCTCGAGCATCTCAGGGACAGCGGGCATGCGCGCGAGCTCGCTCGTGTCCGCGGGGGGACCGTCCACGAACAGCAGCCCGACGTGGTCGACATCCTCGAGCGCCGTGGTGTCATACCACGGGGACCCACCTTCGCCGTGGGCAACCAGGGGTGCGTGCCGCACCTCCGCCAGCCCCTCGACGCCATGCTTGCGCAAAAGGGAACGGGTCTTCTGCGCGAAGGCCTCGTCGTGCTCCAGCGCGACCAGGCGAGTCGGCAAGGCGTGCTTTTGGATCATCAGCGCCAGCCAGAGGGTGGACACCCCACTTCCGCACTCGACGACCGTTCGCGGACGCAAGGTGAGGAGCTCATCGACGAGCAGCAGAAGGACGTCCGGGGACGCTGCCCAGCCACCCATGGCGGGAACCGCGGCGGAGACGGGCGGCGCGAGCGCGTACAGGTTCAACGCCGCCTCTGCCTGGCTGCGCTCGATGACGTTGCGTCGGTTGTACCGCTGCTCGAACTGCCGGAACCACGTCGGCAGCTGATCCTGCGCACGGTCGACCTGGACCGACAAGGCCTCGAGTCGTGCATCGATCGGCCGAGTCTCCGCCCGTACCGCCTCCCCCAGGTCACCAGCAGGGTCCAGCTTCTTCCCGACCTCGTCGAGCTTCTGCATCTGCTGGGTGTGCTGGGACCGCGCTCTCTTGGCCATGTTGCGCAGGGCGGTCGCCCGTGTCCGGTCGTTGGCCTTCGTGCGGTTCTCCAGACGCGTCAACCGTCCGGAGACAACACCCAACTCCCGCACGACCCGACGATTCAGCGCCACAAGCAGGGTCAGGACGAGCACGGCCAGAGTCGCGATCAGCGCGCTGCCGAGGGCGGCTAGACCACCCAACGCGGCGAGCCCGATGCCGAGCGTCAAGGCGACGAGCGCCCCCAAGGCAGCAGCAAGCCCCACGAACACACGTGGTGAGAGGCCCAGCTTCGCAGCCACGCGGCTGATCCCACCGGTGAGGGCCAACGCGAGTCTCACCCACCGCGATCCCCGCAGCCCCCGGACCTGGGTGCGGAGATTCTTGTTCTTCGTGCGGGACACCTTGAGCCGCTGGCGTGTGCGCTCGAGCCGACCGAGCGTTTCCTCCTGTTCGCGGCGCAACCTCTCGACCTCCATGCGAAGTCGTGCCACCACAGCGCCGGAGGTGAACTCGTCCACTGCGGATTCATCGCGATCTACCGGGTCCAGCAGGGGATGCCCCTGAGGAGCAGCCTCGCCTCCGACCCGACTCGCAACCACGTTGCGTTCGACACGAAGGCATTTCGCACGTCCAACCTCGTCCGTGCCCGCGAGTGCGAACGACGGGAACTGCGAAGCGATCTCTGCCTTCTCGCCCAAGGCGTGCTGGTCGTCCCCCTGTACCTCGAGGGCAACCTCGACGGCATCGTCGGTTCGACTCAGCTGAGTGAGCACGTGCTTCATGACCTCGTGCTGGTCCTCACCGCTCGCGATCCCCACGAACCGGGACTGCTGGATCACGCCGTCGTGGACGCCCGAAAGGACCTCCTCGTAGGTCGCCAGCCGACAGTCCTCAGCGCTCGGGCCAAACCTTTGGACCGCCACTGATGCGGTGCTCGCGACGAGGATGAGCGGAGTAACGGTATGATTCGGGGCATTAGTCATGTTTGTTTCGCGATTCTGCTGGTTAGACGGGGGATCGGGCACACAGTAACCCAGACAATTTCGAGTCACTCGGGACGGGAATTCCATGCCAGGTAGGCCGACGCCATGGCCCGAAGTATCTGTGATCGTGGCGACCTACCAGGGCGACGACCATGTGGGCCGGGCCCTCGACTCACTGGGCAATCAGAGCCTTGCACCTGAGAGCTTCGAGATCGTTCTCGTGGTGAACGGACCTCCTTGCGCCACACCCGAGATCCTGGCCTCCTTCAGACAGCGGCATCCACGACACAACGCCAGGATGATCGTCACCGACGAGGCCGGCGCATCGAACGCCCGCAACATCGGCCTCGAGGCAGCCGTTGGACGTTACGTCACGTTCATGGACGACGACGACTACGTCTCGCGCAACTATCTGCAGGCACTGCTCGACGCCGCCGAGCCCGGTGTCGTGCCCGTGGCCTACATGGTCGACGTGACCGCCGGCGAGAGCGAGCCAGCGGTTGCAGACGTAGCCACCGCGAACTACTTCACCGCAAAGCTCCTCGAGCACGCCGGCAGGGTCATTCCCGCGGAGAGCGCAGCCTCAGCGCTCAGCGCCAACGTCGCGAAACTCGTCCCCACCGCCGTGGCTCGAAGGCAGCCCTACCGCACGGATCTGCGGAGCGGGGAGGACTTCGTCTACTGGACTGAGATGTTCGCGAGCACGCAGTTCTGCTTGCGCGTCGTCGACCGCGAGTCAGGAGCCATCTACTACCGGACCGTGCGACCGGGGAGTGTCTCCCGTCAGGCGCCGAGCTTCGACTTCAACATCACGCAGCGGCTCAGCTGCATCGAGGCTCTGAGCTACCTGAGCCATGACCTTCCCGCCGTCCGCCGCGTCGTGCGAGGCAAGATCCTCGCCCAGGTCAAGCACATGAACGCGTACCTGATGTGGTTCCCCGAGAGCCGCGATGAGGTGCTCGCGAGTGTTCGGGAACGCAACCTGCCGTGGTTCCCCTACGACGCTCTGAACCGCGGAACCGCCAGGGACCTGGCGATGCTCTACTGCTTCGTGCCCTACCAGGACACGAGTGCACTCGTCTCTGCTCGCCGTATCCGCGAGCGCGGTGTTTCCGTCGACGTCATCACCAACCAGCTCGACAAGGTGCGCACCGTCGACGACTGGTCGGAGGAGATCTGCCGCGAGTACGTCGACCGACTCGTGGTCACACAGACGCCCCAGGCCATGGGCAACTGGCGGTGCATCCGGACATTCGTCGCCGCCGCCCTGGAACACGCAGCTGCCCTGTCAGCGGAAAAGGGCCCCTACCGCAGTGTGTACAGCCGGGCCATGTGGCCTGCCTCCCACTTCGCTGCAGCCGCCTACAAGGTCCAGCACCCCGACGTTCGATGGATCGCCGAGTTCTCGGATCCGATGCTCCACGACGTTCGCGGAGAAGCCAGGCCGGACCTGGTCGAGGATGACGACCTCATTGCCTCCCTGCGCCATGCCGCCGAGAGCGCCGGTTTCGAGATGCCCACGGATCTTCGAATGTGGGAGTGGGTCGAGCTCATCGCATATGCGCTCGCTGACGAGATCGTCTTCACGAACGAGAACCAGCGGACTTACATGCTCGGCTACACGGGCTCGCGCAAGCTGGCGGATCGAGCTGCTCTGGTCTCTCAGGTTGCCCACCACCCGACCTTGCCCCCGGACTTCTACACGCGGACGTTCTCCGATTACAGGCTCGACCCGAGCAGGACGAACATCGCGTACTTCGGTGTCTTCTACGCGACCAGGGGCCTGAGCGAGGTCGTCACGGCGCTCGGCTCTCTCGAGGCGAGAGCACGCTCACGTATCCGGCTTCACATCTTCACCAACGCGCCCGACGAGACGACTGCCCAGATCGAGGAGCTCGGGCTGAGCGACGCAGTCGTGGTCAACGCGTACGTCTCGTTCCTCGACTTCCTCAACCTCACGACGCGGTTCGACGTCCTGCTCGTGAACGACGCGAGCACCAGGGACCATCACCCGCTCAACCCTTACCTCCCCTCCAAGGTGTCGGACTACCTCGGAAGCGGCACGCCGATCTGGAGCGTCGTCGAGCAGGGGAGCGTCTTGAGCACGGTTCCTACGAAGTACCAGTCCTCGATCGGGGACGTCGACGCCGCAACGGAGGTGCTTCTAGAGATCGCCGGCATTGCTGCGACCGCCGACGATGCGCTGCCGCTCGACGACGACTGGCCCCGACCTGCGTTCGACCTCCGGGCCGAAGTTCAGCACCAGGGGCGGTGAGCCCGGCAGGGGATCCCCTCTCAGTAGACTCCCCGGCATGCGGATCACTGTCATCGGCCGCGGCTTCCAGAGCATGGGTCGCCGCTGACTCGTGCCCACACCACCTCACCTCCGCGACCACCTCGAGGAAGTCAACGACCTCCTCGTACTTCTCGCACCCGGAATGGCAAGGCGCAGCCTTGACGCTCTGAGGCTCCCGGATGCCGCCGAGTTCCACGATCTGACGCGGCCGATGCCCCGCGCCCGGGAGCGCGACGTCGTCCTGCTCGCCGTTCACGACCTGGTGTCCTTGAGACGCGCTGTCACCGGGCTCGGCAACTTCGGCCCCGCCCGCCGCATCGGCGTGTGGATCGAACGCGGGGCTGATCACCTTCCCACGGTGACCGCGCAGGCGGCCTGGCCGCCGCTGGAGGAACTGGTTGCCTCCCGATCAGCCGAGCGATTCGTCCTGCTCACGTTCTCCGCTCCGGCCCCGGTACGTCCCGTGTTCATCCAGGTCGCGCGCGCTGCCTCGCCATCCCAGGAACTCTCGACGGGTTGGCCCACGCTCGGTGTGCGGCGGGATCAGCCATGGTTGTGGCCTGCCGCCGACCCATCGGCCATCGTCGCGATGCCGCGCCGTCTCTACGACGCCACCACGGACTCACCTCCGGACCTGGTCGTGACCGAGGATGCCGACGAGGTGCCCGACACCTTGACCAGCGCACCCCACCCGGTGCTGGGCCGCGTGCCGGAGCTGAGTCACATCGAACCGGATCTCACGTGGGACGCATTGGCTTCCTGGAGCACGGAGACGACCAGCTCCGAGCTCAGGCGTCGCGGGCCGCTCTCGTTGGGCGCCATCGACGAAGGGCTGCTGAACCCGATCGGCTTCGACCGGACGCCGTGTGGCGATCCGCTGCCGCTGCGCATCAGCGACGCGCGCCGAATGGTCGCCGGTGACGGATCAGGTGGAGCAGACGTACAGCTCACCCACCACGGCCTCAGCGAGGCCGACGTTCCACCGCTTCGCCGGCTCCCGGGACTCACTCTGGACTGGCGCGGCGGCAGCGGCCCCCAGGACTACTGCCGGACTGTCGCGTCGCTCGCCATGGCCGGCGTTCCGCTTGTGACCGATGCGGTGCCCGCCTGGGCGCGGTCGCTGCTGTCCGAGGAACTGGCCCAAGCACTCGTCACGTCGGCCGACCTGACCGACGCTCTTGCGCGCGAGGAGCACAGCGTCCGGCTCCGCCGAGCGGCCCTGCGTTCCCACGCGACCGGCCCCTGGCGGCGTGCCCTCGCTCGGAGACACGGGCTGCAGGCGACCCCGCCACCCCTCGTGAGCGTGCTCCTGGTGACCAGGCGCCCCGAGATGCTCGGTTTCGCGCTTCGCCAGGTTGCCCGTCAGCACGGCGTCACCCTCGAGGTCGTGCTGGCCACCCATGGATTCGACGCGGACCCGGCCGCCATCGCCGCCTTCCAGGACGCGAGCGACGCACCGCTCACGACGTTCCGCGCTGAGGCGAGCACCTTGTTCGGCGAGGTGCTGAATCAGGCGGCAGCACGATCGAGCGGGGACGTCCTGCTGAAGATGGACGACGACGACTGGTACGCCAAGGACTTCGCCGCCGACCTTCTCCTGGCCCGTGAGTACAGCGGCGCCGAGATCGTGGGCTGCTCCTCAGAGTTCACCTTCGTCGAGCCGTTGTGGGTCACCACGCGACGGCCCGACGAGTCCGAGGTGTACCGCCCCTTCGTCGCTGGGGGGACGATCATGATCGACAGGGCGGCCTTCCAGGCGGTAGGCGGGTTCCGGCACGTCCGCAAGCACGTCGACGCCCATCTCCTGTCTGCCACCCTCGACTCAGGCGGCCGTGTCTACCGCTCACACGGCCTCGGCTACGTCCTTCGACGAGGGGCGCAGGGGCACACCTGGGACCCGGGTCTGGGCTACTTCGTGACGCGGAGACGTGCCGCCCAGCAGTGGCGAGGCTTCAGTCCGAGCGTGTTGATCGAGGCAGACTCCGACGACCTGCCCGCCAAGCCTCTGGCCGGAAGGAACCTCGCGTGAGCGCAGAACCCGTGCGGAGCGATGCCCAGACTGCCGCGAGTTCCGGGCACAGCGGCGGCCACGACGACCGTGTGCCGATGATCGAGGTTGTGGTTGAGGTGGACGGCCACTCTTTCGAGGAGGTGGACTACACCGTCGCCGGCTTACTCCTCCGGAAGCCTCACGACGTTCACTGCCGACTCGTCGGCCGATGGGCGAGTCTCGGCGATGGCGCCGGAGAGGACGCCTTGCATGAGCAGCGCCTGATCCACGAGAAGTACGCCACCGAGGCACGGGTCGTGCTCTCTGAGGATCTGCCCGCCACCTGCTCGGCATCGTTCAGGCTTCACCTCCCCCCGGGTTGGCGTCCCGGCGAGAACACGATGGAGGAGCTGGCCAAGGACATGCAGGAGCGTGAGCTCGGCCTGCGGTCCGTGCTACTTCCGGATGGGCGGGTCGCGAGGCTCGAATCGACCGAGGCCTTCGAACATGCCGAGCGGGTGATGCAGCCAGGCGACGACCTGGACGACGTGGTCGACGCCGTCTCCAAGACGTGGTGGTCGGAGGGCGTCGAGGACGGTTTCCTTCACCCTGTGCACGCTCCCCACGTGACGCGGCCGAGCGCGACCCGGCCTCCGGCGCCCAAGACCACGGAGCTGCCGCCGGCTGCTCCAGCGAACACCCTGGGAAGCCGTGGGGACCAGCCGCCCGCACCCGTGGCTCGCATACGGAGGCTCGCCCGTCGCATCAGGCCCCGGTCACACGACGACCCGTCGTGAGGACACCGATCAGCGCCTGAACCGCCCCAGGGACCATCGGCGTGGGGAGGGCTGGCTCCGTACGGCGTCCAGCTCCTCCCGGCAGGCCCGCAACTTCTGCCTCAGACGACCCACCGCGGCCTCCCGACGCTCTCGCTGCTCCAGCACTCGTTCGAGGACTGTCACGATGACCTCGACGGCGGAGCCGAGAACCTCGGCCTCGGTCGGGACCTCACGGGCAGGAGAGCCAGTTGGCTCGGCAGGTGGCTCGAGCTCCTCGAGGTCCCCTACGACATGCACGCCTCTGCCCCTGAGCTCCCCGGCGATGCGGGTGGAGTGCTCCACGGCATAGCGGAGATCGTCGCCGTCCAGGCCCAGCTTCCGCGTCGGTTGCTCGACCAGGACGCGATGCGCCAGGTACCCCTTCACGATCTCGGCGTACGGCCCAGGTCGCGGCAACCGATCGCCAAGGGCTGCGTTCACGCGACGCAGCAGCTCGACCTGATCGGGACCGAGCGACTCGTTGGCCCTGGCCTGATCGAGGCTGAAGCGGGCAGGATCGAGCCCGAGGAGCGAGGAGAACCGCTCCCAGAGCAGGCTGGGTGGGCGCCCGGGCTCTGGGACGGTAACCACGTGCAACTGTTCAGGCGCCAGATCGGCGCCCCAGCGATCGAGGATCCCTGCAGAGTCCTGGACCAGCCAGAACCACCCGTCGCGCGCCGTGTCCGCCTGGACCGCAGCCATGAACTCGCCGAACGACTCGGACGACCTCGCCTTGACGTTCTCCTGCCAGTGCGCAGGGAACTGACGGACCAGGTCTCTCGCCGTCACCACCACGTGGACCTCGTCCGCGACAGCGCTCAGATCGGCGACGGCTTTCCGGGCACGATCCAACGGAGTGGGCGCGAAGAGCTCATGGGAGACGAGGACATCTCCGTCCCAGGCCCCGGCCTCCTCGACCAAGGACCGCCACGTACCGGGAATGAGCTCGGGCGTGTTCGAGTAGCCCGTGTCTCCGCGAACATCGAGACAGGCCCGGTAGTGATCGCCGCGCGACGACATCGGGAGCAGCAGGCCGTGCTCTCGCGCGATGTCTCGTTGCGACCAGAGGACGTTCTGCAGAAACGTCGTTCCGGTCTTGGGGCTCCCCACGTGCAAGAAGAATCGGCGCGGCATCTCCGCATCCTAAGCGGCTGGCTCCGGGATTCGGCGGGCGCGGCGCTTTGTTACGTTGGACTTCTGTCCTGTTCGCAACCGATCAAATGATGTGAACAACTTGCGCCTCCTTGCCCGACTCCTCCTGCTGGCTGTCGTCCTGGTCCTCCTCGCGGCATCAGGCGTCGTTGCCTACGACAAGTGGGCCGGCCGACCCACCGACGCCCACGGCGTCGGCGAGGACCCGGTCGCCGGCACGGACTCCCCGACGCCCCCGGGTGGCCGGCTCTCGGTTCTTCCCCCCGTGGCCCAGCCTGGCAACTCTCCCGCCAGGGCCGACCGGACAGGCCTTGTCGTCTCAGCTCGTTTCACCGAGCCCCAGCAAGGTGGCGTCGTCCTGCTGGAGCGGCGCTCGGGTGCCACCTGGAAGGTCGTCGCCAGCGCCGAGCAGGACCGCTCTGGAGTCGCGATGTTCGCGGACGTTCGCTCACCGGGCAAGGGGAAGGGCACTGACTACCGGGCGACTGCCCTCGGCGAGGCGGGCGATCCGGAGGCGAGGACGAACGTCGTCAACTCGTCGGCGTGGCGACTCGTCTTCGGGGACCAGTTCGACGGAGACGCGCTGGACATGTCCAAGTGGATGTACAGGCAGGTCGGCTTGTACAACGAGTCGGGCATGAGGGAGTGCTCGATGAGCGACGAGAGCGCAGTCTCCGTCTCCGGGGGCACGCTGAAACTGCAGGTCCAGGAGGACCCCGCAAAGATCGGCGTGCCGTGCTACACCGAGGACTACGGCACCCTCGAGTACTACCTGAACGGCCACATCGCGACCGAGGGCATCTTCAACTTCACCCACGGCGTAGCAGCGGCACGGGTGAAGTTCCCGCAGGGGCGTGGCCAGCACGGCGCTTTCTGGTTGCAGAGGAGCGGCGTGACTGTCGTCCCTGGCGAACCGAAGAGCAGCGGCGCGGAGATCGACATCGTCGAGTACTTCGGTGAAGGCTTCAAGGGGGGCGGGCTCGCGTCGTTCCTGTACTACCTGAACGCCGGCAACGAGAACGAGAAGGTCGGCGGAGTCTGGCCGAAGGCGACCCGCCAGCTACCGCCGGGCGACGCCTGGTGGCGCAGCTACCACGTCTTCTCCGTGGAGTGGACCCCGAAGCAGTACGTCTTCCGTGTGGACGGCCGCGAGACCTTCCGCACCAAGGAAGGGGTCTCGGGGGTCCCCCAGTTCCTGGTCCTGAGCCTCCTCAGCTCTGACTGGGAGCTTCCCAAGCTCGACCGATCGACGCTGCCCACCACGATGGAGACCGACTGGGTCCGTGTCTGGCAGCGCGACAAGGGCCGCAAGGGCTCCTAGATCAGCCCCTTGTCCGTCAGGTACTCCTCTGCAACGTCGGAGGCCAGCTGGCGCTCGGCGTCCACCTTGGCGTTGAGGGCCTTCAGGTCGTCCGTGGTGAGGACCTCCGAGAGCTGGTTGAGGGCCTCCTCGACGTCGGGGTTGGCCTCGAGGAACTGAGTGCTCACGACCGGCACGAGGTTCTCGACGTTCTGCCAGTTCTTGTCGTCCTCGAGGACGACGAGCCCCAGCTGCTCGATCTGACCGTCGCTCGTGCCGACCTGCCCGACCTGGACCTCCCCACTCGTCAGCGCGTCCTTGGTCTGGGCGGTGCCGAAGCCCAGGGGCTCGAAGTTGCTGATGTCGATGCCGTAGACCGATTCCAGGCCCAGCTTGCAGTCCGGCCGGTCGGGGCAGTCCTCGGCTGCTGCGAGAGCCACCGGCTCGCCGTACTCACCGAGCTCGCTCAAGGTCGTGACTCCATTGGTCTCGGAGAACTCCTGGGTCACGGCGAAGGCGTTGGCGTCCTCGGCCTCCGCGGGCTCGAGCGGCGTCATGCCCCGTTGCGCCGCCAGCTCTTCGAGCTGCGCCATGGTCTCGTCGAGGTCCGGCGAGGCGACGATCTCGGCATCCGCACCGTTGATGTCCCGGTTGAGGTACTCCGTCATCGACGAGACGTACTCGGGAGCGACGTGCACGTCGCCGCTGCTCAGCTGGCCGGCGTAGATCGCGCGGTCGCCCACGCCCTTGAGCGTCGGCTCATAGCCCGCGTCCGCGAGCAGTGCCGCGTACATCTCGGCCATGATCGACATCTCCGTGTAGTCCTGGTAGGAGATCACGACCTCGCCGCCGGCCCCTCCGCCGGAGGTCTCCCCCTCGTCGAGGGCTTCGGTCCCGCCGTTGCCGCACGCTGTCACAAGCAGGAGCGGAGCGGCCATGACGCCGGCCAGAGCACGGCGTGTCCGGCTCTGCTTACGAAGAGATGCAGGAGACATGTCGCGCTCCCCCTTCTGTGTCCCGCGGTGGTGCCGCGCGTGTCCGGTGGGCGCGATCGTTGCACCCGCGTTTTCATGGTACTCACAAACCCGGGACAAGCGGAGGGACGAACCCCCCTGCGCATGGACTCCCCATAACCGGGGAGGATGGCGGGCATGCGCTCGTTCCTCTCCTTCGTCGCCGTCGCCCTTGCCTCGCTGCTCGCGGTCCTGTCCCTGGCCGCGTACGTCGTCCACGAGACCGTGCTGGACCCGCAGCGGGCGGGGGACGTCCTCGCCAAGGCCATGGACGGGTCCGAGCTGCGTGACGAGGTCCTGTCGCGGACCCTTCCCGGCTACAGCAGCCTGCCCTCGGCGTACCGCTCCGACGTCGACCGCCTCGCGGACAGCCCGCGCGTCGACCGCGCCCTCTCCTCCGTCAGCGTGGACCCGCAGGGTAGGGCGGACTTCAGCCCGGTCCGCCGGGAGCTTGCCCAGAGCCTCGAGAAGGGTGGGTACGGCGAGCTGGCCGCGCAGGTGCGGGCGGCTCAGACCGACGCGTCCATGCGCGTTCCGCAACGCATCTGGGGGCCTTACGAGGAGGCGCGTGACACGGCCTGGCTGGTCGCCACGCGCGGCGCCCTGGCGTCCGCGGCACTGTTTCTCGTCGGACTCCTGATCGCCCGCAACCGTCGACGTGCCGTTGCACTGGTCGGCGCCGCGGTGGCGCTGAGCGCCGGCGCCGCGTTCCTGCTGCTCCGCAGCCTTCCCCAACTCGTGGAGGAGGCGGCCACCGGGCGCTGGGCACGCTGGGCCGCGGCCGTCAGCGCGCCCGACACCACCGCGGTGACCGAGGTCCTGCTGCCGGTTGCCGTCGTGGGAGCCGCGCTCGTGGTGGTCTCGTTCTTCGTGCCCAGGCCTCGCACCGCCTAGCGACCTGCGGCGACCTTCCCGGCTGCTCTGGGCGCCACTGCTCCGGAGCGACGGGCTCGGGCCACCGGGTCGAGGTACCGCTGCGCCATCACCATCACGCCCTCGAGCACCAGCGCGATCACCGCGACGACGAGAGCCCCCGCCACGACCATCGGCACGTCCTGGCGCCGGAAGCCGAGGGTGATGATCCGCCCCAGGCCGGGCCCGGCGACCAGCGCGGCGATCGTCGCGGTGGCCCACACCTGCACCACGGCGAGGCGGACCCCGGTGATGATCAACGGCAGCGCCAAGGGGAGCTCGACCCGGTTCAGCAGCTGGCTGCCCTGCATGCCCATGCCGCGGGCCGCCTCGACGGTGTCGCGATCCACCTCCCGCATCCCGACGTAGGCGTTGGTGATGATCGGCGGCAGGGCGAAGAGCACCAGCGCGATCAAGGTCGCCAGGCCCGCCCGGCCGAAGGGGCCCAGGTCGGCCGTGCCCACCGGGCCTATCGAGAGCAGCAACAAGACCGCGAAGGTCGGAACCGCTCGTCCGACATTGGAGATGTTCACCGCGAGCAGCCCGCCGCGGCCGACGTGGCCGAGCCAGATCGCGAGCGGCAGCCCGAGGAGTACGGCGGCCAGGGTGGCTGCCGCGGTCAGGAGCAGGTGCTGCACGAGCCGGTTGAGGATCCCCTCCTCGCCTCGCCAGTTCGCCGGGTCCTGGAAGAACTCGACCACGCCTTGCAGCACCTCGAGCATCAGGCTGCCCTCCCCCGGGTCCACGGCGTCATCATTCGCTGCGCTCCGACGAGCAGGAGGTCGAAGGTGATCGCGAGCAGCACGCACAGCACGCTGGCGGTCAGCACCTGCGGCCTGAACTGGGTGTTGACCGCCTCGAGCAGGAGGTTGCCCAGTCCGCCGTAGTTCACGATCGCTCCGACCGTCGTCAGCGCGACCGTGGAGACCGTCGCGACCCGCAGCCCCGCCATCACGGAGGGCAGCGCGAGGGGCAGCTCGACGGTGAACAGCAGCCGCCCTCCGCCGTACCCCATGCCGCGGGCCGCCTCGATGACGTCCGGCGGCACGGCATTGAGGCCCTCGATGATGTTGCGGACCAGGATCGTCAGTGTGTACAGCACCAGCCCGGTGATCACCGTCGTAGGGGTCAGGCCGGTGATCGGGAGGAGCAACGCGAAGAGCGCGAGCGAGGGGATGGTGTAGAGCGCCGTGGTCGTGCCGACGACGGGCGCCTCCACCTTTGGGTAGCGTCGAGCCAGCAACGCCAGCGGCAGGGCCACCACCAGCCCGATGAGGACGGAGACCACCGTGAGCCACACATGCTGCACCACTGCGTCGGTGAGCAGCTCTGCGCGGCTGGTGAGGTACTCACCGCAGATCCACTCGTTGCGGACCATGCAGTTCTCGCCCACCGGCGCTTCCTCGGACAGGACCACCCGTGCAACCTAGCGAAGATCCCATGATTCGGCTCGACGGCGTGGGCAAGACCTACCCCGACGGCACGGTCGCCGTGCACGACCTCGACCTCTCTGTTCCACGGGGCTCGGTCGTGTGCCTGGTCGGGCCGTCAGGGTGCGGCAAGTCGACGACGCTGAAGATGGTCAACCGCCTGATCGAGCCGACCGCCGGCACCATCACCCTCGACGGCCGCGACGTGACCCACGTCGACGCGGTCGAGCTGCGCCGCCACATCGGGTACGTCATCCAGCAGATCGGACTGTTCCCGCACCAGACGATCCGCACCAACGTCGCCACCGTTCCGTCGCTGCTCGGTTGGCAGCGGGCCCGGGCGTCCGACCGCGCGGAGGAGCTCATGTCGCTCGTGGGCCTCGACCCCTCCGTGTACGCCGACCGTTACCCGCACCAGCTCTCCGGCGGGCAGCGCCAACGGGTCGGGGTGGCACGCGCCCTCGCCGCCGACCCGCCGGTGCTCTTGATGGACGAGCCGTTCGGGGCAGTCGACCCGGTCAACCGGATGAAGCTGCAGGAGGAGTTCCTTCGTCTGCAACGCGACCTCAACAAGACGGTCATGCTCGTGACGCACGACATCGACGAGGCGGTCCGCCTCGGGGACTGGGTGGCGGTGTTCGCGACCGGTGGCCGGCTGGCGCAGTACGACGTCCCGGCGCAGGTGCTGGGCAGGCCTGCTGACGACTTCGTCTCGGAGTTCGTGGGTGCCTCCCGCGGCTTGCGGCGACTGTCGGTGACTCCGATCCGGCGCGAGGACCTGGAGTCGACTACGCCCGAGAACGGGGTGGAGAGCGTCTCCCTCGAAGCCTCGTTGGAGGACGCCCTGGCGTTGATGATGCGCCAGGACGAGCCGGTCGTCGCCGTGACCCAGGGCGGTCAGACCCTCGGCGTACTCACCCCGAACTCCATCCATACCGCCCTGCGCCGTTCGATCAGCGAATCGCTCGAAGCCGAGGAGACCGTGGAGCCGACCTAGGTCGCCCGCATGACGAGGACGTCGCCATGGGTACCGTAGCCGAGCACGCGCTTTCCGTAGGGTGACCCGTCGAAGGTCACCATCACCCGCTGACCGCCGGGCAGGTCGATGATCTGCGGGTGCGGGAGGTTGGTGTCGTACGGCGCGGCGAGGTCGCCGAGCCGGCGCATGGTGAGGTCGAAGACGCGGTACCTCCGCGCCCGCCCGTCGCTCGCCAGCACGCGCCACTCTCCGTCGGGAGCGTCCGGCCGCGCGATGACAGGGCCCTCGCAGAAGGGCAGCTCGGGGACCTCCCCGACGCGCTGCAGCCCCTCGGTCCAGTGCGTGGCACCCACGGGTCCCACGGCGAGCGCCGGGTGGAACCGGCTGGGCCGGTGGGACACGCTCTCGACGTAGGACACGAACCAGCGGCCGTCGATACGGGTCATGCCCGGGTCGTAGCTTCCGCGACCGGTCGGCATCGGCGCGAGCTCGGTGTCGAGCACGTGCACGCCGCTGAGCAGGTCGCCGGTCGTTGTCGCATGGCGGACGAACGGTCCGCGGTGCGGCGCGAAGTCGCCCCAGGAGCTCACCCCGACCAGCCAGGTGTCGCCGTCGCGGACGAGCTGCCCGGCGTGGTCGCCGAGCAGCAGCCCATTGCGATGCGAGAACAGGTGAGCCGTCTGCTCGAGCCGGATGTCGCCCTCCGCGAGTGCATCCGGGTCGAAGGCGAACACGCCCCAGTGCGCCTGGGTGAAGAAGCCCAGGCCCGCGCAGGTGGCGGTGAGGAACATCCGGCCGTCGCGGACGTACGGCGTCCCGTCGGCGTGCTGCACGAGATGGAGGTCGCGCAAGCCGGCCATGCCGAAGAGGCCCGCCCGGACGGGTCCGAGGGTCGACGTACCGCCCCGGGAGCCCCACGCGGCAGTGAACCGAGCCAGTGTGCCCGGAACCCGGAAGTCTGTGCGCAGCGCGACCCGACGCCGGTCGGTCACCACGGGGCGCCACCCACGGCCGGTGTCGACGAGCACCGTCGGCTGGTTCTCGCAGAGCACGAACGCCATCCTGCGCACCCGACGACGTACCCGACTCGAGGCGAGCACCGTGCTCATCCCGCCCGCGCGGTGCTCGATCCCCACCCGCCCCGACGCGACGTCGTAGCCAGCGAGCAGGTGCTCGTCACGCCCCGAGGCCAGCCCGGCGAGCACGGTCCCACGTGAATCCTCGACGCTCACCTCGACCGCGGCGAACGGGGCCGGTGGCGAGAAGTCGCTCCGCCGCAGACCGTCGTACGTCGATGCCTCGGACTCTGCGACGACGAAGCCGGGCGAGACGACCTCGAACGGCCGGGCACGTCCGACGACCTCGAAGCGAGGTCCGACCTCGCGACGCCTGTGGCTCACAGGGTGGCCGTCACTCGACAGGGACGTCCTTGTGCCAGGACTCCGTGACGTACTTGGTCTCCCAGCCCATCGAGACGTAGAGCCCGTCGGCTCCCGTGGGCGAGTCCGCGTCGACCTCGAGCCCAACGCGGTCGCGACCGCGGGAGGCGGCGTCGGCGATGATCATGTTGAGCAGCGCCTTGGCGACACCCCGTCCGCGTGCGGACTGCAGTACCCCGAGGTAGGACACGTAGGACCCGTCGGGCTTCGGCTGCCCCTGCTCGTCGACACCGCCCTCGATCATCGTGCCGACAAGCGTGCCGGCCGGCTCGGGCTCCTTGCCGTCGACGATCTCGGCGATCCACCAGTGGTCCCAGCGGTGGCCAGGGTCCTCACGGAGCCGGAAGATGAACTCGTCGAAGGTCTCCTCGCGCGAGTTGAAGTGGTCGGCGAACGCGGACTCGAGGATGTCGTGCACGGTGCGCAGGTCGTCCTCGTCGGGCATGCCGCCGCCCTGACGCATCACGGGCCGGATCACCACGCCGCGGTCGGGCTCGGGGGCCAGGTCCTCGTCACCGGGCTCCACCGGCCGGGCCATCTGCCACCAGTGGCGCACGCGCTTGTATCCGGCCCGCTCGAGCCAGCGGTGCTGGCGCGGGTCGTCGGCGAAGGCACCGCTGTCGATCTGTTGTACGTCGAGCTCGCGGCCGCGACCCACGCGCTTCGCGGCGCCGTCGGCCCACTCGAAGAGGACCCCGGCGATCTTGTCCGCCGTCGCGTCGTCGAGGTCGCGGGAGACGTAGAGCTGCATCAGCATGCGGCCGGCGGCCCTGTCATGGGCGGTCGCCCAGCCGCGGATCACGCCGTCGGGGTCGCGCAGCGCGATGTTCTCCCGAACCATCGCACCCTTGGCGCCGACCTCCACGAGGATGTCGTCCTCGCCGGAGCTGGCCCACCCGCGCGCGGCCTTCTCGTGCTGGCGGAGCAGGTCGGTCAGCTCGGCCGCATCGGCCTCGTCGGGGGTTGATGCGGACCACCCCTCGGGGAGGTCCAGGTCGTCGGAGTTTGCGTCTTTACGGTCTTCGCCGGTTGAGATCACCAAGGCATTGTCTCGCATAGGGAGACGAACATGGCACCCGGGTCGAGACCGAGTTGTGGCCGGGCTCACTCGAAGTGTGCCGTCGGACATGCGGTTGACCCGCCCAGACGCGAAACCGGGGCGCAGGCCAGCGCTGATGCGTGGCTTGCGCCCCTGGAGGAACACCCCCGGGACCAAGGGATCGTCAGGCGTGCTTGCGATCCTCCGCAGAATCTCCGGCGGTGGCCTGGGCCTTCTCCTCCCAGGCCAGGAGGTCGACGACGGTCTCGACGTCCATCGACTCGTCCCAGCCCTCCCAGGTGGCGAGCTCATCGGACTTCTCGGCCTTGCGGATCTCGAGCTGCGCCTGGAGCTTGGCGACCAGCTCCTGGGCCTCGTTGGCGCGACGAGCCTCGCGCTTGACCCGGGTCTCGGCCTCGATCGCGCGGGCCTCGGCGAGCACGATGGTGCTCTCGAGCTCCTGGATCGACTTGTCGCGTGAGGCGACCCGTTCGGTCATCATCACGACGAAATCGGCGTGCTCGGCGGCACGGTCGCTGAACATCTTCCTGTAGGCCTGCGCCTGCGCGGCACGGTCGGCTGCCGCCTCCTGCCGACTCTGCAGAAGCTCGGTGTAGACGATCCTCGACGAGGTCGCGCCACACAGCAGCGCGAAGACCGAGGAGAAGCTCAGCCACAACGCCGACTGTGACGGCAGGGTGAGCACGACGACGAGGGTCGCGAGGGCAAGCAGGGCAACAGCGACGGTGACGCGCACACTGCGCTGGCGCCGGCGGGCGGGGGTCCGCCCAGAGGACAGGTCCGAGGACCGCGTTGGGGAAGGGGCAGCCATAGGGGTCACCCTATGTCCGAATCGTCCCCTCCGCGGACCCGACACGCACGTTCCAACAGCAACGATCCGGCGACGATCAACAAGCCCGCCACCCCGGCGAAGACAGACTGCACAAGCCGGGTCCTCGCCAGTGCTGCCTCGCTCACGCCCCACCAGCTCAGGGCGTAGCCGAAGTACCCGCCGGCGACCAGCGCGCCGACCAGCGCACTGGCCTTGGCCAGCACCAGCCTGTTGACCGCTTTGTGCGGCTCGAGGCGCAGGCCACGCCGGTGGAGATCGCGGTAGGTCAACCAGGCGACCGCCCAGAGGATGGCGGCCACGAGGACCAGCGCGAGAACCGGCAGCCACCCCACGGTGGGCGCGGTGTCGTTCAGCCGGATGCTCACCCGCCGGAACAGCCACCCGAGGACGAGGCCGGTCACGCCGAACCCGACAAGCGCGCCGACGGTCGTCGACTTCACGTGTCCGGAGGGGCGTTCCGGCTCCTGCTCGTCCTCTGCATCCGGAGGAAGGTCGCGGGTCACGCGCGCCTCACAGCTCGAGGGAGAGGTCCTCGCGCTTGGTGATGACCTGGTCGCTCACCTGCTCGAGGAGCTTGGCGACCGGGCCGAAGTCGGGGATCTCGGCGTCGGGCTCGACGTCGTGCCACGGCGTGAGCACGAAAGCACGCTCGTGGGCATGCGGATGCGGGAGCTTGAGGTCGTCGTCGTTGGCACGACGGTCACCGACGACGATCAGGTCGACGTCGAGCGTGCGCGGCTCGCCCTTGGTGCCGCTCCGCTCGCGCCCGAACGCGTCCTCGATGGCCAGCGCGCGCTCGAGCAGCGTCCGCGCCGAGAGCGTGGTGTCGATGAGGATGACCGCGTTGAGGAAGGTCTTCGAGCCCGCCGGAGCACCGACAGGCTCGGTCTCGTACACCGGCGAGACCGCAGTCAGCCACACCTCGGGGGTGTCGGCGAGGGAGTTGATCGCGCCTTGCAGGCTCCCCATGCGGTCACCGAGGTTCGAGCCGATGGCGAGCACCGAGCGGCGGATGGGGTGCATCTCACCAGTCAGCGTGTCGGCATCCACGATGTGCGGGTTGGGGGTCTCAGTCACGATCTGCTCCGAGTAATCGTCAGGGCGACATCTTTGAACGTCGCTTCTATGGGGGCGTCCGGCTTGTGCACGGTCACTTCGGCCCACTGCACGCGGCGGTCGGTCAGGCACAGGTCGGCGATGCGTTGAGCCAACGTCTCGATCAGGTCAACTGGGTCGGTCTCCACTGCCTTCTTGATCGCCGCCACGAGGGTTCCGTAGTCGACGGTGTCGCGCAAGTCGTCGCTTTGTGCGGCGGGCCGAGTATCGAACCCGAGCACGAGGTCGATCTTGAAGATCTGCCCTTCGCGGCGCTCGAAATCGAAGACGCCGTGGTGTCCCAACGCCTCGATGCCGCGCACCGCCAGGCGGTCCGTTCCCCCAACGGGGCCATGGTCAGTCCTCATGTTGCTCTACCGAGATTACCGGTGACGCATGGTGGATCCACAACCGCCAGGTGTCTTCGGAGCGCACGAACACGTTCGTGGCGACCGCTCGGCCGCCGGTGAACTGGTCGCGCGCGGTGTCCTCGTCGGCCGCGAGGACGTTCTCCGAGCACGTCACCGAGGCGACGTCGTCGTGGACACTGACCTCGACGTCGGTCAGGAAGAACTGGATGTACGGGACGTTGGCCATGATCACCGCCCAGCTCCGCGTGATCGACGACGACCCGCGCAACGGCTCGGCGCCGGGGTGAATGCACAGCGTGCTCGGATCGTCGAGCCAGATCTCGGTCATCGCGTCGAGGTCGCCGCGCTCGAAGGCGCCGTAGAACTCGGCGTTGACCTTCTCGACCGCGGCGACGTCCTGCGACAGGCGGGACCCTTCGGTCATCGGTTTCCTCCCAGGGTGGTGCCGGTCGCGCCAGGATGCTCCGCGGCCGGCGAACCCGTCGCCCCCGGTCTGGTTGCAGCGGCCCAGCGGGAGGCCACCCGGACTGCGTCAGCGGTGGGGCGTACGGCGTGCGCGCGGATGCACCAGGCCCCGGCCGCCGCGGCGAGCGCTGTGGTGGCCGTGGTGGCGTCGTCCCGCTCGACGGGCGCACGCAACGTCCCGTCGGGCTCTGCCAGCAGGGCGCCCAGGAAGCGCTTGCGGCTCGTCGCGACGAGCAGCGGGTGGCCGAGCTCGTGCAGCTGAGCGGTCGCGGCGAGCACCTCCCAGTTCTGGTCGGCGGTCTTGGAGAACCCGATGCCCGGGTCCAGCGCGATGTGCTCAGGGGCTATCCCGGCGGCCAACGCGAGCTCGAGCTGCTCGTGAAGCTCCGCTCCGACGTCGGCGACCACGTCGGCGTAGTCGGTCTGTTGCTGCATGGTCGCCGAGTGGGCGCGCCAGTGCATGAGGACGTACGGCGCCCGCCGCGAGGCGACCGTCGCGAACATCGCCGGATCTGCGCGCCCACCCGAGACGTCGTTGACGAGCACCGCCCCCGCGTCGAGCGCGGCAGCCGCCACCTCGGCGCGCATCGTGTCGACCGAGATCGTCACACCCTCGGCGGCCAGCGCCGTGACGACCGGGAGGACCCGGTCCAGCTCCTCCTGCGCGCTCGGGCGAGTCGCCCCCGGACGCGTGGACTCGCCACCGACGTCGACAAGGTCAGCGCCCTGCGCGACGAGATGCCGGCCGTGCTGGACAGCGCGCTCGGTGTCGAACCAGCGGCCGCCGTCCGAGAAGCTGTCAGGTGTCACGTTGAGCACGCCCATGACCAGGGCGCGGTCGAGCTCAGGCAGCCCCGCGACATGGTGCGGCGGTCCGGCGTACATGCATCGACCCTAACCGTCGCCGGGACGGCACTCGCACTGCCCGTCCGCCCGGCTACTTCTGCCAGATCCGAACCCAGTCGACCTGCATCGCGTTGGGCAGGGTGCTTTCGTCCAGCCGGGGGAGCTCCCAACCCGAGGTGAGCATGCTCAGGACCAGGTGCTCGGGTACCTGCGACACCCCCTGGGTGACCTTGCCGGTCACGACCCCGTCGACTCGGAAGATGTAGGCGTGAGGCGTCCACTCGACGGAGAACACGTGGTAACGCTTGAACCAGTCGTCGTCGTCGCCCTTGAGCGCCTTACGTGCGTTGAGCGCAAGTCTGGTCGCGGGGAAGCCGCCGGGCGCCTTCTGGTGGACACCCGACTCGTCGCGGTAGTGCACGAAGGTGTGGACGTCGCCGTAGAAGAATTTCTTGCCGAAGTACTCCGCGACGTCGATCTCTGCGCCGTTCTCAGCCGGTCCCTGTCCCTCGACGTACCGCTGGGTGGTCTGCAGCCAGAAAGCTCCATGCGCCCCGGCGTTCTCGTCGAACTTCACGCGGGCCGCTGTGAAGCCGTAGCGGAACCGGCCTGCCTCGTTCGGCACGTCACCGGTGCCGATGTGACCGTTCTTGTACCAGTTGGTCGCGTTCTCGTAGGGCACCCCCAAGTCGTTGATCCCCTGGCACGGGCCAAGCATTTCGCCGCGTTCGATGTCCACCTGAGCGCTCAGCGACAGACGACCGTGGCTCACGTCCACAGCGTCGGGGTGGCTGGTGGAGCAAGCCCTGTCGCTCGCGGCGTGATAGGCGAAGGCATAGCGGTAGCTCCACTTGGTGAGGTCGAGCTGGTCGCCCGTGAACTCGTCGCTGAACCGCGTCGTCCAGATCCTGGCGCTCTGCGGCTTCGCCGCCACTCTGCGCAGGTCCTTCCACGGACGGGCGACACCGCGGTAGGCGTACCAGCGCCCCTCGGGGTCGCGTGCCGGCTGGATGAACCTGACCACGCCCCATCGGTTCTGCTTGCGGACCGACACCCGCTCCCAGGCCTGGCGCCCCACGCGTCGCTGGAGGACCACCGGGCGACCACGACGCGCTGGGTGGAACCGCACCCTCCCGATGAGGCGTGCCCTGTCCGCGGCGTCGACCCGACCCCCGGGCTGCACCACAGGAGGCGTCAGCGTGGTCTTTCCCGACTGATTCACGGCTGCCGAGGCGCTCGTAAGCGGGGACTCCGATGGGCTCACCACCCCGAGCAAAGAGAGTGCGAGGACCCAACAAACCAGACCGAGAGCGAACTTCGTAAGGGACGACATTGACGCTCCCCCCAACCCAGACGACCCCGAGCTGTGAAGTTAGGAACGTAACAAGCACATTGCGATGAGCGCGCCGGTTTCGGTGGGGTCGTCACCCGCCTGAGCCATGCAATCAAAAGAGCGCGGCGGCGTCCTCATGAGGACGCCGCCGCGCTTGGTTTGCTGCTTGCTACTTCTGCCAGAAGCGGACCCAGTCGACCTGGGTCGCGTTGGGCAGGGTTGCCCGCTGCATCCTGTCGAGCTCCCAGCCCGAGGAGAGCATGCTCAGGATCAGGAACTCGGGGACCTTCGAGACGCCCCGGGTCACCTTCAGCGTCTGGATCCCGTCGACGCGGAAGACGTAGGCCCGCGGGGTCCACTCGACGGAGAACACGTGGTAACGCTTGAACCAGTCGTCGTCTCCACGCAGTGCCTTCCGGGCTGCAAGGAGGGGCGTACCGTCCGGCACCTTGTGGTCCGTTCCGGCGGCGTCCTTGTAGTGGATGAACGAGTAGATGTCGCCCTTCCGGAAGCCCTTGCCGAAGTACTCGACGACGTCGATCTCTGCTCCGTTCTGAGCAGGTCCACGCCCAGCGACGTACGGCTGGGTGGTCTGCATCCAGAACGAGCCGTGGGCGCCCTGCTGCCGGTCGAACTTCACCCGAGCCGCGGCGACACCGAACTTGAACTGGCCGTTCAAGTTGTCGGCGGTGCTGATGTGGCCGTTCTTGTACCAGTGCCGGTTGGTGTACTCCGCCTTGTTGCCGTGGGTAGTTGTGCAGTCTCCGACGGCCTGCTGACGAGCCGCGTCGGGCTTGACCAGCAGCGACACCCGTCCGCCACCGACCTTCACGGCGTCCATGGCGGAGGTGGAGCAGGCGCGGTCGCCGGCGACGTTGTAGTCACCCAGCTGGCGGTAGCTCCACTTGGAGAGGTTGAGCGAGGTCCCTGCGAACTCGTCTGTGAACTTCTGCTTCCAAACCGCGGCGTTCTGCGGGGTGGCCGCCACCTTGGCCAGACCGTTCCAGCGCTGGGCGACGCCCCGGTAGGTGTACGGCCTCCCCTTGGCGTTGTGGGCGGCCGCCACGAACTTGACGACACCGGCGCCGTTCTGTCGCTTGGTGGCCACCTTGCGCCAAGCTGCCTTGCCGATCCGGCGCTGGATCACAACGGGGCGGCCCTTGCGAGCCGGACGGAACCGCACGCTCCCCGCGAGGCGGGCCTGCTTGGCCGGAGCCACCTTGGCTCCGGGCTGCACGATCTGCGGAAGGAGCACGGTCTTGCCGCTCTGGCGGACCGCGGCGGAGGCGCCGGGCACGGTAGAGCCGGACGGGGTGACGATGCCGAGCGCCGGCACCACGAGCGCGAACGCGAACAGCGCTAGCGCAGCCCTGTAGAAGGACTTCATTAAGGATCTCCCGAGGAAAGGCAGGAACGAGACAGACTTTCACCGCAACGCTAGCAGAACGGACATCCCGCGACCGACCGATCAGCAAACCGGACATTTCGCGCGCAGGAGACCATTGCGGACCGTGGTCTGACCGGGTCGAGGCGTCAGCGAGCGCCGTGCATGATGAGGCTCATCGCCTCGGATCGGGTGGCGGCATTGTGCATCACGCCGCGGACGGCTGAGGTGACCGTCTTCGAGCCGGGCTTGCGCACCCCGCGCATGGTCATGCACAGGTGCTCGGCCTCGATCACGACGATGCAGCCGCGGGCCTCGAGGATCTCCATCAGCGACTCGGCGATCTGGGTGGTCAGGCGTTCTTGAACCTGGGGCCGACGGGCGTAGACGTCCACGAGCCGGGCCAGCTTCGACAGACCCGTGATCCGGCCGTTGTCGTTGGGGATGTAGCCGACGTGGGCCACGCCCGTGAACGGGACGAGGTGGTGCTCGCACATCGACCACAGCTCGATGTCCTTGACCAGGATCATCTCGTCGTGGCCGAGGTCGAAGGTGGTGGTCAGCACCTCCTCCGGCCGGGCCCGCAGGCCGCTGACGAGCTCGCGGTAGGCCCGCGCGACCCTCGCCGGGGTCTCGAGCAGCCCTTCGCGATCGGGGTCCTCCCCGATCGCGATGAGCAGCTCCCGAACCGCGGCCTCGGCTCGCTCCTGGTCGAACTCGGGAACGTCGTCCCGCTCGACCTGGGTGATGGGGTTGACCGTCATCAGACCGTCGGGTCTCCGTGCACGTCACCGCCGGTGCCGGGCGGAGTGAGGATCACGCCGGCCTCGGAGCCCTCGGGCTTCGCGCCGTTCGCGGCCGCCTTCGGGACCTCGACCGGCGGGATCTGGGACGGCTCGCGGTGCGGCGACCCCGTCCACGCCGGACGGGTCGGACGCCGCCGCAGCGGCTCGAAGATCTCGGCGACCTCGGCCTTGTCGAGGGTCTCGTGCTCCATGAGAGCGAGCACCAACGCGTCGAGGACGTCGCGGTTCTCCTCGAGGATGTCGAAGGCCTCCTGGTGCGCCTGCGCGAGGAGCTTCTTGGTCTCGGCGTCGACGACCGCCGCGATCTCCTCGGAGTAGTTGCGGGTGTGCCCCATGTCGCGGCCGAGGAACGGCTCGCCCTGAGCCTCGCCCAGCTTGATCGCACCGAGGCGCTCGGTCATTCCGTACTGCGTGACCATCGCGCGGGCCAGCGACGTGGCCTTGTCGATGTCGTTTCCGGCGCCGGTGGTGGGGTCGTGGAAGACCATCTCCTCAGCGGCGCGACCGCCGAGCATGTAGGCCAGCTTGTCGAGCATCTCCGCCCGCGTCTGGGAGTACTTGTCCTCGTCCGGCAGCACCATCGTGTAGCCGAGGGCCCGCCCGCGCGGAAGGATCGTGACCTTGTGCACCGGGTCGGTCCCGGGCAGCGCCGCCGCTACCAGGGCATGGCCGCCCTCGTGGTAGGCGGTGATCAGCTTCTCCTTCTCGCTCATCAAACGCGTGCGCTTCTGCGGGCCCGCGATGACGCGGTCGATCGCCTCGTCGAGGTCGTCGTTGTCGATGAGCTTGCGGTCCGAACGCGCCGTGAGCAGCGCCGCCTCGTTGAGGACGTTGGCGAGGTCCGCACCCGTGAAGCCGGGGGTACGACGGGCGACGGACATGAGGTCGACGCCCTGTGCCATCGGCTTGCCGCGGGAGTGGACCGTGAGGATCTGGTGACGGCCCGCGAGGTCCGGAGCCTCCACGCCGATCTGCCGGTCGAAGCGGCCGGGACGCAGCAGCGCGGGGTCGAGGATGTCGGGACGGTTGGTCGCTGCGATCAGGATCACGCCGCCGCGGACGTCGAAGCCGTCCATCTCGACGAGGAGCTGGTTCAGGGTCTGCTCGCGCTCGTCGTGGCCACCGCCCATGCCGGCGCCGCGGTGGCGACCCACGGCGTCGATCTCGTCGATGAAGACGATCGCGGGGGCGTTCTCCTTGGCCTGCTCGAAGAGGTCACGGACACGGGAGGCGCCCACGCCGACGAACATCTCGACGAAGTCGGAGCCGGAGATCGAGTAGAAGGGGACTCCCGCCTCACCCGCGACTGCTCGCGCCAGCAGGGTCTTGCCGGTGCCGGGCGGTCCGTAGAGCAGCACACCCTTGGGGATCTTGGCGCCCACTGCCTGGAACTTCCCGGGCTCCTGGAGGAACTCCTTGATCTCGCCGAGCTCCTCGATCGCCTCCTGACAGCCGGCCACGTCGGAGAACGTGGTCTTCGGCATGTCCTTGCTGATCAGCTTGGCCTTGGACTTGGCGAACTGCATGACCCGGCCGCCACCGCCCTGGACCTGGTTCATCAGGAACAGGAAGAGCAGGATGATCAGCGCGAAGGGGAGAAGGGTCGCCAGGATCGAACCCAGCAGGCTGGGCTTGGGGACCTCGACGTTGACCTTCTCGATGTCGCCGGACTCGACCTGGCTCAGCGCCTCGTCGACGAGACCGCGCTGCTGGCCGCTGACCCAGGAGGCCATGACCTCCTTGCCGTCGTCAAGCGTGGCACGGATCTCTTGGTCGCCGTCGACGAAGATGATGCTCTCGACATCACCGTCCTCGATGTAGGAGACCATCTCGGAGGTGTCGACCTCCTGGTACCCACCGTTGGGGGCGAGGTACTGGAGCGCCACGAGCACGCCGACCACCGCGACGATGATCCATACCCAGGGACCGCGGAAAATGCGCTTCACGTTATGTACCGGGACTCAGGGCCCCGTCCTCCTGCCCATTCGCACTGCTGAGACCTCCGACGGTACACGTCGACGGCGCCGCTTCACCCGCGCCCGGAAAAGCCCGTGCGCGGCTGCTTGTACCCCCATTCTCACGCCTCAACGACAGGAACGACGAATCCGTTCCCGCGCAGTGACAGATGTGTCAGGAGTAAACGTGCGGGGCGAGGGTGCCGATGCACCGCAGGTTGCGGTACTTCTCGGCGAAATCGAGGCCGTAGCCGATGACGAACTCGTTGGGGATGTCATAGCCGACGTACCGCACGTCGACCTTCATCCGCTGGGCCTCGGGCTTGCGCAGCAGGGTGCAGATCTCGACCGAGGCCGGCCCGCGGGAGGCGAGGTTGGCGACCAGCCACGACAAGGTCAGGCCGGTGTCGATGATGTCCTCGACGATCACCACGTGGCGGTCGGTGATGTCGGTGTCGAGGTCCTTGAGGATCCGCACCACGCCCGAGGACTGGGTTCCCGAGCCGTACGACGAGATGGCCATCCAGTCCATCTCGACGTGGCGGCCGAAGTGGCGGGCCAGGTCGGCCATCACCATGACCGCACCCTTGAGGACGCCGACCAGCAGGATGTCCTTGCCCTCGTAGTCGACCTCGATCTGGGCGGCCAGCTCGGCGAGCCGGTTCTGGATCTGCTCCTCGGTGTAGAGGACGTTGACCAGATCGCCCTCGACGTGCTTCGCGTCCATGGGCGTCAGCCTGCCACAGGGGTTTTCGCGATCGAGATCCTGCCCCCCTGCCTCGTCGCGCGCAGGCCACCCGGGAGGTCCACTCCGATCTGGCCGCGCCAGCCCGTGACGAGCAGGTCCACCGCCTCGACGTGCACGGCGAACAGCTCGGTGCCGGGGCAGCCGGCCTCCAAGGCAGTACGACGGAGCACGCGGCGACGGATCGCGTCAGGCTCGCGTCGCAGGAGGTCGGCGTCGAGGGAACCGTCCTCGCCCGTGACCCGTTCTCGCACCGCCCGGGCCAGGTCGTCGAGGGCGTCGGCGTCGTCCCGAAGCAGCCGGGCCGTCCGCGCGAGGGCCTCGGCCACCCCCGGGCCGAGCTCGAGCTCGAGGACGGGGAGGACGTTCTGGCGCACCCGAACCCGGGTGAACCCCGGGTCGTCGTTGTGGGGGTCGTCCCAGGGCGTGAGCCGCTCGGCTGCACAGGCCGCCCGGGTGTCCTCGCGGGTCAGGTCGAGCAGCGGCCTGCGGTAGCGGCCTTGCCGAGGGGCCATCCCGGACAGCGAGCGGGCGCCAGAACCTCGGGCCAGCCCCAGCAGCACCGTCTCCGCCTGGTCGTCGCGGGTGTGACCGAGCAGCACGACGTCGGCCGCGTGCGCCTCGGCCTGCCGGTCCAGCGCCGCGTAACGAGCGGTTCGCGCAGCCGCCTCGGGACCGCCCGTCGTACCGACGTGGACGGTGACCGCGTGCGCCTCGGCACCCAACGTGTGCATCTGCTCGACGACGGCCCGCGCACGGTCGGCCGACCCGGGCTGGAGGCCGTGGTCGACGGTCACGCCGAGGACCGAGTGGGCGGGCTTGCGGGCCTCGAAACAGGTTGCGGCCAGGAGAGCCAGGGAGTCCGCCCCGCCGGAGCAGGCGACCATCACGCGTGCGCCGGGGTCGAGGTCCTCCAGGGCGCGGCGCACCGCGAGCCGTACTGCCGCGACGGCGGGGTGGGGGCCCATGGGGTCAGGTCAGCCGTGCACCCGGCGTACCCACGCCTCGGGGTCGCCGATCTCCGGGCGGGTGGGGAGGTTCTCGGGTGCTGCCCACACGGCGTTGAAACCCTCCATGCCGACCTTGTCGATGGCGCCTCGGACGAACACGGCACCGTTGCGGTACTGCGCCATCTTGGCGTCGAAGCCAAGGAGCCTGCGGATCAGCTTGTCGAAGCCGCTCGCACTCCTGCGGCGCTTGTTGAACTTCTTGCGGATCTCGCCGACCGACGGGATCACCTCGGGCCCGACTCCGTCCATCACCACGTCGGCGTGGCCCTCGAGCAGTGACATCACGGCGGTGATCCGGTCGAGCACGACCTTCTGCTCGGGGGTCTGGACCAGGTCGATCAGGCTGGTCTCGTCGTCGCCGCGAACCAGGTCGCCAAGACGCCTCACACCCTCACCGAACATGGCTGCGAGCTTGCCCGGATCGACCTCGACCGAGTCGATGATCGCGGCGATCTCGCCGTGGATGTGGTCGCGCATCCACGGGACCGCGGTGAACTGGACACGGTGGGTCTCCTCGTGGAGGCACACCCACAGGCGGAAGTCGGTGGGGTCGACGTCGAGCTCGGACTCGACGTGCACGATGTTCGGCGCGACCAGCAGCAGCCGGCCCGCAGTGTCGGAGCCCGCCGGTGCGTAGAAGGGGTCGAACTGGCCCAGGACCTTCGTCGACATGAACCCGAGAAGGCCGCCGAGCTCCAGCCCCGTGATCCGCGACCCCACCGCCTCGGCGACCGGGGAGGGCGCTCCTCGCTTGTCCCGCATCCTGTCGATGAGCGGCGAGATGATCGTGGCGAACCCGTCCACGTTGGCCTGGATCCAGCCAGGCCGGTCGACGACCAGCACAGGAGCCGTCCGTGCGGTGCCCTCAGGGGCGTCCAGGCCGGTGTAGTCCCGCACCAGGGAGGTCGAGCGGTGTGCGCCCGCGCGTAGCTCCTCGACGGCCGCGAGCGCCTCGGCGGGGCTCACGTCGGGGCCGGGGCCGGACATCTTCGACGCGGCGAGGACGGCGAGGTCCCAGTCGACCATCGTGGAGCGGTTGGACATGCTCAGACCCTACGCCGGGGTCTCAACTCTTACCCGTTGTTCGGGTGCCGGTGGCACAGCCGCGCACCCCGGGCCTCGGCCGGCGGCGCTCCCGCTGGTCCGGCGCCGGACGCTCGTCGTACCCGGTCGCTGGGTCGGCGCGTCGGCTTCGCCGCCGCGGCC
>DATICF010000007.1:0-30876 GCA_035456965.1 Nocardioidaceae bacterium
AGGACGTCCTCGCCCTTGAGGAAGCGGTGGCAGCGGACGCCGCCGGTGGCACGACCCTTGGCGGGGTACTCGGAGAAGGGCGTGACCTTGGCCGAGCCCGCCTCGGTGCCCGGCAGGGCCGTGCTCGAGCCGGAAACGGTCACGACCACGGTGGCCTCGTCGGGGGTGAACGCGGTGAAGGAGACGACCCGCTGGCTCGCCGCGATGCGGACGCCCGCGACACCGCCACCGGCGCGGCCCTGAGGACGGACCAGACCGGCGCCGAAGTGGAGGAGCTGGGCGTCGGAGGTGACGAAGCAGAGCGTCTCCTCGCCGGTGGTGAGCTCGACGGCGCCGACCACCTCGTCGCCGTCGGCGAGGCGGATCACCTCCCAGTCGTCCTTGTTGCTCAGGAACTCCGGGTTCACCCGTTTGACCACGCCCTGGGCCGTGCCCAGCGCGAGGCCGGGGGAGCCGGCGTCGAAGGAGGAGAGCGTCAGCACCCGCTCGTCGACCTCGAGCGAGAGGAACTCGCTCACCGGGGCGCCACCCTGCAGGTGGGGGGCGTGCGCGGTCGAGGGCAGCGTCGGCAGGTCGAGGACGTCGAGCTTGACCAGCCGTCCCCGGTTGGTCACCGCGCCGACCTGGCCCCGGGCGGTGGTGCGCACCGCGGAGACGATGACGTCGTGCTTGCTGCGGCCGCCTTCGGTGCCGGGCTCGTCGACGCCGGTGGTGCGGGCGAGGAGGCCGGTCGAGGAGAGGTAGACCACGCACGGGTCGTCGGCGACCTCGAGCGGCACGGACGCTGTCACGGCCTGCCCCGCGGACTCGAGCAGGACGGTGCGCCGGGGCGTGCCGTAGGTCTTGGCGACCTCAGCGAGCTCGTCGGAGACCACCTGGCGCAGCAGCTTCTCGTCGGCCAGGATCGCGTCGAGGTGCTCGATGGTCGCGACGAGCTCGTCCTTGCGCTTGTCCAGCTCGAGGCGGGAGTACTTCGTCAGGCGGCGCAGCGCCATGTCGAGGATGTAGGTGGCCTGAACGTCGCTGAGGTCGAAGACGTTCATCAGGCGGTCCTTGGCCTCCGCGGCGTTCTCGCTGGCCCGGATCAGCTGGATGACCTCGTCGATGTCGAGGATCGCGATCAGCAGGCCCTCGACGAGGTGCAGCTCGTCGGCTGCCTTCCCCCTGCGGTACGTCGAGCGCCGGCGCACGACGTCGTACCGATGGCCGAGGTAGACCTCGAGCATCTGCTTGAGCCCGAGCGTGCGGGGCTGGCCGTCGACGAGGGCGACGGCGTTGATGCCGAAGCTGTCCTCCATCGGGGTGAGCTTGTAGAGCTGCTCGAGCAAGGCCTCGGGGTGGAAGCCGTTCTTGACCTCGATCACCAGGCGCAGGCCGTTGTTGTGGTCGGTGAGGTCCTTCACGTCGGAGATGCCCTGGAGCTTCTTGGCCTGGACCACCGACTTGATGCGCTCGATGACCTTCTCAGGGCCCACGCCGTAGGGGAGCTCGGTGACCACGATGCCCTTGCGGCGCGGGGTGACGTTCTCGATGCGAGCGGTCGCGCGCATCTTGAACGAGCCCTTGCCGGACTCATAGGCGTCGCGGATGCCGTCGAGCCCGACGATCTTGCCCCCCGTGGGCAGGTCGGGCCCGGGAATGAACCGCATGAGCGCGTCGAGGTCGGCCTCGGGGTGGGAGATCAGGTGGCGGAGTGCCTGGACCACCTCCACGAGGTTGTGGGGGGCCATGTTGGTGGCCATGCCGACCGCGATGCCCGAGGCGCCGTTGACGACGAGGTTGGGAATCGCCGAGGGCAGGACGCTCGGCTCCAGCTCGCGGCTGTCGTAGTTCGGCTTGAAGTCGACGGTCTCCTCGTCGATCGAGGCCGTCATCGGCATCGCCGGCGGCGCCATCCGGCACTCGGTGTAGCGCATCGCCGCCGGACCGTTGTCGGGGGAGCCGAAGTTCCCGTGGCCGTCCACGAGAGGGACTCGCAGCGACCAGGGCTGGACCATGCGCACGAGGGCGTCGTAGATCGCGCCGTCGCCGTGCGGGTGGAGCCGACCCATGACCTCGCCCACGACGCGGGCACTCTTGACGTGGCCGCGATCGGGGCGGAGGTTCATCTCGCCCATCGTGTAGAGGATCCGGCGCTGGACCGGCTTCAGTCCGTCGCGGGCGTCGGGCAGGGCTCGGCTGTAGATCACCGAGTAGGCGTACTCGAGGAAGCTTCCGCGCATCTCCTCGCGGACGTCGATGTCGACGATGTGTTCCTCGAAGTCGTCAGGGGGAGGTGCAGGCTTTGTGCGCTTGGCCATTGGGCCATTCTGTCCTGCGATACCTCACGGCCGTGCACGGGCACGCCGCTGTTGGGTCGGAGACGCTAGATTGCCAGCGTGAGCTCTCATGAAACGGCTCCCGAGACCGCGCCGGGCTACCCCCGTCACTGGGAGGCCGACGTCCTCCTGCGTGACGGCCACACAGCCCACCTGAGGCCGATCTCGGGCGACGACGAGGACCTCCTCGTCGAGTTCTACTCCCAGGTCTCTGCCGAGTCGAAGTACCTCCGCTTCTTCGCGCCGATGCCCACGCTCTCCGAGCGCGACGTGAAGCGGTTCACCCACGTTGACCACAACGACCGGGTCGCCTTCGTTCTGACGGTCGCGCAGAAGATCATCGCCGTGGGCCGCTTCGACCGGATCACCGGACCCGACCTGCAGGGCGACGAGGCCGAGGTCGCCTTCTTGGTGCAGGACGCACACCAGGGCCGCGGCATCGCCCAGCTGCTGCTCGAGCACCTCGCGCAGGCAGCACGCGAGCGGGGCGTGCGGAAGTTCGTCGCGGAGGTGCTTCCGGAGAACCAGCGCATGATCCAGATCTTCCGAGAGGCCGGCTACCACGTCGCCGGTGGTTTCGAGGACGGCGTCATGCGCTTCGAGTTCCCGATCGACTCAACCGACACCTCGATCGGCGTGATGCTGTCTCGGGAGCACCGGGCCGAGGCGGCCTCGATCCAGCGGTTCTTCGATGCCAGGAGCGTCGCGATCATCGGCGCGTCGCGGCGTCAGGACACCGTGGGTCAGACCCTGATCCACAACCTGGTGCTGAGTGACTACACCGGCCGCGTCTACGTCGTGAACCCGGCGGCCGAGGCGGTCTCGGGGATGCCTGCCTACAACACAGTCGCCGACATTCCGGACCAGGTAGACATCGCGATCGTGGCTGTGCCGGCAGACGCGGTCCAGGACGTGGTGCTCGACTGTGCCGCCAAGGGTGTGCACGGCCTGATCGTGATCTCGGCGGGATTCGCCGAGACCGGCGAGGAGGGCCGCGTGCGTCAGCGGCGCCTGGTCGGACTCGCGCGAAGCTACGGCCTGCGCCTCATCGGCCCGAACTGCCTCGGCATCATCAACACCTCCAGCGACGTCTCGCTCAACGCGTCGCTGTCCACGATCATGCCGCCACGAGGCAGGGTCGGGTTCTTCTCCCAGTCCGGGGCCCTCGGTGTGGCGATCCTCGAGAAGGTGGCGCGGCGCGGGCTGGGGATCTCGACCTTCGTCAGCGCAGGCAACCGGGCCGACGTCTCCGGGAATGACCTGCTGCAGTACTGGGAGGAGGACGCGGCCACCGAGGTCGTCCTGCTCTACCTCGAGTCGATCGGCAACCCACGCAAGTTCAGCAGGATTGCGCGCCGGGTGTCCCGGAAGAAGCCGGTCATCGCCGTCAGGTCCGGGCGCACGACCCAGGGGGTGCCGATGGGGCACGCGGTGCGCAGCATGGTCGCCCCGCAAGCCGCGATCGACGCGATGTTCCGGCAGGCGGGCGTGATCCAGGTCGACAACCTCGACGAGATGTTCGACGTTGCGCAGCTCGTCGCGCACCAGCCGATCCCGCGTGGGCGTCGCGTGGCGATCGTCGGCAACTCCGACGCCCTCGGCCTCCTGGCTGCCGATGCGGCGGCGGAGGAGGGGCTCAGCGTCCGCAAGTCGGTCTCGCTCGGCCCCGAGGCGAGCGCTGAGGACTTCGAGGAGGCCCTCGACAGCGCCATCGACGACCCCGACGTGGACTCGGTCGTCGCCGTGTTCATCCCTCCGCTCAACACCACCGGCAACGAGGTCGCCGACGTCCTCGCGGCGGTGGGGGAGCAGTCCGAGAAGCCGTTGGTGTCGACCTTCCTGGCGACCGAGGGCATCCCCGAGCTGCTGCGTGTTCCCGACGTCGCCGGGAGCACCGCCGGCAGGGGCTCGGTCCCGTCGTACTCCGCTGTCGAGGCGGCGGTGCGTGCGCTCGCGCGGGTCGTCGAGTACGCCTCATGGCTACGCAAGCCCGAGGGAGAGGTCGTCGCGCCGGAGGAGGTCGAAGTCAGCCGTGCCCGCAAGCAGCTGAACCAGATCCTCATCGGTTCCCCCGAGGGGCGCGATCTGACCTTCGAGGAGATCCGGGAGCTGCTCGACGCCTACGGCGTGGACCTGTGGAGGCGGATCGAGGTCAACACCGAGGACGAGGCCGTCGCAGCCGGTGAGAAGCTCGGCTGGGACGTCGTTCTCAAGGCGACTGCCGAGCACCTGCGGCAGCGACCCGATCTCGCGCACGTGTGGCGCAACATCGACAACGAAGCAGAGATGCGCGACGCGTGGACCACGATGCGCTCGATCATCGACGAGCCGGACAAGGCAGGGTTCATCGTGCAGAGGGTCGCAGCCCCGGGAGTCCCGGTTGCGATCGGAGGCATGGAGGACCCGCTCTTCGGCCCCGTCGTGTCGTTCGGCATCTCCGGCGCAGCCACGGAGCTTCTCGGAGACCGCGCCTACCGCATTCCCCCGATGCACAGCGGTGAGGCGGCCGAGATGGTGCGCGAGATCAAGGCGTCCCCGATGTTGTTCGGCTATCGCGGAGGAGAGCTCGTCGACGTGGATGCGGTCGAGCACCTGCTTCTGCGTATGGCCCAGCTCAAGAACGATTTGCCTCAGGTCCGCGAGCTCGAGCTGAACCTGGTGCTCGTGGGGGCCCGCGGCGCGACGGTCCTCGACGCGCAGGGGCGGGTCGAGCCGGTCACCGACGCGCGGTCGGACTGGTTCGTACGCCGGCTGAGCGCGCAGGCGGGCGACACGCTGCACGGCTGAGCTCGCCGGGCAGGTGACGCAGCGCACATCAGGCGCTGCGTAATTCGTTGGCGCGGCAACTGGCTCTTACCTCACAATTCGGGTTCGTGACCACTGCCCGCGACCTCTCCTCCTCGCCTGAGGACCTCGTCCCTGCCGGCCTCGACCCGCTCGTGAAACGGCTCTTCGTCGGCATCGCCTTCTCGGCGCTCGGCAGTGGGCTGACGATGCCCTTCCTGTACGTCTACCTCGCCGAGGTCCGAGGTATCTCCACCGCCACCGTCGGGCTGCTCTTCGCATGGATGGGCCTTCTGGGCTTCCTGGGATCGCCGATCGGCGGGACACTGATCGACCGGTTCGGTCCGCGTCCGGTGATGCTCGTGGGCCTGACCGCCGAGGCAGCCGGCGTTGCCTCGCTCGCGTTCGTCGAGAGCACCTGGCACGCCTTCGCAGTCGCCTCCTTCATCACCCTGGGCACGGTCGGGCTGTACCCCGCCTCCACGGCGATGCTCACCCGCATGGTGCCCGAGGCGGCCAGGGAGAAGGTGTACGGCTTCCAGTTCATGCTGCTCAACGCCGGTCTCGGCATCGGTGGCGTGATCAGCGCGCTGCTGATCCACGTCGGCGACCCGAGCTCGTTCCAGCGCCTCTACTTCCTCGACGCGCTCTCCTACATCGCTTACGTCGCAGTGGTGCTCAGCCTGCCGCGAGGCACGGGGGCGATGAGCCGGGAGACCGCTGAACGCGTGGTCGGCCCGCAGCCGGGCTGGCGCGTGGTGCTGCGCGATCGCACACTGCTGCGCGTGACTGCCATTTCCGTGCTGGTCATCAGCTTCGGGTACGCCCAGATCGAGGCGGGCTTCGCGGCGTACGCCGTCGATGTCGCCGAGATCCCGGCCCGTGCGCTCGGCTGGGCGTTCGGGGCCAACACGGCTGCGATCGTCCTGGGGCAGCTGGTGACCCTGAGGCTCATCAAGGGCCGGCGCCGTACGTCGATGCTGGCACTGTGCGCCGCCGTCTGGTCGGTCTCGTGGGCGGTGATCGCCACCTCGGACGCCGTCGACGGCTGGGTCGCGGTGATGCTGGTCGTCGTGGGTCTGGGAGTTTTCGGCCTGGGGGAGACGCTCTGGGCGCCGCTCGCCCCGGCGATCATCAACGACCTCGCCGCCGAGGAGCTCCGCGGGCGCTACAACGCGCTGCAGGGCATGACCTGGACGATCGCGATGATCATCGGCCCGGCGCTGAGCGGCCTTCTCATCGGCAACGACCTCGCTCACGTATGGGTCGTCTGCACGGTCGGAGGCACGGCGATCGCGGCACTGCTCTTCCTCAACCTGCGGCGGCACCTCACGCGCGCCCAGGACGGCCTCGAGCCCGACGTGGTCCTTGCTGCCTGAAAGGGGCCGGCTGCATGCAAGACTGAGCAACATGCCCGACCGCTACGCAGACCTCCGCACCGCCATCGAGAAGTCCGGGTACTACCCGGACGTGGTGGCCGACTCGGTGAACGCAGCCGTGGCCGGCGAGACCGTCGTGTCCTACCTGGTCCACCACGAGCCCACCATCGACCGCGACGAGGTGCGCCGTCACATCACGGTCGTGGTGCTCACCCCGTCGCGCTTGATCGTGGCTCACACCGACGAGCACGAGCCGGACGACCTGCTGCCGGCGCCCTACACCTCGACCTCCAGCGAGGCAGTCATGCTCTCCACCGTGCGTTCGGTGGTCGTGAACCGGATGGTCGCGAACCCGGCCTCCTACGTCGGGAAGCCGGTGCCACCGCCGGGAGCCAACGAGGTGGTGCTCACCATCGGTTGGGGTGGGGTCGGACGGGTCGACCTCGAGCCCGCGACGTGCAGCGACCCGCAGTGCGACGCCGATCACGGCTACACCGGCGTGATCGCCTCCGACGACTTCTCGATCCGGGTCAGCGCGGCCGCCGACGGCACTGACGCCGTGGCCCATCTGTTGGCATTCGCGGAGGCGCTTTCGGCGAGCACCGCGGGGGCAGTGCAGCCTCGATGAACGCAGAGTTCGTACCCCCGGCGTACAACGACCGCTCGCTCGGGGACGTCTTTCCTGCCGTCGCCCGGGCCATGGGTGTCGACGCAGGGCTCGGCGAGACCTCCCTGGTGCTACCGGAGGCGCAGCGCTACGTCGTCTTCCTCGTCGACGGGCTTGGCTACGAGCTGTTGCGCGACCATCCGGACGAGGCACCCTTCTTGCACTCGCTGCTGGATGACCAGCCCGCGACGGTGGGCGTCCCCTCGACGACGGCGACCAGCCTGACCTCCCTCGGCACGGCGCTCACTCCGGGCACGCACGGCATCGTGGGATACACCTCCCGGATCCCCGGCAGCAACAAGCTGCTCAACGCCCTGCACTGGGACGCCGACGTCGAGCCCCGAGAGTGGCAGCCGCACCCGACCGCCTTCCAACGTCTCGCTGCGGCGGGGGTGCACACGACGGTCGTGAACCGGCGAGACTTCGCGGCGTCCGGCCTGACCGTCGCCGGCAGCCGTGGAGCGGACTTCGTCGGCGCGGACAAGGTCGGTGAGCGCCTCGCGGCCGTGGTCGAGGCCTCGGTGAGCTCTCCGTCGGTGACCTACATGTATGACGGCGACCTCGACTGGACAGGCCACGCCTACGGCGTCCGCTCCATGCAGTGGAAGCAGGAGCTGTCGATGATCGACGCGGCCGCGGAGCACCTGCGCGAGTCGCTGCCCTCCGAAGTGCGCGTCGTCGTGGTGGCCGACCACGGCATGGTCGACTCGCCGCCAGACCGCCGGGTCGACATCGACGACCACCCCGAGCTGCGGGAGGGTCTCGCGTTGCTGGGCGGGGAGGCGCGATTCCGGCACTTGTACTGCCGCGGAGGCGCGGTCCTCGACGTCACCGCGGCCTGGCGAGAGGTGCTCGGCGAGCGGGCCGAGGTGCTCACCCGCGACGAGGCTCTCGCGCGGGGCTGGTTCGGCGAGCTCCACTCCGACGTGCGTCCCCGGATCGGTGACGTCCTCGTCGCCTCCCGCGGCGACTACGCCGTGCTCAGCCGTTCGGCCTTCCCGATCGAGACCAAGCTCGTTGGCTTGCACGGATCACTCACGTCGGCGGAGATGTTGATCCCGATTCTCGTTGCCTGACATGGCATGATGCTCGCCCGTGGCTGAACTCCAATTCTTCACCGGCACCATGGACTCGGGTAAGTCGACCCTTGCCTTGCAGACGAACCACAACCACGCGGCTCGGGGCCGGACGGGACGGATCTTCACCACCCGCGACCGCGCCGGAGCTGCCACGTTGTCGAGCCGGTTGGGGCTCAAGCAGGACGCGCTCGAGGTCGAGGACGACTTCGACTTCTGGAACTACGTCGTCCACTCGCTCACCCACGGCGCACGCATCGACTACCTGATCTGTGACGAGGCCCAGTTCTACACCTCCGAGCAGATCGAGCAGCTGGCCCGGATCGTCGACGAGCTGCAGATCGACGTGTTCGCCTTCGGCATCCTCACCGACTTCCGCTCCGAGCTTTTCCAGGGGTCGGCACGGCTCGTCGAGCTCGCCGACCGGATGCACGTGCTCCAGGTCGAGGCGCTCTGCTGGTGTGGCAAGCGGGCCACGCACAACGCGCGCACAGAGGACGGCGTCATGGTGACCGAGGGCGATGTGATCGTTGTCGGGGACACCAAGGCCGCCGACGACGAGAAGACGGCGCTGCTCGACGTCGAGGCCCCGCTCGTCGGCTACGAGGTGCTCTGCCGCCAGCACCACCGACGCAAGCTCACCGCGGCCCGCGCGAAGGCGGTCTCCATGGTGCCCGACCCGCTGCCCTTCGACTGAGGAGACGAGCAGCCGTGCCGCACTCCCCGCTGATCACGCCCCGACACCTCGCCGACCTCGACGGGCCGGTGGTGCTTCTCGATGTTCGCTGGCAGCTCGGCGGCCCGCCCGGCTACGACGAGTTCCTTCGCGGTCACATCCCGGGCGCATCGTACGTCGACCTCGAGACCGACCTGGCCGACCCTCCGGGCGCTCGCGGACGTCATCCGCTTCCCGACAGCGACCGTTTCGAGGCGGCCATGCGGCGTTGTGGGGTGCGGTCCGGCGTGCCGGTGGTGGTCTACGACGCCGTCGCGGGGACGTCCGCAGCGCGTTGCTGGTGGCTGTTGCGCTACCACGGGCATCGAGACGTGAAGGTGCTCGACGGCGGATGGAAGGCCTGGGTCGAAGACATCGGTGATCTGGAGGAGGGGCCGGCTGTGGCCGAGCCTGGTGACTTCACGGCGCGCTCCGGTGGCATGCCGGTCATCGACGCGGACGGCGCCGCGCGCCTGGCCCACCAGGGGATCCTGGTCGATGCGAGGGCGCCGGAGCGGTTCCGCGGAGATGTCGAGCCGGTCGACCCGGTGGCCGGCCACATCCCCGGAGCAGTGAACGTTCCGACCGCCGCCAACGTCGAGGAGCGCGGCGGCCGGTTCAAGTCCGCACGTGATCTCACCCCGGTGTACGAGCTCGTCGGTGTCCGCCCCGGTCGTGACGTGGGCGTCTACTGCGGGTCGGGCGTGACCGCCGCCCACGACATCCTTGCGCTCGAGGCGCTCGGTCTCGAGGCGGCGCTCTACCCGGGATCGTGGAGCGAGTGGGTCTACGCCGGCACGAGACCGGTCGCCACGGGTCGCTGACCCGGTCGGGGCAGCGAACCCGTGACCTTCGTCGGTGCGAGTCGTTGTACCAACCGCGCGAGGCCGTGGGTCGGTGAGATCAGGGGTACCGATCCGCGGCCTCGCACTGCGTCAACGGTGGGTTCTCACCAGTGGACGCCCTTGAGCAGCCGGGCGAGGAACATCTGCTCCGAGGTCGGGGAGTCGTCGCTCTCGCTGCCGCGCGCCGCCGCCGAGTCCGGGAAGACCTGGTAGGCCATGTGCAGCACCCGGAAAGCCGTCTTCGGTGCGAGCGTGTGCGCGACCGCCCCCAGCGTGCCGAGTGCGGTGTTGACCTCGTGCGGCCGGTCGACGAGCGCGCCCACGACCATGTCGGCTGCCTGCGCGGGAGTGATGGTGGGGAACTTGTCGTAGATCCGTGTCGGCGCGATCATCGGCGTCTTCACCAGCGGCATGTGGATCGTGGTGAAGCTGACGCCGTCGCCGATCACCTCGGAGGCCACCACGTTGCTCCAGGCGTCGAGGGCTGCCTTCGAGGCGACATAGGCGCTGAAGCGCGGCGGGCTGGTCTGCACGCCGATGGAGCTGACATTGACGATGTGACCGCGCCGCTGGCCGCGCATCTTCTCCATGAGGCCCATCACGAGTCGGATGGCCCCGAAGTAGTTGAGCGACATGGTGCGCTCGAAGTCGTGGAAGCGGTCGTGGCTCAGCGCGAGCGAGCGACGGATCGACCGACCTGCGTTGTTCACGACGAAGTCGATGCTGTCGTGCTCGACACACAGCTGCTCGCACAGCGAGTCGATCGCCTCGAGGTCGGAGAGGTCGCAGGCGTAGACGTGCGCCTTGCCGCCGCCGCGCTCGATCTCGGCCTGGGTCTCCTCCAGCTTGTCCTTGCCGCGGGCGACGAGGATCGGGATACCGCCGGCCTGGGCGACCTTGAGTGCCGTGGAGCGCCCGATGCCCGAGGAGGCCCCGGTGATCACGACGGTCCGGCCGCCCAGCGCCTTGCGGATCTCCTGGTCGCGTGCGGTGTCCTCGTCGAGGTGGTCCTCCCAGTAGCTCCACAGCGCCGCTGCGTAGCTGTCGAGGTCAGGGCAGGAGACGCCCGACCCCCGCAGCGCCTTGAGCGTGCGCCCGGCATCGAACCGGCTCGGGAAGGAGAGGTGCCCCAAGACCTCGGGCGGGACGCCGAGTCGCCCGACGGTCTCCCGAAGGGCGAGCCGCACCGGGCCGAGCTCGAGTGCCTTGGGCAGGGCGCTGCTCGGCAGAAGGCCGGTGAGGCTCGCGCCGACCGGGACCGTGAAACGTGGGGCCTTGGCCGCGGTCGTCAAGGAGTTGATCACCTCGACCGTGGGTTGCGGCTCGGGGTTGACCAGGTGGAAGGCGTGCCCGTCGAGACCGTCCTGGTGCGCGAGGTGGTCCATCGCGGAGGCGACGTAGTCGACCGGGACGACGTTCGTGTCGCCGAGGTCGATGCCGAGCAGCGGCAGCCACTGCGGCAGGTTGTCCCGCATGCGCTTGAAGAGGGGGAAGAAGTAGTAGGGACCGTCGACCTTGTCCATGGCCCCCGTCTCGGAGTGGCCGACCACGACCGATGGGCGGTAGACCCTCCAGGGGACCTGCGACTCCTCGCGAACGATGCGCTCGGACTCGAACTTCGTCCGGTGGTAGGAGGAGGGGAGCCCCTGCCCTTCGTCGAACATCTCCTCGTGGAAAACGCCGCGGTAGTCACCGGCGACGGCGACCGAGGAGACGTGGTGGAAGGTGCCGGCGTCCAACGCGGCTGCCAGCTCGAGGGCGGCCCGGGTGCCGCCGACGTTGAGCTGCTCGTTGAGGTGGTCGCCGGCGGTCATGTCGTACAGGGCGGCGACGTGGAAGAAGTGGTCGACCTGCCCGCGACGGGAGGCGATCCACTCCTCGTCGACGCCGAGTAACGGGCTGCCGAGGTCCCCGGTGACCACGCTGACCCTGTCGGCTGCGTCCCAGCCCCGGATCATCGACTCGAGACGGGCCTGCGAGCCCGGGCGGACCAGCAGTGCGATCTCCCCGTCGCGATTGGCCAGGAGCTCCTGGACGAGGTGGCGGCCGATGAAGCCGGTCGCGCCGGTTATGAAGTAGGTCATACTGCCGTCTCCGCGGTCGTCTGGGCGGTGGTCGGCGGCAGGATAGCGCGAGAACTACTCGGAGCGGCCGCCGCCGAACATGATCTCATCCCAGCTCGGCACCGAGGCCCGTCGTCCCTTGCGGCCGGGCTTCTTCGGAGCCGGTTCCTGCGCCTCAGGCTCGGGGTCGGGCTTGGTCTCGGGCGTGATCTTTGCCTCGTTCTCGGGGTCGGGGTCGCGCGCGGGAACCTCGGCGGTGTCGGCCTCCTGGGCGCTGTCGTGAGCACGGGTGGCCTTGGGGCGGTCGGTCGCCTGGGTGGCCATCCAGTCGGCATCGCCCGTGGGGCCCAGCTCGTCGGCCCTGGCCGGCGTCCCGCCGCGGAGCTCGCGTGCGGTCTGGGTCAGGTCGACGGTGCGCTCCTCGGGGCCGGCGGTCCCGGGCACCGGATCGGCGACCAGCTCGATGGCGTCGTCACCCAGGCGCAGACTATCGGCGCCGATCGCGGAGAGGCGTCGCTGGCTGCTCGGAGCCGCCTGCGGCTGCGCAGGCCGGGCGGGCTGCTCGCCGACCAGCCAGCGCGCGTCGTCGTCCTCGGCGACCACGTAGCGCCCCTGGACGTCGAAGACGAACTCCGCGCGTCGATCCTTCTCGCCGGCGCGGAAGTCCGCCACGAGTGCCCAGCGGCCGTCGTCGCGGCGCCAAGAGTCCCAGCTCACCAGGTCGGGGTCGAGGTTCCTGGCCCGCAGCTGCTCGGCCACGGTGTCGCCCAGGATGCGCGCAGGACCTTCACCGGCCCTGCGACGGATCGAGGCGCGCTGGGCTCGCTCGGCGATGTGCGCGCGCTCTGCGAGCACGGGGTTGGCGTAGCTCATGATCCGGTCGACGGTGGTCTGGGCCGCCTCGGCGACGCTGTCCGGGCTCTCGCCGGCGCGGATCCGAGCCTGGATGTCGCGAGGCCGCAGTGCGCTTTCCATCTGAATCTCCAACTGGCCGAGTCGTGCGAGGTCACCGCGGAGAGCGGCCCGGAGCCTGTCGTCCGCAGGGAGGGTGAACTCCTCACCCGAGTCACTGACGAGGACCAGCTTCTTGCGGTCCTGAGTCAGCCTCACGAGTGTGAGGTCCTGCATGACGGGTTGCTCCTGATTGTTCATGTCGTGTGCGCAGAGCCTACTTCAGCCCATGGGCGCACACGCGTAGCCGCGCGGGGGGTCGCTACCCTCGGCCCGTGCATTCTTCGGCCGAGGCTCCCGGGCTTCTTCTCGTCGTCCTCGACCTCGCCGGCATCTTCGTCTTCGCACTGTCGGGCGGCCTCGTCGGGGTTCGCAAGGAGCTCGACGTCTTCGGCGTCCTCGTGCTCGCCGCTGCCACCGGGCTCGGCGGCGGATTCATGCGCGATGTGCTCATCGGGGCTGTTCCCCCCGCCGCGCTCGAGGACTGGCGCTACCTGCTGGTGCCGGTGGTCGCCGGCTTCGTGACGTTCTGGTTCCACCCGGCCCTGGGGCGCATGGAGCGCCTGGTGACGGTCTTCGACGCCGCAGGACTCGGTCTCTTCTGCGTCGTTGGTGCGCTCAAGGCGCTGGAGTTCGGGCTCGGGCTCCTCCCGTCGGCGCTCATGGGAGTACTGACCGCAGTGGGCGGCGGAGTGGTGCGCGACCTGCTCGCCGGGCGCGTACCGGTGGTGCTGCGCAGCGAGCTGTACGCCACGCCTGCCCTCGTCGGAGCTTCGGTGGCGGTGCTCGGCGACTCGTCGGCTCTCCCGACGTGGACCTACGCCATCCCGGCGGCCGCCCTGTGTACGACGTGGAGGCTGGTTGCGGTCTGGCGCGGGTGGCACGCCCCACGCGCTGCCGGGTCCGCGAGCACCTGAACGAAGGATGGATGTGACGGCCGCCCGGCATACTCGATGGTGTGACGTCACCTGTGGTGCAGGAGGTCCGCAGCCGCCTCGGCGAGCGGCTGTTCGCCCGTGTGGCAGGACCGGAGGGTCCGGCCAGGCGCGCTCGCATCCACGGCACACCGGGCCCGCGATGGTTCCCCGAGGGAGCGGCGATACGGCGCGTCCACGGGGACGCCTCCATGTTCGTCGGCGGTGTGCGGGCTCTGCTGATGCAGTCGCTGCACCCGCTCGCGATGGCCGGGGTCGCCGCGCACTCCGGCTACAAGGGTGACCCCTGGGGCCGACTCCAGCGGACCAGCTTCTTTCTAGCCGTCACGACATTCGGTCCGACAGACGACGCCGAGGAGATGGTCGCGCGGGTGCGAGCGGTCCATGCGCGCGTGAAGGGGACGGCGTCGGACGGCCGCCCCTACGCCGCCTCGGACCCGCATCTGCTCCGCTGGGTGCACATCGCCGAGATCGACAGCTTCCTCGCCGCACACCAGCGCTACGGGCAACGGCCCCTCGACGCCGCCGGACGCGACAACTACGTCGCCGAGACCGCCCGGGTGGCGGAGGCCCTCGGCGCGACCGACCCGCCCCGCAGCGAGGCGGAGCTGCGGGAGCAGCTCGCGGCCTACCGACCCGAGCTGGCAGGGACTCCTGCCGCCCGGCAGGCCGCCCGCTACATCCTTCTGACCCCTCCACTGCCGCCGCTGGCGCGGCCGCCCTACACGGCGATCTCGGCGGCGGCCGTGGCGATGATGCCGAGGTGGGCACGCGTCCAGCTAATGCTGCCGTGGTTCCCACCCGTAGACGTTGTGGTGGCTCGCCCGGCCGGAGCGGCCATCACCCGGACGATCCGCTGGGCGATGGCGGCTCCCGGGTGACCCCGGCGGCTGCCCGCGGGAGGTAAAGCCGGAGAAGTCCCTCCCACGACATGGCCTGGCAGTAGCGTCGCGTCATGGAGAACCTCGAGACCTCGGTTACACGGGTCGCCACCGAGCACGAGTTCTCCGGCGCCGTACTCGTCGACGTGGGGAAGCGGACCGAGCTGACGCTGGCCTTCGGACTCGCCGACCGGGCGCACGGGGTCCCCAACACCCCCAAGACGCAGTTCGCCCTCGCCAGCGCGGTGAAGGGCATGACCGCCCTGACTGTGATGCGCCTGGTCGAGGACGGGTACCTCGAGCTGGGCACGACCGCCCGGAGCCTGCTCGGGACGGACCTGCCCGAGGTCCATGACGCCGTCACCGTCGAGGACCTCCTGGCGCACCGGTCCGGGATCGGGGACTACCTCGACGAGGACGACAACTGGGACGTGGCCGACTACGTGCTCGCCGTTCCCGTCCACGAGCTCGCCAGCACGCAGGCCTACCTGCGCGTGCTCGACGGGTACCCGCAGAAGTTCGCACCCGGTGTGAGGTTCTCCTACTGCAATGGCGGCTACGTCGTCTTGGCGCTCATGGCCGAACGCGCCGGCGGCGCTGCCTTCCAAGACCTGGTGGCGCGGCTGGTGTGCGAACCCGCCGGAATGACCGACACGGAGTTCCTGCGCTCGGATGAGCTGCCCGGCCGGGCAGCCCGGGGCTACCTCGAGCCGCACGGTCTGCGCACCAACGTCCTGCACCTGCCGGTGCGGGGGAGCGGCGACGGCGGTGTCTACTCCACGGTGGCAGACGTCCACGCACTCTGGCGCGCGTTCCTCGGGGGACGAATCGTGTCGCCCGCCTCAGCTGCGGAGATGCTCCGACCACGAAGCGACTCCCCGGAGGACTCCCGGAGGTACGGCCTCGGCTTCTGGCTGGGCGGCTGGCGTGACGACGCGGTGTCCCTCGAGGGGTACGACCCAGGAGTGTCGTGCGTCAGCGTGCACGCCAGGGCCGACGGGATCACCTTCACCGTGGTTTCCAACACGAGCGAGGGCGCCTGGCCGGTGGCCCGTCACCTGGCGGAGGTGCTCCTCGGCCCTGCGCCCCGACCGGTGGGCAGTAGCACCGTGGCTAAGGCGACCCCGGCGGCGAGCCAGGCAGAGACCACCGGGACCCAGTAGCCGGCCGAGGCGCCGTACCGGTCGATCGCGCTGCCGACGACCGCCGCCCCCGGGGCCACCCCGAGACCGATCCCTGTGGTCACGATCGAGATTCCCTCGGTGAGCCGCCTGGCGGGCACCGTCTCCTCAACCCAGGCGACGATCGCGATCAGGGTGGGAGCGATCGCGAAGCCCGCAACGAACAGGACCACCGCCAAGACGACGAAGCCACTGACGAACGGCAGGGGAACCAACGCCAGAGCGAGGGCAGTCGTGCCGTAGCGGAAGCGGGCCGCGTTCGTGGCGCGCCAGCTGATCATGCCCGAGGCGAAGCCGGCGAGCAGGCTGCCGAAGGCGAACAACCCCAGCAGGGGACCGGAGGTGGCCTTGGAACCCAGCTCCTCTGCGAATGCCACCGTCGCCACCTCGACGCCGCCGAAGACCGCACCCATCGCCGCCCCGGTCACCACCAGCGGACCCAGGACGATCCAGCCCATCGGAATGCCCGCCGTGTGGTGTCCGCCGGCGCGGTGGACGGGCGGCTCGGTGGCCCGTTGTGCGGCGAGGGCCATCGTGCCGACCAGACCGGTCGCGACAGCCGTGGCGAGGCCCGCCGCAGGGTGCAGCGTGGTCGCGAGGGCGGTCACCAGGATCGGGCCGATGACGAAGACCGCCTCGTCGACGACGGCCTCGATCGCGAACGCCGTCTGCAGCTGACCCTTGTGGGGGACGCAGTGGGACCAGCGCGCCCGGACGCAGGAGCCGATCTGCGGCTGCGCCGCGCCACCGACCGCGGCGAGGAGGTGGGGGAGCGGGGCGGGCCAGCCCGACTCGACTGCCCACATCAGGAGGCTCAGAGAGACGGTGAAGACCAGGATGGTCCAGGGAAGGACCCTGCTCTGCCCCAGCCGGTCGGCCATGCGCCCCTGCAGGATCGCGAACAGTGCGTGCCCGACGAGGTAGGCGGCGGCGATCGCGCCCGCGAGGCGGTAGGAGCCGCTCTCCGTGGACACCAGGATCACGATGCCCAGGCTCACCATCGAGATCGGCAGCCGGGCGACCAGTCCGGTGAGGGAGAAGGCGAGTGCACCCGGCACGGCGAGCACCCGACGATAGGGCGTGAGCATTGGATCGCAATCCTAAGATGTCGGCATGCAACCTGACGCCGCGCCGTACGACGCACTCCTGCTTGTCTCGTTCGGGGGGCCGGAGGCGCCTGAGCACGTGGTCCCGTTCTTGGAGAACGTGACTCGCGGTCGAGGAATCCCGCGAGAGCGCCTCGAGGAGGTGGGTGAGCACTACTTCCTCTTCGGCGGGCGCAGCCCGATCAACGGCCAGAACCGTGAGCTCCTGGCTGCGATCCGCGAAGACCTGCGCTCGGCGCGGATCGACCTCCCGGTCTACTGGGGCAACCGCAACTGGGACCCCTATCTCACCGACACCCTCCGCCAGATGGCCGAGGACGGGATCGGCCGGGCGGCCTGCCTCGTCACGAGCGCCTACTCGTCGTACTCCGGCTGTCGTCAGTACCGCGAGAACCTGGCCGATGCGGTCGCGGAGGTAGGGGAGGGCGCGCCCAGGCTGGACCGCCTGCGTCACTACTTCAACCACCCCGGCTTCGTCGAGCCGATGGTGGACTCGACCCTTGCCGCGCTGGCCGAGCTCGACGACGACGTGCGGCACGACGCGCACGTGGTGTTCGTGACCCACTCGATCCCGCTGTCGATGAACGACGCGAGCGGTCGTGAGGGCGGCGCTTACGTCGCCCAGCACCTGAGTGTCGCGGAGACCATCGCGGAGCGAGTGAGGCAGGAGACCGGCCACCGCTACGCCACCGAGCTCGTCTACTGCTCCCGTTCCGGCGCCCCTCACATCCCGTGGCTCGAGCCTGACGTGAACGACCACCTGGAGGAGATCGCGGGCAAGGGCGTGCGCGGAGTCGTCCTCGTGCCGATCGGCTTCGTCTCGGACCACATGGAGGTCGTCTACGACCTCGACACGGAGGCTCGCGCCACCGCCGAGAAGCTCGGTCTGCGCTTCGTGCGCGCAGCCACCGCGGGTGTCGACCCGAGGTTCGTGGCGATGGCCCGCGACCTGCTCCTCGAGCGTGCCGCCATCGAGCGGGGTGAGGAGGTCAGCCGAGCGTCGGTGGGCAGTCTCGAGCCCTCGTGGGACGTGTGTCCGATGGGCTGCTGCGCCAACCCTCGCGGCGCACGACCCGCCCTGTGCGGGGAGGAGTGACCGGGTGACGGACGCAGAGCTGCTCGAACTCGCTCGAGACGTGGCTGAGGAGGCCGCCGAGCTCGTCCGTCGACGCGGGGTCGCCGGTGTCGAGGTCGCGGACACCAAGTCCAGCCCGGTCGACGTGGTGACCGAGGCCGACCGTGCCGCCGAGGAACTGATCTACGCCCGTCTCACCAAGGCCCGCCCCGGCGACGGCTTCCTCGGCGAGGAGGGCGCGTCTGCCGAGTCGAGCACTGGCGTGACCTGGGTGGTCGACCCCATCGACGGCACCGTGAACTTCCTGTACGGCCTCCCGCAGTACGCCGTGTCGATCGCCGCCAGCCGCGACGGCGAGGTCGTCGCCGGGGTCGTCGTCAACGTGGCGACGCGAGAGGTGTTCGCGGCCACTCGAGGTGGCGGTGCCACGCTCGATGGCCGTCCGCTGCAGGTCCGCGACGCCGTGCCGCTCGAGCAGCGGCTGGTGGCCACGGGCTTCAACTACGTAGCCGAGGTGCGAAGGCTGCAGGCGAGCGCTGTGGGCCGGATGCTCTCGACGGTCCGCGACATCCGACGGCAGGGCTCGGCCGCGCTCGACCTCTGCGCGCTCGGCGCCGGGCGGCTGGACGGCTTCGTGGAGGAAGGGCTCAACCCCTGGGACATGGCTGCTGGGGGTCTGGTGGCGACGGAGGCGGGGGCCAGGCTGGAGACCCGCGCGGGGGCAGGCGGGAACGACTGCGTCGTGGCCGCGCCCCTGTCCGGTTTCGACGATTTCCTCGGCCTCGTGGAGGCCTGCGGATTCTTCGCGCCGACGGGGGAATAGAAACCCGTCCGTGTGGGTTGTTTCGCTGCACGGCGTGGGGAACCGTGTGACACTCGCGACACCATGCGGAATAGGCGTGCATGCTCCGAGCGGTTTGGTGCACAATCCGCTCGACCTACCGCCCACAGACCTCGAGCACGACACCCCGACCCAGGGGGCAGGAGACGCACATGGCCACCGACTACGACGCACCACGCAAGACAGAGGAAGAGCAGGGCGAAGAGAGCCTCGAAGAGCTCAAGGCTCGTCGCCACGACAAGAACTCCGGCAAGGTCGACGAGGACGAGGCTGAAGCTGCCGAGTCCTTCGAGCTGCCCGGCGCCGATCTCTCCCACGAGGAGCTCGCCGTCGAGGTCAAGCCACGGCAGGAGGACGAGTTCACCTGCATGAGCTGCTTCTTGGTCCACCACCGCAGCCAGCTTGCCGACCCCAAGGGCATGATCTGCAAGGACTGCGCCTGATAGCAGCCGGCTGGACCCGGACAAAGCCGAAGGCCGGCCCCTGAGGGGCCGGCCTTCGGCTTTGTCGTCAGGAGCTGGCCTCCTGGAGGTTCGCCGGGAGGTGGCCGGTCGACTTGCGGTAGTAGTTGGCTGCCTTGCGCGAGGCGAGCATCCGGGCGACACCGACCGCCACGCCGCTGATCGTGGCCCAGGCCAGTGCCTCGCCCATGGAGACGTCGGGGTCCGCGGGGTTCTGCGGCGGCTCCTTGCCGGTCGCGACCTTCCACGACGTGGTCATCGCCTTGCGTGCTGCGATCGTGGCGAAGACGGTCGCGCCGAGCGCCATCGCGCTCCAGGCTTTCGAGCCCGAGGCCATAGGGGTTCCTCCTGTGTTGGGATCGTCGTGCCCATCTGTGTGACAGTCTGCCACTCCGACCGGTTCTGCCGTGTCGTTGAGTGACCCGGCCTCCGGGATCGCGCAGAGTGGGCTCATGGCGATCGATCTTGCGTGTCCTGGGTGCGGTACCCAGATGTATGCCGAGCAGGCGCACAACCGCTGCCCGAAATGCCTGTACTACGAGCCCTGCTGTGACGGTGCGCCGCTTCCTTACTGCAGCCCGGCTGACTCGAGTGCGGCGGCGAGCTCGTCCGGGCGGCGGGTCGAGACCAGCCAGTAGGGAGCCGGATCGGCGGGGTCGACGACCTCCACGCGCACCGAGCGCTTCAGGTAGGGCCGGAGCAGGAAGTACGCGTGGGCGTTGGCCTCACGACCGGCCAGGAGGCGGGTCTGCTCCTTGTCGAGTGGCAGCGGGTCCGCCAGCATCGACACGGGGATTCGTGCCCGCCCGGCGTGAAGGACGCCACCCTCGACGCGCACCCGCGCGGCGCCGTAGCCCAGGAACAGGGCGACCACGATCACGGTCAGCACCCCGGTGGCTGCCCACGCCACGACCGGGGGCAGGGCCACGACGAAGGCGAGCCAGATGCTGGCGAGGAACATGGTGGCCTGAACCCACCAGCGCAGCGGCACGTGCAGGCGCTCGTCGTACAGCACGCTCGTCTCGGAACTCACGCCGGTCACTCGCTCACTCGTCCAGGGTCGGGTTCGGGGCTGGTCGGGGACAAGCCTGCCACCGAGGTCGGCGGCGGGTGCAGATAGGGTCGGCGATCATGCAGGGGAACCAGGCAAGTGTGGAGATCTTGATCCGGCGACTAGATGCCTCGGTCCCGCTGCCGTCGTACGCCCACCCCGGCGACGCGGGCGCCGACCTCGCCACCACGGTCGACGTCCACCTCGAGCCGGGGGAGCGCGCGATGGTGCCCACGGGCATCAGCATCGCCCTCCCTGACGGGTACGCCGCGTTCGTGCACCCGCGCTCAGGGCTGGCCGCACGGTGCGGGATCTCGATCGTCAACGCCCCGGGCACCGTCGATGCGGGCTACCGAGGCGAGGTCAAGGTCATGCTGGTCAACCTCGACCCGAGCCTGCCGGTCAGCCTCAGCCGGGGGGACCGGATCGCACAGCTCGTCGTGCAGAGGGTGGAGCGCGCGCGGTTCGTCGAGGTGGAGCGACTGCCGGGCTCCGACCGTGGTGACGGGGGTTACGGTTCTACTGGTGGTTTCGCCAGCAACGCATCTCGCGCGCTCGAGGAGAAGCAGTGAAGTTCCGACGCAAGAAGTCCGAGCCGGCCGAGGCTGCGGAGGCGGCTCCGGCGCCCGACCCGGTCGAGACGACTCCTGACGCCGTTCCGTCGACCGAGCGATCGAAGGGTCCCTGGGACGCCTCCGAAGTCGATCTCCAGGAGGAGGACTCCACTCGCGTCGACCTGGGCGGACTGGTGGTCAGGGGCGGACAGGGCCTCGAGCTGCGGCTCCAGGTCGACGAGGCCAGCCAGCAGGTGGCGGCTGTCCTCCTCGTCGGACCGGAGGGTGCGCTCGAGCTTCGACCCTTCGCGGCCCCTCGCAACGGGGACATCTGGTCGGACGTGCGCAAGCAGATCGCTGCCGAGACCGCACGACGCGGCGGCACCGCGACCGAGGCACGGGGGCCCTTCGGGCCGGAGCTCCAGGTCGCGATGCCCGTCAAGACTCCCGACGGCCAGGCGGCCACCCAGCCGTCCCGAGTCGTCGGCGTGACCGGTCCGCGGTGGCTGCTGCGGGCGACCTTCCTGGGGCGCCCCGCCGTTGAACCGAACGAGGACGGTGACCTCGAGCAGGCTCTTCGCGAGGTGGTCGTGGTCCGCGGCAGCGCCCCGATGGCCCCCGGTGAGCCGCTCCCGCTGGTGATGCCGAGCAACGCGCGTCCGGTCCAGGACCAGGGTTCCTGACTCTGCTGGCTACGCTGAAAGCATGTCGGAAGTGAAGGGCCGGTTCCGGCGCACGCTCTCCCGCTGGGCGAGCAGCGACGATCTGGAGGCCAAGGAGTTGCGCAGCGACACCGAGCGCGCCGGGTGCTGCGCCATCGCGGACGCGGCCGACCGGGAGTTCGTGGAGCTACAGGGCAGCCTGCGCACGGTGACATTGCGGCCGCGCGGCGGTGTTCCTGCGCTCGAGGCCGAGCTCTACGACGGGTCGGGCGTCATCACCATCATCTGGCTGGGCCGCCGACGAATCGCCGGCATCGAGCCGGGGCGCCATGTGCGCGTCGCGGGACGGACAGGGCTGCAGGAGACCAACCGGGTGATGTACAACCCGCGCTACGAGTTGAGGAGCTGACCGCGTGACACGGCCCGTCGCCGAAGAAACCGTCGAGGCGGTGGTCCGTGCCCAGCTTTCGAGTGCGCTGGGGGGTCGCCGCGGCATGCTCGAGGCAGCCACGCCGACCATCCTCTTCACACTCACCTTCATCAGCACTCGCGAGCTCGAGTGGTCGCTGGCCGTCAGCGTCGCCGCCGCCGTGGTGCTGCTCGTCCTGAGGCTGGTGCAGCGCTCGACGGTCCAGTTCGTCCTGAACAGCCTTTTCGGGATCGGGATCGGAGCGTTCTTCGCCTGGCGCAGTGCGCAGGGCGGGGGCGACGAGAACGACCAGGCGCTCGCCTACTTCCTGCCCGGCATCCTCTACAACGGCGTGTACGCCCTCGGGATCTCGCTGTCGATTCTCCTCCGGTGGCCGATCGTCGGCTTCATGGTGGGCAGCGTCGCTGGTGACGCGACCGCCTGGCGTCGCGACCGGCAGATCGTCACGCTCTGCGGGAACCTGAGCTGGATGCTGGTGCTGCCGTGCGTGCTGCGGGTGGCGGTCCAGGGTCCGCTCTACCTGGCCGGCAGCAGCGGGGCGATGGAGCCGCAAGCGGCGGTTGCGGCGCTCGGACTCTCGAAGATCCTGATGGGCTGGCCCCTGCAGCTTGCTGCTCTCGGGGGCATGGTCTGGCTGTTGGCACGCAACCGGACCCCCGTGACCGGTCCGGAGGAGGAAGCGGCCTAGCCGCCGTGCTCCACGGGCGCGAGAAGCGTCTGGAGCTCGGCCTCGGAGGCCGCCGCGGCGACGAACAGCAGCTCGTCTCCGGACTCGATGGGCTGCTCGGCTGTCGGGGTGTAGACCTGGCCGTCGCGCAGGATCGTGACGAGAGAGCAGTTCTCGGGCCAGGGGATCAGGCCGGCCGGCTTGCCGACGTACGGTGAGTCCTCGGGCAGGGTCATCTCGACGAGGTTCGCGTTGCCCTTGCGGAAGGTGAACAGCCGGACCAGGTCGCCGACGGTGACGGCCTCCTCGACGAGCGCGGACATGATGCGTGGCGTGGAGACGTTGACGTCAACGCCCCAGGCCTCGGTGAAGAGCCACTCGTTGTTCGGGTGGTTCACCCGGCCGACCGTGCGGGGGACCCCGAACTCGGTCTTGGCCAGCAGTGAGGTCACCAGGTTGGCCTTGTCGTCACCGGTCGCGGCGATCACGACGTCGCAGTGCTCGAGGCGAGCCTCCTCGAGCGAGGAGAGCTCACAGGAGTCGGCGAGCAGCCATTCGGCCTTGGGCACCCGGTCGGGCTTGATCGACTCGGGGTTCTTGTCGATGAGCAGCACCTTGTGGCCGTTGGCGATCAGCTCACGCGCGATCGACCGGCCTACGGCTCCCGCTCCCGCAATGGCTACGCGCATCAGTCTCCCTCCGGCCCGTTCTCGAAGACCGTGTAGACCCGGCCGGCGTTCTCCTCGCGCATCACGATGTGGAGCACGTCGCTCTCCTGGATGACGGTCTCCCGAGTGGGAAGCATGCCCTCGCCGAGCCTGTCGATCCAGGCGATCCGGCTCCCGGTCTGCAGCTGGAGGTCGACCGTGCGCTGGCCGATCCAGGCCTCGGTCACCCGGAACTGGTCGAGACGGATAGTGCCTGACGGGTCGCGGAAGTCCGGCTCCGCACCCGCGGGAAGAATCCTCCTGAGCACCTGGTCGGCGGTCCACTTCACGGTCGCGACGGTGTCGATGCCGAGCCGCTGGTACACCTCGGCGCGCCCGGGGTCGTAGATACGTGCGACGACCTGCTGGATGCCGAAGGTCTCCCGCGCGACCCGGGCGGCGATGATGTTGGAGTTGTCGCCGCTGGAGACGGCTGCGAAGGCGCCCGCCTTCTCGATCCCGGCGCGGTCCAGGACGTCCTGGTCGAAGCCGATGCCGGTGACCTTCGTGCCGTTGAAGGACGGTCCGAGGCGCCGGAAGGCGTCGGGGTTGCTGTCGATGACAGCGACGGTGTGTTCTCGGTCCTCGAGACTCCGGGCAAGGGTGGAGCCGACCCGTCCACACCCCATGATCACGACATGCACGGGTAAGACGCTACACCGCCGGACGGAGGTGACGCCGCAGGTGGCGCCGGATCGTGGTCTAGCCTTCCATGCGTGGGTGTTGCCGACGTTTCGAAGCGGATTCTGCTTGGGCGCAAGCTGCGCAGCACGCAGCTCGGTGAGCAGTTGCTGCCCAAGAAGATCGCGCTACCCGTGTTCTCGAGCGACGCGCTCTCGTCCGTGGCCTACGCCCCGGACGAGATCTTCATCATGCTGTCGTTCGTGGGCGTGTCCGCCTATGTGTACTCCTGGTGGATCGCGCTCCTGATCGCGCTGGTGATGCTCACGGTCGTCGCGTCGTACCGCCAGACCGTCCACGCCTACCCAAGCGGTGGCGGCGACTACGAGGTGGCGCGGGTCAATCTCGGCCAGAACGCCGGTGTCACCGTCGCGAGCGCCCTGCTGGTCGACTACGTCATGACCGTGGCTGTGTCCCTCTCGTCGGCGGTTCAGACCTCAGCGGCTGCGCTGTCGTTCATCTCAGGGAGAGAGGCCCTTGTTGCGGCGGGCCTGGTGCTGGTGCTCGCGGCGCTCAACCTCCGGGGAGTGCGCGAGTCGACGGTCGGGTTCGCCATCCCGACGTACGGCTTCATGCTCGGAGTCCTCGGGATGGCGGTGTACGGCCAGATCCAGGCGTTCTTCGGCGAGCTGCCGGTGGCGGAGAGCGCGAGCTACCGGATCATCGATGCGGAGGGCTACGAAGGCCAGATCACGACGGTGGCGCTGGTCTTCCTTGTGGCTCGCGCCTTCTCGTCCGGAAGCGTCGCTCTGACCGGGATCGAGGCGATCTCCAACGGGGTCCCCGCCTTCCGCAAGCCGAAGAGCAGCAACGCCGCCACCACGCTGCTGTTGCTGGCAGTCATCGCCATCGCGATGATGATGAGCGTCATCGGCCTTGCCCGCGAGATGCGACTGAGGTACGTCGACCCGCTCCAGCAGCACCTTCTCGTCCGGGCCGACGGCAGCCCTCTGCCTGATGACCATGACCAGCACACCGTGCTCTCGCAGATAGCCCGGGGCGTCTTCGAGAACTTCCCGGTCGGCTTCTACTTCGTGATCGCGATGACCGTGATCGTGCTGGTGCTCGCGGCGAACACCGCCTTCAACGGCTTCCCGGTGCTCGGCTCGATCCTTGCCAAGGACGGCTTCATGCCGCGGCAGCTGGCCTCGCGCGGTGACCGCTTGGCCTACAACAACGGCATCTTGATCCTGTCCTTCCTCGCGATCGTGCTGGTCGTGGCCTTCGACGCCCAGGTCACCCGGCTGATCCAGCTCTACATCGTCGGGGTCTTCGTCTCCTTCACCCTCGGCCAGCTCGGCATGACGCGGCACTGGACGAGGCTGTTGCGGACCGAGCCCGATCCGGCCGCGCGCCGAAGGATGATGCGCTCTCGCGCCATCAACGCCTTCGGTCTGGGCATGACCGGGCTGGTGCTCCTCGTCGTGCTCGTCACCAAGTTCCTTGCCGGGGCATGGATCGCGATCCTTGCGATGGGCACCTTCTACATCCTGATGATGAGCATCCGGAGGCACTACGACGATGTCGCCGAGGAGCTCACGGTCGAGCAGGACGACCAAGTGCTGCCGACGCGGGTGCACGCCATCGTCGCGGTCTCGAAGCTGCACAAACCGACGATGCGCGCCCTGGCGTACGCCAAGGCGTCCCGCCCCAACACCCTCGAGGCGGTCTTCGTCGACACCGACCCGAGCGTCACCGGGCGGCTGCTCGAGGAATGGGACGCCCGCAACATCGACGTACCGCTCAAGGTGCTGTACTCGCCGTATCGCGAGATCGTCCGCCCGATCGTGGACTACGCGCGAAGCATCCGGAAGGCCAACCCGCGGGGTGTGGTGGCGGTCTACATCCCCGAGTACGTCGTGGGTCGCCGATGGGAGCAGATCCTGCACAACCAGACCGCGCTCAGGCTCAAGAGCCGGCTGCTGTTCACGCCTGGGGTGATGGTGATCTCGGTGCCCTACCAGCTGCGCTCCTCCGAGCTTGCCCAGGAGCGTGCCGAGCGGCTCCGGCACGCCCCCCGGGCTGGCGACGTGCGGCGCGGACGCGTGCGTGACACCCGGACCGGCGGGCAGACGAGGCGCCGCCGATGAGGGGGCGGCAGCGCCAGCACGTGCCGCGCGGGCGGTCCCTCGTGGGGGAGCGGTACACCGTCGACGTAGGGCCTGTCGCCCACGGCGGCCACTGCGTCGCTCGTCACGAGGGCCGGGTCGTCTTCGTGCGCCATGCGATCCCCGGCGAGCGGGTTGTCGCCCGGGTCACCGAGGGCGAGGAGGGGTCGAGGTTCCTCAGGGCGGATGCGGTCGAGATCCTCAGGCGGTCACCGGACCGGGTCGAGCCGCCCTGCCCGTTCTCCGGGCCCGGCAGGTGTGGTGGCTGCGACTTCCAGCACGTCCGGCCGTCCGCTCAGCGTGAGATGAAGGCGAACGTCGTCCGTGAGCAGTTCCTGCGTCTGGCCGGCCTCGACGTCGACGTGGCCGTCGAGCCGGTGCCCGGGGACGACGAGGGGCTCGGCTGGCGCACGCGGGTGCAGTTCGCCGTCGACAGCCAGGGGTACGCCGGCCTGCGAAAGCACCGCTCCCACGAGGTCGTCCGGATCGACCACTGCCCGATCAGCCACCCCGCACTTCCTCCTGTCTTGGACCGCACCTGGCCCGGCGCCCGGGAGCTCGAGGCGATCCGCTCCAGCACCGGCGAACAGCTGTCCATCGAGACCTCGAAGCACGACGTGTTCGTCGAGGGGCCGGAGGTCCTCCACGAGGACGTGGTCGGGCGGAGGTTCGAGGTCACCGGCTCGGGCTTCTGGCAGATCCATCCCGGTGCGGCAGTGGCCTTGCTCGATGCGGTGGTCACGGCGCTCGACCCGAAGCCGGGGGAGAGCGCTGCCGATCTCTACTCCGGTGTCGGGCTCTTCACCGCCACCGTGGCCGAGCGCGTCGGCGTGACCGGTCGGGTGGTGGCCGTCGAGTCCGACGCCACGGCGGCGGAGGACGCTGCCCGCAACCTTGCCGACCTTGGCCAGGTCGAGACGGTCACCGACCGGGTCGAGCGGGCGCTGCGGCGGGGCGCGGCGGGGGAGCGCTGCGACCTCGTGGTGCTGGACCCTCCGCGGGTCGGGGCCAAGCGCGAGGTCGTGGAGCGTGTGGTCGAGCTTGCGCCGCGCGCCGTGTCGTACGTCGCCTGCGACCCCGGGGCCCTCGCCCGTGACGTCGCGATCTTCGCCGAGCACGGCTACCGCCTCTCGTCGCTGCGTGCCTTCGACATCTTCCCGATGACCCACCACGTCGAGTGCGTCGCCCTGCTGGAGCGCGGGTGACCCGCCGCCGGAGTCGGGGTTCGCTCACGCGGAGGGACTCTGCTCGAGGAGCGACTTGAGGTTGGCGCCCTCCTCGGCCTGGTGACGCTCGATCGTGGCGAGCCGGCTGCCGAGCGTCAGGCGGATCGCCCGGTCGACGAGCGGCCCGAGCATCGGGGACCCGACGCCCAGGCGGATCACGGCGGTAAAGGCCGAGCCGCCCGCAGCGGGGTCCACGGCGAGCTCCCCACCCAGACCGGGGAGGACCCGGTAGCGGAGGCGCCGGCCAGGAGCGACCTGTGTGACCCTCAGGCGGAGCCGGTGCGGCTTGCCGTGCAGGGTCTCTCGCACCTCCAGCTCGGCGCCAGGGGTGAGGCCTGCGCCGCGGACCCACCGAGCGGAGAGGTGGTCGGGGTGCCAGGACGGGTACTGGTCGGGCAGGTGCTGCAGCCACTCCCACACGGCGTCGGGGGAAGCGTCGATGACAACCGTGTCCCGCAGCTCGATCACGACTCGCACCTTCCCTCGTCCTCGAACCTTCCGTCGTCACCTGCATAGCTCCGTGTGAAGGCTCCGGCCCAGGTGCGAAGGTCCTGGCGGGCTGCCCGACCGGCCCGCCCCGGCCCGCTTGCCGGAAACACGCGCGACGCTGGTGGCGAGCCTCGTTTGATGTCGTGTATCTTGACGTCAAGAGATATCAGAACCCGGCCGGATCGCGGCGTTGACGCCGTCGGCAAGATGGGTACCTGACCGAGAAGTCGAAGGTGAGGAGACGGGCAGATGCCGAGCCCCAAGAGTGTGGACAGCTTTGGTGCCAAGGGCACCCTGGACGTGAACGGGAAGTCCTACGAGATCTACCGGCTGGCGTCGGTTGCGGGTGAGGGGCTCCCTGACGACGCAGTCGAATCCCTTCCGTATTCCCTCAAGATTCTCCTGGAGAACCTCCTGCGGACCGAGGACGGCGCGAACATCACCGCCGACGACATCCGCGCGCTCGCCGGCTGGGACGCCGACGCAGAGCCGAGCAAGGAGATCCAGTTCACCCCCGCGCGGGTGATCATGCAGGACTTCACCGGCGTGCCCTGTGTCGTGGACCTCGCCACCATGCGTGAGGCGATGGCCGAGCTCGGCGGCGACGCTTCGAAGATCAACCCCCTCGCGCCGGCCGAGATGGTCATCGACCACTCGGTGATCGCCGACGTCTTCGGCTCGCCGGATGCGTTCGAGCGCAACGTCGAGATCGAGTACGAGCGCAACAAGGAGCGCTACCAGTTCCTGCGCTGGGGCCAGGGTGCCTTCAACGACTTCAAGGTGGTTCCGCCCGGCACCGGTATCGTCCACCAGGTCAACATCGAGCACCTGGCACGCGTCGTCTTCGCCCGTGAGGACGAGAACGGCAACACCGTCGCCTTCCCCGACACCTGCGTCGGCACCGACTCGCACACCACCATGGTCAACGGCATCGGCGTGGTCGGCTGGGGCGTCGGCGGCATCGAGGCCGAGGCGGCCATGCTCGGACAGCCGGTGTCGATGCTCATCCCGCGCGTCGTGGGCTTCAAGCTCTCCGGCGAGCTTCCCGAGGGCGCCACCGCCACCGACCTGGTGCTCACGATCACCGAGATGCTGCGCAAGCACGGGGTGGTCGGCAAGTTCGTGGAGTTCTACGGCTCCGGTGTCTCCGCGCTGCCACTGGCCAACCGCGCCACGATCGGCAACATGAGCCCCGAGTTCGGCTCAACGATCGCGGTCTTCCCCCTCGACGAGGAGACCGTCAACTACCTCAAGCTCACCGGTCGTTCCGACGAGCAGCTCGCGCTGGTCGAGGCGTACGCCAAGGAGCAGGGCCTCTGGCACGACCCGGACGCCGAGCCGCGGTACTCCGAGAAGCTCGAGCTGGACCTGTCGACGGTCGTACCTTCGCTCGCCGGCCCGAAGCGCCCCCAGGACCGGGTCGCCGTCACCGAGGCCAAGGATGCGTTCCGGGCCGCGCTCGCCGACTACGTCGAGCAGGACGTCGAGGGGTACGACGAGGCGGTCGCGGAGTCCTTCCCGGCCTCTGACTCGCCCTCTCATGAGTCGGGCAACGGCGCGCCCGCCCCCCACGTTCACGTCTCGGCGGCCGCCACGGACGGCGGACGTCCGAGCAACCCGGCCATGATCGAGCTCGCCGACGGCACCAAGTGCGAGATCGACCACGGCGCGGTCGCGATCGCGGCGATCACCTCCTGCACCAACACCTCGAACCCGTCGGTCATGATCGGCGCCGCCCTGCTCGCGAAGAAGGCGGTCGAGAAGGGCCTGCAGCGCAAACCGTGGGTCAAGACGACGCTGGCTCCCGGTTCGAAGGTGGTCTCGGACTACTACGAGCGAGCCGGTCTCACGCCGTACCTCGACAAGCTCGGCTTCAACCTCGTCGGCTACGGCTGCACCACCTGCATCGGCAACTCCGGACCGCTCATCCCGGAGGTGAGCCAGGCCGTCAACGACAACGACCTCTCGGTCGTGTCGGTGCTGTCGGGCAACCGGAACTTCGAAGGCCGGATCAACCCGGACGTGAAGATGAACTACCTCGCGTCCCCGCCGCTCGTGGTCGCCTACGCCCTCGCGGGCTCGATGGACGTCGACCTGTTCAACGATCCCCTGGGTGTCGACAGCAACGGCGACGACGTCTTCCTCAAGGACATCTGGCCCTCACCGTCGGAGGTCGAGGAGGTCATCGGCCAGGCGATCACCGCGGACATGTTCAGCAACGACTACGCGGACGTCTTCGCCGGTGACGAGCGCTGGCGCTCGCTGCCCACCCCGGAGGGGGACATCTTCTCCTGGGACGAGGACTCCACCTACGTCCGCAAGGCGCCCTACTTCGACGGCATGCCGGACGAGCCGGCCCCGGTCGAGGACATCGAGGGTGCGCGCGTCCTGCTCAAGCTCGGCGACTCGGTCACCACCGACCACATCTCGCCGGCCGGTGCGATCAAGAAGGACTCGCCCGCGGGCAAGTACCTCGCCGAGCACGGCGTCGAGCAGCGGGACTTCAACTCCTACGGCTCGCGCCGCGGCAACCACGAGGTGATGATCCGCGGCACGTTCGCGAACATCCGCCTGCGCAACCAGCTCGCGCCGGGCACCGAGGGCGGCTTCACCCGCGACTTCACCAAGGGCGGGGAGGTGACCACGGTGTTCGAGGCCTCGGAGAACTACGTCGCCGCAGGCACCCCGCTCGTCGTCCTCGCCGGCAAGGAGTACGGCTCCGGCTCGTCGCGTGACTGGGCGGCCAAGGGCACGGCGCTGCTCGGCGTCAAGGCCGTGATCGCCGAGTCCTACGAGCGGATCCACCGCTCCAACCTGATCGGCATGGGCGTCCTCCCGCTGCAGGTCCCCGAGGGCGAGAGCGCCGAGTCGCTGGGTCTGACCGGCGAGGAGACCTTCTCCTTCACCGGTGTGGAGGAGCTGAACAACGGCACCACCCCGCGCACCGTCAAGGTCACCACCGACACCGGTGTGGAGTTCGACGCGGTCGTCCGCATCGACACGCCGGGTGAGGCCGACTACTA
>DATICF010000008.1:0-2135 GCA_035456965.1 Nocardioidaceae bacterium
CTACTTCTACGTCGCGATCACCTTCAACCCCACGGAGGTCGCCGACAACATGAAGAAGTACGGCGGCTTCATCCCCGGGATCCGGGCGGGCAAGCCGACCGAGGAGTACCTCTCCTACGTCCTGTCCCGCATCACGTTCCCTGGCTCGCTCTACCTCGGTCTGATCTCCCTGATCCCGCTGGTGGCGATCGTTCTCCTCGGAGCCAACCAGAACTTCCCGTTCGGCGGTGTGTCGATCCTGATCATGGTCGGTGTCGGCCTCGACACGGTGAAGCAGATCGAGAGCCAGCTGCAGCAACGCAACTACGAAGGATTCCTGCGCTGATATGAGGCTGATTCTGATGGGCCCCCCGGGTGCCGGCAAAGGCACCCAGGCCAAGGTGATCTCGACCCGTCTGGGGATCCCGGCGATCTCCACGGGCGACATCTTCCGGGCCAACGTCTCCGAGGGCACGCCCCTCGGTGTCGAAGCCAAGCGTTACATGGACGCAGGCGACTACGTCCCCGACGAGATCACCAACGCCATGGTCCGTGACCGGCTCGCCCAGGCTGACGCCAGCACAGGCTTCCTGCTCGACGGATACCCCCGCACCGTGGCTCAGGTCGAGGAGCTCGACTCCATGCTCGCCGACGCGGGCAGCTCGCTCGATGCCGTGGTCGTCCTGACCGTCGACGACGAGGAGCTCATCCAGCGTCTGCTCCGCCGGGCCGAGACCGAGGGGCGCGCGGACGACACCGAGGAAGTCATCCGCTACCGCCAGAACGTCTACAACGAGCAGACGGCTCCGTTGCTCGCGGTGTACGCCCAGCACGGCCTGCTCGTTGCGGTCGACGGCATGGGCGGCGTGGACGAGGTGAGCGACCGGATCTTCGGAGCCCTCGAGCAGGTCAGCGGCTCCGCCGCGAGCTGATCCGTGGTTTTCAAGGATCGCGGCATCGAGATCAAGACGCCGGAGCAGATCGAGAAGATGCGGGCCGCCGGACTGGTGGTCGGCCAGACTCTCGAGCTGCTCCGCGCGTCGGTGCGCCCCGGGATGACCACCCTGGAGCTGGACCAGATCGCCGAGGACAACATCCGTTCCTCAGGCGCCAGTCCCTCCTTCAAGGGCTACCACGGCTTCACCGGCAGCATCTGCGCCTCGGTCAACGACGAGGTGGTGCACGGGATCCCCGGTGAACGGGTGATCAAGGACGGCGACGTGATCTCGATCGACTGCGGGGCCATCGTCGACGGCTGGCACGGGGACGCCGCGATCACCGTCGCGGTCGGAGACGTGCCGGAGGACGCGCTCGAGCTGATGCGGGTGACCGAGGAAGCCATGTGGCGGGGGTTCGCCGCCGCCCGGCTAGGTGGCCGAGTCACCGACATCTCCCACGCTGTGGAGTCCTACGTCCGGAGCCAGGGCGACTACGGGATCATCGAGGAGTACGTCGGCCACGGCATCGGCAGCGCGATGCACCAACCCCCGAACGTCCCCAACTACGGGCGACCGGGGCGTGGTCCCAAGCTCGTCGAGGGTCTGGCCCTGGCCGTGGAGCCGATGGTCGTGAGCGGCCATCAGGCGACCCACGTGCTCGCCGACGACTGGACGGTCAAGACCGACGACGGCTCGCTGGCTGCGCACTTCGAGCACTCGTTCACCCTCACTCCCAAGGGCGCGTGGATCCTCACCGCGCTCGACGGGGGAGAGGCGAAGCTCGCCGAGCTCGGGGTTCCCTTCGGCGGTCGCTGACCGGCCCCTTGTGATTAGGGGTTCACGGGGGTAGTGCCGTAGACTTGCACGTCGGCCCAACGTGGGCCTGTTTCGTGGTGCCCTGCGGCTGCCCGGCTCAAAGGTTCATCCCGCCTTGCGGTGCGTGTTCCTTGCCCGGGATGGGGCTCCTCGGCGGGCTTCACGAGGTCCACCAGGTCGCTCTTTGACGCGGCCGGAGGTTCCCGGGCCACGGTAGACCAGCCATCAACAGATTGCGGAGGACATGCCGAAGAAAGAAGGCGTGATCGAGATCGAGGGCACGGTTGTCGAAGCGCTCCCGAACGCCATGTTCCGGGTAGAGCTGAGCAACGGGCACAAGGTCCTCGCCCACATCAGCGGCAAGATGCGTCAGCACTACATCCGAATCCTTCCCGAGGACCG
>DATICF010000009.1:0-4405 GCA_035456965.1 Nocardioidaceae bacterium
CCTGCTTGCCCCAGTAGCCAGTCCAGTTGCCACTGGCGGCGCCGTACCCGTCGAGGCTGGAGAACACGTCGAAGGTGTAGGTAGTGGTCATGATGCGCTCCTGGACATCGGTGGTGCCGCCCTCGCGGGGAACCTCTCATCTCCTGCTACGAACACCGCTGCCCCGATACGACACCCCGTTCCCAACCTTCTGCAAGCCCTTCCGGGCCGCCGCCGCGTAGCCCGACCCGCTCCCCGCCGTGGCTGCGTGACTGCGCCGCGTCCGGGCTGGCTGATCGTCCTGGTCCCGGCCCACGCCAAACCAGCCGACGAGTGATCGCCGTCTTGTTCGAGCCTCAACACGACCGGGCTGGAAGATCAGGCACGCGATCGGGGTCGATACAGCGCACTACTGACGCTGGCCGAGGATGCAGAACTCGTTGCCTTCGGGATCTGCCAGTACGACCCACGGTCGATCACCCTGGCCGATATCAACCCTCTTTGCGCCGTGATCCACCAGACGAGCCACCTCGGCGTCCTGGTCATCAGGCCTGAAGTCGAGATGCAGTCGGCTCTTGGCCTTCTTGCTCTCATCGAGCCGGACGAAGTCCAACCCTGGCAGGCGATCCGGCTCCGGGCGTATCTCGAACTCGTCAGCGGAGGAGTAGACCACAACCCAACCAAGAGCTTCTGCCCACCACTGCCCCAAGGCAGCCGGATCCAGCGAGTGAACAATCACCTGTTCCCATTCCAAGGCCATCGGCCGACCCTAGACCTGCCAGGGGGTTCAAAGACAGCCGTATTCCGGGAGAACAGCAGTCGGCTGTCACACTTCGTCGCCGGTCATCGTCTCCATGTCGAACCGACTCACACAGGAGGACGACATGACCGGCACCACCCGCATCCCTGCCGCCGACATCACCGGTCTCAGGGGCGCAGTGATCAAGAGGTTCGCGAAGCGGACGCTGGGCCAGGTGCCGAGCTCGCTCGGTGTCTATTGGCACAACCAGAAGGTGTTGATGAGCATGGCCGGCGTCGGCGGCAAGGTCCAGAAGTGGAAAGCCTGCGACGAGCAGCTCAAGTCCCTCGCGCACATGACGGTTGCCGCTCAGGTCGGCTGCAGCTGGTGCCTGGACTTCAACTACTTCGAGGCGTACAACAAGAACCTCGACATGGACAAGGCCCGGGAGATCCCGAGGTGGCGCGAGTCGGGCGCGTTCACGCCGCTCGAGCGCGAGGTGTTGGCGTACGCCGAGGCGATGACCGTGACCGAGCCGACGGTGACCAACGAGATGGTGGCGTCGCTGCGCGCACAGCTCGGTGATGCCGCCCTGGTCGAGCTCACGGCCGTCATCGCGTTCGCGAACTTCACGACCCGTTCTAACGTCGCGCTCGGTATCGAGTCCGACGGCTTCGCTGCAGCCTGCGGTCTCAAGCCTTTGGCGCGTCCCACCGCCGTAGTGTCATGAACGTGACCGTGATCGAGGACCCGTTTGTCGCCCACCGCGGGCTGCTCTTCACCGTCTCCTACGAGATGCTCGGTTCGGCCGCGGACGCCGAGGACGTCGTGCAGGAGACCTGGCTGCGGTGGGACGCGATCGGTGAGGAGGCGCGCGCCGCCGTACGCGACCCGCGTGCGTTCCTCGTGCGGATGGTGACGCGTAAGGCCCTCGACCGGCTGCGCTCTGCCGCCCGACGGCGTGAGGAGTACGTCGGTGAGTGGTTGCCCGAGCCGCTGCTGACCGCTCCAGACGTGGCCGACGACGTCGAGCTCGCCGAGAGCGTGTCGTTCGCGATGCTCACCGTGCTCGAGACGCTGACGCCGACCGAGCGCGCGGTGTTCGTGCTGCGAGAGGTGTTCGACATGTCCTACGGCGAGATCGCGGAGGTGATCGGCAAGTCCGTGGCCGCCGTACGGCAGATCGGGCACCGGGCGCGGGGGCACGTCGCGGCGCGCCGGCCTCGGATGGAGGTCAGTCGCGGCGAGCAGCAGGAGGCCGTTGAGCGGTTCCTCGCCGCGGTGACCGACGGCGACCTGCAGGGGCTGCTGGACGTGCTCGCCCCAGACGTCGTGCTCGTGGCCGACGGCGGTGGAGTCGTCCAAGCCCTCATCAATCCCGTGGTCGGCGCAAAGAAGGTCGCCAACCTGCTGCGCCCGTTCAGCCGGCTCGCACCGGGGGCCGAGATCCTGCCGCTGCCGCTCAACGGCGGGGTCGGCGCCCGAATCGTGGGGACCGACGACGGCTACGACACCGCGATCAGCTTCGTCGTCGACGGGGGCCGGATCAGCCGTATCTACGCCGTCCGCAACCCCGCCAAGCTCGGACGGATCGACGTCGAGACGGCGATCAGTCGCTAACTCCGGAGAGCTCTACGCAAGAGCCGCCCGGCGCTCGCACGCGCGGACCCTTGATCACCGGCGGTGCCGACGTTTCCGCAGGCCAGAGGCTTGGTGACGCAACCCGGACTGCGTCGGACACCAGTCGCAGTGCATACCCCGCAGGAGTACATGCGAAGGGCCCCCTCTGGTGACCCTGAGCCGATGACCGGATGTGGTGGACTCACCGTAGAGGGGGCAGGCATCGCCGCGTCTAGGTCGCAGCCCCGGCCAGTAGACGGTAAACGGGGATCAGCGTCTTCGGCCCGTGGATTCCCCGTGGCGTAGGTTGTCATGGACGGGCCGACCTCTCGACCGAACGGGCCAGCAGTGAACGACGTGATCTTCGCCAACGGGCGGCTCTTCGACGGGCTGGAGTACCACCACGAGCAAGCGGTGGGCGTTCGTGGGCACATGATCTACGCGGTGGGACCCCTCGACCGGGTTCGAGAGGAGATGAGCGGGGGCAGGGGGAAGGTCGAGGAGTTCGACGCGGCGGGGGGCCTGGTGATGCCGGCCTTTCACGACGCGCACATCCATCCGCTGATCGGCGGCTTGGAGCTGCGTAGTGCCCTGCTCACCGACTGCGAGAGCGCCGAGGACTGCCTCGACACCATCGCAGCAACCGTGGCGGCCCAGGACGGCGGGCAGGAGGGCGACGCCTGGTTCCGTGCGGGCGGCTGGTCCTTGGAGCACTTCGACCAGTGGAGCGGGCCGACCGCAGAGGCACTGGACCGGGTCGTGCCCCACCGGCCGGCGTTCCTTCCCAGCAACGACCACCACAACGCCTGGGTGAACACCCGCGCCCTGGAGATCGCCGGTATCGACCGGGACACGCCCGACCCGCCGGACGGATGGATCGAGCGGGACCGGGACGGAAATCCCACCGGCACGCTGCGTGAGGCCGCTGCCCTGCTGGTCCATCGGCTCGTTGACACCACGCGCGAGGAGAAGCGGGAGGCGCTGCGTGACGCCCAGGCGCACCTGCATTCTTGGGGGATCGTGGGCTGGCAGGACGCGCTGGTCGGCGGATACGCGGGCATCGACGACCCCACGCAGGCATACCTCGACCTCATGGACTCCGGGGAGCTCACCGCACGCGTCCGGCTCGCGCTGTGGTGGGACCGGCACCGCGGCGTGGAACAGGTCGAGGACCTCGAGGCCGAGCGCAAGCGGCTCGCCGAGGCGGGGCTGGATGCAGGCTCGGTCAAGCTGATGGTCGACGGTGTCTCTGAGACCTTCACCATGGCGGTGGACGAGCCCTACCTCGGCGGCGCCCGCTGCCCGTGTCACGGCGGCGAGCGCGGGATCACCTTTCTCGCACCCGAGCAGCTCGACGAGGCCGTCGTCGCCCTCGACGCCCGCGGCTTCCAGGCCCACTTCCACGCGCTCGGTGACCGGGCGGTGCGGACCTCTTTGGACGCCATCACCGCCGCGCGACGACGCAACGGATGGAGCCACCAACGCCACCAGCTGGCACATCTGCAGCTCGTGGCCCCCAGAGACCGGAGACGGTTCCGTTTGCTCGGAGCCATTGCCAACGTCGAGGGGATGTGGGCCCGCTACAACACGCCCGCCGTGCAGATGGTGGAGCCCTATCTCGACCAGGAACGCCGGGACTGGCAGTACCCGTTCGCCGACATCGTCAACAGTGGCGCCCTGGTGGCGGGCGGTTCGGACTGGCCGGTCAATCCGCCCGAGCCGATGGAGGCCATCCACGTGCTCGTGAACCGATCTTCGCGGCGTACCGACGAGCGCGAGGAGGAGCCCCCGATGCGCGACGACCAGGGGCTGACGTTGACCCAGGCGCTTCAGGCCTACACCAGCGGCGCTGCTCACGCCAACCATCAGGAGGACTCGGGGAACCTTCGCGTCGGAGCCTCGGCTGACATAGTCGTGCTGGACCGGGACCCGTTCGACCTCCACGAGGACGACATCGGCTCCGCGGACCCGCTCTCGGTCTGGTCGCGGGGGTCGGAGGTCTACCACCGGTAGGAGGGGCGTCACCACGTTGTGCCCTGCAAGCTGTAGGGCCAGCAGGTGTGCCCC
>DATICF010000010.1:0-13017 GCA_035456965.1 Nocardioidaceae bacterium
GTGACCTGTGCGCGACCGGCATTGGCATGACGACCTCCCCTGTGGCTCAGGCGTCGGACGGCGCATGGTCGGCAGCCCACATGGAGCCGTTGCTATCCCAGTCACCGAGTCGGATGCCCTCTTGAGTGACGAGCCAGGCGCCAGACGCCACCACGGCGATCAACGCGATCACTGGCACCCACAGTGATGTCGCTCTGCGGCTCATGGCACTCACCTCGGGTTGGACCCTGCGGAGATGAGCGTCTCGCGCATTGAGCGGTAGGTCTCCTCTTCCAGCTCGCCGGCGACGTATCGCCGATCCAGGATCTCCTCGGGCATCTCCTTGCCGCGGTTCTCGTCCCGGGCGTCACCACCCCCGGTGGATGTCCGGGCAATGGCCCAGATGACCAGGGCAAGCAGGCCAACCCAGAAGATCGTCATCGCGATCATGCCACCGCCCATGCCGAAGCCCATCATGATCGGCTCCCTTCTCTGGTGGTTGAGCACCTCTCGGGGAGTGGGACAACGCGATCGATGCGTGGAGCCCTCGGCGTGCCCACCGGAATGACTCCAATGTCTTGCTGCAGCAGGCTGGCGGACAGTGGCAGAGGGCCTGTCTGCAGCGGTAAAAGCAACAGGTCCACGCCCTTGTTGAGTACGCCGAACGGGCGTTGACCTAGGCAGGACCGGCAGGGTGGTGAGTTGGGACTCGGGGCCCATCCGATGCTGGGGTTGTTGAGGGCGCTGATGTGTATCCAGGGCGTCACGTCTCGAGGCGCCCGTGCCGGCCGCACCCGCTGTTTCGCGAACCTCGATCGGAGGCAGGCATGGTGCTCGGCCCCATGGGAGCGGTCGACCGGGCAGTCCGCGCGGTCCTCGGTGCGGTAGTCGTCACCGGGGCTGGCGGTTGACCCTGCCTCACGCGGGGACTCGAACATCTACTCGAGTGCCGGCTCCGGGACGGCTGGTCAACTGCAGTGCCCCCCCGACGAGCTCGGCTCGTTCGCGCATGCCCACCAACCCCAACTTGCCGACTTCGGGGAGTTCCTGCAGGTTCTGCGGGACCTCGAAACCGCACCCGTCGTCGGTCACGGACAAACGGACACCGCTTGGTTCGAAGGCGAGCTCGATTTCGACGGCTTTGGCCCCAGCGTGGAGCTCTACGTTATGCAGGGCGGCCTGTCCGATCCGGAACAGCGCGAGCTCGGTCTCGGTGGGCAGCCGCCGGGAGGGACCGACGACACGGAACTCGGCGGCGGCGTCGCCGCGGTCGCGGAAGTGGCTTACCTGCTGCTCCAACGCGGACGACACCCCGAGCTCGTCCAACGTTGGAGGCCGCAGATCACGGCTGAACCTCCGTATGCCCGCGATGGTCTGCGCCGCCAGGTCACCGAGTTTGCCCAGCTCGGTGGCGACCGGATGGCCGCCGAGGCTTTCGGTGAGGTCGGCGAGACGCCGTCGGATGACGACGAGGCTCTGCGAGGCTTCGTCGTGCAGCTCACGGGCAATGCGTTTCCGCTCCTCCTCTTGTGCCAGGGTGACCGCCATCGCGTAGGAACGCAGGCGGTTGCGCTCTGCCTCGGCCAGGCGCTCGTTCGCGAGGGCGACCGCAACATGGCTCGCCACCCCCGCGAGCAGCCGATGATCGTCATCTGTGAGCGGCTCTGCCCTGTTGACCTTCACAGCCAACAGGCCGTCCACGCCGGCTTCAGCTGCCGGCCCGGGAATGTTGGCGGACAGGGGAACGACCACGACGGCGTCACCGTCGTAGGCAACTGGCTTCGGTGGATCAGCCAACAATTCGCGGCCGCGAAGAGAGGCGGTCAACGCATCCGTGCCGGCAGTCTTTCCGGGGTATGCGGCGAGCACGGACAGGCGTGTCCCGTCTGTCGAGGACTGCCGGACCGCGGCGACACAGGCGGCCTCGAAGTGGAGTGCGTCCGACAGCCGGCGCAGCGTCTGGTCAAGGGTGGTGTCGAGGTCCGCCGTCAGGGTGAGGGTCGCGATGTCGTTGAGGAACACCTGCCGCTGGATGGTGGCCTCGGCGCGCTGACGTTGGAGACGTTCCTGTTCCACGGGGAGGGACATGACGATCCCCATGCCGACCACCAGGGCGACGTACACGATCTCCAACCACTGATAGTCCTCGCGGTGCCAGAGGAAGACGTTGGGCAGCATCAGGAGGCCACTCCACAACCCGGTGAGCACCGCCCCCTCCATGCCGTACCGGAGGGTGGCATAGGCAATCGGAGCGAGATAGAGCACCACTGGGATGTGGTTGACGGCGATGGGCACGCTCCGGTCTCCGCGGACGAACCACAGCTCGATGAGCATGTGCAGCGCGGTGACGCCGAGGACGCCGGCCTGGGTGATCCAGAAGTCACGCTCGCCGAACCGTTGGGGTATCCGCCTCGTGTGCGTCGCCAGGCGTTGATGGAGTGGCGGGGCTACCGGGCCCAGCGAGGCAGGCGGGTGGCTCACGGCGGAGGCTCCAGCTCTTCGATGCTGAACCAGCCCTGGCGAAGGCCGTGAAGGACGGCTTCGGTGCGAGAACCCACACCGAGCTTGTGGAACACGCTGGTCAAGTGCGCTTGCACGGTTCGGACGCTGACGTCCAGGGCCGCGCCGATCTGCTTGTTCGCCATTCCCCGGGCGGCGAGCCGGAGTACTTCGGTCTCCCGGGCGGTGAGCGGCTCCTCGGTGTCCCGCGGGCTGTCCCCCTCGAGGCCATTGGCGAGTCGGGCAAGGACCTTGTGCGCGACGGTGGGGTGGAGGACGGACTCGCCGGCGTGGACGGCTTCGACGGCGTTGACGAGCTGGTGGCCCTCGACGTCCTTGAGGAGATAGCCGGCGGCGCCGGCTTCGAGGACGGCGAAGATGAATTCCTCGTCGTCGTGCATCGAAAGCACGAGGACGCTGACCCGAGAATGGTTCTGCTTGATGCGCCGTGTCGCTTCGATGCCGTTGATGCCCGGCATGCCGATGTCGATGATGGCCACGTCGGGCTCGTAGCGGTCCACGACTTCCACCGCTTGCCGGCCGTCCGCAGCCTCCGCCACGACCGAGATCGTGTTCGTCGCTTCCAGGATCCGCCGGGTGCCCTCACGCATAAGGGTGTGGTCGTCCGCGAGGATCACACGGATGGGCTCCGCTTCGCGTGTCCGCTGATCCACCGTTCGAGATCCCTCCCCTCACCCTGAGGAGGTTGGACACCAAACGCCTGGTTTCGCGTCTTCCACCATGCTGCAGCGGTCGGTCGACCCGCGCAAGGTGCGCTGACACCGTCCCGCCGCTCGAAGCACTCACGTCCCCAGGTGTGCCGCTGGCTCATCCGCGAATTCGCCAAGACCTTGTTGGCGATATTGCCGAGGGCGGGGAGGGTCGAGAGTCCACCCCTTTCATGACATGCGCCACTCCCAACGACGCTCGCGCAGTGGAAGCGTCAACGGCATGAGGATGGTCCTCGGCGCCCGAAAGCAGTCTGGAGACGGTACCCATGATGGATTGGAACGGTGGCTGGGGTGTCGGTGGTTGGCTCGCGATGAGCCTGATGATGGTCGTGGTCTGGGGCCTTCCGATCGCGCTCGTCGTCTGGGCAGTCCGCAGCAGCTACCACCGCGACCAACCCTCGGTGACTGCACCGCATCGGCCGGACGCCGACCAGGTGCTAGCTGAGCGGTATGCGCGTGGCGAGATCGACGAGAGCGAGTTCGCCCACCGTCGCGAGGTCCTGCGCACAGGCCCGACGTCGACGTCGGAGCGGGGCACCGATCCGGAACGGTTCGAACGTGGGCGATCAGCACCCCCGTCGACCCTAGGGTGAGGCGAATGGTGAGCGGTTTGGTAAGGACGGGCTGATCCACGAAGATCCATGACGCCAGGTTCGGGTCCGTGCCTGTCCACGAGCGGCTCCCTCTGCCTGTGTATCCGGGCACCGGCTACCAGGAACTGCTCTTCACTTACCCTCGGTCCCGAGGGCGGCGAGGTGCGCCGCGCGTGGGTGGACTACATCGCCGACGGACAGCCCATGGCGTCGCCAGTGTCGTGGCGGATGGTCGCCTGCGGTGGGTCGTTCAGCACGCGAGGGGTTGAGGTGCTGTGGCCCAAGAAGGTGGTGAAGCAACTGCAGCTGTCTGGCCTGCTCGCGGAGCCGGCGATCGAGCAGGCCCACCGTTCACTCGCCGCGGCGTTCGCGTCTCCGTAGATCAGCGAGGACTAGTCGACGACCACGAAGCCGCCGCCTCGCCGCTCACGAGCGGCAGTCCTATCCCGATTCGCTCGTTCCACTCCGGCCATCCGTTGCCGTAGTCTCGCCTTAACGACCCACCGGGTGAGGGAGGGCGACGAGGGTGGCCGAATATGCAGTGACCAACCCGGCGACCGGTGAGGTCGTCAAGGAATACGCGACAGCCACCGACGCTGAGATTCAGGCCGCCATTGCAGCCGCCGCAGCGGCTGCAATGGGCTGGGCGCGCACGACAACCGTCGCTGAGCGGGCCGCGCTGGTCCGACGGGTCGCGGAACTGCACGCGGAGCGCAAGGCCGAGCTCGCCGAGATCATCGTCGGCGAGATGGGCAAGCCGATCGACGACGCCATCGGCGAGGTCGAGTTCAGCGCTGCGATCTACGCGTACTACGCCGACAACGCCGAGGAATTGCTGGCCGACGAGCCGATCGCGCTGCTCGACGGAGAGGGCGACGCGGTGATCCGGAGGTCGCCGTTCGGTGTTCTGCTGGGGATCATGCCGTGGAACTTCCCCTACTACCAGGTGGCGCGGTTCGCGGGGCCAAATCTGTGCATCGGCAACACGCTGCTGCTGAAGCACGCACCGCAGTGTCCCGAGTCGGCTGCGGCGATCCAGCAGATATTCGACGACGCCGGCTTCCCCGAAGGCGCTTATGTCAACGTCTACGCCACCAACCAGCAGGCTGCCGCCATCATCGCCGACCCGCGGGTCGCGGGCGTGTCGCTGACCGGCTCCCAGCGCGCCGGAGCCGCCGTCGCCGAGGTCGCCGGACGCAACCTAAAGAAGGTCGTGCTCGAGCTCGGCGGCTCCGACCCGTTCATCCTGCTGTCCACCGACGACGTCGACGCGGTGGTCGAGCGAGCCGTCGCGGCGCGGATGGACAACACCGGACAGTCCTGCAACGCCGCAAAGCGGTTCATCGTCGCAGACGATCTCTACGACGAGTTCGTCGAGAAGTTCACCGCGGCCGTCCTCGCGCGCGCCGACGGCATCGCGCCGCTGTCGTCGGTCGCCGCCGCCGAGCGGCTGCAGGAGCAAGTCGAGCGTGCCGTCGCACAAGGTGCGTCGCTCGTGGCCTCTGGCGAACGTCAAGGCGCGGTGTACCCAACCGGGGTACTCACCGGCGTCACCGAAGACAACGACATCTACCGCGAGGAGCTGTTCGGCCCGGTCGCAATGGTGTTCAAGGCCAGCTCCGAGGAGGAGGCCCTCACCATCGCGAACGACACCCCGTTCGGCCTCGGCTCCTACCTCTTCACCACCGACCCCGAGCAGGGCGCGCGGGTGGCCGACCAGATCGATGCCGGCATGGTGTTCGTCAACGGGGTGCTGTTGGACGGGGCCGAGCTGCCCTTCGGCGGCACCAAGCGCTCCGGTTTCGGCCGTGAGCTGGGCCGCTACGGCATGGATGAGTTCGTCAACAAGAAGCTGATTCGACGACTGCTCTGATCGACAGTCCCCCGCGGACCACCCGGACCGCCACCCAAGTGACCCGAAGGCAGCAGTTGCCTCCACGGCGGCGGCCATGGCACCACCGAACGGGTCCTGGTCATCGATGACCGGGACCCCACCCCTCTCTCAGCGTTCTCTGCCTACCTCGATGCTGACCGCACGGGATAAGCGGACGTTTCCCCGCGTGTTCCGCGCCACTGGGCGGTCGGTCTGTCCTCGCGTCAGTCGATCGAGCGGGCGCGTCCGGCGAGGATCTCCTCGGTCGTGGTCACGTTGGCGAACTCGTCGTGCAGGCCTTCCGGCCAGGTGCGCCAAGTGCACACTGGTGTATGGATTGTGGACAGCGTTTCGAACCGAAACGTCGAGCCGGCGTCGGGCGCGATCACTGCATTTCCTTCTAGGGCGTCTGCCGTGCGGGAAATCGGATTCGGCGTCCCCAATAACCGATTGCGCGGGACTTGGTTGAGCCGTTTAACCGGCGCACCCGCCGGCCTAGCGATGCGGAGGCATCACCCGTGCTGAAGTCGTTCCTTGCTCAACGGACCTGGTGGGGCGCGACACCGAGTCGACCAACTGGGCGTCCCTGGAGTCCGAGGGCACAGCCAACGCCGGCAAGGGTGAGGGACGACAGGTCGAGGGCCGCCAGGTGACAGATACCAGGCCGAAACCAACCCGGTGAACGACCCGGTGTTCAGCAACCCGGACTGCGACAGCGAGGCGGGTCACAAGAGCGCATTACCGCGACGTTGGACCGGAATTGACAGGCTTATCGTCTGAGAGCGCGTCTCGAACGGCATCGTCTATCGATGTCGCGTGGCCGGCCTCCCACAAACGCTGTACCTCGGGTGCCGGCAGTAGGCGCCCCGCCTCGGTCAGCACATCTGGCTCGGTGACGCCGGTGATGAAGCCGCCTTGCTGGTCTGGGTCGAGCAGGTCGGCCGCGGCCGCGAGTCGGAGAGCCCGGCGAGGCTCGCTACGGGCGAGGGCGAGTGTGGCGAACCCTCGCAGCATCCAGACGACTCCTGTCGGGTGGTTGGCGCCGGCGTGGGTCGCCAAGGCCTCGTGCAGCAGCGGTTCCGCTCGTTCGAGGTGGCCTTGGGCGAGGCGGATCATGCCGAGCAGGCCTACGGTGTTCGCGATCGAGAAGGAGTCTGCGTGCTCGCGCAGGACGCTGAGGCTGATTTGCGCGAGCTCGGCGGCCTCATCGAGCCGGCCGAGACTGCACAGGCCGAAGGCCAGTCCGGCGACGGCGTTCGCCTCCCCGACGGCGTCACCGAGACTCCGATATCGCTCCCGGGCCTCCTCCAACCTGGCCTGACCCTCACCGGTCCGTCCAACCAAGTGCAACGCGAACCCCTGATCGTAGGTAGCCTCGGCGAGTCCGGCGGAGTCGTCGAGCTCTCGGAAGTTGCCAGCTGCCAGCGAGTAGTACTCCAGCGCCTGTTCGTACCGGGTCTGCCAATAGGTGAGGTTGCCGAGGCAGAGGTCAGTCCGCGCGCGGGAGCGCGGGTCGGCTCGTGGGCCTGCGATGTCTGCGAGCTCTTGGACGAAGCGTCGTCCCTCGTCGAGGTGTGATCGCAGGTGCCAGAAGCGCCACAACGATGCCGCGACGTCAAGTGCGCGGTCGGGGTCCGCGTTGGCGACCATCCAGCGGAGGCCAGCAGTGATGTCGTCGTAGTGGGCGCTCAGCCTGTCGGCAGCCGCGGTCTGCCCCGGTCCACCCAGCTCTCCGCCCTCTGCCTCGGCCAGTGACACGAAGAAGTCTGCATGCCGCGAGAGTGCTTTCGACTGCTCGTTCTGGGCGACCAAGCGTTCCTGTGCGTACTCGCGGACCGTCGTCAGGAGCCGATATCGGCGCTCCGCGTCGCTTCCCACACGCGTGTCGAGGTCGAGCAGTCCCTTGTCTCGAAGACCGCGAAGAACCAGCAGGAGGCCGTTCAAGGGCTCGTCGAGGACGGTAGCCGCGACTCGCGCGGTGAAGCCTCCTCGGAAGACGGACAAGCCGCGGAACACCCGCTGTCCAGGCCCGTCCAGCAGCGAGTAGCTCCAGTCCATGGTCGCGCGAAGGGTCCGCTGCCTCGCGGGTCGGCCATCGTCGGTGGCGGTGAGAACGTCCATCTTCTCGTTCAGGGCGAGGAGGAGCTCGCGCGGAGACAACAGGCCCATCCAGCCTGCGGCAAGCTCGATCGCCAGCGGGAGGCCGTCGAGGCGTCGGCAGATCTCCGCAATGTCTTCCAAGTCCTTACCCACGTATGTGAGACCGGGATCTATGGCTGCGGATCGGTCGACGAACAAGCGCACTGCTGGGGGGTACGCCGCGGCGCCTTCGGTGACATCACGGGGGAGCTCCCGCCCCCGCGTGTCAAGGGCCAGCCCCCAGACTGGATAGCGCTGCTCGCCTTGTGCATGCAGTGGCTCCCGTGAAGTGACAAGAAGCGTGAGCTGCGGGGCGAGGGCCAGCAGCTCCGTCACGAAATTCGCCGCGCCGACAATCTGTTCGCAGTTGTCGAGAATCAGAAGGTGCGGGAGATCGGCGGTCGCGGAGCCGAGAGCCTGCCAGGCGGTCTGGCCTCCGGGAATCCGCGCACCGAGTGCGCCTACGACACGCGCCGGGAGGTCCCCAGCCTCGGTGATCGGAGAGGCGTCCACGAAGCGCACGGCTTCACCGAACGAATCGCGTTCGCCCGCGGCCACCTCGACTGCCAGTCGAGTCTTTCCCGACCCACCCGGGCCTGTGAGGGTCACCAGACGGTGGGAGTGCAGTAGCTTTGCGAGGTCTGCCATGGCGGCCTCTCGTCCTACGAAGCTGTCGCTGGCCAAGGGCAACGGGACATCGCTCCTGCTGTCGGCCGGTGCTGTCAGGGCGGGGTCCTGGCGGAGAATCTGAAGGTGGAGGTTCCGGAGCCGTTCACCGGGGTCCACGCCGAGGGCATCGGCAAGCGCCGTCCGGGTGCGGTCGAGTACGTCGAGGCCCTGCGATGCACGGCCGACATGACAGAGCGTGCGGACGAGCGCCTCAGCCACTTCCTCCTGGAGTGGGTCAGCGTCGAGGGCGGTCGTCAGAGGCTCAACCGCCTCTTGTCCCCGACCACAGTTCACCAGGGCCGCGACCCAGTCGAGCAGGGTCGCGCGTCGCAGCTCGAGAAGTCCGTGGATGGCCGCACGGTGAAACGGCTCCCCGGCCAGGTCCGCCAGGGGGACACCACGCCACTGGCCCAGCGCATCGGTGAGCAGGTCCGCAGCTCGCACGTAGTCGCGCGCCGAAAGAGCGGTCCTTCCCCGATCTGAGAGGTCGCGGACTCTCGCAAGGTCCAGTTCTTGGGCTCGCACGACGAGGCGGTATCCGTGGCCCTCGCGCAGCAGCCGCTCCGGCTCATCCGGGCCTGCCCCCTCACCCAGCACACGACGCCAAAGCGACACGTAGGTCTGCACAAGCCCGATCGCGGTGCTCGGCGGTTCATTGCCCCAGATGCCGTCGATGAGACGCTCGACGGGGACCACCCGGCCAGCGTCCAGCAGAAGCATGGCCAGCAGGCAGCGGCGGCGAGCTCCCGCAGGAGCCACCGGCTTGCCGCCCCGCCGAACATCGAGCGGACCAAGCACCCGAAACTCCAGCGAGCCTCCGGCCATACCGCGCCTCCTGCCCAACCACGGTAGCCCGGCCGCGACGTCATCGATCCTCGAACGTCGCTCAGGCGCCACTGGAGCCGCACTAGAGAGCAGCCCAGGAGGCTGGATTGCGTCAAACGCCGGCGACACCGGCCCACCGGAAGGAGGCCCTTGATGACGTACCCACCTCAACTGCCCACCGTACTGTTCTCGGCGCTCAACTCCATCGAGGGAAACCCTCGCCGAAGGCCCCGGCGCGGCCTAAGAACACAGACTTCTCATGGTCGCGGACACCTTCACCCGCGGAGACGGGTGCTGATCAGCCTTGTCGGTGCGATCGCGCTTGCTGTCGTCCTAGTGCTCGGCGTCAGACTCGGCGATGGGGAGGAGGGGGCGACGGGATCGCTGAGACTTCATCTTGGGAGCGCGGCGGGATCTGTGTTGCCCTTCACGCCGTTCACGCAGCCGGCCAACGGATACGCCCGCTCGTCCGCGCGGCTGGCAGTGTTCCCGCGTGCAGTCGCCGATGAACTCAAGGGTGCTCCTGCCGCGGCGGGCGCTGTACGAGCTCGGCAAGGTGATGCGGAGCCTGGAGGCAGTAAGAATCGGTGAGCAGCTCTTGCAACTCCTCCCAGTCTGTGCCGTCGTCGAGCAGAAGTCCCACCACATTGCGCCCCCATCCCGCCCGAAAGTACGGATCACCCAGGTGCTGGAGCGCCATCACCTCGTCCTCCTCGGCACGGAAGGTCACGCGGAACAGCTGGTCCTCACCGCCGAATACGTGCGCCACGGTCGCCTCGCGGACACGCCACCGGATGCCGACCCACGCCGCCTCCTTGCGGCACTCCGGCAACGCGGTCAGCACCTGACCGATGCGCTGCACCATCCATTCAGGTACCTCGGGTCGTCGCTCCGCCACATCAGGAGCCTGCCACGCTTCCGGTAGTAGCACCCCACTCCACCCGGATTTCAACCTCGGTACCTTCCGCGCCAGGATGCGGCGGAATTGCATAGGTGCACCTCGGACCCCGTGACCAGATCCGTGGCTGCGCGTCCCCTCAGGCGTGAACGCGTGTGAATGCGGCCCACCCAGGACGGTCGAGATCTCTCACCGCGCGCTCGCAGCTGCAGCCACGTCTCCGCGGCCGAGCGAACTCGCGACGGCAGGTAAGAAGCGCGCGCGGGCCGACACTAACGAGCGTCGGTGCGGCAGGATCCGGCGGCCGTCGACGTCCTCGGGGCCGGAAGGCCGGGATCCATGAAGCGCACCAAACCAAGTGAGGAGAGCATGGGAATGACAACAACAGGAAGCAGAGCCCGCGCCGGCCGGATCCGGGTGGAGCGGGGCACCAAGCGCGTGCGGGCGTATCTCGGAGGCGACGTGGTGGCCGACACCATCCATCCCCGCATGGTCTGGGAGGTGCCGTACTACCCGGCCTACTACTTCCCGGTAGGGGATGTGCGGACCGACCTGCTGGTCGAGACCTCCACCGTCACCCATTCCCCCAGCCGAGGCAACGCGCAGCACTTCACGATCAAGGCAGGGGGGAAGAACGCCGAGAACGCGGCGCTGCGGTACCCCGACTCCCCGATCGAGGAACTTCGGGACCTCATTCGGCTGGACTGGGACGCGATGGACGGCTGGTTCGAGGAGGATGAGGAGGTCTACACGCACCCGCGCGATCCCTACACCCGTGTCGACATCCTGGCCACGTCGCGCCGCGCGCGGGTCGAGCTCGATGGTGTGATCCTGGCCGAGTCGACCAACGCCCGGGTGCTGTTCGAGACCGGGCTCCCGCCGCGCTGGTACATCCCGAAGACCGACGTGCGGATGGACCTACTCGTGCCGACGGAGACGGCCACGCACTGCCCATACAAGGGCCAGGCCCAGTACTGGTCTTTCCGTGTCGGGGACCGCCTCGTCGAGGACGTCGCCTGGTCCTATCGGACACCGCTGCCCGAGAGTCAGAAGATCGCCGGGCTGGTTGCCTTCTTCAACGAGCGGGTCGACCTGTTCATCGACGACGAGCTGCAGGAGCGGCCGGTCACGAAGTTCAGCAAGTGAGGCGGGCTCGATCGCAAGTTCCGGCGTTCGTCCGCGCGCGACTCGCGCCGCGGCTCAGGGCCGTATCGAAGGAGGGCATGCAATGACATCAACTTCCACTCATCAGACTCGTCTTGAGCGGATCCTCGGCGTGGAGCTGGCCGAAGACGCCGTGCGCCAATGGCCCCAAAGCGGCGAGGTCATCGATGGCAGGGCACGCATTGACGAAGTGGAGTCCCACTTCGTGGGGCTGAAGCTCGGCGTGGGCAGGAGACACGTCTGCGGGGACACCATCCTCGTGGAGTGGAGCACCGACTACGGCGACGGCCGGGTGTACCGCAACGTCACGATCGCCGAGCTGCGCGGCGAAAAGGCCTTCAGGGTGACCGACTACTGGGGTGAGCCGTTCGCGCCGCCGGAGTGGAGAGGCACCCTGGCAACCCACCTGGAGATGCCCCGGCACGGCGTCTGGCCGGCCGCTGACGCCCTCGAGCAGGACTGAGACGCGAACCGGCCTTCTTCGCATGGCACCGGCGGAAGCATCCGGGTAGCCTCCTGAGCATGTCGCCGGCGGACTCCCGCGAGACCAGGGGGCCAGGCGCTGCTGCCGTGCGGGATCCCGAGTCGGCGGAGTGGGTCCAGAGCCTTACTGATACCGGATCCCGGCGAGAGGCGGCGCTGGTACGGCTGCATGAGATGTTGGTCCGCATTGCGCGGGGGGAGGTACGGCGTCGCGGCCCGCAGCTGCGGATCGCCGGTCCGGAGCTCGATGACCTGGCCTATCAGGCCGCTGCGGACGCGCTGGTTGCTGTCACTGACAAGATCGGCGAGTTCCGTGGTGATAGCCGGTTCACGACCTGGGCGTACAAGTTCGTGATGCTCAACGTGTCGGCCAAGATCGGGCGGCACTTCTGGCGAAACCCCACAGTTCCGCTGGCCACCGAAGACTGGGATCGGCTGCCGGACCGGTTCGGGTTCGACCCAGCCCGGGAGGCGGAGTGGCGGGATCTGCTGGCCGCGCTTCGGCGGGCGGTGAACGAGGAGCTGACGCCGCGGCAGCGCCGGGTCTTCGTTGCCCTCGTGCTCAACGACGTCCCGCTGGATACTCTGGTCATCGAGCTCGCTTCGAACCGCAACGCGATCTACAAGACTCTGTTCGACGCAAGGCGTAAGTTGCGGGCCGCTCTTGTCACTAATGGGTATCTACCCGATGAGCTATCGAGGCGCTGATGGACGGCTGGTCAGAGCTCGACAACTTCCTGCGGACGGACCCGCGCGACGTGGGCTGTGCCGAGGCGCTTGAGATGCTGCACGTCTACGCGGAGCTGTCCGCCGCTGGGGGGCCCGTCGAGAAGTGGCACCCGGGGATCGCGGCGCACCTGCGTGCATGCGGTCCGTGTAGTGAGGATTTCGCGGGTCTCCTGGCCGCAGTACGCGGCGGATCGCAGTGACGAACCGCCGCCGCTCTGCCAAGTGGTCGACACCGTCGGGTTCCTGGGTCTGCGACGTCCAGCGCAGGCCACAGGCTGCCAGGGTCACTTTGCGCAACTGGGGCCGTGCCGCGCAGCCGAAGAGGTTCGCCAGGGCCTTGGAGGTCGCCTGGTTGGGCCGGGTTGAGGTACGGGCCCTCGGCGCTCTAGGCCCCTGACCTGCACGTTTACGGTCGCGAGGGCGTTCTTGGATGCG
>DATICF010000011.1:0-15610 GCA_035456965.1 Nocardioidaceae bacterium
GCGCCTGGCTCGTCACTCAAGAGGGCATCCGACTCGGTGACTGGGATAGCAACGGCTCCATGTGGGCTGCCGACCATGCGCCGTCCGACGCCTGAGCCACAGGGGAGGTCGTCATGCCAATGCCGGTCGCGCACAGGTCACCTGCGCAAGAGCCGATCACCCTCGAGCTGCGCTCCAGATGGCGGAACCGTGCCGGGCAGAACCTGTATGCGCGTTCGGTCCTCGCCGCCCCATTCACGCTCTCCCTCATCCTGACCTTCGTCCTGGGCCCAGGAACGATCAACAGCCGGCACGGGTCGTTCATCGAGCTGGCACTGGTGTCGGCGGTCATAGCCCTGCTCATGCTCATCGCCCGACCGCGGCTGCTGATTCCGGTCGGTGTCGCGACGTTTCTCGTCTTCCCGTTGTCGGCGGGCCTGGGATTCCACTTCGCACCGGACTGGGCCCGGCCCCTCGTCGGGATCATCTTCTACGGGTCGATGGTCGCCTCCGTGGGCGCAGTCGGGTGGGGAGCCGTGGCCGGGGCGAGGCGCTGGGGTCGACGAGCCCGCCTGGCGGCTGCCGTGGCCACCGGCGCCATCGTCGGAGGGATCGGGCTGGTTGCGTTCTGGGCCCTCGGTTCAACCCCCTCGGCCGAGACATCAACAGCAGGAGACGCAGCGATCCCGGCGGTGAACATGGGGTCGGTCATCAACACGTCACACAGGGAGTCCGAACCTTCCTTTACCGCCGACGGTCGGACCATGTACTTCAACTGCGACGACTACGACATCTGCGTGGCGCACCTCAACAGCACCTGGGAAGAGGGCCAGTGGACAACCCCCCAACAGCTGGGTCCACCCATCAGCACCGCGTACATCGACGTCGAGCCATCGCTAAACCCCGCCGGTGACAGGCTGTACTTCACCAGTACCCGGCCCTTCGGTGACGGCGACACGCTTCCGGGGGTGGCGACGTACGTCAACGCCCTCGGTCGGATCACCATGCTGACCACCGACAGGCTCGGCGTCAGTCTGTTCGGGGGGCTCGGTGCGGACGATGTGTGGGTGAGCGAACTGGTCGCTGGATCCTGGTCGGTGCCGCGGAACCTCGACGACGTCAGCGGCGAGCCGCCCGTCAACACCACGTTCTCCGATCACTGCCTGTCATTCTCCGCCAGCGGCAACGAGGCTTTCTGGACCTCCACACGTCCCGGCGGGCTCGGCGGCAACGACATCTGGACCTCCCGCCGCGTCGACGGTCAGTGGACCAGACCCGAGAACCTCGGACCATCGGTCAACGGTCCTGGAAGCGACCACCACTCGATCCCGACCCCCGACGGACGAGCCCTCTACATCACCAGCGACCGCACCGGCGGTCTCGGCGGCAACGACATCTATGTCGCCACCCGCTCCGCGAGCGGACAGTGGGGGCGTCTGGTCAACGCCGGTCGGCCGCTGAACGGTCCCGGCGACGACCGATGCGCCGCCTGGACACCCGACGGCAAATTCTTCCTCTTCGACTCCGACCGAGCGGGGGGCCACGGAAACAAGGACCTGTGGTGGGTGCAAGACCGGGACCGCGGTCGGTAGGTTCACGCGATGCGCGAGGCCCAGAGCCGCGCCTCGACGGGCCGCGAGAGGCGCAGACCCAGAACTTCTGAACCGCCCGTTGCTGCGGCTGCGCTGCCCGGACCGTAGGCGGGGACCTCGGCCCTGTGCGCTCGGCACGGTGAGCGTTGTGCTCTGCGACATCCACCCAATCCGCTGCAGTGCTAAGCGCGACGTTGTAGTCCTGGAAAATGGCGGCTGCACCGCAGGTCGCACAGACCTTGGGTCGCTGAGCGAGAGGTATTGCGCCCACAGCCGCCCACTGACGTCCACGATGGTCTGCGGCTGAGCAGCACGGGGGCAAGGTGTCGGCAGACAGAATCGCCGACAAACACGTCAGAGGCCCTCCCACCGTTTCCGGCGAAAGGGCCTCTCACCTGCGGTTTTACTTTGTAGCGAGGGGAGGATTTGAACCTGCGACCTCTGGGTTATGAGCACCCAAACGGGTGTCTCAGCCCTCTCCCCCGGTCTCCTCCGTCATTGCTGGTCTCCGGCTGCAACACCCTCGGCGGCTCATCCATCCCAAGTCGTTCGAGGCGTCGCTGCGTCTTGGTCACGGATCTGGTCACGGGGTCCAGCGCTCTGATCTGCGGCGTTTCCGACCGACCGCCCATCCAAGGAACACCAGACGAAGGACTACATGTGGTGCCGGTCAGCTCTGGCCAACTGGCGATGCCCGGTTCAGCCTCGACCTCGAGCGTCTGTCAAAGCCACAAGGGAAGGGCCCAAAGCACGAAGGTGTCGGGCCAGTCACTCTGCTGGTGAGGTGAGGTCCGACCACACCTGCCGGCCGGTTTCTGCGAGATCCGGAAGCGAGGCCGCGGTCCCCAGCGGTTCCCCGACGGTCGCGCGCCACGAGGCAAGATGGGCGTCGGAGCAGAACAGGTTGGCCTCGGGGCAGAAGTCATCCTGGACGTTGGCGCACGCCCGACCGGGCAGCCACCCGACCACTGGGCTGTCCAGTGGGGGCTGCCCATCGACGACCGAGACCTGGATGTGCTCGCCGCAAGTCGGACAGCGGGTCTCGAGGACCGCGTCGATGCCGAGGGCGGCTGGGATGCCGATCCCATCGAACGCGCACCAGGTCCAGAAGGCACGCCCGTCCAGCAGCAGCTGATGCCGCGCGGGTGCGACCGAGAGACCGCCCGCTGCAACCACCGGGCCGGCAGGTGAGCCCTGGCCCGCGCTGCTTGGCTGGCGGGTGATGGCGCCCGCGCTCGCGAGGTCGGCGAGTGCGGTCTCGACGTCGGATTTCGCCAGACCGGTGTCAAAGGCCAGGGTGGTGACGTCTACGGGCTCGGCGGTGGCCAGCAGCCTGGTGAACGCTGCCCGTCGTACACGGGAGGCTGCCCCGTCGAGGATGCTGAGCAGCCCGATGGTCGGATCCTGCTCCGGGTCCTGGGGGTTCGTCATCGTCGAGGGTCTCCTAAAGGGTGCGGCTTACGTCAGGTGCCCGTTAGGTCGGCGATGGGTCGAGGTACGCCTTCGCCTCGGCGGTGTGCGCGGGGCGGTGGCCCCATGGGAACACCCAGCGGAAGAGGCTCAGGCCGGGGTGGTGGCACCAGCAGTCGTCGGCGCAGCCGCAGGTCATCAGGCCGAAATGCTCGGCGACTCGGTTGCCTGCGGCGACCAGCATGTAGCCGCCCGCCAGCACTAGCACGAACCTCTTCATGAGAGCACCTCCTGAACCGGCTCCTTCGGTGACGTAAGGATGTGGCAGATGTCGTCGTCTGCGCAGTCGCCGGGATCCAGTTGGGCGCTCCGTTCAAGGAGTGCTTCGAGCTCTGCTTGCAGCGCGGCAAGGTGGGTGATCCGAGACCGAACGTCCGTGAGCTTGCTGTCGATGAGCGCGGTCACGTGCGTGCAGGGCACGGTGCCGTCGTCGCGGAGGTCGATGATGCTGCGGATCTCGGAGAGCGTGAGCCCGGCGGCTTGGGCCGCGTTGATGAAGCGCAGGCGGGTCAGCGTGGATTCGTCGTAGTGCCGGTAGCCGTTGGCGCCGCGCTCGGGGTCGAGCAGGAGGCCCTTGCGTTCGTAGAACCGGATGGTCTGGGTGGGCAGGCCAACCGTCTCGGCAAGTTCTCCGATCAACATTGCTTCACCTCAATCCTTGACCTTGCACCACGGTACAAGGTTTAGCGTCGCAGGCATGCGCGTCTCCTTGCTGTACTTCGAGGGCTGCCCGAACTGGAGGGTGACCGACGAGCGCCTGGCCGCGATTGCCGCGGAACACCCCGAGCTCGTCGTGACGCGGCACCGCGTGGAGAGCCTCGAGGAGGCCGAACGGGTCGGGTTCCACGGGTCGCCTAGCGTCCTGGTCGACGGTGTCGACGTGTTCGCGGAGCCCGACGCCGGGATCGGGCTCTCGTGTCGGGTCTACCGAACGCCCGACGGCCCGGCGGGGGCGCCGACGATGGAACAGCTCCGGGCAGCGCTCTGGACCGAGCCGGCCGGACCGAAACCGCGGGTTCGATCTCGTCGTTCACGGGGCGGCCGGATGCCTGCCCTCGCCGGACTCGGCCTCGAAGCCGCCGGGATCGAGTCGGACGAACGCGGCGTGCGAGTGGCCCATCACCTGCAGACCGGCCGTGTACGCCGCCGGTGACGCAGCCAACAGCCCCCTCATGGCCCTGACCCCGGTCGCGGTGTTCGAGAGCGAGGTCGCCGCCTCCAACATGCTCAAAGGCACCAAGTCGGTCCCCGACCACTCCGGCGTCCCACCGCGGTCTTCACGATCCCCGAGCTCGCCCGAGTCGGCATGCTCGAACAGGAAGCTCCTTGCGGGTCTTGGCCTCGTCCAACTTGCGCGGTAGGAGCGGCGACTTCGGCATCTCGCCGAATCTGGGCGATCGCGGCCATGTGCAGCAGGTGGCAACCTCCGGTTTCCCGCCCGGGGCCGGCGCCGGGTCAGCCCATTGTTTGACGCCCGGCTCGCCTTTGCTGTTCGGCTGGGACCGAGGGTGGCGACTATCGCCTCCGGCGGTCGGCGGCGAGGGTCGGCGGTTCGAGATGTGGCAGACGGTGGCAGGCTGGTCTCGCTCAGGCATGTCCATCCGTGCGTGAGATCGCGAGCGCGGCTTGGACAAGAGCCGCATGCGTGAGGGCCTGCGGGTAGTTGCCGAGGTGCTCCCCACTCGTTGGGTCCATTTCCTCGGCGTAGAGACCGAGGACGGTCGCAAGGTCCAACAACTGCTCGAACAGCTGGATGGCCTCCGCCTCGCGTCCGGTACGGGCGAGAGCCTGGACCAGCCAGAAGGAGCAAGGAAGGAATGCGCCCTCGGTGCCCGGTAGGCCATCACGTCCCGGCGGATAGCGGTACAGCAAGGGGCCGCCCGCAGCTAACTCACGCTGGATGGCGTCGATCGTTCCGCGGACGCGGGGTGACTCGGGAGCGTCGAGGCCGATGAGCGGTAGGACGAGAAGTGCGGCGTCGAGGTCCTGGGAGCCGTAGCTGCGGGTATAGGTGCCCATTCCAGGGTGGAAGCCACGCTTCCTGATGTCGTCGCCCAGCGCCGTCCGGGCCTCCTGCCAGCGCTGCCGTCGTCGAGAGGAGAGCCAGTGTGTCTCGGAGATGCGCAGGGCGCGGTCGAGCGCAAGCCACCCCATCATCTTGGAGTGAACGTGGTGTGCCTCATCTGCTCGGATCTCCCAGATGCCGGCGTCCGGGTCGCTCCACCGTCGGGCGACAAGGTCGGTGAAGCCGCGGATTGCACGCCATGTCTCGGAGTAGAGCGGGTGCCCCGCCTGGACGAGAACCCATGCGGCGTCGACCACCCATCCGTAACCGTCGAGCTGGTGCTGTTCGGCGGCGCCGTTGCCCACCCGCACGGGCATGCTGGCCGCGTAGCCGGGCCAGTCCCGCAGACCATGCTCGGCCGGCGCGCCGCGACCGTCCAAGGTGAGCAGCACCGGCAGCCGTGGTCGTTGAAGGCGGCTGGCGTGCAGCAGCCACCAGAGGAAGCTGCGTGCCTCCTTGACCATGCCGACGTTGAGGAATGCCGCGATGCCGAGGCTGGCGTCGCGTGGCCAGGCGTAGCGGTAGTCCCAGTTCCGCACTCCGCCGATCTGCTCGGGTAGGGAGGTGGTCGGCGCGGCGACGGGTGCGCCGGATGGCGAGTAGGTCAACAGTCGCAATGTCAGCAGGCTGCGAACCACGGCTTCCCGGAACGGAAGGTTCTCGTCGATGTGAGCACTCCAGGCACGCCAGCGCTCCTCGTCGTCGACCAACAGGTTCCATGCTGCGGCAGGCTTGACCTCGATGAGCGGTTCCCGATGAGCGAGGGCAACCACGAAGGTTCGCGGCCGGTCCGGGGCGACGGTGATGACCCTCGGTTTCCCGGGCTCGACAGCATCGGCGTCGCTGGTCAGGGACAGGGCGAGGGATCCCCACTCGCAGACAAGGACGTTGTGGCGGCGGGTGACCCGAGGCTGGCGGTGGGCCTCGCCGAGGCGAGGGTCGAACTCGACCACGGCGTCGCAGGGGCCGCCCTCGACGGACAGGCGTCGAACGAGCAGGGTCGACGGCAGAAGCCGGCCCGACACCTCGGCGACCATGCCCTCGGTCAGCCTCAGGCGGCCGTGAGGTGTAGCCCAGACGGTCTCCAAGGTTGCGGAATGTCGGTGGTAGCGGCGGTCGGCGACCGGCGTGCCAGGTGCCGGGCCAAGCCGGAACCTGCCCGCGGCCGGGCCTCCGACGAGAGCGCCGAAGACAGGATCCCCGTCGAAGCGGGGCACGCAGAGCCAGTCGATTGAACCGTCGCTGGACACGAGCGCCGCGGTGCGTGTGTCACCGAGCAGGCCGTAGTCGGCGATCGGTCTCATCTCAGCTGCCCTGGAGCAACAGGCCGAGGACGGCGCCGTAGACGAGGTGCGCGACGACCGCAACCGCCGGGGTCTGGATCCCGTAGTTGAGCGCCAGCAGCCCCGGCGGTTCGAGCACTGCGCTGCTTTCCGGTCCGGCCCGGTGTGAGGCCATCCGCGGGTGGAGGCCGGGGAGGAGCGGGAGCAGCACCATCAACGCGACCGCGACGTGCAGAAGACCGAGCAGTCCGCCCAGCCACCAGGTCGCCCGGTTAAGCAGCGCGAAGACGGTCGCGTACCCGAGAGCGAACAGCTGGCCGACCCCGAGGTGGATGACAAACCCAACGACACGCGCATGGTCGGGGTCTTGGGTGGCCACGGTGCCGAGCACCAGCGGGAGGTCCAGCCGTGTCAGGCCGGCCAGCTGGGCGCTGGTCATCACTGCGGTGAGCGCCGCCGTCGCCACCAACCCGAAGACACCCCAGCCGCTCCAGTCCATGCGGCCCCGCTCAAGCCCGTGGCTCGGCCTTGGCCGAGGTGCTGCGCTCGGTGACCTTGACGCAACAGAAGCCCGGCTGCGGCGCTAGATGGGCCGACAGCGTCGGGACATCGAGGCCGTCGATGACCCCGTCGATGAGGGCGAGGTTCATGCTGCAGACGAGCTCGGTGTGCTTGTTTGCCAGCCGGTCGAACGGGCAGTTGGCGAGGCAGATCTCGGGGGCAGAGGTACGGGGTTCGTACCCGTGTCGAGCCAGCACCTCCGCCGTACGCTGCAGGGGACTGTCGCCGCTGCCGGCCGTGCCCTCGGACACCGCCGGTCCGGCGTGAGATCGGGCCCCCTCCGCGAACGCGCCGGCGATACTGCGCCCCTCCGCCACCGCGGCCTCACGGACCGCCTCGGCGACCGGGACCCCGTCCCGGATCGACCGATCGATGGCGGCCGCCAGCACGTCCCCGGCGACGTCGTAGCGCCGTTCGGGCAGGGACACCGAGATCTGCCGTGACGAACGCCGGTACAGCTTCGAGGGTCTGCCCGCGCCCGGGCCGGTCCGCCCGGACAGGCGGCGGAACTCCACCTCCAGCAGATCCTCCTGCACCAGCCGGTCGAGGTGGAACTTCGCCGAGTGCAGCGGTACTCCGACCGCCTTCGCCGCCTGCTCACGGCTCACCGCGTCCGGCTGGGCAGCGACGTAGACGTAGAGCGCCCGTCGAGCCGGCTCCACCAGCGCACCGACCCCGGTCACCTGTTCGGCAAGTTCGTCCGCCACGGTCCAACCCTCCTTCTAAAAGAGAGACCTGTTGACGCAAGACGCGGCAGCCTTCTAACATCAACATTATACATCTTTAGAAAGCCTTCAGGAGGCCGTCATGACCCACTCTCGTCTCTCCTCGTCATCATCAGCCCCGGTGACCGCCTCGGCCCACGACGGCGCGCATCAGGCATTCCTTCTTCTGCGGACTGTGTTCACGATCGCCCCGATCCTCTTCGGTCTGGACAAGTTCCTCGGCCTGCTCACCGACTGGGAGGCCTACCTCGCTCCCTGGATCAACGACCTCGTGCCGGGCACCGCGCACCAGACGATGCTTGCCGTGGGTGTCGTCGAGGTCCTGGCCGGGGTTCTGGTCGCAGTCCGGCCGGCGATCGGCGGCTACGTGGTCGCCGCCTGGCTCCTCGGCATCATCGTCAACCTGGTCACCATGGGCGAGTACTACGACGTCGCGCTGCGCGACTTCGGTCTGCTGGTCGGCGCACTCGCGCTGGCGCGACTGGCCACGTCCACCGTCGCCTCGGCACGGGACGCGCGATGACCTCCCGACAGCCACTCGCGTCCGCAGAGGGCGACAGAGGGGACCTCCTCGCCTGGCGACCCCGCGTTGCGCATGAGCAGGCTGCGGTGGACCTGGCTGCGGCCGAGGAGGCGGCCGCTGACCTGCTCACCGCCCTCGGGCTGGCCATCGACGCCCCCGGCATGGCCGACACCCCGCGGCGGATGGCGCACGCCTACGCCGAGATGCTGAACGTCGGGGGCTTCGAGTTCACGACCTTCCCCAACACGGAGGAGTACGACGAGCTTGTGCTCGTCGAAGACATCCCGGTCAGATCGGTGTGCGAGCACCACATGCTCCCGTTCGTCGGGGTGGCCCACATCGGCTACCTGCCGGATGAGCGGATCCTCGGGTTGTCGAAGTTCGCCCGCGTCGTGGACTTCTTCAGCCACCGCGCGCAGACCCAGGAGCGGTTGACCAAGCAGATCGCCGAGCACCTCCAAGACCAGCTGTCACCACGCGGCGTGGGTGTGGTGATCGAGGCCGAGCACACCTGCATGAGCTTGCGCGGCGTCCGGGCCGTGGGGGCGCGGACGGTCACCTCCGCACTGTTCGGGACCCTGCGGGAGAACCCGTCCTCACGTGCGGAGTTCCTCTCACTGACACAAAGACGCAGGGTGGCGTGATGGACAAGTTCGTGATCGTCGGCGGAGGGCTGGCCGCCGCAAAGGCCGTCGAGGGTTTGCGCACCGGCGGCTTCGATGGGCGCATCGTCCTGGTCGGCGCTGAGCACCATCTGCCCTACGAACGTCCGCCGCTGTCCAAGGGATACCTGCTGGGCACCGAGGAGCTCGCGAAGGCGTTCGTGCACTCGCCGGAGTGGTACGACGAGCAGGAGATCGACCTGCGGTTCGGCACGGAGGTCACGGCCTTGGACCTCGACGCCCACACGGTGGGATCAGCCGAGGGGCACGTCGGCTACGACCGACTGCTGATCGCGACCGGGTCCACGCCACGTCGGCTTCCCGTCGCGGACGACAGTGGCGCGCCGGTGGCCTACCTGCGCACGATCGAAGACAGCCAACGCCTCAAGGCGAGCCTCCAGCCGGGCCACCGCGTCGTCATCATCGGCGGTGGCTGGATCGGCCTCGAGGTGGCGGCCGCCGCCCGCACCGCGGACTGTGAAGTCGTCGTGCTCGAAGCACTCGACCTGCCGCTAGTGCGGGTGCTGGGCCGCGAGGTGGCCGAGGTCTTCCGCGCGCTGCACGAAGAGCACGGTGTGGACCTCCGCACGAACGTGTCGGTCACATCGGTGGAGAACGACAACGGCCGGCCGGTGGTGCGGCTCGGTGAGGACTCCTCGGTGACAGCAGACCTCCTCGTCGTCGGTGTCGGTGTGACCCCCAACGCCACACTCGGGCAGGTCGCAGGACTCAAGACCGACAATGGCATCGTGGTCGACGAGCGACTACGGACCTCCCATCCGGATGTGTTCGCTGCGGGCGACGTCGCCAACGCCTACCACCCCCTCCTGCGGCGGCATCTGCGGGTCGAGCATTGGGACAACGCGATCGAGCAGGGTCTCACCGCGGCCCGGAACATGGTCGGCGCCGAGGAGTCCTACGAACGACTGCCCTACTTCTTCACCGACCAGTACGACCTCGGCATCGAGTACGTCGGGAGCGTCGGTCCGGACGGATACGACGAGGTCGTCCTGCGCCGAGACGCGTCAGGACGGGCGCTCACGGCGTTCTGGCTCAAGGACAGCAGCGTGCTAGCAGGGATGCACGTGAACAACTGGGACGCCATCGCCCCGATTCGCCGCATCGTGGCCGCCGGACGAGTGGACGTCTCCCGACTTCGCGACCGGAGCGTGCCGCTACGCGAGCTCACGGACTGACGATCGGCGCACGGGATTTGAGTCCAGGGCTCCGCACGTGTCAGTTCCTGTGGCGGAGGGACGGCCCTGCAGAGACGAGATCCCCGCGCGGGTGCGCAAGCTCAGCTGGCCCGGGCGGGCCACCGCACGTCGAGCAGTTCCTGCCGGAACCCGTACAAGTCATGGATGGTGCGGCATAGCCGCGACTGTGGTGGCGTTGGTGTACCAGTGCGGGGAGACGACCAGGATCGCCGCGGCGGGGGCACCGACCCAGAGGCGGCCGTCTCAGATCTCTCGAATCCTCGCGGATCGGACGGCCTCTCCCGCGCCGCCTCACCGCCGTACGGCCAAACCGAGCCGTTTCTGTCACGGATCTGGTCACGGTGGGCAAAGCAAGAGGCCCCCTCCTGAGATGGAAGGGGCCTCTGACCTGCGGTTTTACTAGTAGCGGGGGGAACGCACAGATCTGCGCTCGTCCCGTTGACCGTCGCCACCTTCCTGCGGCGCCTAGCTTCTGCCCTCGCATCTGCCACCCCTTGCTCATGCCGCGATCGAAGCACAGACTTCGGGCAACGCAAGCATGTCGATGGGTGCACGCGACTGCTGTCATGAGCGATCGGGCGCCAGCTGAGGGCATGAAGGGGCGCCGGCCTACCGCAGCCGGGACCCGGTCGGGTCGTAGAACGGCTCAGTCGAGAGGATGGCCGGGACTGGGGTGACACCACAGATGATGGAGACCTGGACCGGGTCGTCCTCACGCTCGAGCGGCTCGCTGGCGTCAATGATCGCGACTCCGCAGGCGCCTCCGAGAGTCCAGCCGTACGCGCCGCTCGTCACCCGGCCGATGCGGCGGCCGTCCCGGAAGACGGGCTCGTCGTGGTGCAGCAGCACTCGCGGATCGGCGAGGCGCACAAAGACCGTGCGCCACCGCGGCTCTTGACTGTCCTCGACAGCCGCCCGTCCTACAAAGTCGGCCTCTTTGCGCTTGGAGACCGCGAACATGAGCCCCGCCTCCGCGGGGGTCATGCCCGGACCGATGTCGTGGCCGAGGTGTCGGTATCCCTTCTCGCAACGCAGCGAATCCAGGGCGTGGTAGCCGGCATGGACCAGTCCCAGGTCACCGCCTGCGCGGAGCAGTGCGTCGTAGACGTCCACCGCCACGTCCGTCGAGGGGTAGATCTCGTAGCCGAGCTCGCCGACGAAGCTCGTCCGTAGCACGAGGGCGTGACTCGAGGCGACCTCCACCTCGCGGGCGCGGCTGTACGGCTGCGCGTCGTCACTCCAGTCTGCGGTCGAGATCCGGGTCATCAGCTCACGGCTGCGCGGCCCCATGACCGCGATGGTCGCCAGCCCCGAGGTGGCGTCGAACACGACTGCAGCACGTCCCCGTGCCGCGCGGCGCAGTGCCCACAGCGTTTTCGTCTGGCTCATGGCCGGGGTGACGACGAGGAACCTGTCCTCGGCCAGCCTCGTGACGGTGCCGTCCAGCTCGATGCCGCCTCGCGCGTTGAGCATCAGCGTATAGCGGATGCGTCCGGTTTCCACGTCCATGTCCGCGGTGCAGATCCGCTGCACCACCTCGAGGGCATCGGGTCCGGCCACCTCGACCTTGCTGAACGAGCTGAGGTCGAACAGCGCCACGCCCTCGCGTGCGGCGCGGTGCTCGCCTCCAGCCAGCTCGAACCAGTTCTGGGGTCCGTAGCTGTACTGGTACTCCGGTCGCTGCCCGGGCTCCGTGTACCAGTTGGCCCGTTCCCATCCCGCCGTCTCACCGAAGCAAGCCCCGGCATGGACGAGCCTCTCGTGGAGCGGAGAGCGGCGTACGCCTCGCGCCGTCCGCGGCTGCCGGTGCGGCCAGTGCATCGCGTAGAGCTGCCCCAGGGACTCGCAGGTGCGTTCGCGGAGGTACGCCGTGCTGCCCTGCTGGCGGCTGAACCGCTGTACGTCGACGACCGCGGCGTCGAACCCGGGCCCGTCGTGAAGAATCCAGTCCGCCAGCGCACGGCCGGCCCCGGGGGCGTAGATGACGCCCTGGGAGTTGAACCCCGCCGCGACGAAGAGCCCGGGGACCTCGGCGGTCTCGCCGAGGCAGAAGTCGCCGTCGGGGGTAAAGCTTTCCGGCGCGTTGAGGAAACGGTCGTACTTGACGCCGCGCAGAACGGGGATGCGCTCCTCCGCCAGGCGACGTACGCCGGAGAAGTGCTCCCAGTCCGGCTCGAACTCGGCGAACCCGCCGGAGGCGACGTCCTCGACGGGGCGCGGCCGACCGTCCGGCTCGAACGCCCCCACGAGCAGGCGGCCTGCCTCGCTGCGCACGTAGAAGTACCCGTCGAGGTCGCGCAGCACCGGCAACCGCGGGTCGGCACCCTCGACCGGGACGGTGCGGACGTGCACGTGCTCGGCGGCGTACAAAGGCACGTTGGCGGCGGCGGTGGCGGCCAGCCCGCGGGTCCACAGCCCGGCTGCGAGCACGACGTGCTCGGCGGCGACGAAGCCGTGGCTCGTCTCAACCCCGGCGGCCACGCCGTCGACGACGCGCACCCCCGTGACCGACACGCCCTCGCGGACCCCCACACCGCGCAGGTGGGCTGCTCGGCTCAGCGCCATGGCGGCGTGGCCGGGGTTGACGTGGCCGTCCTGGGGTTGGTGGAGCGCTCCGACGAGTCCGTCAGCAACGGCCAGCGGCCACAGGCGACGTACGTCGTCGGGACCGAGGAGGTGCGCTTCGACACCGAGCTGCTCGACCACCATGTGCTGGCGACACAGCTCCTCCCACCGTCCCGGTGTCCGGGCCACGGCAAGGGAGCCGCACCGGTTGAAGGAGACGTCGACACCGGTCTCCTCCTGCAGCAGCGGGTAGCAGTCCACGCCGTAGCTGGCCAGCTCGCTCAGCGCGACCGAGCCGCGCCCGCGGGACACCAGCCCGGCGGCGTGCCAGCTGGTGCCGCTGCCGAGGACGTTGCTCTCCAGCACGAGCACGTCAGGCTCCCCCATGAGCGCGAGATGGTAGGCCACCGACGCACCGACCAGCCCGCCGCCTACGACGACGACCCTTGCCCTGTCCGGGAGCTGGTCCCGGACACCGGTGATCCCACACACCTCCGCGCCCAGGTGGCGGTCGACGAGACGGTCCATCAGCTCACCTCTCCAGCGGCCTCGGCGGCAGGCAGGGGCCTGCCGGTCTGCTCTCGCGCGCTGCCGTCACCACGGCACGCGGAAGTCGCGTTCGGCGGGGTGCGGGTGATCGCGGCCGAGCAGGGCGCCGGCCGCGGCCCTTCCGGTGCGGACCGCTCCCTCCATGTAGCCGCAGACCCACTGATCCGAACCCGCGACGAAGAACGGTGCGTCGTGGGTCGCGTGCAGGGGGCCGACCGCGGTGACGTCACCGGGGCGCCACGCCGTGATGTAGCCCTGGGTGTGTGGGTCCGTGGCCCAGGACCGGACGAAGACCTCCTGCGGGTGCCGCGCCTGCTCACCGAAGGCCGTGGCCACCTCCTCTACGAACTCGTGACGCGCCAGCGCCGGATCTGAGCCGAGGTAGCCCCCGATCCGCTCCGGAGGGACCAGTGCGGAAAGCACGCCGTCGACCTGCTGCCAGGTCCCGCCCAACATCGTGTGCTCGAAGTAGCTGGCGCCGTTCTGGCCGTTGTCCACCCAGAAGGAGCGGTCGTAGACCAGGCATGCCTTCACCGAGGGCGCGTGCCGCTGCCGACGGAGCGAATCCATCCGTGCCTCGGAGACGCCCTCGACCGCTACGCGCCGCAGTGGACCGGGCGGCAAGGTGCTGACCACGGCAGCAGTGTCGTACTGCTCGCCGTTGTGCAAGGTGACCCGGCTCCGGCTCGGACCTATCTGCACTCGGGAGACGGGCTGACCGAATCGGATCCGGTCGGCGAGCTCCTCGGCCATCCGCAGCGCCACGGTGGCGGAGCCCTCGCGGACGCGCAGACACTCCCAGGTGTCGTAGTCGTAGAACCCCTGACTCCCGACTGCGGCCTCCTTGCGCAGGTCGGCCAGCAGCGACGTCCGCTCGACCGACTCGGCGGCGAGCGCCAGCATCGCCAGCTCGCGAGCACGGACCACCGCGGGCGTGGCTCCCTCGGCGCGGAGCCACTGACCGACGCTGACCCGGTCCAACCGCTCTGCGTCGGGGTGGCTCCAGGGGTCGCGGGGGTCCACTGTGAGCGCCAGGGCTGCGAAGCGGCTCTCCACCCGTTCGTACGCCGAGAGGTCCTCGCTGCCGAGCCATCGCTCCGGGCCACCAACGACCACGTCGTCGGCGAGCGCCCACGTGTCCTCACCGGCGACGGACGTGAACGCCGGCTCGAGCGTCAGCCCGAGCTCGTCCACGAGCTGCGCGTAGGCGGTGTGCCCCGGACCGACCACCTCGCCACCGAGCTGCACGAGTCGGCCGTCGGCCAGACGGGTCTGCACCACCCGACCACCGACCCGGTCGCGCGCCTCGAGCACCAGGACCTCAGCGCCGGCACGGCGCAGGTCCCGCGCCGCGGACAGGCCGGCCAGCCCGGCGCCGAGGACCACCGCATCCAGGGTCATCGCGTCGTCTCCTCCCTCCCGACGACTGTATGGTGAAACCGTATCCGTGTACAGGAACTGGGACTGATGGGTGAGGTGAGGCCGTGACGACCGCAACCCGTCCGACGCGGCGTGCTGGCCGGGACCGCGACCAGGTGCTACGGGCCGCCGGCGAGGTCATCGCGGCCCGGGGGGTCGAGGCCACTCGCTTCAGCGACGTCTCCACGGCTAGCGGCGTGCCCGTCAGCACGCTTCAGTACTACTTCGGCAACCGCGAGGACATGATCATCGCCGCCCTGCGGCACGTTGGCGCGGAGGAGGTCGCACTGCTGCGACGTACGCTCGAGCGTGCCGCAGACGCGTCGGCGTGGCAGCAGCTGGTGGCCTTGGTCGAGGTGGGGGTGGCCCAGGACGCGACCGATCCCGCCGACACGTGGCGGCTCTGGGTGGAGCTCTGGCGGTCTGCACTCCGCGACGACGAGCTCAGGGGAGAGGCGCTGGACGTCGCCCGCAGCTGGAGGGAGCTGCTCGTCTCGGTGATCGAGCGCGGACAGCAGACGGGCGAGTTCCGCGACGATGTACCTGCCGTGACCGTGGCCCAGCAGACCATGTGCCTCATGGACGGCGTAGGGATCCCGGCGGCTCTGGCCGACCCCGCACTCGGCTCCCCACTGACCCTCGTCACAGAAGCCGTGGCCGCGCTTCTCGCCGTTGAGCCGGGTCCGCTCGGGGAGTGACCGGTTCGGCCAGGACCGGCTGCGAACTCCCTCTCAACGTCACCAATCCATCGCTGGCCACTCCGACGCAGCATGGCCGGCATCCGCACTGGCCGCCTGGCGACACTCGTCCCTACATGCGCGCGGGAGACGGTTGCACAAACAGAAGCGGCCCTCACAGTCACTGTGAGGGCCGCTTCATCTCGTAGCGGGGGCAGGATTTGAACCTGCGACCTCTGGAGTCACACAGGGCTATTCCGAGTACTACCGAACGTTGCGGGAAACAGCCGAATCGCTTGTGTTGACGCGGTGTTCGCTGTCTC
>DATICF010000012.1:0-21095 GCA_035456965.1 Nocardioidaceae bacterium
CTCGGTGACACGCGTGTGAAGTTGTGAAAACTATTGTTACCAATGATGCAGCACACAGGCCACATCGACACCACAATTACCAGAAATGACCAAATGTAGGAATTGATGGGGGACGGACGAGCCACTCGGCGAACCCGATCCGACGGCTGCGGAAGCCTCAAGCCGACGCGGCACTCCCCCGCCCTCGTCCGCGGCCACGGCTGCGGTTGCGACCGCCTCGGCGGCTGTTGCCCGAGCCGGTGCGCGCTGGCTGCTGCTTCTGCGCCGGAACCGGGCTCGGTGTCTCGACCTTCGGAGCCGGGGGCCCGACGAGACGGCGCAGCTCCTCGTCCCCTGCGCGCACGGAGAGGCTCGTCGGACTGACCTTGGCCAGGCGCACGAGCCGGGCGACGTCCTTCTTCTGCTCGGGCGTCACCACAGTGACGACAGAGCCGGCGGCACCCGCGCGCGCCGTGCGCCCGGAACGGTGGAGGTAGGCCTTGTGCTCAGCCGGCGGGTCCACGTGGATGACCAGCTCGACGTCGTCCACGTGGATGCCACGAGCGGCGATGTCGGTCGCGGCGAGGACGCGGACGTCGCCGCTGCTGAACGCCGCGAGGTTCCGCTCGCGCGCGTTCTGCGAGAGGTTGCCGTGCAGGTCGACGGTGGGGATCCCCGCAGCAGTGAGTTGCTTGGCGAGCTTCTTCGCGGCGTGCTTGGTGCGTGTGAACAGCACCGCCCGGCCGCGCCCGGAGGCAAGCACCCGGACGACGGCGTTCTTCTCGGCCGAGTCGACGTGAAGCAGGTGGTGCGACATCGCGGGCGGCGGTGCAGCAGCGGAGTCGACAGAATGTGTCGTCGGGTCGCTGAGGTAACGCCGGACCAGCACGTCCACGTCGTTGTCCATGGTCGCGGAGAAGAGCATCCGCTGACCCTTCTTGGGGGTCTTGTCCAGCAACCGCTTCACCGCCGGGAGGAAGCCCATGTCGGACATGTGGTCGGCCTCGTCGAGCACGGTTACCTCGACCGCACCGAGGTCGCACAGACCCTGGTTGATCAGGTCCTCGAGACGGCCCGGTGTGGCGACGAGCACGTCGACGCCCTTGCGCAGGGCCGACACCTGGGGGTTCTGGCCGACACCGCCGTACACGACAGTGGTGCGCAGCCCGAGTGCGGCGCCCAGAGGCTCGATCGAGGCGACGACCTGGTTGGCGAGCTCACGGGTCGGCACGAGCACGAGGCCACGGGGACGCATCGGCTCACGTCGGGTCCGCGACTGCGAGATCCGCACCACCGTCGGGATGCCGAAGGCCAAGGTCTTCCCCGAACCGGTGCGCCCACGGCCGAGCACGTCGCGGCCGGCGAGAGTGGTCGGCAGCGTCGCCGCCTGGATCGGGAAGGCGGTGACGAGACCGCGGTTGCCGAGCTCGCGGACGATGGCCTCGGGAAGGCCGAGGGATCCGAAGGTCGGAGCGTTCTCGCCCGGCCCGGCATGGTTGTGGTTCTGCACAGCAGTCCTCATGAGTAGGAGTTGTGGCCGCAGTGCTGATTCGGCTGGGAGGGCCCCGGCTCGGAGCTGCGGAGCAGAACCGGCGGGCTACCGTCAGAGAGAAACCGCGCTGTCCAGAGCGCGAAAGCAGACGACCTCGATGCCACAGTTGTGGGCATCTGCCTCAATTGTGCCTGACCGCGACCGGATAACCGAATCGTCCAGGGCGGCCGGGCATCAGCCGTCAGCGTGAGCGGCGTCGCGGATCTCGCCGACGAGCTCCTCGAGCACGTCCTCGAGGGTCACGAGACCGAGGACGTCCCCCTCGTCGTCGACCACCCGGCCCATGTGCGCGCCCCGACGCTGAAGCGTCTCGAGCGCGTCGTGGAGGACGTCGTGGGGACGCACCGTCGCGAACGGCCGGATCCACTTGTCGTCCACGGCTCGCTCCCGACGCACACGCTCGGTCTCGAGGACGTCCTTGATGTGCAGGTAGCCCGTGAGGTCCTCGGAGCCGTTCCGAACCGGGAACCGTGAGAAACCGGTGGTGGCGCACACCGCCTCGATCTCGGCGACGGTCGCCCCCCGTCGCACGGTGGTGAGGTCGGCGACCGGCATCAGCACGCTCATCACGGTGCGCTCGGTGAAGCCGAGAGCCCCGGCGAGCCGGTCGTACTCTTCCTCGGGAAGCAGGCCCTCGCCGCGCGACTCGTCGACGAGCGCCGCGACCTCCTCACGGGTGAACGCCGAGGTGACCTCCTCCTTGGGCTCGACCCGCATCAGCCTCAGCACGCCGTTGGCGATCGCGTTGAGCACCGACACGAGGGGCTTGAGCCCGGTGACCACGAGCATCATCGGCGGCCCGAGCAGGAGCGCCGAGCGCTCCGGCCCGGCGATCGCGATGTTCTTGGGCACCATCTCGCCGAGCACCACGTGGAGGTAGACGACGATGCTCATCGCCACCACGAACGCCACGGGGTGCAGCAGGCTGTCGGGGACGCCGACCGCGTGGAAGAGCGGCTCCAGCAGGTGCGCCACGGCGGGCTCGCCGAGCGCTCCGAGACCGAGCGAGGCGACGGTGATGCCGAGCTGAGCCCCGGCCATCACCAAGGAGACGTTCTCCATCGCCCGCAGCGTGGTGCGGGCCATGCGGGACCCGGAGGCCGCCCGGGGCTCGATCTGGGTGCGGCGCGCGGAGATCAGCGCGAACTCAGCTCCCACGAAGAATGCGTTCGCGGCAAGCAGTCCCGCGGCGACGACCAGTGCCGTGAGGTCACTCACCGGAGACCTCCCGATGTGCCGCGGGCCGCGAGCTCAGGGCCAGGCGATCGATCCGCAACCCGTCGAGCCGCTCGACGGTGACCACCGCCTCCTCCTCGTCGAGCGGCTCCCCCTCCTCGTCGAGGCGGACCGGCAGGGTCACGACGACCTGGTCCCCGGTCTCGGGCATTCGGCCCAGCATCTGCAGGAAGAGCCCGGCGACGGTGTCGTAGTCCTCGTGCTCGGGCAGGTCGATGCCGGTGGCCGAGGCGACCTCGTCGGGGCGGAGGAGTCCAGAGACTGACCAGCGACCGTCGCGACGCTTGCGGATGCGAGCCCCGAGGGGGTCGTGCTCGTCCGCGATGTCCCCGACGATCTCCTCGACGACGTCTTCGAGCGTCACCACGCCGGCCGTGCCGCCGTACTCGTCGACGACGATCGCCATCTGGAAGCCCTCCTCGCGCAACAGCGCCAGGAGAGGGTCGAGGCGCAGCGTCTCGGGTACGACGCTCGCGTCGGTCATGACGTCGCGAACCCGTGTCGTGCGGCGCTTGTCGAAGTCGATGGCGACGGCGTTCTTCACGTGGACCGCACCCACGACGTTGTCGTTCTCCTTGGAGACCACCGGGAACCGCGAGTGGCCAGTGGTGCGCGCGAGCTCGATCACCTCGAGCACCGGTGCGTTGGCCTCGACGCTGTCCATGTGGACCCGGGGCGTCATGATCTCCCCCGCCGTGCGCCGGCCGAAGGTCACCGAACGCTCCATCAGGTCGGCCGTCTCGGGCTCGAGCGTCCCCTGCCTCGCCGACCGGCGGATCAGCGACGCGAGCTCGGTCGAGCTCCGGGCCGAGCGCAGCTCCTCCTGCGGCTCGATGCCGAGCCGACGCACGATCGCGTTTGCGGATCCGTTGAGCAGACGGATCGGGAAGTGCATGAACGCGGTGAACCCGCGCTGCATCGCCTGGGTCGCCTTGGCCGTGGCCAGCGGCTTGGCGATGGCGAGGTTCTTCGGCACGAGCTCGCCGAAGACCATGGTGGTGGCGGTGGCGAGGAAGAGGCCGATGCCGATCGAGATCGGTCGGAGCGCGGACTCGGGCACGCCGGCAGCCTCGAGCGGGCCGTCGACCAGACGGGCGATAGCGGGCTCGGCAAGGAATCCGATGGCCAGGTTCGTGACGGTGATGCCGACCTGTGCGCCTGAGAGCTGGGTCGACAGCGAGCGCAGGGCTGACTGGACTCCCTGCGCGGCCCGGCTGCCCTCAGAGGCAGCCCGGTCGACCGCGGCACGGTCGACGGTGACGAAGGCGAACTCCGCGGCCACGAAGACGCCACAGGCGAGGACCAGGCCGAGCGAGATCGCGACGAGTAGAAGTTCGATCACGGTGCGTCACCGTCAAGATCGCGGTGACGCCAAGGTTGTTGCGAGTCGTCCATCGAGTGGTCGGCCCTGTCCTTACTCTGTCGCTGGTTCGGTCACCACCCAAAGTACCCAACCCGCGCCCCGGCTCGGAAACTCGAAAGCCCTGGCTGGCCGGTCAGGTGTCCAGGGTCACGGGGCTCCCGAGGCTCACGACGTCATCGTGCGCGACGGTCAGAGGTCGTCGGCGCTCCGTCCGCGGAGCGAGCGCATGGTCTTGCCGAAGAGGGCCATCGCCCCAGCGGTCAACTGGTCGGCCTCCGCGCTCAGCTCGGGGAAGCGCCAGCGACACTCCTCCGCGAACGAGATCGCGCGCTCGAGGTCAAGGCTCAGGCGGTCGACGAACTCTTCAGGGTCCATGAGAAGCGATCCCGCAGTCGCCTGCTGTGGTACGTGGCTCATGTCCGCCCCTCCCGTTGGACCATCGTCCCTGACGACCCTTCGCAACCATTAAACGATGCGGGACATTGTGCGCAGAAGGGATTGCGGCTGCGTGATCCTGCATTGCGCATACCTGCACCTTTACCTTCGGAGCGGGCGCAGGCGCAGATCCCCCACGGAAACAATGGCCCCGATGCGCCATTGCCGTGCCCATCGGCTTGTCGAGAGTGTGGGAGGGCGGGGCGACCAGGGCTCCGGCACAAGCCGTCGAGCCGCAGGGTGGCCCTCCGATGATGGGGGCGGAGGGCCATCCCCGCTTCCCTCGGGCGAGACGCGCTGGGAGGACGTGCGGGTGGAATCGACCGACCGACCCGTGCGGGTCAGCTCCCTCGACGGCCGGGGCTTCCTCGGCGAGCTCCCGATCGACGTACCCCTGCTGCCGGGCGACTTCGTGCTCATCGAGCCGCCCGAAAGGGAGCGTCTGCTGGGCCAGGTCCTCGACAGACGGCTCGACGGTCGATCCTCGTCGGTCTCCGGTGCGCTGCGCGCCGCTGTCGCGCCGGACGAGACCGTCGGCCCCATCAGCCCTCGCCCGTTCGCCGACGCCACCCTCGGGTTGCCGCCGCCACCTGTCGTGAACCGGTTCCAGCGGTGGGCAGGAGCCGACCTGCGCATCGGCACCACCCTGTCCGGCCACGGAGTCGAGGCTCCCGCCCTGGTCCGCCGCAAGGGGTTCAACCGGCACACCTTCGTGTGCGGACAGAGCGGCTCGGGCAAGACGTATGCGCTCGGAGTCCTTCTCGAGCAGCTGATCGCCCACACCGAGCTGCCGATGATCATCGTCGACCCGAACGCCGACTTCGTCCGCCTGGGGCACGTGCGAGTAGGGGCAGACCCCCAGCAGGCACAGCAGCTCGGCTCGCCCGACGTGCGCGCTCTCAGGGCGTCCCCGGACGGTCCGCCCGCGATCGGCGAACAGCTGGCGGTGAGCTTCGCACAGATGCGGAGCGCAGCCAAAGCCGCTGCCCTGCGCGTGGACCCGATCGCGGACCGGGATGAGTACAACGACCTGCTGCACATCCTCGACGAGTCCGCGGGTCAGCAGGAGATGGCCGCCTTCGTCGAGCAGCTCGACAACCAGGGCGACGAGGTCGCCCGAGCCGTCGTGAAGCGCGTGCAGAACCTCGGCATCCTCAACTGGGACATCTGGGCTCGCGGTAGAACCTCGCTGCTCGACCTCGCGGAGACCCACCCTCGCTGCCTCGTCCTCGACGTCTCGGGGTGCCATGTGCCGCAGGAGCGCACCGTGGCAACCCTGGCGCTGCTCGACCACCTCTGGGGGCGGCGCGAGGAACGCCGTCCCGTCCTCGTGGTCGTCGACGAGGCGCACAACCTGTGTACGCCGGACCCGGTGGACGCCCTCCAGGCAGCCGTCACGGATCGGCTCGTCCAGATCGCCGCCGAAGGACGAAAGTACGGACTCTGGCTGATGCTCTCCACGCAGCAGCCGCGCAAGATCCACCCCAACGTCTTGTCCCAGTGCGACAACCTGGTCCTGATGCGGATGAACTCGACCGCTGACCTGGCGACGCTGGGCGACGTCTTCGGGGCAGCTCCCCCGCAGATGCTCTCCACGGCCACCGCCTTCCGCCAGGGCGAGCTGCTCCTCACCGGGGGCTTCGTGGCGGCCCCCATGATCGCCCGTGTCGCGGAGCGGCTCACCGAGGAGGGCGGCAGCGACGTCGCGGTTCCCCTCGGCCCACCGCCGCCGGAGTGAGGCCCGTCGAGGTCAGGCCAGGGACTCGTCCTGCTGCTGGGCGCCCACACCCTGACGCGCGCGGTGGCCGCAGCGCTCGAGCATTGACACCAGGACCTCGCGAAGCGTGTCGGCGCCTTCGATCTCGTCGGGTACGACGTCCGCGAGATCGCGGGGCACGAGACGAGACGCGCAACGTCCGTGCCGTGCAGCCGAAACCGTCGCCGAGGACCCGCTTGCATCGGCGTTCCCAGGACAGCCCGAGAGTGTGGTTGCACGGTATCGCCGGAGGGTGCGCCTCGGACAGCGGAAGAGGGTCAGGGACCGCCCGGGTCGATCTGCTGGGCGAGGTACTGGTCGAGACCCACACGCTCGATGGCGTCGAGCTGGCTCTCGAACCAGTCGGCGTGCCTCTCCTCGTCACGCACCATCTCCTCGAACACCGCGGCGCTGCCGTGATCGCCGAGGTCGTGGCACTCCTTGGCGCCGGCGTTGAACTGGGCGACCGCGAGCTTCTCGCTCTCGAGGGCCAGGCGGAGCATCTCCTCAGGACTCTCCCCCACCTGGATGGGGTTGAGTCGCTGGACGTTGGGGTGACCGTCGAAGAGGAGGATCCGGTTGATGATGTCGTCGGCGTCCTTCATCTCGTCGATGGAGAGGTCGTAGAAGACCTTCCCGAGCCGCCCGAAACCCCAGTTGTCGAGCATGCGGGCGTGAAGGAAGTAGGTGTTGGTGACGGTGAGCTCGAAGGTGAGGGCGTCGTTGAAGAGCTCGACGATGCGGGGGCTAACCGGCTGCAACTTCGACCTCCGGGGGCAGCGGCGTCACGGTCCGCTCATGCTCGCACAGCAAACGCTTGAGCGAGAAGACGCAGACGCCGCAGTTCTTCCCGGCCCCGGTGGTCCTGCAGAGTCCCGAGAGGGTCCGCGCACCGGCCTCGATGGCGTCGACGACGTCCCGGTCGTTGACGACCTCGCAGTGACAGACGATCAAGACGGACCCCTTGATAGGTAAGGCTTGCCTAAAGCAAGGCTAACCTATCCGGCTTCGGGCCTGCTACACGCCGAGAGGACGACCTCGGGGCGCCCCGACGGTCGGGGGGGTGTATACCTCCGGTGACGTCGAGGGTGTGGAGGCCATGGTGGAGACCACGAGCTGCGAGCCGTTGGGGCCGGTGATCATCCGTGCCGAGGGGCTGGTGCTGCGCGAGTGGCGCGACGGAGACCGGCCGGCCATGGTGCGGCTTTTCGACGATCCCGAGATCGACAGGTGGACGCCCCTGGCGCACCCCTTCGATGCGACCGCCGCACGGGTCTACCTCGAGCGGGCCCGTGAGCGCCGCGAGCGAGGCACGTTGCAGCTCGCGATCACCCAAGGCGACGACCGCCCGCTCGGCGAGGTCCTGCTCTTCCCCACCGGCGTCGAGGGCGTCTGCGAGCTCGGGTACATGCTGGGCGCCGAGCATCGTGGACGTTCGCTCGCCAGGAGAGCGATCTCGGCGCTGATGCAGTACGCGGCGGCGTGGGGCTACCGCGAGGCTCGCCTGACCATCGCGGTCGGCAACACCGCCAGCGAGCACGTTGCGCACGCACTGGACTTCGAGCCGACCGGCGAGCCGGATGTGCGGGAGGAACGGAAGGGTCGGGTCCTCCACCTCCGCAGTTGGAGGACGACCCTCGCCTGACGCATCGCGCCCCCGGCTTGGACGCCCGGGGAGAGTCCCGCCGCCCGACCCGACCTGCACTGGGAGGAGAGGGCGTTTCGAGGCGACGGGCTCCCTTCCAACTACCGCTTCGAGGCGCGCAGGCGTTACACGCGGGTAATTTCCGCGGCCTCACCCCGAGGGGATGATGACGCCTGCTGCTCGCCCGGCTTGCCTGAGACTGGGCTCCCGTGGCTGGGAAGATCGCGATGGCAGCCAGAGGATCGCGCAGCCGATCGAGCATGCGGGCGCCCACCACTCGCAAAGGAGGTGCCCGATGTGCCGATGGCTCGCCTACTCCGGATCCCCGGTCCTGATGGAAGACCTGCTCTACAAGCCGGAGCACTCCCTCATCGTCCAGAGCATGCATTCGACCATGGGTGCGGAGACCACGAACGGGGACGGCTTCGGCGTCGGCTGGTACGGCGATCGTGAGACTCCGGGTGTCTTCCGGAGCACCGAGCCGGCCTGGAACGACCGCAACCTGCATGATCTGGCTGCCCACATCACCGCACCGCGGGTCTTCGCGCACATTCGTGCGGCGATCGGCTCACCGGTGCAGCAGACCAACTGCCACCCGTTCCGACATGGCAAGTGGCTGTGGATGCACAACGGCTTCATCGACGGCTTCGGCGCGATGAAGCACGACCTGGCCATGTCGGTGGATCCGGCGTTGTTCTCGGCCATCGAAGGTACGACGGACACCGAGATGCTCTTCTTCCTTGCCCTGACCTTCGGGCTGGAGTCGGACCCGCCGACCGCCGTCGCCCGCGCCGTGGGGCTCGTCGAGAAGACCGCCCGCACCTACGGCATCGAGTTCCCGGTGCAGCTGACGGTGGCCACCACCGACGGTGAGACGACCTGGGCCTTCCGCTACTCGACGGAGGGACAGTCCCGGACGCTCTACCACAGCACCGACATCGCGACGCTGCGGCATCAGTACCCCGACAACCCGCAACTGCACGAGCTGTCGGAGGACACCCGCGTCGTGGTCTCCGAGCCGCTAGGTGGACTGCGCGGAGCGTGGCGCGAGGTGCCCGAGTCGACCTGCGTGGTGATCCGCGGCGGCACCGAGAAGCTCATCCCCTTCTCGCCGGTCAGTCCCCCTGCCGCCGCGTGACCTGGACACGGTTGGTCAACGTTGGGTCTGCAGCTCCCTGCCGTGGGCGGCGATGGCGTAGATGATGAGTACGTCGAGCGTGATCATCGTGAGAGCCCAGAACGGGTACGCCGCGATGAAGGCGAAGTTCACGATCGCACTGAGCCCGGCGATGACGACGCCGAGCACGCGCGCCCACATCGCCCCGGTGGCGAGGCCGAACCCGGCGGCCACCGCGACCAGGCCGACGATCAGGTGGACCCAGCCCCAGGCCGTGTAGTCCACGTTCACGACGAGACCATTTGTGCCGACAAGGTAGTAGCCGTCGTCCAACAGGGCCACCAGCCCTGCGATCGCCTGGAAGGATCCCAGCAGGATCATCATCATGGATCCGAAGAGGACCCAGCCGGTCCAGCCCGTGGGAGCGGGCGGCGGTGCGCCGCGCTGCTGCGGAACCCGTGCGGTGGTGGAGGCGGAAGCTTCCTGTCGCATGTCGCTCATTTCGATCCTCCTATCGAGGGGACATGACTGCTTCAGCCTCACCCCGGTCCGACGTACGCACATCACCCTCCCGGGGTGAGGAAGGCGCCGCAGCCGCGGGTCAAAGTGGAGCAGACGAGAAGCCGAGGAGGCACGATCTTCGACATGACCAGCGACGCCGACCTCCCCGTGACCTCTCCCGGGCGTCCAGTGCGGCGGGCTGTCCTCATGGTCTCGAAGTCACTGCTGGTCTCGACCGCTCTGGTCGTCGGCTACTTCGTCGTGCCCCTGACATCGCAGTTCGCGACGCTCAGAGGCCTGGGACTGCTCGCCGGCCTTGCAGCCATCGCAGGGCTGTTGGCCTGGCAGATCAAGCAGATCATCCGCTCGCCGATGCCCGGTGCCCAGGCGGTTGCGGCGCTCGTCATCACCGTTCCGGTCTTCCTGATCCTCTTTGCCACGAGCTACTACCTCATGAGCGACGCCGACGCGAACAACTTCTCGGAGCCACTGACGAGGCTCGACTCGCTGTACTTCACCATCACCACCTTCGCCACCGTCGGCTTCGGCGACATCACCGCCGCGTCCCAGGCAGCGCGGGCCGTTGCGACGATCCAGATCGTGCTGGGTCTCGTCCTTGTCGGACTCATCGCCCACGTGATCGTCGGTGCCGTCCAGGTGGCCAGGAAGCGACAGCGCTCCGCGGAGAGGGACGCTGACACGGGACTCCCAGAGCCACCCGCCGAGACCTGATGCCCTCGAGGGCCAGCACCCCTGCCTCCCCGCCGCGTGCCGGTCTGGTCCTGCTCGCCCTGATCCTGGTCGCGGCCGTCGCGAACCTGAACCTGGCCGTCGCGAACGTCGCCCTGCCTTCGATCGGCGTTGCGTTCATGGCCTCGCAGGTGCAGCTGAACCTGGTTGCGGTCGGCTACTCGCTCGGTCTGGCCGCCTCGGTGCTCTACTTCGGCGCACTGGGTGACCGCTACGGCCGCAAGCTGTTGCTCGTCCTGGGCACTGCGCTGGCCATCCCGGTCAGCCTGGTCGCCGCCTGGGCGCCCAGCACCGGCGTGCTGTTCGTTGCCCGTGTCGCGGGAGGGCTCTGCGCCGGCATGGCGTTCCCGACCACGCTCGCACTCATCACGGCCTTGTGGGCGGGGCCGGGGCGGACCAAGGCGATCGCGCTGTGGTCGGGAATCGGGGCGGCCATAGCCTCCCTCGGCCCGCTGCTGTCAGGGTGGTGCCTCGAGCACTTCTGGTGGGGATCGGTCTTCGTCATCACGCTCCCCCTCGCCCTCCTCGCACTCCTGCTGGCGTTGCCCCTCGTCCCTTCACACGTCAACGAGGCCACGGAGCCGGTGGACAACCTGGGGGGCGCGCTCTCCGTGCTGCTCGTGGGCGCGCTGATCCTCGGCATCAACATCCTGGCGGTACCGGCCGAGGGAACGGTCGTGGCGGCCCTGCTCCTGGTTGGCCTCGCCTCCGGGGTCTGGTTCGTGGCACGGCAGCGTCGCGCCGCAAACCCGCTCTACGACCTCCACGTCGCCGGACGACCTACCTTCTGGGTGGCTGCGCTCGCGGGGGTGGTCATCTTCGGCTCGCTGATGGGCGCGATGTTCGTCGGGCAGCAGTTCCTGCAGAACGTGCTCGGCTACTCCCCCGTGGACTCCGGGCTCGCGATCCTGCCGGCAGCCGCGTTCATGGTCGTGGTCGCCCCACGGTCGGCGAAGCTGGTTGGGAGGTACGGGTCGCGGCGCACGATGCTCACCGGCTACCTGTTCGTGCTCCTCGGGTTCGTCACCATGCTGCTCCTGTGGCGAGACCACATCGGCTACTGGAAGGTCGGGCTCGGCTACGCCCTCGTGGGCATCGGGATCGGGCTCTCCGGTACGCCGGCCTCCAACTCGCTCACCGGCTCAGTCCCGGTGCGTCGGGTGGGTATGGCCTCCGGAACAGCCGACCTCCAGCGAGACCTCGGCGGCGCCATCATGCAGTCGATCTTCGGTGCGCTCCTCGCCGCCGGCTACGCCTCGGCGATGGCCTCCGCGATCGGCGACGATCCCAGGGCCTCGGAGGCCACCAAGGCCACCCGGACGACGCTGACCAAGTCCTTCGACGGCGCCGAGTCGATCGCGCAGCAGTACCCGCAGTACGCGCCCCAGATCACCGCTGCGGCCAAGTCGGCCTTCCTGCAAGGCGACCAGTGGGCCTACATCGCCGGCATCGTGGCGGTCCTGGTCGGAGCCCTGCTCGTCTTCTTCCTGTTCCCCAAGCACGAGCAGGAGCAGGCGCTTCTCGCCGAGTTCCACGACCAGGACGAGGTCGCGGCGAAGTAGCTGCAGCCGAAGGGCGACCTCTCGTGGGCTCCTCCCTAGAGAAGATCGTGCTCGTAGGCGAAGGCCGCTGCGGCCGTGCGGCTGGTGACGTCGAGCTTGACGAAGATGTTGGACAGGTGCCGGGCCACGGTCTTCTCACTCAGCACCAGCGTCTCGGCTATGTCCGGGTTGCTCTTTCCGGAGGCAACCTGACGAAGCACCTCCACCTCACGCTCGGTGAGCCCACGCGGCGCCCCTGGGGCCAGCAGTCGCGCTGCCTCCTTCTCGGCCGTCGAGGCGCCGAGCTCGTGGAACGTGTGTCGAGCCGCCTTGAGCTCGGTCGTCGCAGAGTGCTCGTCCCCCAGCACACGAAGGGCCAGACCGATCAGGATCCGGGTTCGCGCGCCCTCGTAAGGCGATTCGAGCCGTCGCCAGAGCTGCTGAGCAGCGCGCAGTGGGGTCAAAGCCTCGGCAGGCTTTCCTCGCGCGATGAGGATGGAACCTTCGGCATACAAAGCCATCGCCCGGAGAGCCGGGCAACCAAAGCCTTCCGCGACCGCGGAAAGCTCCTCGCTGAGGGCCGCCGCCTCGTCGGCCTCGCCCCCCGCCAACAGGACCTCCACAGACGCAGGCAGCAGCTGGGAACGATGGACGGGGTCGCGCGGCTCGCTCAGCACCCGGTGGATCGCCGCTGCCGCGTCGGAGGTCCGGCCGCGCGCCAGCCACAGCAGAGCAAGGTTGGGCTGGGGGTCGTGCCCGAAGGCGATCGCTCGCTCGAAGGCATCCTCGGCGGCGGGCAGGTCACCGAGGATCCGCAGCGCGTTGCCGCACTCGTCCATCGCCAGTCCGGCAGCGGCCGGAGTCCCGACCGCAAGGTAGCGCGCAACCGCGCTCTCGAACTCCTCGACGGCAGCCTTGAACGCCCCACGCACGCGCATGATCTGGCCCCTGTGCACCGCACACTGGCCGGTGAAGGTCACGAGGTCGGGCTGCGTCTCGATCCAACGGGTCAGCACCGACGTCCACTCGGCCGCCCGACCGAAGTCGGAGATCTCCTGGCACGCCTCGATGAGCGAGCAGTACACCTGCCCGGCGAAGATGGGAGAGACCTCCGCAGTGGTGACCACCACCATCGCCTCGTCGAGCAGCGCGAGCCCCTCGGGGACCCGCCCGGAGTAGATCAGCATCCGGCCTTGGGCGTTGAGCCCGTTGGCCTCGAGGTCGGGGTCCTGGAAACGGCGTCCGTCGTCGACGATCTGCTCCGCGAGCACGTAGCCCTGCTCGTACTCCCCGGAGAAGATGTGCCGGAACATCTGGAGCATCCGCACGTACCCGCGCTCGACGACGTCCTCGTCCACTTCCGCGAGCAGACGCTCTGCCCGCGCCATCCACCCGCCCCCGACCGCTGCCTCTCCGCCCTCCAGCAGGACCATGGCCAACCAGTACGCCGCACGGATCGCCGGGAGCTTCTCTCCCGCCTCGATGTGCCCCTTGTAGGCACGTTGCAGGGCCTGAACGCAGTCGTTCTGTCGCCCCAGCAGATACGCCGTTGCCGCGAGACGTGCGAAGTCCGCTGCGACCATCCCGCGCTCGTCGGCTTCGGAGAGCGCACCGTAGGCGGCGACCCAGTCGCGGCGCTCGAACGCCGCTCGGGCCCTGGCAAGATCCTCGATCACGCTCATAGGCGTCTCCCTCCATCGAGGATAGGCCCGAAACGGCGGATATGGGGAGTCGACCTAGGCGGTCACGGCCACCGGCGTACGCGAGGCGATCTGCCGGGCGAGGTACTCCGCGTCCCGGCTGATGCCTGGCAGAACCATCGAGCTGAAGGCGTACTGGAAGGCCAGGCCGCAGAAGAAGAGGCCGGGCGCGTCGTCGACCACGCCGCGGAACTCCGCCGGCCAGCCGTCCTCCTGGCGGATCGTGACCTTGATCCAGTCGAAGACCTGCTTGAACCCGGTGCACCACACGATGTTGTCGACCTCGACCGGCTTGTCGTCGAGTAGCGGGAGTCCTCCTTCGACGCCGGTGACCCGCGACAGCACGCGCTCGACTCCGCGCTCTGCCAGGTCCTCGCGCTTCACCCGGAGCATCGGTCCCCCGTGGAGACGGATTTCCGGCATTGCCTTTCTACCGATCGGCGTCCGGCGGGTGAGCAGGTGCCGGGCCATGAAGACCATGACCGGGAAGGCCGCGCGGAACCCGCGAGTCTCCAGGCGGAGCGGAATCTGGCCGCAGTCACGGCCACACAGGATCGTCTTGTGAGTGAGTGCCAGCTCGAACGCGATGTCCGTGCCCGAGTGGGAGGCTCCCACGACGAGGACCTTCCCGGGCTTGAGCTGGTTCGGCCGGCGGTACTCGCTCGAGTGGAGCTGCGTGATCGACGGGTCGACGTCGGAGGCGAAGGCCGGCACGTTCGGCGTGCGACCGAAGGTGCCTGTCGCGACGACCACGTTGTCGCAGGTGATGGTGTCGACGCCAAGAGCGGCCGTGTACCCACCCCCGGCTCGGGCCTCGAGTGCATCGACCCGGATGCCCGTCCGCACCGGCAGGTCCCAGTGCACGGCGTACTGCTCGAGATAGTCGGCGACCTCGTCCTTGCCCGGGAAGGACCACGGGTCGTTCGGGAAGGGCAGCCCCGGCAGACCGTCGTACTTGGACGGCGTGTAGAGCTTGAGGCTGTCCCACTGCTGTCGCCAGTTGTCGCCGATCTGCTCGTTGGAGTCGACGATGAGGAAGGGCCTCCCCATCTGCTTGAGGTGGTAGCCCGTCGCGAGTCCGGCCTGACCTGCGCCGATGATGAGCGTCTCGATGTGCTGAGTGGTCATGAGAGGACCTCCTCGAAGTGATGGGAACGATGCCACGCTAGGAGCGGGTGGCAGTTGGCCGCGTCGGGAAAGACACCCAATCCCTGGCTGCACGGCATGGGTAGATCGACCCATCAGCTCTGTCTAGTTCGTCCACTTGTGGGTAAGAACGGCTCAGCAGACGGCGTGCGTGACCTTAAGTCGCGCGACGTGAGGATCTGCCACACTGCGTTCATCGGCAGCCAGCCGGAGAGGAGTCAACGACATGAACATGAACACGCGCACGATCGCCATTGCCGCGCTCGTCATCGCTGTCATCGTCCTGCTGTTCCTGGTGCTCTGACGACGAGGCAACGACACATCGCGGGCCAGGAGACGGCAGTCTCCTGGCCCGCGTCTTGCCTACCCGGCCTTGCCCTCCCCGACCGTTCCGACGAGGGCGACGGCGCCGGCAAGCCCGGTGGCGCCCGCCGCGATCACAGTGAGCAGGTCGGGCGTCAAGTGTTCAGCGTGAGTCCGGCTGTCGCCTTGCCTGGCGTCGCTGCTCGGGTCAGTGGGCCAGTGGCTTCGTCGCACTCGTCGGCCGGCCGAACTCGGCGTGCACTCCGCTGCTGAACGCGACGTGATCCGGGGGCCGTGACGCCAGGTCGCCGAGCCCGACCGACCGCACCAGCTCGTCGTCGAGGTGCACGACCTCCGCCTCGCGCAGGGGCCACGGATCGTGTGCGTTGGGGATGAACGTCGTACGACCGAACCTGCCGTGATGCAGCCCCCAGCGGGCGCTGACGAAGTCGTCGAGGGGGGTCGCAGTGCGGGGTGCACCGACCCGAATCGTCACGCGACTGCGAGCCCCATGCCGTGCCCAGCGGAGCTTCGCCTGGTAGGTGTGCTCCTGGGTCGCGCCCCTGTCTCGGACAGCATGGCTCATCCGCGCCCATCGATACGGCAGGCCGAGAGCTGCCCGGGCCCCGGCGACGACGACCAGACGGTCGGTGTCGAGACTGAGGAACACGATGCCGCGACGTCCGGTGCGGTCCACTGAATAGAGTCTGACGTTCGTCTCCAGGAAGGTCCCCGCCCAGGGGACGCTCTGCCGGCGGCCGAAGCCGGCGTCGACCATCCGGAACGGGATGAGCCCGACGTACGTCCGGCCTTCGAAGCTGTCGGGCCGCACCCCCGGGGGCATGAACAGCTCCACGGATCTCGGCGCCACTGCCCAGTGCAGGAAGGTGAGGTCGCGCCAGTCCTGGTTCATGGTTACCGGGCCGCGCAGCGTCGGCGCGCTTCGAGTGATCGCCTGGCGCTCGCCGTCGTCTCTTCGCTCGTCGGCTCCGCTCGTCACACCTCTCCCTCCGGCTTTCGTGAGGGGGTTCGCTGCCGATCGCCGCTTGGACAGCCGCGACACTCGTCATCATCACCCAACTTCCACCGTCCCGCGAGACGGGCTCTTGTCGCGGGGGTGTTTCAGGAGTATTGAGAACGCCGCGGCCTGTTCGGCTCGCGGAAGGCCCCGGTTGCTGGGCTCAGTCGAAGGCCGGGGGTCCTCCCTCGAGCGCCCGGCGCACAGCCGCGTCGTCGCAGGTGAAGTTGGGCAGCTGGTCCTCGGTGTCGTAGTAGCGGTGGAACACCGGGGTCTGCGAGCCAGACATCGGGGGGACGATCCAGCTCCAGTCCGCCGGGCACCTGCGGCCTGCACTCTCCTCACGCTCCAAGTGCGTGAGGAAGCGGCCTGCCTCTGTGTGATGGTCGGTGATGGACACGCCATTGGCCTTGAACGAGTGCAGCACCGCGCGGTTGACCTCGAGCAGTGCCCGGTCGCGCCACAGGGTGGCCTCGTCCGAGGTGTCCAGCCCCATCCGTCGGGCGACGACGGGAACCAGGTCGTAGCGATCCTTGTCAGCGAGGTTGCGCGCCCCGATCTCGGTCCCCATGTACCAACCGTTGAACGGGGCCGCGGGGTAGGAGACGCCGCCGATGACCAGGCTGTTGTTGCTGATCACCGGCAGCGCGTGCCAGCGAATCCCCAGGTCGGCGAACCAGTCCAGCTCGGGGTGCTCGAGCTCGACCTCGTGGACCGCGTCGTCTGGGAGGGAGAACAGGCGTGCACCTTCCCCGGCCGTCTCCACGACGAGGGGCAGGACGTCGAATGCACCGCGACGCGTGGGCGGCTGCCACCCGCGCCGGACCATCGAGCGTGTGAACCCGACGTACCGGGGGTCGCCGAGGATGGTTCCGTCGCTCAGCTCGTAGCCTGCGTAACGGATCAACTGCTCGTTCCAGATCCTGGGTGCCGGGCGGCGGGGGCGCTCCGGAGCGAACACGCTGATCGTCGGACGGATCTTTCCTCCGCTGATCGCCGACCGCAGGTGCTCGACGCAGTGCCACGCGACGCTGCCGGCGTCGGACACGGTCCGCAGGTCGCGCACCTGCAGGCTGCGCCAGTAGAGACGGCCTATGCAACGCGCGTTGTTCCGCCACGCGGCTCGTGCCCCAAAGGCCAGTTCCTGCGCTGTGTGCCAGTAGGTGCCGGTGGCTTCGATCTCGCGCATGACCGCAGAGATCCGGGGCCACACGGGCCCCGCCTCTGGGTTCTCGGCATGGAACATCCGCAGGAACTCCTCGGCCTCTGCGGGATCCACCTCGGCCGAGGCTGACCGGCCAGCGCCCCCGGGGTCGTCCTCGTGGCCCGGTCCGTGACCGGCCGGGCAGCCGGCGGAGGTCGAGGCAGCCACCGACGCCGCGCCCGAGGTCTCGCTGAGGCCCGGCCACCGGGTCTCCACGACGTCCCGTCGTCCGGAGGGCTGAAGCGTCATCAGGAAACGATCCCGACGGCAGCTCCGAGACCTAGCGTGGTCACAACCCCGACTCCAGAGGCGGCGAGGACTTGGCCAGGTGCGCTCCGGAGCTGCGCAGCGGCCACTGCGAGCGCGCCGAAGGCCAGCGCCACGGCGATCGGGCCGGCGACGCCTGGAAGCGCTAGCACGCGGCTCCGTGGCCCGGCGACATCGCTGGCCGGGCTGGTGGGCGCGCGCTCGATCTGGTGGTGCTGCGTTTCGATGTTCCCTCCCTGGGGCGCCGTCATTCCCCGTTCAAAACCGTCCCAAACGTCTGAGACGCGACATTCTTTGCGGAAGGGGTAGATACGGCACCCCCGAGGGCGGCCACACGGCTGAAACCGCTGCTCGACTCCGGCTCAACTCCCCCATCCAGGAGCGCGCCGGGCTCGACCGTCGAATCGTCGAGCTGGCTTCGCGGCGGGAGCAGGACCTTCGGCCCTGGACGGGCGTCAACCAGGGGGTGACCGTCAGACCGGGGGATCGGAAGGGGGCGGCGTGGGCAGCCAGGTGTCTGTTGATCGGCACCAAGCCGTGAAGCAGTACTCCCTCGGCCAGATCTTCGCGGTGTGGGCGGCAGCGGCGGTCCCGATGGGAGTCCTGGCCTGGATCGTCACTCCATGGCTCGCAGACTGGCTCGGGGGCGACGAACCGATGGCAGCAGCGCTTCTGATCTGCCTCACCACGGGGCTCGTCTGGCAGTTCGTGCTGGTTCTTTTCCTGGTGAGGCGGGAGCTCGGGGGACTCGAGTGGCCGCGCGTACGCGACGCGCTGTGGCTGCGACCGCCCCAGGACACGACGACCGGGCGGGTAGGCGGGAGGCTCTGGTGGTGGGCGCTCCTGTTCGTCGTCCTGGTCACGATCTTGCAACTGGGCACGACGGGCCTCATCCCGGCTCCCTCGGACAGGGATCTGGGAGAGTACCTCGGCTCCGACAGTGGCGAGGCGTTCTTCAGCGGAGCCTGGGGCTGGTTCGCCGTCGTCGTCGTGTTCCTCGTCTTCAACACCGTGGTCGGTGAGGAACTGCTTTTCCGCGGGCTGCTGCTGCCGCGCATGCGAGCCGTGTTCAGGCGGGGCGACTGGGTGGCCAACGGCGTCTTGTTCGCCGTCTACCACCTGCATCAGCCGTGGAGCATCCCGGTCAGCCTCGTGGAGGGGATCTTTCTCGAGGCGTATCCCTCGCGGCGCTTCCAGAGCGCGTGGATGGGGATCATCGTCCACTCGGCGCAGAGCGTCTTCGTCCTCATCATCGTGCTCGCCCTCGTGCTGTAGTCGGCGCAGTCCCTGCCGGTCCGAGGTGATCTAGCCTTCGCGGATGCGTTGGGCGAGCGACGACGATCTGCTCGAGGCCATGAAACCGCGACAATCCTCCGCCAGCAAGTGTGACCCGGGCGAGCGGTTCGCGGCTGGATCCGGACGCACGTTCCGGTCGGACCGGGCACAATCGCCGCATGCATCGGCCAGCTTGGACCTTGTCGCTCACGGAGCAAGAGATCGCGACACTGCGCGAGTGCATGCTCGGAGCGGCCAACGGCAAGTACTTCCCGAACTGGGAGTTCCATGCCCTCATCGGGGCGGATCGCGAGGAGGTCCGCCGGGAGGCCGCGTCGTGGCCTGAGACCGCGGACGCGGAAACCCAGGTCATGATCTTGGTGAACTCGCTGGGCAATCTCCTGCACTACCCGCACGACCGCGGCATCCGCGAGTACGTGAAGTCTTACCCGAGCAAGAAACTTCCTCGCCTACTCGAACGGGTGAACGACCTCGCCTCGACCAGCGGACCGCAGTAGGAACCGCCCGACACACGCCCATCGGCTCGGATCACAGAGTTCCGTGTTACCGGCACCGGTCCCCGAGATGCGCTACAGCCGCACCCACCTGCCGCTGTCATGATCTGTCCATGCGGAAAGGGCTCCTCAAGGACTACGCGAACGCATTGTGCGGTGTGGGAACCGGCTGGCAGATGGAAGACCATCTGGAACTTCTCCGTGCTCACCGTCTCGGTCGCCTGGAGTTGGACGTCCTTCGCGGTTCGTCGTACATCGACGGGATCCCGGAGCGCATCCCCGGCCTTGGCATATTGCGGTCCTGGCTACTGGACCGCGCCAACCGGGATGGTCTGGCGGAGGACGCTATCGAGAACGTGACGGTCACCGTGGCTTTCGATTGTGAGGAGAGGACCGAGGCCGGGGTGCCGCAGTGGCGTTTTCACGACTTTCGGTGTCAGAGCCAGGTGAGCGCCGGAGGTCGCGCTGCCACTGGTGGCCTGCACAAGACGGAGGTCGGCATCTATGACGCCTGGACCAAGTCATGGACCTTCTATGAGGGCCAGCCTGTTGAGGCGGCGTTGAAGAACTTCCCAGAGCTTCGTCAGCGACTCGCGACGGCACGAGACCTCAGCACGTAGCAGCAGATGGATTTCGTCCAGGGCGTGAAAGGCTGCTCCAGTGACAGTCGACCTCAGAGACGAGGACATCCTGACCGCGCTCGACCGCGCGGACGAGGAGGAGCGAGCCCTGCTCATCCTCGCCCTGGGCGAGTCCGCAGGCGAGCAGGGACCGCCATTCCTGAGGCGGCTTGTCCGCGATCCCCTTCCCGCCGAACTCGGGCTGTCAGCCCTCGCCCTGACCCCGTTCGCCGAACGCTGCGGCAGCGACGCCACGCCGGAGCTGCTCGAGAAGTTCACCGCCAGCGGCCGCAAGATCGACACCCAACGTTGGCTGTTGTACCTGATCGCCCGGTGCGCCGACGACAGGGCCGGTGACGCGGTGCTCGCCTGGCTGACGAGGAGGCTGCGTGGTGAACAGCGCGGCCGCTACGCCGACCCCGACGACATTCCGCTCGCCATCACCTACCTGGCCCAACACCCGAACTGCGTACGACTACTCGAGGCCGCCGGCAGCCACCTCCTCGCGATGTGGTCCGAACTGGTCAAGGACGAACGTCGCTGGCTCTCCCGCCATTGGAATGCGCTGGCCACCGGTTGGGACGCGACTCAGGCCCCGGTGCCTCCCCCAACCGCGGTCGAGGTGGAGCGCATGCGCGGATGGCTCGCGCAGACGTCCTTCTTCCAGAGCCGAGTGTTGCCGGAGCACGTTCAACCGATCCTCGAACGGCTCAACCCCTCCCGCAGGTAGGCCTCAGGCGCGACCCTGGGGCACGGGCGAAAGGTGTGTCCCGTCGCGACATGTGAGATTCCTCTTTTTTCGTTCGACGGATATCGCCACGGGCGGCGCCGCCGCCTGCGATCCGTGCAGCCGCCAGTACCAGGGCGATGCCTGGCAGCTGGTCACCACCGGCCTGGCCGGCGGCGGCCGCGGCTCGTGAAGACTCTTTGCGGACTGAGGCCCCGAAGCCGGACGTCCTCCCGCTCGACTTCGGCGGCCAACATGCATCCTGACCTGCGAAAACGCTTGGTAGGGCGGGTGGGACTCGAACCCACGACCCAAGGATTATGAGGGATCCAGGGACGAGTCTGGGGTTGTCTCAGGACGTCTCTCCACGTCGCTGACCTGCGCAAACACAGGGCGACGCCTTCGGCTGGTTGCGGCGGTTCTCGACCTTCCTGCGGACTATTTG
>DATICF010000013.1:0-6670 GCA_035456965.1 Nocardioidaceae bacterium
TGGCGCTTCATCACCCCCACCACCCGCCGTCCCACGGCAGGTGTCGGCAGGAGCATCGACGAGGGGTCGCGGTAGACCGGGAACGGCAGCTTCGCGTCGTACTCCAGGTCATCAGGCATGGAGGCCGTGTAGACGACCACCTCATCGGGGTCCATCCGTTCACACAGCGCCAGCACGAACGTCTCGATACCACCGCGACGGGTCGGGAAGTCGTTGGTGACGAACAGGACCCGGCTCACCGGGCCGCCGCCAGCGATGCAGGAAGCCCAGCCCGCTGAAGGACTGTCGGGTGGGTCCCGAACCAGAAGTGGCTCCAGGCCGGTGGGGTCGGGTCGTTGAGCGACGCCAGAGCCAGTTCACGCTGCATGCTGACGAACGTATCCGACTCCCCCGTCTCCATGAGCGATTCACGGTCGGCGCGTACCTCGATGGCCCGGCTGATCGTGCTCTGCACCGGCGAGACGAGCAGCATCGCCACGGCGGCGAGAGCCAGAACCAGCGGCACCGCCGCGGGGTCAGCGGGGCCGGCGACATGCGCGCGCCGGCGCACCCGCCGCGAGTCCAGGACCAACGCGAGCAACGCGACACCTAGCACCGCTCCGACGGCTCCGAGCGAGGTGCCCACAACCACGTCCTGGTACTTCGCGTGCGCCAGCTCGTGGGCAACCACGACGCGAGCCTCGGCGGGTGGAAGGTCGTTGACGAGGTTGTCGTAGAGCACTACTCGTCGCGTGCTGCCGAAGCCCGAGACGTAGGCGTTGAGGGTGGTGGTGCGACGTGAGGCATCCGCGACGAGAACGTCGTCCACCGCGACATCCATCTCGTCGGCCAGTTGCAGAACCGACGTCCGCAACGGCCCCTCCCCCAGAGGCTCGAACTCGTTGAAGACCGGCTCGAGCACGACGGGATAGAGGAACGATCCCGCCACAGTGAGCGCTGCCGCGAAGCCACCTGCCCACGCGAACCACATCCTCGGCGATCGCCGCGCCGCAAAGACCATCACCAGCAGCACCAGCGAGGTCAGCACCCACGCCACGAGCAGTGACTTGCCGTAGTCGACCGCCCAGGCGTCCCACCCCTGCTCCGTCAGTCCGTACTCCAGGTTGCGACGCTGGACCAGGATCGAGAACGGCAGAGTCGCGAGGCGCCCGATGGCCAGCACCAGGAGCACCGCACCGGGAACGACCAGCCACCATCGACGCCTACCGAACACCCTCTTCACAAGCCGCGCCCCCAGCGACGTGAACCCCAGGATCCCGGCCACGACCAGCGAGACGGCGTACGACGCCCAGCCGAGATACCGCCGGGTGGTCGCGTACTCCTCGGCCAGCGCGATCTGCTCGCGCGTGAACACCTCGAGCGGCGCCGCAGCCTGGAGCTCGCCCCCAGGGACCGGGTCCCACGGCACGAGCAGAGCCGCGAGGACGACGAACACGACCAAGGACCCGCCGGCCGTCAACCAGCCGGCTCGTCGGTTGAGGCTCATCCGGCGAGCTCCCGGAGGTAGGCGCGCCACCCCTTCGTGAAGGCCCGTTCGGTCGTGCCGAGCTGGGTGAAGGCCTCGTCGACCGAGACGCCGGAGTCGACGGACTCGTAGAAGTCGATCAGCCGATCCTCGCCGTAGGTCTCGGCAAGCAGGCGACACGCGAGCCAGGCAGACTCGTACGACGTACCCAGCAGCTTGTTGGCCGGGTCGAACTCATCGGGCCCCGGAAGGGCCTTCGGCGGCCCGTTGCGACGAACCTCCGCGAGGATCTGGCTGCCGGTCACCTCGACCGGGAGCTCCGAGCGTGCGAGCGCAACGTAGTCGGCGAACCCCTCGAGCAGCCACAGCGGCATGCTGGCGGTCGCAGCGTTGGTCGCCACATGCGTCGCCTCATGGCTCATCACGATCTGCGATCCCTCCTCCCCCAGCTTCCCGAACACGTCCGGGTTCACCAGGATGTGCACCGGGGACGTCGGACTCATCGAGCCATCCACGGTGGCGGTCACCGCGGCGATCGAGTCGTAGGCGTTCGGCTGGGCATCCAGCACCCGGTGGAGCTGAGCCTTGTCCGAAGGCACCTCGACGACGAGCCGACCGCGCCACTGGGGAAGGACGTCGCGCACGTCTCTCACAGCCTCGTCGGCCAGCTGCGCGTATCGGTCCAGCCGTCGCTCATCGGCGACCGCGACCAGCGCCCGCTGGCTCTCAGCGACAGCAAGGTCCGTGAGCAGCCACAGCGGCGCGGGATTGCCGTGGTCACCGTCGGCTGACCCGAACGCGACGCCGTCGGGTGTGTCCACGAAGGTGAACGAGACCTCCATGGTGCTCACCCTGGTGTCGTACCCCTTGATGCGCCAGTCGAGTGCGACTGTGCCGACCCACGCTTCGTCACCGAGAGTACGGCGCTCCGCAGCACTGAGTCCGCCGAGCTCCTCGTCGATGAAACGGAGCGAGAGATCCGAGACGCCGAGATCACGCACGTTGTCGTGGATCGCGGCGAGGCTGCCCCTCGCAGTCGGCTCGCCAGGCGCCGCGAGGCGCGCGGCGTCACGACGGGTGCCCGTGGTGAGCGCCTCCGTCAGCTCTTGCAGCAGCTCACTGGCTCGGTCGGCCCGGGTGACCTCGACAGGACTGCTGCCGGATGCCGAGGGCGCCGGCGGGGTGATGACCTCGCGGTCCGTCGCCAGGAAGAGGGTGATGGCGCCAACAAGGCCCAAGAGCACGAAACCGGCCACCCACAGCAGTGGGCGGCCGGTTCGGGCAGCGCGGTCAGCCGGGCCGGACGGCACCGGAGTACGGCATGGAAAAGACACCTACGACCTCAACACCGGATTCCGGATTGGCGGCGTGCACGATCTTGCCGTCGCCGATGTACATGCCCACGTGGCTCACCGGGCTGTAGTAGAAGACGAGGTCCCCGGGCTGGAGGTCTGAGGAGGACACGGACGGGCCCGCACTCATCTGGCCGCTCGAAGAGTGCGGGAGACTCACGCCTGCCTGTCGCCACGCCATCATGGTAAGGCCCGAGCAGTCCCAGGCGTCGGGTCCAGCGGCGCCGTACACGTAGGCGTCACCGACCTGGGCGAGGCCGTAGTTCACCGCGGCGCCCGCCCGGCCGGAGACGGCGACGTTGGGCAGGGGCTCCCGGCTCGCGGAGCGGCTCGCCTGGGCGGCCCGCGCCTCCAGGTCGCCCAGAAGCGACTCGGCCTCACTCGCCTTCTCGTCGATCTCGGCCTTGTGCTCGGCCAGAGTCTCCTTGGTCTTGGCGAGCCGGGCGAGCTCTCGCTCCGCTGCCGTCTCGCGCAGCTCGAACTGCTTGATCTGGGTGGCGAGCTCGGCCATCAGCTGGCCCTGCTGGTCGTTGTACGCGGTGACCGTGGCGAGCTGGTCGAGGAACTTGTCGGGGTCCTGCGAGAGGAACACCTGACTGGTCGTGGAGAGCGCCTGGCCCTGGTACTGGGAGACGATCGTGGAGGCCACGCGTCCACGGACCGCCTCGACCCGCTCCTCCTGCCGGTCGAGGTCCGCGCGCAGGGACTTCAGGCGAGCCTGGGTCTTCTTGAGATCCACACGCGCGTCGTTGTAGCGCTCTGAGGCGATCTCGGCCTCGTGGTAGAGCTTGTCGACCCGAGCCTCGACGTCGTCGATGTCAGGCTCCGCGACACTAGGGGCTGCCACGAGCAGGGAGCCGCTGAGAGTTGCGACACCGCAGGCGGCAATGACACTGGTGATGCGCTTCCGGCCGTCGAGCACGAGCGGTCGGTCTCCTCTGGGTCCTGACGCCTACCAGGTGAGCTGACGGGTTCGGGCGGAACAGTCCCTACGCACGGCGAGCGAGCCACTGGCGACGCGTTCGACGCGCGATTCACCCCAGGAACTTGGGTCCCCGGCTCCAGGCCACGACTTCCCCCGTGCGGGGCCCGGATTCGGCGCGGCACCTGAGTCAACCGGGTTGGTCGACTGGGGCAGGCACCTTGAGGAAGGCTATTCGCAATACCGACATGCCGCAAACGTCTGGACACAGTGTGGCGAACGACGCATTCGGCCCAGCCGGCCTCCCAGCGGGTGTGTCACGCAGACGCGGCGTCGATGTCCGGACCGACGACGGGCTCCACCATGCGCAGCGGCGGCACCAGTCCCGATCCAGCGAGCACGTCGAGCGCGCGACGCTCGTCGTCGTCGAAGCCGAGTTCCGGCGGTGGCCCCAAGAGCACGGTCACCACACAGTCGCCGCAAGCGAGCCCCCGCACTGCACAGGTGTCGCAGTCGATCTGCACACTCATGTCCCCTCCTGATCAACGCAAGTCACTTCGTGCTGAGGACCGTCCCAGGGGCCACCGACAATTTCCGGTGACGGCGGGCGTAACGCAGGTCACGATTGAAGAGATGGCAGTCTGGGCAAAGTTGCCTACCCGTAAAATCGCAGCAAGCGGGGGATGAACGACGGTCCCCCTGATCCGGAGACCGAGACGTACCCATGAGCACGAACGATCCCCCTGCCGACGACTCGGCCCCCGAGACCGTCGACGCTGCAGAGGGTTCAGCCGCGCCCTCGGCTGAACCCAGCCCTCGCACGTTCCACGCGCTCCCGCGCCTGGCTCGTTCCGCGGCGATCTTCCTACTCTTCGGCGTCGTGATCGCTGTCCTCGCGGAGACCGTCCTCGAGGCCGCACGCACAGGCTGGAACTGGCCCTACGTCGCAGAGCTGGCCTCCCGCGACCTGGGTGTCCTGGCCATGAGTGCGGCAGTCCTCCTCCTCATCTTGCTGTCACTCCTCGCGGTCACCGGGAGCATGTGGATCTCCGGAGCGCTGGTGCTGGGTACGGCCACCGTGCTCGGCATCGCGAGCTACCTCAAGTTCGTAGCCCGCCGGGAGCCGATCTACCCTCGCGACCTGGCCTTCATGGCCGAACCCGAGTTCCTCATGGAGATGGTCGAGCCTCGTCTGCTCTGGCTCACCGTCCTCGGCCTGGTCGGCCTGGTGGCCTTCACCTGGGCTCTGAGCAAGCTGTTCACCCTCTGGCTGCGCAGGCGACCGGTCACCGAGAAACCACGCAGGTGGAGGACGGCGGTGATCGCCTCGCGGGTTGCCGTCGTCGGTGCGTGCGCCCTCCTGCTCTCCTCCCTCCTCCACTTCAACCACGCCGACAACACCTGGCGCAGAGCGTTCGAGTCAGCGGGAGCACGCTGGGCCAAGGCCAGCCAACCGACCAACTACAAGATCAACGGTTTCGTGGGCGGATTCCTGTACAACCTCGACATTCCAGCCATGGCGAAGCCGCGCGGGTACTCCCGCGCGGCGATGGAACGGATCGTTGCCGAGTACGCCGCACTCGCCAAGTCCGACCACGACTCCCGCAACCCTGCAGCCCTCGACGACGTCAACATCATCAGCGTCCTCGCCGAGTCGTTCAGTGACCCCACCCGCTTCGAGGGCGTCGAGCTTGCCGAGGATCCGATCGCCCGCACCCGCGAGTTCATGAGCAAGGTGCCTCACGGCCTGATGCTCACCCAGAAGATCGGCGGCGGCACGTCCAGCATGGAGTTCGAGACCCTGACCGGCATGTCCCTCTCGCAGTTCAACTCGGCCATGGACACGCCGTACCAGATGCTCCTCCCCAAGTACCGGCACTTCCCGTCCGCGGTGGAGGTGTTCAACCAGCTCGGGCACAGGACCCTCGCGATCCACCCGTACAAGCCGACGATGTACCAGCGCGACCACGTCTACCCGATTCTCGGCTTCGACGACTTCATCGCGCGCAGCGAGATGGACCACCGGGGCAGGCCTGAGAACAACCGGTTCATCTCGGACCACGCTGCCTTCCGGCAGGCGCTAGACGCCATCCAGACCTACGACGAGTCGGTCTTCATCAACCTCGTCACGATGCAGAACCACACGCCTTACACCGGGAAGTACTCCGACCCGATCGAGGTCGAGGGGCTCACCGACGACGGAGCCGAGATGGTCGGGCAGTACTCCCGTGGACTGAGCCTCACTGACCGCGCGATCGGCCGGTTCATCCGGGCGGTCGACCGATCCGAGGAGAAGACGGTGGTTCTGCTCTACGGCGACCATCTACCCGCGGGCCTGCCCGAGTCGGTCTTCGAGAACAACTCCGACCGGGCGCTCCACGAGACGCCGTTCTTCATCTACTCCAACTTCGGCAAGCCGGAGGCGGAGGAGCTGCCCACGACGAGCCCGATCTTCTTCCTGCCGCGTGTGTTCGACATGCTCGGCGCTCCCCTTTCTCCGTACTACGCGCTGCTCCGCGAGTTGGAGCGGCATGTCTCGGCGATGGAGCACGGGCTGATGATCAGCCCGGACGGGTACGAGATCTCGCCCGCGCGGCTCTCACCGAAGGCGCGCGAGGTGCTGAGGGACTACAGACTCGTCCAGTACGACTTGTCCGTCGGACGTCGGTACGCCGAGACGATGATGTATCCACGCCCGGCGAGCACGGTCGCTGCGTCACGACCGTCCGAGTAGACGACTGAGTACGACGGCCGCGACGACCCTCGCTCCCCCACGCCGAACGTCGCGGGCCACTGCCTGGTCGCTGGTGACCACGACCACGGGGCGCCCGGTCGGCTCGGCAGCGACGAGCTGTCGGATGACGTCGTCGGCGATCACGCCGTAGGGGCTGTAGAGCACCCGGACGCCACGAGGCCGCTTCACAAGAGGAC
>DATICF010000014.1:0-210135 GCA_035456965.1 Nocardioidaceae bacterium
GCCGGGGTGTGGACGTAGCCGCCGCGAAGAAGGATCCGAGAAGTCACGGCTCGATTCTCACAGGCGTCGCTCGAAAAGGCCGCGCACACCCGCGTGAGACCGGAGCAGGGACATCGCGTAGTCGGCGTGGCCGGGGACGTAGCCGTTGCCGATGAGCATCGTGACGTCGGCGGCGAGACCCTCCGCACCCAGCGCTGCGGCGCTGAACGAGGTGGCCATGGAGAAGAAGATGACCGTCCCCCGCTCCGCGGTGGAGAGGATCGCACCGCCCTCGCAGCCCGGGACGTCGACACAGACGACGGTGACGTCCGCGGGACCTCCCGCCTCGGCCACCGCGCGCGAGAGGGCCACCGGGTCGCGGGCGTCGGCGAGGGTGACGACGTCGACGAGGTCGGCGGCCTCGAGCAGATCGGCCTCCTGCTGGTGGGGCACGACCCCGATGGTGCGCGCGGCCCCGGCCTCCTTCGCCGCGGCCAGGGCGAGCGACCCCGACTTGCCCGCGGCACCGATGACCGTGACGGTCGGTGCGTCGTACTGCGCCACGACCCGGGCGGTCAGTGCGGGGGCACCGCACACGTCCATCACCGACAGCGACAGCTCGGGAGCGAGGTCGTCGGGGATCCGCGCGGCGATGGACCGGCCGAAGAGGATGGCGTAGCCGTCGGCGGGGACCTGTTCGCTGCGGCCGTCCCACCGTGCGAGGCCGTCCTCGATGACGAGCGGGGTCAGCGTCAAGGAGACCAGGGTGGTCACGCGGTCGCCGACGTTCAGGCCCAGCGGGGACTCCTCCCCCACCTCCTCGACGGTGCCCACGAGCATGCCGCCCGAGCCGGTCTCGGGGTTCTGCATCTTGCCGCGGGTGGCGACGATGTCGAGCACCTCTGCCCTCACGGCGTCGCCGTCACCACGGTGCTTGCGCTCGAGCTGCCGGAAGGACGCCGCGTCGAGGTTGAGGCGCTCCACGCGGATGCGGACCTCGTCGGGCCACAGCTCCTTGCGAGTGTCGAGCCTGTCCGCCGCCTGGGGCAGCACACCGGACGGTTCGAGAACCCGGTGCAGACCAGTGGGGTCGCCGGCACGGAGAGGGGTCATCGCGGCCTCCGACACGCTCGATCATCCTTTCCCAAGCACGCTTGCGCAGAAATCTTGCGGCGTGCCAGTTGTTCGACGGGAGATTCTTTGCGTACTCTGACATGCATCGGGGGCGTCCCACAAACCGGCGCGCCCGTAGGACGAGCGACCAGCTGCGATCGATGACGACCGGAGTGAACATGACCATCGAGGCCCCCATCCAGACCGCCCCCGCCAGCACCCCGACCACGGGCCAGCCCTACCCGTACCGCCGGGTCGAGCTGGTCGAGCCGGACTGGACACGCTTCCCCGGCTGGAAGGACGTCACCACCGAGGAGTGGGAGTCGGTGCAGTGGCAGCGAGCCCACTGCGTCAAGAACGTCAGGCAGCTCCGGGCACTCATGGGCGACCTCGTCGACGAGCGGTTCTACGCCGACCTCGAGCGCGACCAGCAGGAGCGGGCGACGATGTCGATGCTCGTCACCCCGCAGATGATGAACACGATGATGCCGCACGACGAGCCCGCCGGCCCCGGCTCGCTCACCGAGGCGATGTACGCCGACCCGGTGCGCCGCTACATGCTGCCGGTGTTCTCCGACCGGCGCACCGACTGGCCCTCCCACCCGCACGCCACGCGCGACTCGCTCCACGAGCACGACATGTGGGTGGCCGAGGGTCTCACGCACCGCTACCCCACCAAGGTCCTGGCCGAGCTGCTCCCGACCTGCCCGCAGTACTGCGGCCACTGCACCCGCATGGACCTGGTCGGCAACTCCACGCCGACCGTGGACAAGCTGAAGTTTCTCGGCAAGCCGGTGGACCGCCACGGGGCGATGATCGACTACCTGCGCGGTACGCCGTCGGTGCGCGATGTCGTGGTCTCCGGCGGTGACGTCGCCAACATGCCGTGGGCGCGCCTCGAGGAGTTCCTGGGCAAGCTGCTCGAGATCGGCAACATTCGCGACATCCGCCTGGCCACCAAGGCGCTGATGGGGCTGCCCCAGCACTGGCTGCAGGACGACGTCCGCGCAGGCATGGAGCGGGTGGCGAAGGTGGCACGCGAACGGGGTGTCTCCATCGCGATCCACACCCACGTCAACCACGCCAACTCCGTGACGCCGCTGGTGGCCAAGGCCGCGCGAGCGATGCTCGACACGGGCATCCGTGACGTGCGCAACCAGGGCGTGCTCCTGAACGGCGTCAACGCCGACGCACACACACTGCTCGACCTCAGCTTCGCGCTGCTCGACGGCGCACAGATCATGCCCTACTACTTCTACATGGCCGACATGATCCCGTTCAGCGAGCACTGGCGGGTCTCGGTCGCCCAGGCCCAGCAGCTGCAGCACGGGATCATGGGCTACCTCCCGGGCTTCGCCACTCCTCGGATCGTGTGCGACGTGCCGTTCGTCGGCAAGCGCTGGGTGCACCAGCTCGACGAGTACGACCGCGACCTCGGCATCTCCCACTGGACCAAGAACTACCGGACCTCGATCGAGGCTGCGGATCCCGAGGCGCTCACGCGCACCTACGAGTACTACGACCCGATCCACACCCTCCCCGAGGTCGGCCAGGCCTGGTGGCGCGAGCACGCCGGATCCGACCTTGCCGAGGCGGAGAAGCGTGCTGCCGCCTCCCGTGAGGCCGCGGAGGCGCAGAAGCTGCTGCCGCTCATCTGAGCACCGGGTAGGCCTCCTTCGGCCGCGCCGCTCGGGGCTCGCCTGCTGTGAACGCGACCCGGCGGGTGTTCGGGTTGCCGAACGGGTCCCGGGCGGCCCCTCGAGGCACGACGACCCGGCTGCCGGCCGGTGCTGGAAACGAGAACGTGCCGTTGGGGCGGGCTCGGACGAGCAGCGTGCGGCCGGCAACCCGCACCGTTGCTGCGCCGCCCGCGGACGCGGCAGGACGGTAGGTCAGGTCGACGTAGGGCCGGGCGGACGGGTAGGCGAGGACGAACGCCGCCCGGCCCGGTCGCGCGCGCACCGGCCTGACCGCGACCGAGGCGCCGCGTCGCACACGGAAGGACCTCGAGGTCAGGCGGTACCTCTTGGCGTTGACCACGAACCGGTAGGCGCCCGTCGGGGCGTCAAGAGGCACCTCCCAGAAGGCTCGGTAGCGTCCGGTCCCCGCCTCCTTGGCGTACCTCGCCCCGAGCGGGACCGCCTCGTCGCCCTCGACCTCCCAGCGGATGGTCATGCCGAGGTCGTCGTGAGCCCTCACCCATCCGGCACGCGCGCGGCGCTCGACGGTGACGAAGGCCCGGTCGAGCGGTCGGTCGGTGCCTCGCGGACCGCCGTCCCACGAGAAGGTCGCCCGCCCGAGCCTCGGCACGCTGCCCGGCTGGGCGACGGCTGTGGCGCCGGCGGCCCCCGTGGGGAACGGCGTGTGGTCGGCTCGCAGGCCATTGGTCGGGTCGAACGGGTACGGCGCTGGGGCAGGCCGTCCCTGCCCCAGCGACCGGGCCAGCCGCGCAGTCTCCTCGACCAGCAGGTTGCCGCTGTACTTGCCGAAGTTGGTCTGACCGCCCTCGTAGGCCTGCCAGGCGTACTCCTCGGGGGTCGTGAAGTAGCCCTGGTACTCGTTGGCGAGCCCGCTGATCGCGACCGTCGTGACCGGCAGGGCCGACAACGCCCGGGACACGGCGCGCTTGATGCGACGCCCGAGCTCGACCGTCACCTCACCCGGGTTGGACACGATCGCGCCGTTCCCGACCCGCACGAGCGCCAAGGGTGCACCAGCCGGGATCGGGACCCCCTGCGGCTCGAGCTGGATCTTGTTGCCCTGGGGGCCTGCCTCCACAGGCAGGCGGTGCCCCTCGAAGACCACCCCGGCGTGCTCGTGCAGCTGACCGCGGTGCTCGTCGGAGCCGCTGAGCAGTGGTAGCCCGGGGACGGCCTTGTCGTCGACCCGCCCACCTTCTGTCTGCTGCCCGCAGAAGCAGAAGCGGGTCCAGCGCACGTCGAGCGCCGGGATCGTGGAAAGGCGGCGTCCTGCGTCGGCCCAGGCGCGCATCATCGCAGCGGCCTCCACGCGTCCGACGTACTCGGCGGCGGCGGGCCCGGTGCGGTCCAGGGCCGAGGAGGCGTCCCCCTCGTCGGCGTTGGAGAAGGCGCTGACCACCTCTTGACCAGAGGGTGTTCCTCCGACACGGCGGACCGCGTCCTCGGTGGCGAGCATCGCCGCCCCGAGGTGGTCGCCGTTGTAGCTCGACGCCCTCGAGCCGAGGTTGACGGTGCCGTGGTTGGCGAACGTGGACCACATCCCGACCGGCACGAGACGTCCGCCGATACGCTTGTCGACCCGAAGCACCTCCAGGTCCGGGTCGATCGTCGACGCGCGACCGTGAGGGCTCTGGGCCGCGGACCCCTCACCGAGCTCGCGGTCGATGCCGAAGTTCGCCAGGTGCGCCTCGATGGAACGGTTCTGTGTGAGACCCACCTTGATCTCCGTGTGGCCCCACGCCGCGGCCCCGGGGGCCAGGTCGGCGTCGGCGCGCCTGATCGCAGTGGCGATCCGCCGGGCGAGGAAGCCGTAGAGCTGCGGGTCGGGCATGACACTGAAGGCCGTGGCCGTGTGCACGTTGGGGAAGGTCACGTCGTACGCGGCGAAGGGGAAGTACTGGCCCGGCGCGCTGTGCGTGTGAGTCCCCGAGACGACCATCGTCGTCTCGTCGAGACCGGTGCCACGCAGTCGCTTCGCCGCCTCGGTGAGCAGGCCGCCTGCGACGCAGCACAGGTCGGTGACCACGAGGGCGACCTTGCGCTCACCGCGTGCGAGAACGATCGCGCGTGCCTGCAGGCGGGTGTGCTGCCCCGTGGCACGGGCGTCCGAGCGCACGTTCCCCATCGTGAAGTAGCCGGTCGGTGGGGTGATGTCGGCGCGGCCCACGCCCACCTGGAGACTGCCGAGCTGTCCCGAGGCCGGCGCGGCGGCGCGCACGGCTTGCGTGGCCGGCAGGCCCGTCAGGGACGCGGCGATGACAGCGAGCGTGGTGATCAGCGCCAGACGTGCCATGACGGTGCAACGAGCGCAGCACCACCCGGTTATGGGCCGGTGAGCGCCTCGACGACCCTCGTGACCGATCCACCCAGGCCCCACCGGTCGCTGAGCTCTACGAGCCGGTCGGGCTGCCTCGGGGTACGCGGCAGAGTCAGGTCGACCTGCCCGCAGTCGAGGTCGCGAGCCACGGCCACTACCTTGGGTGCGACCGCGAGGTAGTCCGCGGCGTCCTTGATCTTGCGTCGTGGGCCGGGCGCCATGTCACTCGCGGGGTCGGCGGCGGCGGCGATGATGCCCGACAGGTCGCCGAACTTGCGCAGCAGCGACGCCGCGGTCTTCTCCCCCACACCCGCGACACCGGGCAGACCGTCGGAGGGGTCGCCGCGCAAGGCAGCGAAGTCGGCGTACTGGCGGCCGTCGATGCCGTACTTGGACTGCACCACCTCGTTGGTCACCTGCTCGTGCCTGCCGACCCCACGGGCGGTGTAGAGGATGCGGATCTCGGCGTCGTCGTCGACGAGCTGGAACAGGTCCCGGTCGCCGGTCACGACGTCGACCGGCATCCGGGCGTCGGTGGCGAGCGTGCCGATCACGTCGTCTGCCTCGTAGCCGTCCACTCCGACCACCGCGATCCCGAACGCCTCGAGCACCTCGAGGATCACGGGGATCTGCGCCTCGAGCGGGTCGGGCACCTCCTCCACGAAGTGAGCACCCCCGTTCTTGGGCGCGGGCAGCTCCGCCTCCACCCGGTGTGCCTTGTACGACGGGAGCAGCTCGACCCGCCACTGGGGACGCCAGTCGTTGTCCCAGCAGCAGGCCAGGTGCGTGGGCTGGTAGTCACTGGTGAGCCGCGCGATGAAGTCGAGCAACCCACGCACCGCGTTCACAGGAGTCCCGTCCGGCGCCCTCATGGAGTCGGGCACCCCGAAGAAGGCGCGGAAGTACAGGCTGGCGGTGTCGAGGAGCATCAGGCGCGGCGTCACGCTGGGTCAGTCTTCCATGTGAGAAGGGCCTCGCTTGCAGGGACGCGCGCGACAACGCCGCTAGGGTGTCGCACGTGGAAGACCTCGATCGCCGCATCCTCGCCCTGCTCGCCGAAGACGGCCGGATGTCCTTCACCGATCTCGGGAAGGCGACCGGGCTGTCGACCTCCGCGGTCCACCAGCGGGTCAAGCGTCTGGAGAGCCGGGGTGTCATCCAGGGGTACGCCGCGCAGATCGACTACGACCAGCTCGACCTCCCGCTGACCGCGTTCATCTCGATCCGTCCCATCGACCCCTCGCAGCCCGACGACTCACCCGAACGCCTCAGCGGCATCCCCGAGATCGAGAGCTGCTGGTCGGTGGCAGGCGATGAGTCCTACATCCTCAAAACGCGCGTGGCCACCCCGGTCGACCTCGAGGACCTGCTGGCCCGGATCCGCAGTGCGGCGAACGTCGCGACCCGCACCACGATCGTGCTCTCCACGCCCTACGAGAGCCGTTCGGTGATCTAGCTCGGCTCGAGGACCCCGGAGCGCTGGGTCGGCATCGGCGGGCGCAGCTCCATGTCGCTGCGGATGGTCTGGCTCAGCCGGTTCGCAAGCGCCAGGGTGAACTCCACCGATCGAATCCCTTGGGCCAGCTCGTCGTAGAGGACCGAGTCCGTGAGCCGCGGCAGGTTCGCCAGCACGGTGAGGTGGGCCGTCGACGCTGCGCCGCGCAGGGTCTCGACGGCGGCCATCAGCTCGAGACGGCTGCGGGTGCGGCGTACGACAAGGAGCTTCTCGGAGAGCAGCAGCATGGAATGACAGGTGTCGAGCAGCGTCGCGGTCGCTCGGACTGCGCCGCTGAGCGAGGCCGCCAGCACCCTCGCATTCGCAACCGGGTCCATGCCGGGAGACGGCGCCTCGTCGGCCTGGCGCGCCCACTTGGCCACGTCGTCGTCGAGCATCCTGGCCAGCTCGGACAGAAGCCTGGCCTGGTGCCGGGCGGTGCCGAGCGACTCGTACTCGGCTCGGGCCAGACCGGTTCGGTCCTCGGCTACCCGTGCCAGCAGATCACCGGCAGCGACGACCTGCCGGAAGGGTGAGAGCCCTCCACCGACCTCGGGGCTACGGAGCACGAACTGGTCGATCCACGACACACGTCGTGCGTTGGTCACAGATCCTCCAGGAATGGCGAAACATCCCAGATAGGGCAGGAAGTGAGGGATGCCTTACAGAGAGTAAAGGATCACAACGCTGGGGTCGAGACCGCCCTAGTCCGCAACACTGGAGTAGGCGACGACGCCCCGTCTGAGTGCGTCGGAGGTCTTTCGAGCAGTCTTCCGCAGCGGCGTGTCACCCGCTGCGTCAGCCACCTGGTCGGCGACGTCGAGCAGCTGCTTCACCCATCGCACGAAGTCACCCGCGGCTAGGTCGGTCTCGGTCAGAACCTCGTCGAGCGAGGCCCCTTCGGCCCATCTGTAGGCCGCCCAGGCGAAGCCGAGGTCGGGCTCGCGGAGGAAGTCGAGCTTGTGCTGCCGCTCCAGAGCATCGAGGTCGCCCCACAGGGAGACCATCTCCCCGAGCACACTCTTCACCCGCCCGCCGGGAAGCCGAGGCGCGGACGCGTCGTCGGCCCGGCGCGACTCGAAGACGAGCGCGGACAGCGCCGCGGCCAGCTCGCTCGGCGAGAGCCCCTCCCACACGCCACGGTGCAGGGACTCGGCGGCGACAAGGTCCATGTCGGTGTAGACACGCATGAGGCGCTCACCGGTCACAGTCACTTCGTCGTTCTCGAGGTAGCCGAGGGCGGTGAGCAGGTCACAGACCCGATCGAACTGCCGGGCGATGGTGTTCGTACGCTGCTCGATCCGTCGCTCCAAGGTGCGGACGTCGCGGGCCAGCTTGTGGTGCCGCTCAGCCCAGCGGGCGTGGCTCTCGCGCTCGTCGCAGCCGTGGCAGGGGTGTGCACGCAGCTCGGCGCGAAGCCGGCTGATCTCGCGCTCCCCCTCCTCGCTGCGGGCACTGGGGCCGCGTCCTCGCGGAACCTTGCCTCGTCCGGGAGGTGGCGGGGTGAGGCCGTGCGTCTTCGCGCGGAGCGTGGAGGCCAGGTCACGTCGCGACTGCGGGTTGCGGCCGTTGAAGTTACGCGGGATCCGCATGCGGGTGATGGCACCCACCGGCACGGGAAAGTCGACCAGCGACAGCCGGCGGGCCTGCCTGTCGGCGGTGACGACGTAGGGCCTGGGGCCCTCGCGCTCCGAGCGCCCTCCCGGGTCCACGACGACGGCCATCCCGGCGTACCGTCCCGCCGGCACCTCGATCACGTCGCCCGGGCGGAGCGCCTCGAGCGAGGCGACCACCTCATCACGTCGATCGCTCTTGCGTGCTTTGGCCAAGGAAGCCTCGAGATCGCCCAGCTGGCGCCGGATCGCGGAGTACTCCATGAAGTCGCCGAGATGGCACGACGCGGCCTCGGCGTACCCGGCCAGCGCGTCCTCGCTCTTGCGGAGCTGGCGGGCGAGACCCACGACCGCCTTGTCGGCCTGGAACTGAGCGAACGACGACTCGAGGAGCTCGCGTGCGGTGTGCCTGCCGACCCGCTTCACGAGGTTCACCGCCATGTTGTACGACGGGCGGAAGGACGACTTGAGCGGGTAGGTGCGTGTCGAGGCGAGACCGGCGACCGCTCGCGGGTCGATGCCCGGCTGCCACAGGACCACGCCGTGGCCCTCGATGTCGATCCCGCGGCGCCCCGCCCGGCCGGTGAGCTGGGTGTACTCCCCCGGCGTGATGTCGGCGTGCGTCTCGCCGTTCCACTTGCTGAGCTTCTCGATGACCACGGAGCGGGCGGGCATGTTGATTCCGAGCGCGAGCGTCTCGGTGGCGAAGACCACCTTGCACAGACCCTCTGCGAAGAGGTCCTCCACGCACTCCTTGAAGGTGGGCAGCATCCCCGCGTGGTGCGCCGCGACGCCACGGGTCAGCCCCTCGAGGAAGTCGTGGTAGCCGAGGACGTGCAGATCCTCGTCAGGGAGGGCGCTGCAGCGCTCCTCGACGAAGCGACGGATGACGTCGCGCTCCTCGGACGTGGTGAGCCGCAGGTTGGCGTTCAGGCACTGGTTGACCGCCGCGTCACAACCGACCCGGCTGAAGATGAAGACGATCGCGGGCAGCAGCCCCTCGCTGTCGAGCCGGTCCACGACGTCGTAGCGGCTGGGCAGCACGGGGCGGCGCGTACCCTGCCCGCGGGCTCCGGCGCGCCCGCGCGGGGCCCGACGCTTGTCGCGACGGTCGTTGGTGCGTGAGGCGCGCCAGTCGTCGCGGGCCACCTTGAGCAGCTCGGGGTTGACGGCGGTCTCATCCCCCGCTCGTGCACCCTTCCGCTCGGCGAAGAGGTCGTACATGCGCCGCCCGACCATCACGTGCTGGTAGAGCGGGACAGGCCGACGCTCCTCGAGGATGGTCGTCGTCGCCCCGCGCACGGTGGAGAGCCACTCACCGAACTCCTCGGCGTTGGAGACGGTGGCGGAGAGGGACACCAGTGCCACGGAGTCGGGCAGATGGATGATGACCTCCTCCCACACCGCGCCGCGGTAGCGGTCGGCGAGGTAGTGCACCTCGTCCATGACGACGAAGCCGAGACCCGCCAGGGTGCGAGACCCGGCGTAGATCATGTTGCGGAGCACTTCGGTGGTCATCACCACGATCGACGCTTCACCGTTGATCGTGTTGTCTCCGGTGAGCAGGCCGACCTGCTCGGCGCCGTACCTTTCGACCAGGTCGTTGAACTTCTGGTTGGACAGCGCCTTGATCGGCGCGGTGTAGAAGCACTTGCGGCCCTGCTGCAGGGCCAGGTGCACCGCGAACTCGCCGACGAGCGTCTTGCCGGAGCCGGTGGGGGCGGCGACCAGCACGCCGTTGCCGGCCTCGAGCTCGCGGCAGGCCCGCACCTGGTAGTCGTCGAGCTCGAAGTCGTAGAGACCGGCGAACTCGGTGAAGACAGGCGACTGCTGGTCGCGGCGGAACCTGGCGTACTTCTCCGACGGGGTGCTCATCGTGGCGCCAGTACCCGGAGTGCCCGAGGGACAACCTCGACGGTCAGCGGGAGTGCGCCCAGTCGTTCTCCGTCCGCGTAGGCCACCACGCCCGGGGCCGCCACGGTCACCGAGCGCACGCGGTGGTGCTCGTACTGCGGGTGGGTCACGTGCGAGCCCGAGTAGAGCTTCGGGTAGGTCTTCACCAGCTCCACCTTGCTCATCGGTTTGATGATCACCACGTCGAGCATTCCGTCGTCGATCTCGGCGCCGTGGGTGATCCGTAGCCCGCCGCCGAAGGACGGGCCGTTGCCGACCGCGACGAGCATCGCGTCGAGCCGCCGCGTCTCCCCGTCCATCTCGAGCGTATAGGGCAACGGCTCGAAGACGCGCAGCTCGGCGAGGGTGGCCAGGTTGTAGCGCATCTGCCCCTTGGGCCAGCGCATGTGGTTGGCCCGCTCGTTGACCTTGGAGTCGAAGCCTGCGGCGAGGACCGTGACGAAGTACGACGGTCCCGCCTTCGCGAGGTCGATCGTCCGCTCGTGCGAGCCGACGACCACGTCGGCGGCCGCCTGCGGGTCCTTGCGTGGGATGTCGAGGTAGCGGGCCACGTCGTTGCCTGTGCCGGCCGGGATGATGCCGAGGCTCACGTCGGTGTTCGCGAGTGCCTGGACGGCCATGTGGACCATGCCGTCACCGCCGACCACGACGACGCTCTCCGCGCCCTCGTCGACGGCCTGTCGGGCCAGGGCGAGCGCTTCGGGGCCGTCACCGCCCTGGAGCTCGCGGACGTGGAAACCGGCCTCGCGTAGCCGAGGTAGGGCGATGGCCGCGGTCCTCGACCCGGCTCCCTTCCCCGCGGACGGGTTGGTCAACAGCGCGATCTCTCTGGCCACGGCGCTGAGGATACGCGGTGGCAGGTCGCGGTCAGAGGCGCAGTGCCGCGATGAAGCGAGCGGGTTTGACCCCGACGGCCTTGGCCAGCCGCCCGAGGCTCTGCAGAACTCGGTCGGCGGTGAACTCGGTGCCGGGAACGGCGAGGGTCAGCCGGCCGCCGTACTCCACCAGCAGCACCTGTCCATGGGTCCACTGCTGGTGGGCCGCACGGCGCCACTCGCCGTCCAAGACCGGCTGGGGGTAGGCCAGGTCGGCAGCCAGCAGGTCGCATGGGATCGGTTCGTCCCCGCCGGTCAGGCAGCCGGTCACGTGGGCGCCGGCGATGCTGGACTCGGCATGCCAGGTCACCTCGGTGAGGCCGAGCCACTCCGGCAGGTCGAAGGCGTCGACGTCCGCGACCTCGGGGGCGTGCACGTCAGTCCTCCTCGTCGAGCCTGGAGGCTCGGACGTCCTCGCGGGTGTAGGTCAGTGGCGACGCCTCGTCGTCGCTGAGTCCTTCCAGTCCCTCGTTCGCGGCGCGCCGGTGTCGGCGTCTGTCGATGAGGCGGGCAATGCCCTCGGAGATGAGGAACAGCAGCGTCATCGGAAGGGCGAGCATGAGCATCGAGAACGGGTCGGTGGAGGGCGTCGCAACGGCCGCGAACACGAAGGTGCCGACCACGATCCACGGTCGGTAGGCGCCCAACGACTTGCCGGAGACCACACCCGCGAGGCTGAGCATGACCACGAAGAGCGGGATCTCGAAGGCGATCCCGAACACCAGGAGCATTCGGGTGAGGAAGCGGAAGTAGTCGCCGAAGTCCACGAGACTCTGGAGACTCCCGGGCGTGAACCCGATGAGGACCTCCATGCCCTTGGGAAGGACGTAGTAGGCGGTGGCCACGCCGGCGATGAACAGGGGCCCGGCGACCGCCGCGAACAGCCGGGTCCAGCGCTTCTCGTTGGCGTGGAGCCCCGGGACGATGAACGCCCAGATCTGGTAGAGCCAGTAGGGGCTGGTGGCCACGAGGGCTGCCAGGGCGCTGATCTTCAACCGCAGCAGCAGCGACGTCGCGACGCCGGTGATGACGCCCTGGGAGTCGACGCCCTTCGCCTCGAGACGGTTGCGGGCGTCCTCGTAGGGGTCCAGCAGCAGCGAGAAGAGCTGGTCGTAGAAGAACCAGGCGACCGTGATCCCTACGACGAGGACCAGCGCGATCCGGAGCAGGCGGGCACGCAGCTCCCGAAGGTGGTCGGCCAGAGCCATCCGGCCGTCGTCGCCGACCGGGTTATGAGGTGTGGTCTGGAAGAGACCGACGACTCCGCTGAGAGACAAGGGTGGTGTGGTGCGAACGGCCGTCAGCGCTCGGCGTCGGGGCGGGGCTGGTGCGCGGACTGGTCGTGCGTGGGCTCGGTACGGTGGGAGGCCTCGATCTGCCTCTGCTCGGGGGTCTTGTAGCGGTCGTCGACGCCGTCGTTGTCGTCGTCGGCCAGGCCCTTGGTCTCGGCCTTGAAGATCCGCAGCGCACGGCCGCTGCCACGGGCGAGCTCGGGGAGCTTCTTCGCGCCGAAGAGCAAGATCAAGATCCCGAGGATGATCAGGATCTCGGTGGTGCCGAGACCGGCCACCATGGGAGTGACAACAGCGTTCATGACGTCCTTCTCGGTTGTGCGGAACTCATACTCATCGTACGCCGGTCTCCTCGTAGTTCCCCAGCGCGTCGGTGGCCGCACGGTGTACGGCAGTCGACAACTCCGTGGGCGCCTCGACATGGGCGGTCCCGCCGAGCCGGAGCACGAGCCGGGTCAGCCACCCCGGGTCGCCGACTCGGAGGCGGACACGAAGACGGCCCTCCCCTGCCTCCTCGGTGTTCTCCACGGGGTAGTACTCGGCCACCCAGCGCGCTGAGGGCTCCAGCAGGAGCGTGGCGAGCGAGTCGTTCGGCGAGGGCTGGAAGATCCCCTCGGAGAGGTCCCGCGGAGCGAGGTCGGAGTGGTCGGCCACCGGTGTGTCGAGCACGTCGGCCGAGGAGACCCGGTCGAGGCGGAAGAGCCGACGCCCTTCGGCCGTATGGCACCAAGCATCCAGGTATGTATGCCCTTCCGCATACACAAGGCGAAGCGGATCCACCGTGCGCTCGGTGGCCTCGTCCCGGGCGGGGACGTAGTACCCGAGCCGCACCTGCCGTCCCCCTTGCAGCGCCTGCTCCAGCCGCAGTCGCAGTCCGGCGAGCGCGCTGTCGGCCTCGGAGAGCTGTACGTCGACCTGCGCCGCCAGCGCCGCGCCGTCGCCGGCGGCTGCCTCGAGCTTCGCCAGCGTCCTGTCGACGACAGGGCGCACCGACTCGTCCCCGCCGTCTCGCAGCGCACGCAGAGCGACGATGAGCGCCGATGCCTCACTGCTTCCCAGGCGCAGCGGCCGGGTGAGGTAGTCGGCGTTGGACAGCCGGATCACCCCCTCGCCCTTGAGTGCGTCCATGTCGATGTCGATCAGGTCGCCCATCCCAAGCCCAGGCAGGCCGCAGAACCACAAGACGTTGAGGTCCTTGACGATCTGCGCCGGCCGGACCCCGAAGTCGGCGGCAGCCTGCTCCAACGACACCTCGTCGCGACTCTGGATGTAGGGGACGAGCGCGAGCAGGCGCCCGACCTGGTCCCGGGCGCCGCTCATCGGGCCTCCCCTGCCGCCACGACGTCACGCAGCCGCCCGACGACGAGCTCACGCAGATCCGCGGGCTCCTCCACCACGACGTCCGCGCCATAGCCGAGCACCTCGTCGACGAGGGCGTCGGTGCGGCCATAGGGGATCTCGACCCGGTCCCAGCCCTCGGGTGCCCCGTCGGGGAACGCCTCGGCGTGCCGCCGCAGGCCGAGCGCCGCGCCTTCGCGGACGAGGAGCCTCGCCCGATGATCTGCAGGTGCCGGAGCCAAGGACTCGGTGAGAGCGCGGATGTCGGTGCCCTCCGGTACCTCGTAGGAGCCGGGCTTGCCCGTCACTCGCACCACTCCCTTCACCCGCGAGAGGCGGAACAGCCGCGGCGCCCCGCGGTCGGTGTCGAGGCCGACGACGTACCAGCGGGCGCGGAAGGACACCACACCCCACGGCTGGAGGTGTCGGACCGCCGCCTCCACCCCGGTCGCGGTGCGGTAGTCGAACTCCACCGGGGTGCGCTCCTGGGTCGCTGCCCAGAAAGCCTCGAAGCTCGGCTCGTCGACGGTGAGCTGGGGCGAGACTGTGCTGAGGGCCTCGCGGTCGACGCTGATGCCGGCCGCCTTCAACTTCACCAACGCGTCGGTGGTGGCCGAGGCAAGCCCGGCGTGCTGCCACACTCGAGCGGCCAGGCCGAGCACGGCGGCCTCGTCAGGCTCGAGGTCGATCGCGGGCAGCTCGAAGGCCGACCGCTCGATCCGGTAGCCGGGCTCATCCTCGAAGGCACGATCGAGGTACCCGACCTCGATCGGGACGCCCAGAGAGCGCAGCTCCTCCTTGTCACGCTCGAACATCTTCTCGAACGCCTCGTCACCGGCTTGGCGGTACTGCTCGACAACCGAGCGGATCCGCTCCTTGGTGACGTAGGTGCGCGAGACCAGGAGCGTGATCAGCAGGTTGAGGAGCCGCTCGCTCTTGCGTGCAGCCACACCGTCCCCCTTTCGGTCATGGTCACGACGCGGTGTCCACACCCAGTACGTCGACGACGAAGGTCAAGGTGGCGTTGGCGGGGATGTTCGGGGGGCTGCCCTGCTCGCCGTAGGCGACGTCCGGCGGCGCGATGATCAGCAGCCGGCTGCCCTGCTTGGCCCCGACGATCGCCTCGTCCCACGCCTTGATCAGGCCTCCGATGCCCACGGCGAACGTGCGCGGCTCGCTGCTGTAGGACTCGTCGAAGACCTGGTCGCTGCCGTAGACCTGGCCGAGGTAGTCGAAGGTCACGAGACTGTCGTCGCGGACCTCGGGGCCCTCGCCCTCGACGAGGGTGACGACCTGGAGCTCCTTCGACGGCTTCTCCGGTGCCTTGTCGTAGCCGATCCCGCTGACCTCGCCGTTCTTCTCCTCCACCGTCGGCAGGTCGTTGGGCACGTCTTCGCTGGGCTGTCCCTCAGGTCCGTCGAGGACGTCGGTGGGCTCGACCGACATGATGTCGACCACGAAGATCACGTCGTCCTCGCCGCTGAGCTTGAACTGCGGGGCGCCCTGGGGCCCGAACGCGTCCTCCGGCGGCGCTGCCACCACCACACGGCTGCCGACGGTCTCACCGACCGTGGCGTCCACGACGGACTTGAACAGCTGCGCCTCGCTCATCTGGAACGACGCGGGCACGCCCTGGTCGTAGGTCGCGAGCGCCTTCTCACCGTTGGTTCCGTTGGCGACGTAGAGGTGGAGCAGCGCCTGCTCACCCTCCACCACGGGGTTGCCCGCACCCTCGACGAGAACCTCGCTCTGGGGCTCCTCGAGGCTCATCGGCTCGTCGACCGTGACCTCGGGCGCGGCGCCGAACTCGCCTGAGACCTCCAGGCCTTCCAGACCGGCCGCAGCGGTGTCGGTGCCACCGTCGCCGCCGTCGGAGTCGCCTCCACACGCGGCGGTTGCGAAGAGCAGCAGGGGTACGACGGTCAGCGCAACGAGACGTCGGCGCACAGGTTTCACCTCGAGATCACGGGAAGACAAACGTCGCCACCCTATCCGGGCAGCCCTAGACCTGGCTCACATGCCCTCGATGAGCTTGTGGACGCGCTCGTCCTGCGAACGGAACGGGTCCTTGCACAGCACGGTGCGCTGCGCCTGGTCGTTGAGCTTGAGGTGCACCCAGTCGACGGTGAAGTCACGTCGGCGCTCCTGCGCGCGCTTGATGAACTCGCCACGCAGTCGGGCGCGCGTGGTCTGCGGCGGGACCGACTTGGCCTCGAATACCTTGACGTCGTTGGTCACTCGGGCCACGGCCCCGCGCTTCTCGAGCAGGTAGTACAGCCCGCGGCCACGGTGGATGTCGTGGTAGGCCAGGTCCAGCTGGGCGATGCGCGGGTGGCTGAGCGGCAACCCGTGCTGGGAGCGGTAGCGGTCGATCAGCTTCCACTTGATCACCCAGTCGATCTCCCGCTCGACGAGGCTCAGGTCCCCGGACTCGACAGCCTTGAGCCCGCGCTCCCAAAGATCCAGCGTGCGCTCGATGACCGGGGTCGCGATCTCGCGCCGGTCGACGAACTCCCTGACGCGTGAGAGGTACTCCTGCTGGATGTCGAGCGCACTGGCCTCGCGACCGTTCGCCAGGCGGACCTTGCGGCGCCCGGTCATGTCGTGGGAGATCTCGCGGATCGCCCTGATCGGGTTCTCCATCGTGAGGTCGCGCATCACCACGCCCTCCTCGATCATCCGAAGCACCAGGTCGGCGCTGGCCACCTTGAGCAACGTCGTGGTCTCGCTCATGTTCGAGTCGCCGACGATGACGTGCAGCCGGCGGTAGCGCTCGGCGTCGGCGTGCGGCTCGTCTCGGGTGTTGATGATCGGCCGGCTGCGGGTGGTGGCGCTGGAGACGCCCTCCCAGATGTGCTCGGCGCGTTGGGACACCGAGTACATCGCCCCACGCGGGGTCTGGCTCACCTTGCCTGCGCCGACGATGATCTGGCGGGTCACGAGGAAGGGGATCAGCACGTCTGCCAGCTTGGCGAACTCCCCGTGCCGGGCCACGAGGTAGTTCTCGTGACAGCCGTAGGAGTTGCCGGCGGAGTCGGTGTTGTTCTTGAACAGGTAGACGTCCCCGGCGATCCCCTCGTCGTGGAGGCGGCGCTCGGCGTCTACGAGCAGCCCCTCGAGGACCCGCTCCCCCGCCTTGTCATGGGTCACCAGGTCGACGATGTCGTCGCACTCGGGTGTGGCGTACTCGGGGTGGCTGCCCACGTCGAGGTAGAGGCGAGCGCCGTTGCGGAGAAAGACGTTGCTGCTGCGGCCCCAGGAGACCACCTTGCGGAACAGGTAGCGGGCAACCTCGTCCGGCGAGAGGCGTCTCTGCCCGTGAAAGGTGCAGGTGACGCCGTACTCGTTCTCGATCCCGAAGATCCGGCGGTCCACGCTCACACCCTAGGTGCTAGACCCAAGCCGGTGCAGCCAACTCGCTCATCCGGCTCACACCAGATCCGCGCGCTCCAGCGCGTTGCCTGGCGGCTCCCCGGGTCGCGCAGGAGGCCCCGGAGGGCGAGCACGGTCCGGTCTGGTCCGGACCTGTGCCTGCGGGCCAGGACCAGTCGCGCCGGCGCCGGGGGATACACCCGTCATCGACGCTCCCGGAGACCGACCTCGTCAGTTCTGGTCGTCAGGGGCGATCGGAGGCGCCACCGGGGGAGCTACCGGCGCCTCGTCACTCTCCTCGGCGGGTCGGGCGTTGGAGGGGCTCGTCGACTCCCCCGCCGGGTGCTTCGCGGTCGCTGCCCGCTCGCCCAGGATCTCGACGAGCCTGGATGCGCCCAGCCGCTTGAACTTGCGCTGCTGAGGGCGGCTGCGGTCGAGGACCGCGACCTCGAGGTCCTCAGCCGCGATCACCCGGGGGCCCCCTTCACCCTGACCGAGCGCATCCACGGCGAGACGGATCGCCTCGTCGAGCGAGAACCCCTCGTGGTACTGCTCACGCATGTGCTCGACGGCCGCCTCGGCATTGCCCCCCATCACCGCGAAGCCGTGCTCGTCGGCGACCTGCCCGTCGTAGGTGAGCCGGTAGATCTGGTCCTCATCCTGGGAGTCCCCGACCTCGGCGACGAAGATCTCGACCTCGTAGGGCTTCTCGCCGCCGCTGGAGAAGATCGTGCCCAGGGTCTGGGCGTAGGCGTTGGCAAGCCCGCGGCCGGTGACGTCGCGGCGGTCATAGGCGTAGCCGCGCATGTCCGCCAGGCGGACGCCGGCGATCCGGAGGTTCTCGAACTCGTTGTAGCGGCCGACTGCGGCGAAGGCGATCCGGTCGTAGATCTCGCTGACCTTGTGCAGGGCCTGTGAGGGGTTCTCCGAGACGAAGACGATCCCGTCGGCGTACTGCACGACGGCGACGCTCCTGCCCCGGGCGATCCCCTTGCGCGCGAAGTCAGCCCGGTCCTTCATCAGCTGCTCGGGCGAGACGTAGAACGGCATGCTCATGGGTGCGGGCTCCTCAGGTCAACGAAGCGGCGGGGCCGTCAGGACGCTGCATCCGGGCGCTGATGACCCGGTCCGCTGTCTGAGCGACCTCCTCGTCGGTCATCCGGCGGTACCCGTCGGCGGTGATCACCGCGACCACGGGGAAGATGCGCCGTGCCAGGTCCGGTCCGCCTGTCGCGGAGTCGTCGTCGGCGGCGTCGTAGAGAGCCTGGATCGCCGCGGTGACGCAGTCGTCCGCGGTGAGATCGTCGCGGTAGAGCTTCTTGAGAGAGCCGCGTGCGAACAGCGAACCGGAGCCCACGGCGTGGAAGGCGGTCTCCTCGTAACGCCCACCGGTCACGTCGTAGGAGAAGATCCGCCCCTGCGACGAGGTCAGGTCGTAGCCCGCGAACAGGGGTACGACGGCCAGGCCCTGCATCGCCATGCCAAGGTTGGCCCGGATCAGGGCCGCGAGGCGGTTCGCCTTGCCGTCCATCGACAGGGTCGTGCCCTCGATCTTCTCGTAGTGCTCGAGCTCGGTCTGGAACAACCGCACGAGTTCCACGGCCAGTCCGGCGCTCCCTGCGATCCCGACCGCGGAGAACTCGTCGGCCGGGAAGACCTTCTCGATGTCGCGCTGGGCGATGATGTTGCCCATCGTGGCGCGGCGGTCCCCGGCGATGACCACGCCACTGTCGAAGGTGGTCGCGACGATCGTCGTGCCGTGAGGGGCCAGGTCCGCGGCGCTGCCGTTGGGCAGGCTGCGGTTGGCGGGGAGCAGCTCGGGAGCCTGGTGGGACAGGAACTCGGCGAACGACGAGGATCCGGGCGCCAGATAGGCGGAGGGCAGGCGGGCATCGGCCTGTCGTGGGTCACTCATGTTCGGTCTACTCTCCGCCCTTCTGGATGAACGACTTCACGAAGTCCTCGGCGTTCGACTCGAGCACGTCGTCGATCTCGTCGAGGATCGCGTCGATGTCCTCGTCGAGCTGCTCCTTGCGCTCGGCCACGTCCTCGTTGGGGGCGACCTCGGTCGCTTCCTCGGTCTCAGGGGACTTCTTGGACTGCTTGCGCTCTTGTGCCATGACCGCTTCCTCCTCTGTCGGGGAACCAGGAGCCCCGGCAACTACGACCCTACCGAGTCAGTGCGGCAAACAGGCTCTCCGCCGTGTCACAACGGTCGAGGAGTTCGCCCACGTGGCCGCGGGTGCCCCGCAGCGGGTCGATCGTGGGCACCCTCTGGAGGGACTCGTGGCCCGGCAGGTCGAAGATCACCGAGTCCCAGGAGGCCGCTGCGATCTGGTCGGCGTACTTCTCCAGGCAGCGCCCCCGGAAGTAGGCCCGCGTGTCGACGGGGGGCTGGTGCATCGCCCGGGCGATGTCCTCCTCGCCGAGCAGCCGCTCCATGCGACCGAGCTTCACCAGGCGGTGGTACAGCCCCTTGTCGGGCCGGATGTCGGAGTACTGGAGGTCGACGAGGTGCAGCTTCGCGTCGTCCCAGTCCAGGCCGTCGCGGTCGCGGTAGGAGTTCAACAGCTTCAGCTTGGCGACCCAGTCAAGCTCGCGGGCACACTGCATGGGGTCGGTCTCGAGCCGGGTGAGCACCGACTCCCAGCGCTCGAGGACGTCGAGGGTCTGCGCGTCGGCATCAGCGCCCAGCCGGTCCTCGACGTACTTCTTCGCAAGGTCGAGGTACTCCATCTGCAGCTGCACGGCGGTCAGGGTCCGCCCGTCGGCAAGGGTCAGCAGATGCTTGAGGGACGGGTCGTGGGAGACCGCTCGCAGCGACCGGACGGGCTGGTCGACGGTCAGCTCCCGGGAGATGAACCGGTCCTCGATCATGGCCAGGACCAGCGAGGTGGTGCCGACCTTGAGGTAGGTCGAGATCTCCGAAAGGTTGGCGTCACCGATGATGACGTGCAGACGGCGGTACTTCTCCGGGTCGGCGTGCGGCTCGTCGCGGGTGTTGATGATCGGTCGCTTGAGGGTGGTCTCGAGCCCCACCTCGACCTCGAAGTAGTCGGCCCGCTGGCTGATCTGGAAGCCGTGGTCGCGGCCGTCCTGACCGATCCCGACCCGCCCACTGCCGGTCACAACCTGTCGGCTGACGAAGAACGGCGTCAGGTGACGGACGATCTCGCCGAAGGGCGTGGACCGTCGCATCAGGTAGTTCTCGTGGGCGCCGTAGGACGCGCCCTTGTTGTCGGTGTTGTTCTTGTACAGCAAGATCGGCGCAGCTCCGGGGATGGTGCCGGCGAGCCGGGCCGCGTCGAGCATCACCAGCTCCCCGGCCTTGTCCCACAACACGACGTCCTTGGGGTTCGTGCACTCGGGGGTGGAGTACTCCGGGTGCGCGTGGTCGACGTAGAGCCGCGCTCCGTTGGTGAGGATGACGTTGGCCAGGCCGAGGTCCTCGTCGGTGAGCTGTGAGGCGTCGGCGACGTCGCGGGACATGTCGAAACCGCGGGCGTCGCGCAGCGGCGACTCTTCCTCGAAGTCCCACCGCGCCCGGCGGGCCCGCAGGGTCGAGCTCGCGTAGGCGTTGACCACCTGCGACGAGGCGACCATCGGATTGGCGGTGGGCTGGCCCGCCACGGAGATGCCGTACTCCGTCTCGGTCCCCATCACGCGACGAACACTCATGACCTGAGCCTACGCGGCGGGACCAGGGCGCGTTGACCCGATTGGTCTCGAAAAGCGCTCCTGGCCACGCGGCGCGGCTTTACGATAGGCAAAGCGGGGGCGCTCGTCCGCACCGTTGTGACAGGGGGAGCATCGTTGGCTGAGGGCATTGGGGACCCGCCCAACTTCGCGCATGAGGAGATCCTCGCCGCGATCGGCCAGGCCCTGATCGTCACCGACGTCGACGGGGTCGTCGTCTACTGGAACCACGCCGCGGAGAATGCCTACGGCTGGACTGCGGACGAGGCGATGGGGCGCAACGTCAGCGACCTCAACCTGCCTGACGTGGCGACCGACCCCACCAAGGACGTCATGACTGCGCTGCGCTCCGGGCTCTCGTGGTCGGGGGGCTTCTCGGTACGACGCAAGAACGGCACCGTCTTCCCGGCGCTGGTCACCGACTCCGGCATCTATCGCGAGGGCGCCCTCGTCGGCGTGGTCGGCCTCTCCACCAACCTGGGCCGTGCACTGCACCCTCTGCTCGAGCGGTCGACCGACGCGGCGCTCGTTCTCCGGTCCGACGCCGTCGTCGCATACTCCAGCCCCGCCGTGAAGGAGCTCTTCGGGTGGGAGGACTCGATCGTCGGCACCAGCGTCGTGCCCCTGCTCCACCCCGACGAGCGGGCAGCCCTGGCAGCGTTCATGGAGGAGGTCGTGGCCCACCCGGGCGCGCACCCCCCACTCGAGCTGCGTCTGCTCACCGAGCAGGGCTGGGTGTGGGCAGAGGCCGCCCTGACCAACCTCCTCGACGATCCGGACGTGCGCGGTGTCGTGTGCAACCTGCGCCGGAGCCTGCGCCGAGACGCCCACGAGTCCGCCGAGACGCGTGTCGCCCAGCTGAACACCGCCCTGAGGTCGCGGATCGTCATCGAGCAGGCCAAGGGCTTCCTCGCGGCCCGCCACGACATCGAGCCCGACGCTGCGTTCGAGCGACTGCGCACCTACTCCCGCAACAACCATCTGGTCATCCACGAGGTGGCCAAGAGGGTCGTCGCCCGCGAGCTCGACCTGCCGGCGTAGTCCGACCGAGCCACGCCGCCGGTCCCCGGCATAGCGCGGTCTGCCTACCTGCCGAGGACGTTCTGCACTACATCCCCCGATGTTGACCGAACGGCTTGCGTGAGCGCGAGGCTGCTGCCTACCTTTGCTGCCTACTCCTCATGGGAGGCCACCCCAGACTCCGGTGGCAAACGTTCGTTTCTGCACCGGAGGTTGCTTGATGCACACCGTCGCCGTGGCCTACCCACGGCCCCGCACCCGGACCCGGCTCGACCACGCATTTCGTTCCCTGCTCAGGGCGGTCATGGCCGACGGATGGCGACCCGAGAAGGCCGCCAACGAGCTCCTTGCGAGTGTCCACGACGATCGTCGCGTGCTTCGCCTCCTGCGCGCGCGGCTGTCCCGCGCGATGCTGGAGCGTCCCTCCCGGATCACCGAACGAGCCAGGGTCACCGTCGACCATGCCCTCACAAGGCCGATCACCCAACCACACGACGGATCCGTGGTCCCCCGGCAGGGAGGCACACATGTTTGAGATGGCTGTCATCGAGCAGGCCAAGGGCGTGCTCATGCTGCGTTACGGGATCGGGTCCTACGAGGCCCTCGCGGTCCTCGGACGCTGGTCACGAGAGAGCGGCTTCGGCATCGAGGACCTCGCGCGTGCAATCACGCACGGAGTCTGCCAGGGACGGCCTGGCTCGGCGCCCGAGCAGACCGGGCTCGTCCGGTGGCTGGAGCAGCGTCTACGCGACGACATCATCGGGATCGAGTCGCCCCAGGTGGTGACTCTCCATGGCTGATCACCTCGCCCCTGACCACGAGCACGACGCATCCGCGCACGAGACGGCGGACGCCCTCGGCTCTCTCCCGGAGCGCACCGGCAACCGCTGGAGGTTCTCCTCAGCCGTGGAAGCCGCCCGTCACATCGGGACCGCCCGGAGGTAGACGCCGGACGCGACGAGGGCCGCTGCTGTGCCTTTCAGCGACGTCCGGCGAGCTTCTGGACGAGGAAGAAGACCGCCGCGACGACGAGGATGACCAGGATCCACTTCATGTGCTGCTCCCTGGTGGGCTGCTAGAGGTACTGGCCGGTGTTGGACACGGTGTCGATCGAGCGCCCGGGCTCGGTGCCCTGCTTGCCGGTGATGAGCGTGCGGATGAACACGATCCGCTCGCCCTTCTTGCCGGAGATCCGCGCCCAGTCGTCGGGGTTGGTCGTGTTGGGCAGGTCCTCGTTCTCCTTGAACTCGTCGACGCAGGCCTGGAGCAGGTGCGTGACGCGGAGGCCCTTCTGGTCGTTGTCCAGCAGGTCCTTGATCGCCATCTTCTTGGCCCGGTCGACGATGTTCTGGATCATCGCCCCGGAGTTGAAGTCCTTGAAGTACAAGATCTCCTTGTCGCCGTTGGCGTAGGTCACCTCGAGGAACCGGTTCTCGTCGGTCTCGGTGTACATCCGCTCCACGGTCGCACGGATCATCCCCGCCGCACACGCCTCGCGGTCGCCGCCGAACTCACCTAGGTCCTCGGCGTGCAGAGGCAGATCCGGGGTGAGGTACTTGGAGAAGATGTCTCGGGCAGACTCGGCGTCAGGACGCTCGATCTTGATCTTCACGTCGAGACGTCCCGGCCGCAGGATCGCCGGATCAATCATGTCCTCGCGGTTCGAGGCACCGATGACGATGACGTTCTCGAGGCCCTCGACACCGTCGATCTCCGAGAGGAGCTGAGGCACGATCGTGTTCTCCACGTCGGAGGAGACCCCGGATCCGCGCGTGCGGAACAGGGAGTCCATCTCGTCGAAGAACACGATGACCGGGGTCCCTCCTGATGCCTTCTCGCGGGCACGCTGGAAGACGAGTCGGATGTGCCGCTCGGTCTCACCGACGTACTTGTTGAGCAGCTCTGGGCCCTTGATGTTCAAGAAGAAGCTCTTGCCCTCCTGGCCCGTCTTCGCTGCGACCTTCTTGGCCAACGAGTTCGCCACAGCCTTCGCGATCAACGTCTTGCCGCAGCCAGGCGGCCCGTAGAGCAGCACTCCCTTGGGCGGCTTGAGCTGGTGCTCGCGGAAAAGGTCCGGGTAGAGGTAGGGAAGCTCGATCGCGTCGCGGATGGCGTCGATCTGCCTCATCAGGCCGCCGATGTTCTCGTAGTCGATGTCGGGGACCTCTTCGAGGACGAGCTCCTCGACCTCGGACTTGGGGACACGCTCGTAGACGTAGCCCGAGCGACCGTCGAGCAGCAGTGAGTCCCCGGCCCGGAGGGTCAGCCCGCGCAGGGGCTCGGCGAGACGTACGACGCGCTCCTCGTCGGCATTGGCGATGACGAGGACCCGCTCCGCGTCGGCGAGCACCTCCTTGAGCATGACGACCTCGCCGACCTCTTCGTACTCGAGGGCGGCGACGACGTTGAGAGCCTCGTTGAGCATGACCTCTTGACCACGCCGCAGCTCGTCGATGGCGACGGAGGGGCTGACGTTCACGCGAAGCTTCCGCCCGCCGGTGAACACGTCGATCGTGTCGTCCTCGTTGCGGCTCAAGAAGGTGCCGAAGCCGGCCGGCGGCTGCGCGAGCCGGTCGACCTCCTCCTTGAGGGTCATGATCTGGTCGCGGGCTTCACGGAGGGTCTGCGCGAGCCGCTCGTTCTGCGCTGTCACGGCGGCCAGAGAGCGCTGCGTGTCCGCCAGGCGCTGCTCGATGGCTCGGGAGTGTCCGGGGCTCTCAGCGAGCCGGCGACGTAGGTCGGCGACCTCCTCCTCGAGGAAGCCCAGCTGCGCCCTCAGCTCTTCCGACGACCGCGCCCCGCGGCCCGAACCGCTCTCTGATGCTGACAAGCCCATCACCTCCGCAGCAGCATGGCCTCTGGAATTCGACCCTACTCGGCACGACAAGTTTGTGAAGTCGTATCCACCGTGTGTCGGTTGCAGATCAGCAACAACGGGTCGCCCCCACTACCTGTCCGTCATGTGTCGTATCGTTCCTCGGCCACGGCGGGCGGGAGACCCGACGGACGTGGACCCTGGTAGTCGACTCCATAGGCACCCGGCGCGGGGCGCCGCTTCTTGGCCGGCGCCTTCTCCCCCGGTGCCATCCGGCGCGCGGTGACGAGGAAGCCGGTGTGACCGATCATCTTGTGCCCCGGCCGGATCGCCAGGCCCTCCACGTGCCAGTCACGCACCAGCGTCTCCCACGGCTGGGGCTCGGTGAACCCGCCGTGTGCCCGGATCGTCTCGACGGTGCGGCCGAGCTGGGTGGTGGTGGCGACGTACACGCACAGGATCCCGCCCGGGGTGAGGGCGTCTGCCACTGCGTCGACGCACTCCCAGGGCGCGAGCATGTCCAGGATGACCCGGTCGACGGAGCCGGGTGCCTCACCCTCCGGCAGCGACGCGACGAGGTCGCCGACAGTCAGCTTCCACGCCGGGTGCTCGCCGCCGAAGAACTGGGTCACGTTCTTGCGGGCGACCTCGGCGAACTCGTCGCGACGCTCGTAGGACGAGACCAGTCCGTGGGGGCCCACAGCCCGCAGAAGTGAGCAGGTGAGTGCCCCGGAGCCGACACCGGCCTCCACGACGCGGGCGCCGGGGAAGATGTCGGCCATCGCCACGATCTGGGCGGCGTCCTTGGGGTAGACCACGGCGGCGCCGCGGGGCATCGAGACCACGAACTCGCTCAGCAGCGGTCGGAACACGAGGTACTCGCCGCCCGCGGACGAGGTGATGCTGAAGCCTTCCGGGCGGCCGATCAGGTCGTCGTGGTCGATCGATCCGCGGTTGGTGAAGAACCTCTTGCCGGCCTCGAGGCAGATGTTGTGGCGGCGCCCCTTGGTGTCGGTGAGCCGCACCCACTCCCCCGCTCGCAGCGGACCGCGATGCACTCCCGACCAGATCTCAGGGGCAACGTCGGCAGAGGTGTCGGAGGGCATGCGGAGGAGGATAACCGGGGCTACTTCGTGGCCGCGAAGGCGCGGTCCACGTCGTCGGCGACCAGAACTCCGTAGACGCTGCCGTCGGCCTCCACGAGGAGGTACTCGCTGGCCGGTGTGCGCTGCATCGCCCGGATCATCTCCTCCCCACCTACGTCGGCCGGCAGCATGAGACCGGGCTCGATCGTGCGGGAGACGGCGTCGACCGGCATCCACGGCCTGCGGTCGGCCGGGGTGGCCAGGACGGCAGCCTCGTTGACGATCCCGCTCGGGCGTGCGTGCTGGTCGAGCACCACGAGGCTCCCCGCCTGCTCCGCCTGCGCCCGTCGCACCGCCTCGGAGAGCGGCAGGTCGTGGGGCACGGCAAGTGCCCGCCGGGCGAGGCCCCGGGCCTGGAGAGCCGGAAGCTTGCGCCGCAGCCGGGCGGAGATGATCGCCGCGGAGGCGCCTCCCCACAGGAACGTCGCGATCACGAACGCGAGGACGTAGTCCACCAGGTCCGGTGGCCGGTCCAGCAGCAGCGGCTGCAGCATGGGCCAGCTGAGCGCAAGGAGCGCGACGACGCGCCCGCCCCAGCCGGCGACGATGGTGCCGCGGTAAGGGCTGCCGCTGATCTTCCACACCGCCGCCCGCAGCACGCGTCCGCCGTCGAGGGGCAGGCCGGGCACGAGGTTGAGGACGCCGACGATGAGGTTTGCCCCAGCAAGGCCCTCCACGGCCATCCTCAGCAGACCGCCAGGGGTGACGAACCAGAGCGCGAGGAACACCAACCCGACCGCGATGGAGGTGAGGGGGCCGACCACCGAGACCCCGAACTCCCGACGGGGGGTGTCCGGCTCGCCCTCGATCTCGGTGACGCCGCCGAGGAAGTGCAGCGTGATGGACCTGACCGGGAGGCCGTACCGCTTGGCCATCAGCGCGTGGGACATCTCGTGCAAGAGCACCGAGAGGTAGAGCAGGACCGCGAAGGCGAGGCCGGCGACGTACTTCCAGCCGCCCAGACCGGGCTGCACCTGGTCTACGCGCGGAGCCAGGAGGATCGCGATCAGGGCCGCGACCAGCAGCCATGAGGAGCGGATGAGCACGTCGACGCCACCGATCTGGCCGATCCGCAACGTCCCCGGCGGCCTCTGGGCTGGCGGGTCACCGCTGTCTGCTGTCCTCTGGTCCACGCCACCACGCTATCTCGCCAGCGCCCCGGTGGGCCCGTAGGTCTGCAGGAGCGCCGGAGCTGTCCGGGAACTGTCGGTTCGTTCGCCTAGGGTTCTGGTCATGACGCAGCAGGTTGAAGGCAGGACGGTCGTCGACGGCGTCGACGTGGTCGGTTCCCTGTCCCCGAGCCGGGCCAGTGACTTCATGAGCTGCCCACTGCTCTACCGGTTCCGCACGCTCGACCGGCTGCCCGAGCCGCACTCGCCCGACGCCGTGCGCGGCACGGTGGTGCACAAGGTCCTCGAGGACCTCTTCGACCTGCCGGCCCAGAGGCGGACCCCGCAGGAGGCCGCGGAGCTGCTGCAGCCGGCGTGGGAGTCCGTGCTCGAGGCGGATCCCGAGATCGCTGAGATGTTCGGTGAGGAGGGCCCCGAGATCGGGTCTTGGTTGGCCTCGTGTCGACAGTCGCTCGAGCGGTACTTCGCTCTGGAGGACCCGACCCGCCTCGAGCCTGCCGAGCGCGAGCTCTACGTCGAGACGCTGCTGGAGTCCAAGCTGCTCCTGCGCGGCTTCGTCGACAGGATCGACGTGGCACCGACCGGTGAGATCCGCGTGGTCGACTACAAGACGGGCAAGGCACCGCATCCGGCCTTCGAAGCCAAGGCGCTGTTCCAGATGAAGTTCTACGCCCTGGTGCTCTGGCGGACCCGCGGCATCGTTCCGGCCATGCTCCAGCTGGTCTACCTCGGCAGTGGGGAGCTGTTGCGCTACTCCCCCGACGAGGCGGACCTGCGCGCGACAGAACGCAAGGTCGAGGCGCTCTGGCGCGCGATCTCCCTGGCCCAGGAGACCGGTGACTGGCGGCCGCGCCGCAGTGCCCTCTGCGGCTGGTGCGCACACCAGTCGCTGTGTCCGGAGTTCGGCGGTACGCCGCCGGAGCTCCCGGTGCTGGAAGTCGAGGCGGCCCCCACGTCCTAGGGGCCGCCTCGCGCGGTCACTCGGGTCGGGCAGGCTCCTGCGTCACCGGCGTCGGGTGGAGCACGCAGGCGACCTGCACTCCCCCGGAAGCGCGCAGCAGCGGGTCGAACCCCTGGTGGAACCTCACCTCGAGTCCCTCGGCGGTCTCCTCGAGCGAGTCCACGCCCTTCCACAGCGGCTCCGACGGGTTCTCCGTTCGGATGCCCTCGAGCATCGCGCGGACCTTCGACGCGTTCGCGCCGTTGCCCAGGGTGACCACCTTCGCCGGCTCGTCGAGCTTGCCGAGATCTCCGACCAGCTCGCGCTCCTCCTCGAACACTGAAGGGTCCTGGCGGACCCAGTGCTCCTCCAGGAGAGCGCGCAGGTCCCGCGACTCCCACCCGCACTCGGCGACCGCCACCGGGCAACGCGGGTGGAACGAGCAGCCAAGCGGCGGCCGCGCGGCGTCGGGGATCTCGCCCCGGGGAAGGTCGCGCGGCACCATCTTCTTGGGGTCGGGCTCCGGGATCGCCTGGAGCAGAGCCTTGGTGTAGGGGTGCTTGGGGTCGGCGAAGATCTCCTCGGTCGGGCCGATCTCGACGATGCGTCCGAGGTACATGATGGCGACACGGTCGCAGAAGAACTTCGCGCTGGCGAGGTCGTGGGTGATGTAGACGTACGTCAGCCCGAGGTCGTTCTTCAGGTCCAGCATGAGCTGGAGGATCTTCGCCCGCACGCTCATGTCGAGCATGGACACCGGCTCGTCGGCGACGAGGACCTCGGGGTCCATGATGATCGCCCGGGCGATCACGGCACGCTGCTTCTGTCCGCCAGAGAGGTCCGAGGGGTACTTCGCCATGAACTGCTCTGCCGGTGAGAGCCCGACCCGCTCCAGCGCGGCAGCCACACGGTGCTGCAGCTCCTCGCCCGAGGCGATCCCGTGGATCTTGAGCGGATGGCCGACTGCGGTCTCGATGGTCATCGAGGGGTTCAGCGCAGCGTGCGGGTCCTGGAAGACCATCTGCAAGTCGGTGCGGAGCTTGCGCAGCCGCGAACCGGACATCTCCGACACGACCTGGTCCGTGGTGACGCCGCCGTCGGCAGTCTCGTGGTAGGTGATCGTGCCGTTGGTGGCGGGCGCGAGCCCGAGCAGGGCCCGGCCGAGTGTGGTCTTGCCGCTGCCGGACTCGCCGACCAGGCCGAGCACCTCCCCCTTCCGGAGCTCGAAGTTGACGCCGTCGACCGCCTTCACGGTGCCGGTGTCGCGCCCGAACAGCCGGGCCAGGCCACCGCCGCGCAGTCCGAAGTGGACCTCGAGGTCGGAGACGGACACGACGCTGGTGTCGGTCGCGGTCGCCTCATGCTTCGTCGGCAACGGAGATCTCCTCTCGGGCAAGGGGTGCGGTGTCCTCTGCACTCAGGTCCGGGGCCTGGCCGTTGCGCAGGTCGGCTGCCCAGCACTGGGCCCGGCTGCCGTTGTCGTGGACCCGCTCGACCGGGTGTCGCGATGCGCAGATGTTCATCGCGTCCGGGCACCGTGGATGGAAGTGGCAGCCGGTCGGCGGCGTCACCAGGTTCGGGGGCGCGCCGGGGATGAAGTTCAGGCCCGTCGTCGAGAGCGAGATCGTCGACCGGAGCAGCTCCCTGGTGTAGGGGTGCTGAGGGTCGGAGAAAACGTCCCGGGCGTCGCCGACCTCGACGATCTCCCCGGCGTACATCACCGCCACCCGGTCACACGCCTCCGCGATGATTCCGAGGTTGTGGGTGATCAGGAGCAGGGAGGTGTCGAACTCGCGACGCAGGTCGTGCAGGATCCGGATGATCTGCGCCTCGACCAGCACGTCGAGCGCCGTGGTGGGCTCGTCTGCGACGACGAAGGCAGGACGCAGGACGAGCGCGAGCGCGATCATCAGACGCTGCCGCATGCCGCCTGAGAACTCGTGCGGGTAGGAGCGGTAGCGCGTCGGCGGGATGCCCATCACCCGCAGCACCTCGAGCGACCTGCGCTCGATCTCCTCCTTGCCGATACCCCGTTCGTGGGTCTTGAGGGTCTCCTCGAAGTGCTCGGAGATCCGCATCAGCGGGTTGAGGCGGGTCAGGGGCTCCTGGAAGATCATCCCGAGCTCGACGCCGCGCTTGGCGAACATCTCCTTCTTGGGCAGGGCGAGCAGGTCCTCACCCTTGAACCGGAGCTGTCCGTCCATCTTCGCGCCTTCTGGCAGCAGACCGAGCAACCCACGCCCGAGCGTCGACTTGCCGCAGCCGGACTCGCCGACCAGGCCGAGGATCTCGCCCTTGCGGAGCAGGAAGCTGACGCCGTCGACCGCCTTCACGGGGCCGCGCTCGCTGCCGTACCAGATGCGCAGGTCCTGCGCATCGATCACCGTGTCGCTGTCAGGACGCGCGGGGGCCGGACCGTCGTACAGCTCTGTCATCGTGACTCGTCCTCTCTGACGCGGTGCTCCCGCTCGGGGCGGAGCTCGTCCTCTCGGTCCCACACGTCCGGCGCACCCGCACCAAGCGCTGCGGCGTCGCCTTCCGCGAGGTAGCTGCTCGGCTCCTTCGCCGGCATGTCCACCGGAAGCAGGCGCCGCTTGCGGAGCACCGGGTTGACCGTCTCGTTCAGCCCCTCACCCACGAGCGTCAGGCCGGCCACGAGGAGGACGATCGCCATGCCCGGGAAGAAGGCCGTCCACCAGATCCCGGCGCCCATGTCGTCGAGCGCCCGGCTCACGTCGTAGCCCCACTCGGCGGCCTCGTTGGGCTGGATGCCCAGACCGAGGAAGCCCAGTCCGGCGAGGGTTCCGATGGCGTCCGCGGCGTTGAGCGTGCCGATGACCGGCACGGACTGGATCACGTTGCCGAAGAGGTACCGGCCGATGATGGTGTGGTTCCTTGCACCGATCGCCCGCGCCGCCTCGACGTAGGTCGCCTCGCGGGCGCTGACCGTGGTGTTGCGGACCACCCGGAAGTACTGCGGGATGTAGATCACCGTGAGGGCCATCGCCACGGCGACGATGCTGCCGCCGAGCAGGTCCTTGAACAGGAACGCGAACACGATCGCGAGCAGCAGCGACGGGAACGCGTAGAGCGTGTCCATGAGGAAGACCAGGAGCCGGTCGAGCCAGCCGCCGATGAAGCCGGAGATCAGCCCCAGGACGACACCGATCACCACCGAGAACAGGATCGAGAGTCCCACCACCATCAGAGCGGTGCGAGCGCCCCAGACCACGCGGGAGAAGACGTCGTAGAACTGGTCGTTCGTGCCGAACCAGAACTCCCCGCTCGGCGGCGCCTGCTTGGGGAGCTTGACGCCGTCGACGTACCGCTGGTTGAAGTCGAGGGGCGCGATCCAAGGGGCGAACAGCGCGCAGATCACGAAGACCGCGGTGATGACCACGCCGGTGAGCAGAAGCCACCGGGCGATGCCGGTGGTGTGCCGGAAGGGGGACAGGAGAGATCGGAACATCAGTACCTCACTCGCGGGTCGATCAGCGCGTTGATGATGTCGATCAGCAGGCTCACGAGCACCACCACCACGGCGAAGAAGGTGACCAGGCCCTGCACGGCCGCGTAGTCGCGGGCGATCAGGTAGTTGTAGAGCTGCGTGCCGAGACCGGGCCAGTTGAACGTCCGCTCGGTGAGAACGGCGCCCGACAGGGTGAGGGCGACCATGAGCCCCACCACCGTCACCACCGGCACCAGCGCGTTGCGGAACGCGTGGCGACGGATCACGTGCTTCTCCGCGATTCCGCGGGCACGAGCCGCCTCGACGTAGTCGCCCTTGAGCGTCTGCAGGACGTTGACCCTCACCAGTCGGATGAAGACCCCGCACAGCAGCAGACCCAGGGTGATGCAGGGCAGGATGTGGTGCAAGAAGACGTCCCAGGCCGCGTCCCAGTTGCCCGCGATGACCGCGTCGAGCAGCAGGATGTGGGTGACCGGCTCGACCTCGAACTTCGTGATCGGCGAGGCGATGTCAGAGGTGGGCATACCCAGCGGACCCGCCACGAGGAGCTGCATCAGCAGGCCGATGAAGAAGACCGGAGCGGCGTAGGTGACCACGCCGAAGATGCGGATCCCCACGTCGCCGGCGGAGTCGCGGTAGCGACCGGCGAGCAGGCCCAGCGGGATACCGACGAGCAGGGCGAAGAGGAAGGCACCGAGAGTGAGCGTCAGGGTCGCTCCCCCGTTGTCGACGACGATGCTGATCAGCGACCTGTTGTCGGAGATGGTCTGGCCGAAGTTGAACGTGGCGACGTCGCCGAGGTAATCGAAGTACTGCACGATCAGTGGCCGGTCGAGGCCGAGGGCGGCGCGCCGTGCGTCGAGGGCGGCCTCGTCGAGCTTGCCCCCGACCGCGGCAGACACCGGGTCCCCTGGCGCGACCCGGAGCATGATGAACACGAACGTGACGATCAGCCAGATCGTCGGGATGATCAGCAGCAGGCGCTGCGCGACATAGCGTGGGAGTGAGCCCGAACGCGCGCTCATCGACTTCCTTCCTCACAGAGAAAAGGGGAGGACGCGCCCAGCGCGCCCTCCCCCGGGGTGGTGCTAGCTCTTGCTGATCTCCCAGAAACGGAAGATGTAGGTCGGGTCGAGAGTACCCTCGACGCCCTCCATCCCGTCACGGGCCACCGCGACGTTCTGACCGTTCCACGACGGGACCAGCGGCACGTCCTCGGCCACGATGTCCTGCAGCTGGCCGATGATCTCGTCGCGCGCAGCTGCATCGGTCTCTGCGAGCTCCTCGTCGAGAAGCTTGTTCACCTCGTCGTTCGAGTAGTTGTTGGCGTAGAAGCCGCCGTCACGGATGAACGGGGTGAGGTAGTTGTCCGCGTCCAGGATGTCGGGGTACCAGCCGAGGGCGAACAGGTCGTAGGCGCCCTCCTTGTAGAGGTTCTGGTACTCCTCCCACTCGGCGTCCTCGATGGTGACCTTGAACAGACCGCTCGAGTTGAGCTGCTCGGCGAGCTCGTTGGCCTCGTCGACCAGGTTGGGGCCGTAGCGGGTCGGGGTGTAGCCGAGAGTCAGGTTGACCGGAGTCTTGATGCCGGCGTCGGCGAGCAGCTTCTTCGCTGCGTCCGGGTCGGGCTCGCCGTACTTCTCCTGGAAGGAGTCCTTCTGGCCGGCGAAGCCCGGCGGCACGATGGAGTACGACGGCTCGACGGTGCCGTCGTAGGCGTCCTGCGCGATCGTGTCACGGTCGATGATCTGCGCGACGGCCTGCCGGACCGCCTTGTCCTCCACAGCCTTGTTGGCGAACTGGAAGACCCAGTACCGGAACTCCGAGCCCTCGCCCTTGATCACGTTGACGCCGTCGACGCCCTCGAGGTCGTTGAGGTCGGTCGGGCTCAGCGTGCGCCAGGCGATGTCGACCTCGCCGTTCTCGATGGCCTGCTTCAGCGGCACGGGGTCGCTGAAGTACTGGATGAAGACCTGGCCGGACTTCGGGGTGCGCTCGCCGTCGTAGCTCTCGTTGGCCTCGAGGACCGCCTGCTCACCAGGCTTCCACTGGCTGAGCTTGTAGGGGCCCGAGCCGACGACCTGGTCGTCGGCCAGCAGCTTGTCGGCCGGGAAGGTCTCCTCGTCGACGATCGACGTCGTCGCCGTCGTCAGCAGCTGGAGGAAGGTGGTGTCCGGCGCGTTCAGGTGGAAGACCACCGTCTGGTCGTCGGGGGTCTCGATCGCGCCCTCGGCGAGCGCGTCCGCGTCCGGGTCCTTGAGCTGGCCGAGGAGCACCGAGGATCCGTTGGGGTCGGCGATGGCGAGGTTGCGCTCCATCGAGAACTGCACATCCGAGGAGGTCAGCTCGTTGCCGTTGGAGAAGGTCAGCCCTTCGCGCAGCGTGCACTCCACCGTCTGCGGGTCGGTGTACTCGCAGGACTCGGCCGCGTCACCCACCGGCTCCGTCTCCCCACCGGGGATGACGAGCAGCTGCTCGTAGATGTTCTGCTGAAGGTTCCACGACCCGAAGTCGTACGAACCTGCCGGGTCCAGGGACGTCACGGTCTCGGTGGTGCCGAGGATCCAGGCCTCGCCGGTGGCACCTCCGCCGCCGTTGCCCCCGTCGCCCTCGTCGCCGCCACATGCCGCCAGTGACGCGATCATGACTCCCGCACTGGCCAAGGCCAGCATTCCTCGTCTGCGGTTCAACTTTCACCTCACGAATACGTGCCCCTGACACGGATGTCCGGAGCGGAACCTCGTGGACACTACTCGCCGGTCTAAACAGGTGCCACCGGAAAACGCCAGCGATGAGGTCGCAATATTGCAACGATCAGTGAAGAAGTAGGCGCGAGAGTTCGGAATGCGTGCTTCCTAGCAACGTCTCGCGGAAGGTCCGGCGGTCGCCCGGAAGGACAGGCACGTGGTTGGGGACGACCAGGACCGTGCAGCCGGCTGCCTCCGCGGAGCGCGCCCCTGTGTTGGAGTCCTCGATGGCCAGCGTCCGGGCCGGGTCGACCCCGAGGATTGCGGCAGCCTTCTCATACGGCTCCGGGTGTGGCTTCCCGCGGCTGACCGCGTCACCGGTGACCACGACCTCGAAGGTCCCCTCGGGCAGGCCGGCGAGGATCGGGGCGACGAAGCGTCGGTAGGACATGGTCACCAGGGCGCAGCGCACGTGGTTGGCGCGAAGGTCGGCGAGGAGCTCGACGGCCCCTGGCTGCCATGGGACGCGCCGCTCGACGCGTTGCACCACCCGGTCGAGGAGCTCCTCGACGATCTCGGCGGGTTCGAGGTCGATCCCGCCGTGCTCGCGGATATAGCGGCCGGACTCGACCAGGTCGTTGCCCACGAGGTTCAGCGCATGCTCCGTGCTCCACTGGCCGCCGTACTTCTCGATGAGCTCGAACTCGGACTCGATCCAGTAGGGCTCGGTGTCGACGAGCGTGCCGTCCATGTCCCACAAGACGGCGGCAAGCTGCTCCCCCACGATCAGTCTTCCGGCTCGTAGGCGAGGTTGGGTGAGAGCCACCGCTCGGCCTCCGCCAGCGTCCACCCCTTGCGCCGCGCGTAGTCCTCGACCTGGTCGCGCGAGACCCGGCCGACGACGAAGTACTGCGACTGCGGGTGCGAGAAGTACCAGCCGCTCACGGCCGCGCCCGGCCACATGGCCATCGACTCGGTGAGCTCGATCCCGGTGCGTGTCTTCACGTCGAGAAGATCCCACAGGGTCGCCTTCTCGGTGTGGTCGGGGCAGGCTGGGTAGCCGGGGGCGGGTCGGATGCCCTCGTAGCGCTCCTTGATCAACGCGTCGTTGTCGAGGTCCTCGTCGGGTGCGTAGCCCCACAGGTCGCGGCGCACCAGCTCGTGGAGGCGCTCGGCGAACGCCTCGGCGAGACGGTCTGCCAGCGACTCGAGCAGGATCGCACTGTAGTCATCGTGCCTCTCCTTGAAGTCCGCGATCCTCTCGGTCGTGCCGAGACCAGCGGTGACCGCAAAGGCCCCGACGTAGTCGCGCAGACCCGAGTCCTTGGGAGCGACGTAGTCGGCCAGCGACCGGTTGGGGATACCGTCGCGGTGCTCGCCCTGCTGGCGCAGGTGTTCGAGCCGGGTTCGCACGACCGACCGCGACTCGTCGGTGTAGAGCTCGATGCTGTCGTGGTCGACGGCGTTGGCGGGGAAGAGCCCGACGACGGCGTTGGCGGTGAGCCAGCCTTCCTCGACGACGCGGTCCAGCATCTCCTGGGCGTCGTCGAACAGCTTGCGGGCCGTCTCCCCCGATGCCGGGTTGTTGAGGATGTCGGGGAAGCTCCCCTTCATCTCCCAGGCGTTGAAGAACGGCTGCCAGTCGATGTAGTCGCGCAGCTCACCGAGCGAGAAGTCCTCGTAGACCCGCACGAACGGTTCGTCGCCCTCGAGCACCGGCGGGCGTGGCGGGACGTAGCCGTCCCACTCGACCGGCGTGCGGTTCGCGCGGGCAGCCTCCAGCGAGAGCATCGGCCGCTCGTTGCGCTTCTGCGCATGGCGGCGGCGGATCGACTCGTAGTCAGACTCCACGTCGGCAAGCAGCCGGGGCCGGAGCTCGTCGGAGAGCAGGGCGGAGGCGACAGGCACCGAGCGTGACGCATCCTTCACCCACACGACTGGTCCGTGGTACTGGGGTGAGACCTTGACCGCCGTGTGGGCTCGCGACGTGGTGGCCCCACCGATCAGCAGCGGGATGTCGAAGCCCTGGCGCTCCAGCTCCGAGGCCAGGTTCACCATCTCGTCGAGCGAGGGCGTGATCAGTCCGGAGAGGCCGACCAGATCCGCGCCGACCTCCTTGGCCGTGTCGAGGATCTTCTGGGCAGGCACCATCACCCCGAGGTCGTGGACCTCGTAGTTGTTGCACTGCAGGACCACTCCCACGATGTTCTTGCCGATGTCGTGGACGTCGCCCTTGACGGTGGCCATCACGATCGTGCCGTTGTTCCGGCCGACGTCGGCTGGGTCCTTCTCGGCCTCGATGTAGGGGATCAGGTGGGCCACGGCCTTCTTCATCACTCTGGCCGACTTCACCACCTGGGGCAGGAACATCTTTCCGGCGCCGAAGAGGTCGCCGACGATGTTCATCCCGGCCATGAGCGGTCCCTCGATGACCTCGATGGGGCGCCCGCCCCGGGCGGCGATCTGCTGCCGCAGCTCCTCGGTGTCGGACTCGGCGTAGTCGTCGATGCCCTTCACCAGGGCGTGGCTGATCCGCTCCTCCAGCGGGAGGCTCCGCCAGGCGTCGTCGGCTCCCTGCGCCTGGCGGCCCTCGCCGTTGTGGCGGTCGGCGATCGCGAGCAGCCGCTCGGTGGCGTCGGGACGACGGTTGAGCACGACGTCCTCGACGTGGTCGCGCAGCTCGGGATCGATCTCGTCGTACACCGCGAGGGCACCGGCGTTGACGATGCCCATGTCCATGCCGGCGCGGATCGCGTGGAAGAGGAACACCGCGTGAATGGCCTCGCGCACCGGGTTGTTGCCGCGGAAGGAGAAGGAGACGTTGGAGACCCCGCCCGACACGAGCGCGCCGGGGAGGTTGTCCTTGATCCAGCGGGTGGCCTCGATGAAGTCGACGCCGTAGTTGGCGTGTTCGTCGAGGCCCGTGCCGATGGCGAAGATGTTGGGGTCGAAGATGATGTCGGCGGGGTCGAGGCCGACCTCGTCGGTGAGCAGGTCGTAGGCCCTGTTGCAGATCGACGTACGGCGCTCGAGGGTGTCGGCCTGCCCGTCCTCGTCGAAGGCCATCACCACGACGGCGGCGCCGTACTTCCGGCACAGCCGGGCCTGCTCGACGAAGGCCTGCTCCCCCTCCTTCATCGAGATGGAGTTGACCACGGCCTTGCCCTGGATGCACTTCAGCCCGGCCTCGATGACCTCCCACTTGGAGGAGTCGACCATCACCGGCACCCGGGAGATGTCGGGTTCGCTGGCGATCAGCCTGGTGAACCGGTCCATGGCCTCGACGCCGTCGATCATCCCCTCGTCCATGTTGATGTCGATGATCTGGGCGCCGGCCTCGACCTGCTGCCGGGCGACCGCGAGTGCCGAGGCGTAGTCGCCCTCCTTGATCAACCTGCGGAAGCGGGCGGAGCCGGTGATGTTGGTGCGCTCGCCGACGTTGACGAACAGCGACTCCTCGGTGATGTTGAGCGGCTCGAGCCCGGACAGCCGGCAGGCTGTCTCGACCTCGGCGGGAAGGCGTGGCGGCTTGCCCTCCACGGCGGCTGCCACGGCCGCGACGTGCTCGGGGGTGGTGCCGCAACAGCCGCCGACGAGGTTGACCATGCCGCTCGCGGCGAACTCGCCCACGACGGCGGCAGTTTCCTCGGCTGCCTCGTCGTACTCCCCGAACGCGTTGGGAAGCCCGGCGTTGGGGTAGGCGGAGACGAAGCAGTCAGCGATGCGGGACAGCTCGGCAAGGTAGGGCCTCATCTCCTTGGCGCCGAGCGCGCAGTTGAGGCCGACGGCGATCGGTCGGGCGTGGCGGATCGAGTTCCAGAAAGCCTCGGTCACCTGGCCCGACAGGGTCCGCCCGGAGGCGTCGGTGATGGTCCCCGAGACCACCACGGGCCAGCGGCGCCCGCGCTCCTCGAACAGGGTCTCCAGCGCGAAGATGGCTGCCTTGGCGTTGAGCGTGTCGAAGATGGTCTCGATCAAGAGCAGGTCCGAGCCGCCGTCCACGAGCCCCCGGGCCTGCTCGAGGTAGGCAACGACGAGCTCGTCGAAGGTGATGTTGCGTTTGCCGGGGTCGTTGACGTCCGGGGAGATCGAGGCTGTGCGGTTCGTGGGACCGAGCGCACCGGCGACGTACCGCGGCGACTCCGGCGTCTGCTGGGTGACTGCGTCGCAGGCTGCCCTGGCCAGCTGGGCGGAGGCGAGGTTCATCTCGTAGGCCAGTTCCTGCATGCCGTAGTCGGCGAGGGAGATCCGCTGGGCGTTGAAGGTGTTGGTCTCGACGATGTCGGCGCCGGCGTGGAGGTACTCCTCGTGGATGGCGCGCACCAGGTCGGGCGAGGTGAGGCTCAGCAGGTCGTTGTTGCCCTTGAGGTCCGAGGGCCAGTCGGCGAACCGGTCTCCGCGGTAGTCGCTCTCCTCGAGGCGGTGCCGCTGGATCATCGTCCCCATCGCGCCGTCAAGCACGAGAATCCTGTCGCGGAGGGCAGCGGTAAGCTCGTCCGTGACGTCGGGTCGGACATACGGGGACAAGGTCACGTAACTCCTTCGGATCAGCAGGGCGACTGGATGCGCCTCATCCCCACCGTAGGTGCCGCCGAAGGGGCAGCACAGCGAGTCCGGATGGTGACACCTCAGGCTGCCGGCGACGCGCCGACCTCCCCACCTTGGCGTACGTCGACGAATGGGTCGGAGACTAGGCTGGAACGGTGATCGAGCTCGAAGAGGTACCCGAACTTGAGTCCCCTGTCCTGATCGCGGCCTTCGAGGGCTGGAACGACGCGGCGGACGCCGCTTCGGCTGTTGTCGACCACCTGATCAGCGTCTGGGACGCACGGGTGGTCGCCGCCGTCGACCCCGAGGACTTCTACGACTTCCAGATGAACCGCCCGGCTGTCGGCACCAACGACGCGGGCATGCGCAAGATCACGTGGCCCTCCACGCAACTGTCGGTCGCGCGGCCCCCTGGTGCGCAGCGCGATGTGATCTTGCTGCGCGGCATCGAGCCGAACATGCGCTGGAGGCAGTTCTGCGCCGAGCTGCTCGCTGCGGCTGAGGAGCTCGGCACCGAGACGGTCGTCACCCTCGGGGCACTGCTCGCCGACACCCCGCACACCCGCCCGATACCGGTGAGCGGCACCGCGACCGAGCCCGAGCTGGCCGACCGGCTCAAGCTGGAGCAGTCCAACTACGAGGGCCCGACAGGGATCGTGGGGGTCTTCCAGGACGCGTGCGTGCAGCTGGACCTGCCGGCGGTGTCGTTCTGGGCGGCCGTTCCCCACTACGTCGCCCAGCCGCCTTGCCCGAAGGCGACCTTGGCGCTCATCGGTCAGCTCGAGGACCTCCTCGAGATCTCGATTCCCCTCGCGGACCTGCCCGAGGAGGCCCGCGCCTGGGAGCGTGGCGTCGACGAGCTCGCGGAGGAGGACGAGGAGATCGCCGACTACGTGCGAGCGCTCGAGGAGACCCGCGACACCGCGGAGCTGCCCGAGGCGAGCGGTGAGGCGATCGCGCGAGAGTTCGAGCGATACCTCAAGCGTCGCGAGACCGGCGACCAGTGAGGCTCAGAGCCTGATCCCGAGGCGGGCGTCGAGCAGGTCGCACACGTCGCCGCAGCCCTCCCCCGCGCTCTGCGTGGTGGCCGCCCAGGCGTCGATGGCCTCGAGGGCGGCTGGCGCGTCCAGGTCGTTGGCGAGGTGCTGTCGGACCTCCGCGACGAGTCGCTCGGCGTCCGTCTCGCACGCACGGTTGGCGCCCTCTCGCCAGGCCGCGAGGCGGGCCGCGGCACGCTCGAGGTCCTGGTCGGTCCACTCCCAGTCGCTGCGGTAGTGGTGGGCCAGCAGCGCCAGCCGGATCGCCATCGGGTCGGTGCCGGCTGCGCGCAGGCGGGAGACGAACACGAGGTTCCCGCGGGACTTCGACATCTTCTCGCCCTCGTAGGCGACCATCCCGGCGTGCATGTAGGCACGGGCGAACGGCGTGCCGCCGGTCGCTGCCTGCGCCTCCGATGCGCTCATCTCGTGGTGTGGGAAGACCAGGTCGCTCCCGCCGCCCTGCACGTCGAAGGTCTCCCCGAGGTACTCCAGCGCGATCGAGGAGCACTCGATGTGCCACCCGGGACGTCCGCGCCCGAGCTCGGAGTCCCAGGCCGGCTCACCGGGCCGCTCAGCCTGCCAGAGCAGGCAGTCGAGCGGGTGCTTCTTGCCCGAGCGGTCCGGGTCGCCGCCCTGTTCGCGGAAGATCTCGATCATCTGCTCCTCGTCGAGGCCGGAGATGTGTCCGAAGGCCGGGTCGGCGTGCACCGAGAAGTACAGGTCGCCGTCGACGTCGTACACGAAGCCGCGCTCGCGTAGACGGTGCACCAGGGCCACCGCGAGCGGGATCGACTCCACGGCTCCGACGTAGGCGTCAGGCGCCACCGAACGCAGCGCCTCCATGTCGGAGCGGAACAGCTCGGTCTGCTCCTCGGCTAACTGCTGCCAGTCGGCCCCCGTCGCGGTCGCGCGTTCCAGCAGCGGGTCGTCGACATCGGTGACGTTCTGGACGTAACGGACCTCGTGGCCGGCGTCACGCCAGGCCCGGTTGAGCAGATCGAAGGCCACGTAGGTGGCGGCGTGCCCCATGTGTGTGGCGTCGTACGGCGTGATTCCGCAGACATAGAGCCGGGCCATCTCTCCGGGGCTGGTCGGCTCTACCGCACCTGAGGCGGTGTTGAAGATGGAGACGGCTGGACCGGGCCCGAACTTCTCGAGCGAGGGGACGTCCGGGCTCTGCCATGCGCGCATGCTCGAAGCCTAGCCAACAGGCCTCAGAAGGCGGGCCACGGGATAGCGGGCCACTCCCCCGACGGCAACGGCATTCGGCTGTGGGCGATCAGGTCCTCGCAGCGTGCTTCCAGCGCAGTCACCTCGTCGGGGTCCAGGAGGCGGTCGAGCTCGGCTCGGAGGCCGCCGTCGGGGTCGGCCAGAGCGTCCGCCAGCCTGCCCAGCGCGGCTCGCTCGTCCTCGTGCAGAGGGAGCGTCGCCCACCCCCAAAGGACGGTTCGCAGCTTGGGGTGCACGTGGAAGCAGACCCCGTGGTCGACGCCGTAGCGGTGGCCGCCGGCCATGGCGAGGACGTGGCCACCCTTGCGGTCGGCGTTGTTCACGACGGCGTCGAAGACCGCCATCCGCCGGAGGGTCGGCGTGTTCTCGTGGACCAGGGACACCGGGTTTCCCTCGCCGTCGGCGGCGTCGAGAACGTGCAGGTAGCCCTCGGGGATCTCACCCTCGGGGACCACGTCGACCGGCTCCTGGCCGTCCACGGGCTCCCGCCAGACCTGGACCATGCCCGGGCCGAGCGGACCGGCCCGGTCGAGGGTGAGCGGCACCACCGCCCAGCCGAGCGCTTCGGACACGGCGTATGCCGCGACCTCGCGGGCGGCCAACGACCCGTTGGGGAAGTCCCACAGAGGCCGTTCGCCGGAGATCGGCTTGTAGACACACTCGAGGCTGCGCGACCCCAGGGTGGCGGTGGCCACCAGGGTCACGTTGGAGGCCGGCAGGATCCGGCCGCGGACCTCGAGCTCGCCGTCGCGCAGGATGGTGAGCTCGTCGTCGGGGGTCAGGCCGTGGTGCGCTTGAAGCCGTTGGCTCGGGGACACAGGTGGCCCTCCGGATCGAGAGGGTTGCCGCAGAAGGGGCAGGGCTGGCGGCCCGCCGCGACCACTGCCTGGGCACGCTTGCTGAACGCACGGGCCAGGCCCGGGGGCATGCGGACCACGAAAAGCTCCTCGGGCTCGGGCTCCTCGATCTCCTCCTCCGGCTGGTCGGGAGCCGCGACGGACTCCTCGGTGAACGGGAAGACCTCCACCACCACGCGCTCGTCGGAGGAGTCCCACGACAGGGTCATGGTGCCCGCCCGGAACTCCTCGACGATGGGCTGGTCGAGGGGGGCGCTGTCCTCGAGGTCGACAGGCGCGACCGCCGGGATCGCGTGGTCGCCGCCGGCGCTCATCAGCTCGTCGAGGAGCTCGTCGATGCGGGTCGCGAGGACCGAGACCTGCTGCTTCTCCAGCACCACGCTGGTCACGCGCGCGCCGTCACGGGCCTGGAGGAAGAAGGTGCGCTGGCCGGGCTGGCCGACCGTTCCGGCCACGAAGCGCTCCGGCGGGTCGTAGGAGTGGATGACGGGAGCCATGATGCCGACCTTATGGGGTGCGTCCAGACGGGGTGGGGCCAGTCCGCTCTCCGTGCGCGTCCGCGCGCACGGATCCCGAGCCGCCGCCCAGGGCGGCATCGCTGTCCCGGCGCCCGTGCTCCTTCCGCATCTTGGGAGGCTTGAGCCCGCTCAGGTCCCCCGCGACGGAGTTGACCGCGAGCACGAACGGGCGCAGCGGCGTGTAACGCACCACCGACAGGGAGGCCGGATCCACCGCGATGCGCTGGAAGAGGTCGAGGTGCATGCCCAGAGCGTCCGCAAGGACTGCCTTGATGACGTCGCCGTGGGTGACCGCCACCCACACCGCGTCAGGCCCATGCTCGGCCTCGATCCGGGCGTCCCACTCGCGGGCTGCGGCAACACTGCGGGCCATCATCTGAGCCATCGACTCCCCGTCGGGAAACGTCACGGCCGAGGGGTGCGCCTGGACGGTGGCCCACAGCGGCTCCTTCGCCAGCGACTCGAGGTCCCGGCCGGTCCACGTCCCGTAGTCGCACTCGAGCAGCCGTCGCTCGGAGGTGACCTTGGCCGTCCCGTTCTGCGTGCGGCGCAGCTCCCTCGCAGTCTCGCGGCACCGCTCCAGGGGGCTGGTCACGATCGCCGCCAGCGAGAGGCTCGCGAGCCGCTCCCCCGCCGCGCGTGCCTGTCCGAGTCCCTCCTCGTCGAGGGAGACCCCCTTGCTCCGCCCCGCGAGCACTCCGGTGGCGTTGGCCGTCGTACGACCGTGTCGGGCCAGGATCAGCGTTGCCATGGAACAGACTGTAGAGCCCGTAGCCTGAGCCGCATGATCGTCGACTGCGCGTTGTACCGCGACGGTGTCCGTGTCCCGCTCGACATCAACGACGACGACCTCGGCGCCGTCCGCGAGGCCCTGAACGACGACGGTTTCGTCTGGGTCGGTCTTCACGAGCCCGACCAGGCCGAGCTCGACCAGGTATCCGAGGTCTTCGCTCTTCACCCGCTCGCTGTCGAGGACGCGCTCAACGCCCATCAGCGCCCCAAGCTCGAGCGCTACGACGACACATTGTTCCTCGTCCTCAAGACCCTCTGGTACGTCGACGAGAGGGACGCCGTGGAGACAGGCGAGATCGCGCTGTTCGTGGGTCACAACTTCGTCGTCAGCGTGCGCCACGGCGAGGGCACCGAGCTGCACACGGCACGTCGCAGCCTCGAGGAACGGGCACAGGTGCTGGGTTACGGACCCTCCGCGGTGGTCTACGCCATCTGTGACCGGGTCGTCGACGGCTACGAGGAGGTCGGTGCGGCCCTCGAGATCGACGTGGACGAGGTCGAGGCTTCGGTGTTCTCGGAGGCACGCACCGACGACACACCACGCATCTATGTCCTCAAACGCGAGATCGCCGAGATGCGCCGGGCTGTCTCACCCCTCAAGGAACCGATGAACCGGTTCGCGTCCGGTCAGGTCGTGGGCGTGCCGTCGGAGTCCGCGCCGTTCTTCCGCGACATCCACGACCACCTGGTCCGGGTCTCGGAGGTGACCGAGACCCTCGACAACCTGCTGTCCACGGCCTTCGACGCGCAGCTGGCCCGGATCGGCCTCCAGCAGAACGAGGACGTGCGCAAGATCTCGGCCTGGGTCGCGATCGCCGCGGTGGGGACGCTGATCGCCGGTGTCTACGGCATGAACTTCAAGTACATGCCCGAGATCGACTCCCCCTACGGCTACCCCGCCTCGCTCGCGGCCATGGTCCTCTCCGCGGTGGTGCTCTACAAGTTGTTCAAGAAGTCCGGGTGGCTTTGACCTGGCCCAGCTCAGGCGGAGAGGACCCCGAGGCTGAGCATGGTCAGGGTGAAGCCGCCGAGCGCGACCCGGTAGATCACGAACGGCAGGTAGGAGTGGGTGCTGACGTAGCGCAGCAGCCACGCGATGGCGGCGTACCCCACGATGAAGGACACCACCGTCGCGACCAGCGTGGGAGCCGGGCCGTAGACGTTCTCCCCGTGCGGGATCTCCGGCAGCTCGAAGAGGCCGGCACCCACCACGGCGGGGATCGCGAGCAGGAAGGCGTAACGGGTGGCGGCCTCGCGGTCGTAGCCGAGGAAGCGGCCCATGCTGATCGTGGCCCCGGAGCGTGAGACACCGGGGATGAGCGCCATGGCCTGGGCCAGGCCGAGGAGGATCGAGTGCTTGACGTTCATCTGCCGGATGGTGCGGTCCCTCTTCCCGACCCGGTCCGCGACGCCCAGGACGATGCCGAGCACGATCAGCGTAGTGCCGATGATCCACAGGTTGCGGAAGTCGTTCTCGATGACGTCCTTGAGGGTGATCCCCAGCAGGACGATGGGCATCGAGCCGATGATGATGAACCAGCCCATCCGGGCGTCGAGGGTGCCGCGCAGCCGCGGGTCGAAGAGGGAGCGGATCCATGCCGAGGCGATCCGCCAGATGTCCTTGCGGAAGTAGATCAGGACCGCGGCCTCGGTGCCGATCTGCACGACTGCGGTGAAGGCCGCGCCCGGATCGCCCCACCCGAAGAGCTCAGGGAAGATCCGCAGGTGCGCACTGCTCGAGATCGGCAGGAACTCGGTGAGTCCCTGGAGCAGGCCCAGGATGGCAGCCTGGAGGTAGTCGAGCACTGAGGTTCTCCTCGTCGAACGGGCGAAAGACCGCCGCACAGCCTACGCACCATGCCTTCCGGCGAGGCGTGCACGTCCGTACAGCCTGGTCTGGATACCGTGTCTCCCATGCAGCAGAGGTTCCTGGGTCGTACCGGTCTGCGTGTCTCCCGTCTCGGGCTCGGCACGCTGACCTGGGGGCGTGACACGGATGAGCACGAGGCCCGAGACCAGCTCAAGGCCTTCATCGAGGCGGGCGGGACCCTCATCGACACGGCCGCCGGTTACGGCGACGGCGCGTCGGAGGAGCTGATCGGCTCCCTGATCGGCGATGTGGTCTCCCGCGATGACATCGTGCTCGCCACGAAGGCCGGCATCAGCCGCGCCCGCGGCACTCGTGAGACGAACACCTCGCGCGGCTACCTGATCTCCTCCCTCGACAGCTCGCTCAAGCGCCTCGGGGTCGACCACATCGACCTGTGGCAGGTGCACGCCTGGACCGACGACACGCCGCTCGAGGAGACGCTCACCGCCCTGGACTTCGCGATCACGACCGGCCGCGCGTCGTACGTCGGTGTCTCGAACTACACCGGCTGGCAGAGCGCAAAGGCCGCGACCTGGCAGTCTGCGGTCCCGGGTCGCGCCGTCCTGGCGTCGAACCAGGTGGAGTACTCCCTGCTGAACCGGACCGCGGAGACCGAGGTGATCCCGGCCGCCGAGCACCTCGGGCTGGGCATCCTGCCCTGGTCCCCGCTCGGCCGCGGCGTGCTGACCGGCAAGTACCGCACCGGGACGCCGGCCGACTCCCGGGCCGCCTCCCCCCACTTCTCGAACTTCGTCGGCGCCTACCTGACCGACCGGCACGCCCGCGTCGTCGAGGCGGTCGCGCGCGCCGCGGACGGCCTCGGCTGGTCTCCGGTGGAGGTCGCGCTGAGCTGGGTCCGCGACCGTCCGGGTGTCACCGCACCGATCGTGGGCGCACGCACCGCCGCGCAGCTGCGCGGGTCGCTCACGGTCGAGGAGTGCGAGCTGCCCGCCGAGATCGCCATCGCGCTCGAGGACGTGTCCGCCCGGGCCGGCTGAGCGGGTTCCCGACCCGCGTCCTGGGGTCGCGTGTCACCATGGCGACATGTCTCGTCCGCCGATCTCGACGACGCCCCGGCGCCGCGCACTGAACCCGGGGGTCGAGTACGAGTTCGAGCGGCTGACCATCTCGCGCGAGCTGTCCCGTAACGCCGTGACCCGGCTGCTGACCGACCGGGCCGAGCACGGCGGTTGGGAGCTCGAGCGCGTGCGCCTGTCCCCCGATGGGACCCGGCGGGTCGTGCTTCGTCGCAAGATCATCCGCCAGCAGCGGGTGCCCTACCTGATGTTCTGAGTCCCCCCGGATCTTCCGCTGTCGGGCTTCACTCTTGCCATCCTTCGCGGGCATTTCATAGGTTTTGTGACCCCCGGTTACACGATGAGTTACCGGGGTTCTCGACCGCACGTCCCGCACCGACAGGAGACGGCCCCCATGTCCCGCAGTCGCCACGCGCTCCCGATGACCCTCCTCGTCGCTCTCATCGTCTCCGCGGCCGCCGGGATTCCCGGGGCGGTCGCCGCGCCGCCCAAGCTGTCCCCCGCCTCGTCGGCGACCTGCACCACGCCGCGGTCCCCCGACGGCCACGAGCCGCCCTGCAACCCCGCACTCGCCCAGTCGCCGTGGGCGGCGGCTCATCGGAACAGCTACGCCCAGGCATCGTCGCCGATGGTCGGTCCGCGCCCGCAGGACCGGGTCGAGGTGCAGCAGATCCGCCTGGTGCCCGACGGCGTGGGCGTCCCTGTCGTGCACGAGGTCTCCGAGCGCTACCCGGACGGTCGTCGCGTGGTGTGGGCGTCGGTGATCTCGACGCCCGAGAACCAGGGTGTGTTCAAGGTCGACGAGCGGACAGGGCAGGTCATCGACTTCCTGGCCGAGCCGTCAGGGCGGCTCAGCTCGAGCTCGAGCGGCGCCTACAGCGTCCTCGATCGCGACGGGCACCTCATCGTCGCCCACCAGCAGAGTCTGGACGTGTACGGTGACGCGGTTCCAGGGCGGCGGACCTCCCGCATCAAGAAGCTCCGGTCGCTCGACCTAGGACGGGTGCTGTGCCGCGAGGACGACCGCATCGTCGGGATCACGATGCTCTACGACGGGATGGTGGCGTTCGCCACCGAGCTCGGCGTGGTGGGCGTGGTCCCGAGACAGCCGCGGCGCATGCGCCCGGCGAACCTCCGGACGCTCTCCCAGAACGGCGCTGCCTGTGCCGACACCGGCGTTGACCGCAGCGAACTCGAGCAGGTGTCCAACAGCATCGCCGCCGACGAGCGGGGTGGCATCTACGTCGTGACCAGCAAGGCGCAGTACAAGTACCGGTGGAACGGACAGCGGCTGCGTCGGACCTGGCGTGCGGCGTACGAGACCGGTGGCGTGCAGGGAGGTGCCCGGCTGGGTGCGGGCTCAGGCTCCACGCCATCGCTGATGGGCACCCGGCGGGGCGACGACAAGTTCGTGGTCGTCACGGACGGCCGCCGCCTCATGCGCCTCGTGCTGATGTGGCGCGACAAGATTCCGGCCGACTGGAAGCCGATCGCGAAGGGCAAGGATCGCCGGATCGCCTGCGAGGTGCCCGTCCGCTTCGGCGACCCCGAGCGGGAGGAGTCGGTCTCGGAACAGTCCGTCCTGGTGCGGGGGAACTCGGTCGTGCTGGTGGACAACACGCATGCCCTCGACCCGGCGTACGCCGCCGCGCCGGAGCAGGTCCGGCCGTTCTCGGTGATCGCGGACCAGGCGGAGCCGAACGCCCCGCACGGGATCGAGCGGATCGACTGGCGGCCACGCTCGCGGACCTGCCGGGTGCGGTGGGCGAACCCCGAGGTCAGCATGCCCAACGGCATCCCCACGATGAGCGTGCGCAGCGGCCTCATCTACGACGTCGGTCTCCACGACGGGGTCTGGGGCCTCAGCGGAGTGGACTTCCGCACCGGCAAGGAGAGGCTGTTCGTGCCCAGCTCGGCCGAGCCGTTCGAGAACTCCTTCTTCGCCGCCTCCCAGATCGGCCCGCGCGGCGCAGTCTGGACCGGCAACCTCCACGGCCTGACAGTCTTCCGGCCGCGGAAGCGCTAGGCGCGGTCGAGGAACCTGTCGAACACCCTCGCGCCGAACTCCAGAGCGTCGACCGGGACCCGCTCGTCGACCCCGTGGAAGAGAGCAGTGAAGTCGAGGTCCGCCGGGAGACGCAGCGGGGCGAACCCGAAGGACCGGATGCCCAGCTTGCGCCAGTGCTTGGCGTCGGTACCTCCGGACATGAGGTACGGCGCAACCTTCGCGTCCGGGTCCTCCTCGAGCAGCGAAGCAGTGATCGCATCGACCAGGTCGCCGTCGAAGCTGGTCTCGAGGGCATGCTGCTTGCTCACCCAGTCGAGGGAGATGTTGTCCCCGACGAGCTCGGAGAGAGTGTCGAAGAACTCGTCCTCGTAGCCGGGAAGGAAACGCCCGTCCACGTGCGCGGTGGCCTCACCGGGCACGACGTTCACCTTGTAGCCGGCCGCGAGCATCGTCGGGTTCGTCGAGTGCCGGATCACCGCACCCAGCATCCGGGCCGCCGACCCGAACTCGTCGATGAGCGCCTCGGCGTTCTGGGGAGTCGCCTCGACACCGGCGATCTCCCCCACCGCGGAGAGAAGCACCTGCATGGACGGCGTGAGCCGCACGGGCCACTCGTGACGGCCGATCCGGGCCACGGCGGCCGCGAGCTCGGTGACGGCGTTGTCGGGGTGGACCATCGAGCCGTGACCGGCGTTCCCCTTGGCGGTGAGCCGCATCCAGGCCATGCCCTTCTCGGCCGCCTCGATCAGGTACACCCGTTGCCCGCGGACCGTCGCACTCCAGCCACCGACCTCGCCGATGGCCTCGGTGCAGTCCGCCAACAGGTCGGTGTGCTCCTTGACCAGGTGCTCAGCGCCCTTGTGTCCGCCGGCCTCCTCGTCGGCGGTGAAGCACAGCACCATCGGCCGGTCCGGGACCGCACCCGCTCGCTGGCGGGCGCGTACGACGGAGAGCAGCATCGCGTCGAAGTCCTTCATGTCGACCGCGCCACGGCCCCAGACGTACCCGTCCTGGATCTCGCCCGAGAACGGGTGGACCTGCCAGTCGTCGGCGTCGGCCGGGACCACATCGAGGTGGCCGTGGAGCAGCAGGGGCTCCCCCGTCGTACCTCCCCAGCGAGCGACGACAGACGCGCGGCCGGGCTCGGACTCGTGGATCTCGGACTCGATGCCGACCTCGGACAGCAACGACGCGACGTGCTCGGCCGCCTTCCGTTCCCCGGGGCCCGACCCGTCACCGAAGTTGGTGGTGTCGATCCGGATCAGGTCGCGACAGATGTCCACGACCTCCGCGGCGGGGTCATAACCCTTGCTGGAGGCCTGGGTCTCGGGCGTTGCAGTCATGAGGCCATCCTTACAGGCCCAGGGGGCCCGAGGTCGATGCGAGTTCTGGTCCAGTTCTTTGCTACAGTTACCGCCGCGCTCGCAACGAAACATCGGTTGCGGGGGCGACACCTTTGTCCGGGTGGCGGAATAGGTAGACGCGCTAGCTTGAGGTGCTAGTGCCCTTTATCGGGCGTGGGGGTTCAAGTCCCCCCTCGGACACACGTTGAGCGGGCTCAGACCAGGTTTTCTCCGGTCCGAGCCCGCTTTTCTCTTTCCGAGACCGCGGACTCCCCCGGTTCGACGTTCTTCTCGTTGGAAAGACTTTCGACCGGCGGGGAGCTGACGCGCCGTGGCACGGCCCTGCCGAGCTGGACGTCGCCGGCTCAGCGTTCGGCATCTTCAGATGCGCGGTGACCGACGGCGAGCGCCCAGATCGGTACGCCGACGAGAAGGCCGCCCCACAGCAGCAGCGTCAACCCGTCACTGAGGTCGACTCGTTGGTACAGGTCGAAGGCGACCAGGGACAGGAAGACCCCGGCGGCGATGGCGGCGGTCAACTTCAGGTAGCTCATCGGTTCCCCGTTCTCGTGGCGGTGCGTCCGTTTCGCTCGCACAGTCTGCCCGTTCATGATCGCGGCCCCTCGGCGGCCCGCAGCCCCCGGCTCGGCGTGCCTCGCCGCATCCCGACAACCTTCGCCCCTCGTGCATCCGCGACACCGAGAAGATGTTGTCGTCGATCCAGAGGGCGACCAGGAACACGAAAGTAGGCGCCCGCGAAGCGGCACGTCAGCCGTTGACAAGGGACAACCGCCTCCGGCCTGCACCGAGGGGCCGGAGGCGGTTGTCGTCAGGGGGGCTCAGCGAGCGGCGCCAGTGGGACGAACCAGGAAGAGCCCGTCATAGCCGTGGACAGCGACGAGCCCGTTGTCGAAGAACGGGTAGTTGCTCCACGTGCCGTGGCTGAAGGCCGTGTCGTCATCCTCGGGCCAGGTGTCTAGGTACCCCACCTCGGTCAGCCGGCCCTCGGCCACGCCGGACGCGTCGAGGATGCGCAGGCCCGACCGGTAGTTGGACTGGTACACCCGATCGCCCTTGACGTACATGTTGTGGTCGATCGTCGTGGTGTCGTTGGTGAATCGGGCGAACTGCACGGGTGCCGTCAGGTCTCCGACATCCCAGATCAGCGTGGAGGTCTTGCTGCCGGTCCTCAGCTCGTCGAGCTCGTCGCCCATCAGGAAGTGCCGCCCGTCCTCGGTCAGCCAGCCCTGGTGCGAGTAGTGCGCACCGTCGTATCCGACCCGAGACAGCTGGACCGGCTGGTCCTTGTCGGTGACGTCGACGATGGTGAGCGTGTCCTCGTTGGAGTTGAAGCAGATCTCACGGCCGATGAAGCGGCTGTCCGGGCCGTCGTACACCACGCACTGGGTGTCGTGGGTGTAGCCGTCCGCGGCGAAGCAGCCCGCGAAAGTCGGCGCGGCCGGGTCGCTGAGGTCGACCATGTGGGGTCCTCCGGCGCACTGCTCGACGTCTTCGCGAGCACCGACAGCGAAGGCGACGCCACTCTGCTCGTTGATCGCGACGTTGTGCGCGCGCCCGAAGCCGGTGTACCGGGCGGTCTCCTCGAACGTCACGGGGGCGGCCTTGCGGTCCACGCCGCGCAACTGCGTCAGGTCGAAGACCTGCATCCCGTGCTCGCGGGCCTCCGCCACGATGTAGGCGTGGTTGTCGTAGACCTTGATGTCGCGCCAGATCACGTTGTTGATGCCAGACGTCGGCAGGTTCCCGAGGTAGACCGGCCTGCGCTCGTTGGTGACGTCGACGAAGGCGGTGCCGTTGTCTCTGCCGGCGATGACGTACCTGCGCTCGGTCGCCGGGTCGGTCCAGCCCCAGACGTCGGAGCCACGGCCGCCGCCGATGTCGGACATGGGGAGGTAGCTTGCGAGGCTGATGCTGTCGCAGGGGAAGTAGTCGGCCTGACCGTCGACGCAGCTCGCGCCGGGGCCCGCGGAGCTGCCGAGGATGGCCGTTGCCGGGAAGTTCGGGTCTACCTCACCGACGGCGTCCTTGCCTTCGCCCTCCACCTCCCCCTCGTGGGCGAGAGCGGGCAGGGTCGACAGGGCGAAAGCTGCGAGAGCTCCCGCGAGGCTCGCTGTGGCGGCCCCGGTGGCTAGCTGGCGTAGTGCCATTGCTGGTCTCCTTGTGGGAGTTGGGGTGAAGGTCGCCAGACCACCAGAGGGCGCAACTCGGCACAAGAAGTAAATACGTGCAGAGAAGTGCAGTGCGCAGACCTGCAAACTCAGCACTCCCCCGTGCCCGTGCTCGAGACACGCATAGCGGAGTGACGAACCGCGCTCACAGGCTTGGCTCCCTTGCGTTCGGCCAGGGATCCGACGTAGTTGCGGGTGACTTGAGTGCCGAGGACGTGACGTCGTGTCGAGAAGCCTCCGTGGGTGCGTGTCGCGCTCGACCGGAGGCGTATGGGCCTGTTATCTATGACCTATGGGTCTTTCCTCGCTGCGCGACTGCCTCCACAAGACCGAAGCCGGGCGCAGCCCCAGCCGCGCCCGTCAGCTCGCCTGGGTCGTCTCGGAGATGGAGTCGTTCGCCGCCACCCTCCCCCCGTCCGAGCAACCGTCCGGCTCCCCCGGTTGGCTCGATCCGTCGTTCGTGGCGGCTTACCTGTCAGAGGCGGACAACGGCAGGCTGCGCACTCGAGGCACCGAAGCGCGCCCCTCCCCCGACGCGACCCGCAGGGTGCGCCGGGCCTGCCTCAGACTGCTCGCGGCGCAGGCCGGGGTCGCCGACCCCGTCGAGGACCGAGTCGCACTGCCCGACCTGCACCCCAAGGCCGACGAGCGCCTCGCTGCTCGTGCGGTGCGCCACTGGGAGTGGCAAGCACTGCCCGTCGACGCCAGCCCGGCAGACGTCCGCACCGCTGCCATGGCCGTCCTGGTGCACGAGGTGGGCATGCGAAGCGGCGAGCTGGCGGCCCTTGTCCCCTCAGACCTGGATCTGACAGCCGGCACCGTTACCTACCAGCCGCGTCCACCCTCGACGCGCACCCTCCCACCCCCGCGCACGGTCTCGCTGTCCGACTCAGCCGTCGCCGCCCTGCGGCACTGGCTCAAGGTCCGGGAGATCCTCACCGAGAACACACCCCGCACCCGCACGCTGTGGGTCTCGCTCGCTGCCAACCACAACGGTTCAGGCGTACGCCGACCCCAGGGCATGCCCCTTCAGCCAACCGGCCTGCGCAGGGCACATGCTCGTGCCGTAGCTGCGTTGAACGTCCACCTCGCGGGCACACCGGGGTTCGAGGCGCTCCCCCGCACCGTGGGTCGCCTGCGGCGCGACAAACCGGAGAAGGCCCCCGACCTCGAACAACGCTGAGGAGGGGGACCTTCGACCCGTCACCGGTCGGTTGCCGGGTCGGGGGACCCCGGCGAGCAACCGAAGCGGGCTGTCCAGGAGGGGGTGGATCCTCGGGGACTTGGAGAGCTCCTGGAACCTGACTCCATGCTCACGTGCGCATCCCGTTGAGCAGCAGACGCCAATGCGCCGACTTCGCTAGTGCTCATGCACCAACACGTCACGGCTGGGGATGGAGCAGCCCGCGACGGATCGCGATGGACAGGACCTCGAGCTTGCTGTGTGCTCCGAGCTTCGCAGACAGGTTGGCCACATGGTTGCGCACGGTGTGGACGCTCACGGTCAGCTTCTCGGCGATGGCAGCGTTGGAGAGGCCCTCGGCAAGCATGTTGAGCACCTCCTGCTCGCGCTTGGTGAGCACAGCCTCCTGGCTGGGGCTCCGGGTCAGCTTCGGGAGCAGCCGCGAGAGCATCCTCGGCGAGATGACGGCCTCACCCGCCGCTGCCGCACGGACAGCGGACGTGACCTCGTGGATGCCTCGGGTCTTGGACACGAACCCGGCTGCGCCGGCCTCGATGGCCTGAACCAGCACCTGGTCGTTGTCTGCGGCGGTCAGCACGACGACGTTCATGCTCGGTCGGATGGCCCGAAGCTCCGGGATCGCGGCGACGCCGTCCCCGTCCGGCAGCCTACGGTCGAGCAGGAGTACGTCGGGGGTCTCGGTCGTCACGCGAGCCCGGGCCTGGGCGAGGTTCTGGGCAAGGCCCACCGAAACCATGTCCGGCTCCTCGTCGAGCACGCGGGCGAGGCTTGCTGCGAGGACCTCGTGGTCGTCGACGACGAGCACACGGATCGGACGTCCGCCACCGTCCGAACGCTCCTCTGGTGGTGATGAGTTCTCCTGCCTCATCTCGACCGCCCCCTCCTCGGTCGGCGCTCAGAGCACCTGCCTCCCTAGTATGCAAGCACTATCGCCTCTGGCGCGCACGCACTCGTGGCTCATGGTGCGACGTAAGGCAAGATGAGAGGGACTCCACGTCAAAGCAACCACGGCCTCGAGGGGACGTCGATGCGACGCATCCGGGTCCTGATCGCCGACGACCACCCGGGGTTCACGTCGGCTCTGGTCAGCGTGCTCGAGGCCGACCCTCGCTTCATCGTGGCCGCGACGGCCACGACCGGGGAGGAGGCTCTACGCCTCGCCGCCGAGACGCCTGTCGATGTGGCCCTCCTCGACGTCCACATGCCGTTCGGCGGCCCTGCTGCCGCGGAAGCCCTTGCTGCCCTGCCCTATCCGCCGGCGTTGGTGGCGATCTCGGCGCAATCGGGCCAGGCGGTTGTCGAGGAGATGCTGCGTGCGGGTGCGGTCGGCTACTTGACGAAGGGCCGGGTGGGCGCCGTGCTACCTGACCTCCTCGCCCGCTGTGTCGAGGGCGAGGTCATCCTGGCGACGCCGGCCGCTGCCGGTGCGCTCAGGGCTGTCCTGGAAGCGCCGGTCGCCCGAGCCTGAGCGCGCTCTCCTCCCCGCCGCCTACGATGAAACGGGACGGGAGGGGACGCGATGACCCCACAGCAGCGTGAGCACGGCACCGTCGTGGGTCCGCACGTCATCTTCGGCCTGGACGCCTCAGGGGTGTGCACTCTCTCGACGGGCCCGGGCCTCGAGAACCTCGGCCTGAAGCCCGGCCAGGTGGTGGGCCAGAACATGCTCGATCTCTACGCGCACGACCGTGCTGCGGTCGAGCACCTGCGCCGGGTCCTCTCAGGCGAGAGCTTCACCGTCGAACGCGAGTTCAACGGACGGATACTCTCCCTGTACTACGAGCCCAGCTTCGCTGAGGACGGATCCGTCTCGGGGGCCCTCGGCGTCACCACCGACGTGACCGAGCAGCGCAAGATCGAGGACGAGGCCCGCGCCGCGCGCGAGCGGGCGCGGCTTCTCGCAGACGTGTCCAAGGCCCTCAGCAGCGAGGTCGTCAACCCTGACGCGCTGTTGCGAGTGGTGGTCCGCTCCGTGACGGAGGCCGTCGCCGATGCTGGGGCGGTCTGGCTCCCGGTGCCCGGCCGAGACCTCCTGGAGCCGAGGACCGTCTGGCACGTCGAGGAGGAGGCGCGCAAGGCCTGGTACGACTGGCGCGCCGAGCTGCCGAAGCCGTCGCACCTCCTGCGTGCGGACGTCGAGCACCTCGAGGCGCCGCTGGTGCTCGACCTCTCCGGCCCCGACAGCCTGCGTGACGGTCACGGAAGGTTCCTGGCGCAGATCGCTGAGAGGTTCGACCTCGCGACCGGTCTGCGCGTCCCACTGCGGTCCCAGGGGGCTCTGGTCGGCGTGATCGAGGTCGCCCGCGGAGCGATGTCGGGGACCTTCACCGAGGGCGACATCGCCTTAGTCACCGATGTCGCCGAACGCTGTGCGCTGGCCCTGCGCAACTCATTGCTTCTGGATGCCCAGCGAGAGGCGCGCCAGCAGCTCGTGAAGTTCCAGGCACTGGCCGATGCCTCCCCCAACTTCGTCGCGATCAGCGACCCCGACGGCAAGCCTGTGTACCTGAACCCTCGGGTGCTGGAGATGGATGTCGAGGTGTCGCCCGAGGACATCTGGCTCACCCTGGCCGAGGTCACCGGGAAGGATGCGGCTCATAGAGTTCGCTCTGCGCTCGCCGTCACCGGCCGCTGGGTCGGGGACATCGGCGTCGACCTGCCCGAGGGGCAGATCCTTCTCAGCGTCGACGTGATGGTCTTGCGGCACCCCGACACCCGAGCAGAGCTCGGGACGGCCTGGATCGGGCAGGACGTCACCGAGCTCCGGGCCGCGGAGGCAGCACTTCGCGAGGCGAACGCCGACCTCAAGCGGTTCAAGGCGCTGGTCGAGGCTTCGCCCGACTTCATCGCGATTGCGGCACTCGACGGCACGGTCAAGTACGTCAACCCACCCGGCAAGGCACTGGTCGGCATGGATCCCGATGTCGATGTGTCGAGGACGACCATCCCTGACTACCTCACCCCGGAGGGGCTCCAGGCCTCGGTCGATGTCGAGCAGCCTGCGGTGATCGCGAACGGCCACTGGGAAGGTGAGTCGACTCTGCGCAACCACCGGGGAGGACCACCGATCCCGGTGGCGATCGCCAGCTTCTTGATCCGCGACGCCGAGACCGGGGAGCCGTTCGCGCTCGCCACCGTGCAACGAGACATCTCCGAACGCATCGCAGCCGAGACAGCCCTCCGTGAGCTGGCAGAACAGCGGCAGGCCCTGCTCACCCGCCTGGTGGACGCCCAGGACGCCGAGCGCACGCGGATCGCGGCGGACGTGCACGACGACCCGGTCCAGGCGCTCGCTGCGGTTGACCTCCGGCTCGGGCTGCTCCGCCGCCAGCTCCACGAACACGCACCGCAGCTGCTCGAGACCCTCGAGCCGCTGGAGGCCAGCGTGACGGGGGCGACCGACCGGCTCCGCGCCCTGCTCTTCGACCTCGAACCGCCTGACCTGAAGGAGGGGCTCACCGGCGCTCTGCGCAGCGCGGCCGCTGAGGTGTTCGAGGGAACGACGACGCACTGGACCGTCAACGGCGTCGAGGAGCCCGACATGCCGGACTCCACACGGACCGTCGCCTACCGCATCGCGAAGGAGGCGCTGATCAACACCCGCAAGCACGCGCAAGCCGCCAACGTCGAGGTGAGAATCGCCGCCAGCGAGGGTGGACTCGAAGTCACCGTTGCCGACGACGGCGTGGGGCTCGGGCCTCAGCCCAGCGAGTCGACCCCGGGGCATCGTGGCCTGTTCACCATGCAGGACCGCGCGGCCATCGCCGGCGGACACTGTGAGATCGCCAACCGCAGGCCCACAGGGACCCTGGCGTCGTTGTGGCTGCCGGGACCCGCGGGCGCAAGATAGTCCATCCGCACTAGGCATCCTCGTACCCTCATACCGGGCGCAAGCCCCCTTGACACCGCACACTGGTGGCAACGCCGATCGGTCTGTATCCCCCGTCAGGCCGGTCGGCGCTTCCATCTGTCCGGGCGCAACGCGCCTGTGGCGACGCCCCTGGCCATCGATGCGACCGCGCGAGCCCCGTTGTCGCCTGGCCTTCAGCCGGCAGCGACAGCGGCAAGGCCACCCGGCCTGAGTGCCTCGCTCACTCTTCGGTGGTCGCGCTCGTTGCGGTCGGCGTACCTCTCGGCGAACTTACCGATGGCCTTCGGGAAGGTGTCGTCGCCCTCCCCCAGGTAGGCGGCGATGGCGATCGCGTCTCCGGACCTGGCGTGTGCGCGCGCCAGCGTCCAGCCACACAGCTCGCCGTAGTGTCGCATCCCCCGCGGCACCATGCGCTCGACGGCGAATGATCCCTTCTGGTCCCGCAGCTGCCGCACGTAGAAGTCCCGCCGCGCACCGTCCATTCCCTCGACGCGTTCCCAGCCGAGGAACAGGTCGCTCGCGGCTTGCATGAGCCGCTGGCCGTCGACGACCCGCTTCCCCTCGTTGGCCGGCGAGTGGGATGCCCGCAGGGGACGCGGTACGAAGGGTGCGACGGCGGAGCGCTGGGCCTCCTTCACCTGGAGGAAGAGCGGATCGTGCTCGTCGCGCCCTTGGAGGAGGACGACCCAGCATCGGGTCCCGACGCTTCCGACACCGACTACTTTTCGTGCCATGTCGACGTACTCGTACCTGTCCAGGAGCACCTGGCGGTCAGTCTCCAGCGTGCGCCGGTAGCGACGCAGGAGGTCGCGTATCCGCTGCTCGAGAGCCTCGCGGTCGACGTCGGGCAACAGGTCGGTGAGAGGTACGACGAGCGGCGGATCCGCCTTGATGCGACGCTGACCGTCGACGGTCCAGGTGAGCTTTCGCATCGCCTTGAGGCTGTCGCTGCCCCGCGCCCGCAGCACTGTCTTGTCGACGCGCCGTCGCCCGGCCTTGGACAGCTTGCTCTCGAGGAGCTTGTTGATCTCTGCGAAGTCGGCGCTGGCGTACCACACCTCGAGCTGCCGCATGCCTGCGAACTGCACCATGGCATCGCGGTACCTGCGGACCGTTGCCACCACCACCTTGCGGCGGGCCTTGCGGTCGAACCCGTTGTCGCGCCCCGCGATGACCAGGCTGGCGGCGAGACGCTTGACGTCCCACTCCCACGGACCCGGGGTCGTCTCGTCGAAGTCGTTGACGTCGAAGAGCAGCCGGCGTTCGGGAGAGGCGAAGAGTCCGAAGTTGGACAGGTGTGCGTCACCGCACAGCTGAACACCCAGCCCCGAGACCGGCCCCGCTGCAAGGTCTCTCGCCATCGCACCGGCGGACCCGCGGAAGTGGGCGAAGGGAGAGGCGAGCATCCGCTCGTGACGCACCGGGACCAGCTCGGGCAGTCGTGACGCATCCTCAGCTCGTAACAGCGCTGCCGGGTCCTCACGGTCCTTGGGGAGGGGCAACTGCGCCTGCTCACCCGGCGGACAGGCACGTCTCGCGGCCAGGCCGCGCGAGGCTCGCCTCGCCGGCGAGAGGCCGTTGTCCAGCGTTCTCATGACGAAACATCCAAGTGCAGGAGCCGGCGGGGCGGATCACCCGCACCGGACGATCTCGGCCTCGACCGACGGGAAGCGGCAGGCTCAGACCAAAGATCATCCCGGGGAGATGAGGACCAGGAGAGCCGAAATCACCAGACTCGGAGGGGACGGGCGTTGTCCGCCGTATTCAGAAAGGATTCAGGCAATGTCGTTCTGGGACGTTGTGTGGTTCATCTTTATCAGTTTTGCGTTTGTTGCCTACCTCATCGTGATGTTTTCAATCATCACCGACCTCTTCCGGGACCGGGACACCTCGGGCTGGGTCAAGGCGCTGTGGATCGTCCTGCTGATCTTCTTCCCGCTGATCACCGCGCTCGTGTACCTCATCGTGCACGGGAGTGCCATGACTGAGCGCTCCGTGAAGAGCGCGGAGACCATGAAGCAGCAACAGGACGCCTACATCCGTGAGGTCGCAGGCCAGCCGGCCTCGCCGGTCGACCAGGTCGCCAAGGCCAAGGACATGCTCGACTCCGGTGCCATCTCCAAGGAGGAGTTTGACGCGCTCAAGGCGAAAGCACTCGCTGCGTAGTCCTTCGAGCGGGTCACCCACCCCGCACAAACACCCCTTCGTGATGCCCCACGCGGGGCATGGGTAAGAGGCGGCGGGCTGCCTACGGTGAGAGGGCCCACGTCCCAGGAGGTCGAATCATGAGCGACACAGGCCAGGAGCAGAAGACCCCGCAGGTCCCTCAGCAGACCCGCGGGCAGCGGCGGGCGCCAGGCGCCCATGCAGCCCGCCCCGCCCCGGCCGAACAACGGGCAGGTGCGGCAGCAGAGACATCGGGGTGGGTCGGGTGGATCCTCTTCGCCTCGATGATGATGGTGGTCGTCGGCTTCTTCCAGGTGGTCCTCGGGCTGACCGCGATCTTCGACGACGGCTACTACCTGGTCACGCAGGACGCCCTTCTGATCAACGCCGACTACACAGCCTGGGGCTGGGTCCACCTGGCGCTCGGAGCTGTCGCGATCGCCGCGGCTGCGGGGCTCCTCGCCGGCCAGATGTGGGCCCGCGTGGTCGGCATCGCCATGGCACTCGTGAGCTCGGTGGTGAACCTCGCCTTCATGGCCGCCTATCCGCTGTGGTCGATCATGGTCATCGCCCTCGACGTCCTGGTGATCTACGCGATCGCCGCACATGGTCGCGAGCTCGAGACGGCGTGAGGCAGCGGCACGCGGTGGACGAGGCGCCCCGCGGTCGACGTAGCCTGACCGGGTGACCGCTGACGGGGCCCCCGAGGCCGAAGCATCCCTGCGCATCGCCTTCGTCCCGGGTGTGACGCCCGACAAGTGGGCGCGGATCTGGGCAGAGCGGATGCCCCGGGCGCCTCTGGCCCTCTCCCCGGTCGAGGTGGACCAGCAGACCGCGGTGCTGTACGACGCCCGCGCAGACATGTGCTTCCTGCGGCTGCCCGTCGGCCGGGAGGACCGGGAGCGCCTGCACGTCATCCCGCTCTACCGTGAGGTCGCGGTCGTCGTGGCACCCAAGGAGCACTTCGTCGAGGCGGCCGAGGAGGTGAGCGTCGAGGACCTCGCCGACGAGCACCTGCTCCAGGACCCCGACCTCGTGCCGGAGTGGCGGGCCGTGGCCACGGAGGTCCGCGACGGGACCCGGGTCCCCGTGCCGCCGATCACCATGAAGCAGGCGATCGAGACCGTTGCCGCCGGGGTCGGGATCGTGATCGTGCCGATGTCGGTGGCCAGGCTGCACCACCGCAAGGACGTGGTGCACCGGCCGGTGGTCGACGTCGCCCAGAGCCAGGTCGGGCTCGCCTGGCGGCGCGACCTCGACGACCCACTTCTGGAGACGTTCGTCGGCGTCGTCCGCGGCCGCAGCGCCAACAGCTCTCGTGGGACGCGGCCCCCGACCCCCAGGGCCGAGAAGGCCGCGGCCCGGAAGCAGGCAGCCGCCAAGCCCAGGCGTCCCACGCGCGGCCGGGCTCGGCGAGGTCGCTGAGGGTTAGCTGCTCGGCGCGGGCACTTGGACCGAGCGTGCCCAGGGTCCTGCTATGTCGTCGGCGAACCTCGACAGCAGCGGCCCGAGCACCCCGAGCATCACCACGTAGGCCGACGCGAGCGGACCGATGTCGGTGTAGCCGGCCACGACCGCGAGCTCGGCGATGACGATCGAGAACTCCCCGCGCGCGGTCAAGGCCGCACCTGCGCGGACCCGTCCGCGGGGACCCACGCCGTCTCGTCCCGCGGCGTAGACACCCGTGGCGACCTTGGTCACCGCGGACACGACGGCCAGGACCAGCGCAGCCGGAAGGACCGGCGGCAGGTCCATCGGCGAGGTCTGCAGGCCGAACGAGAGGAAGAACAGGGCCGCGAACAGGTCACGCAGCGGCCGCAGCACGTCCCGCGCTCGCTTGGCCGTGCGGCCGGGGATCGCCAGACCGACCAGGAAGGCGCCGACTGCCGCGGAGGCGTCCACCAGGTAGGTGAGCCCTGCCACCACCAGCATCAGGCCGAGGACCCGCAGCAGCACCTGCTCGTCGTCCTCGTGCCCGATCACCTTGCCGAGATGGTGGCCGAGGCGACGGGTGGCGAGCAGCACGAGGAGCACCAGACCCAGGGCAGCGCCGACGGCGAGGACCGCGGTGAGTGCCGTCCCGCCGGAGAGCACGACCACGAGGAGAGGAAGGAACACCGCCATCGCGATGTCCTCGAGCACCAGGACCGAGAGCACCGATGGGGTCTCGCGGAAGCCGGTCCGCTTCAGGTCGGAGAGCAGGCGGGCGACGATCCCGGACGAGGAGATCCAGGTGACCCCGGCCAAAGCCAGGCTCCCCTGCCAGTCATAGCCGAGAAGCAGACCCGCCACGAAGCCGACCGGAGCGTTGAGCACGAGGTCGACGACACCCGAAGGCGCGTGCCGACGCATGGAGGCGGTGAACTCCGCGGCCGAGAACTCCAGGCCCAGCATGAGGAGCAGGAGCAGGACACCGAGCTCTCCCGCGGCCTCGATGAACTCGGTCGACGCCCCGAGGTCGTGCACCCCGCCTTCGCCCAGCAGCAGCCCCGCCAGCAGGAACAGCGGGATCGCCGACAGGCCGAGGCGGCCGGCGACGTTGGCGAGGAACCCGAGCAGCAGCAAGATGACGCCGAGCTCGAGCAGAAATGCGTCCACGAGCGAGGTGGCCTATCCCACGACGATGCGGCGGACGCCGTCGAGGCCAGCCGTCGTTCCCATGACCACGAGCGAGTCGCCGCCGTACAGCACCTCGCTCGGGGCGGGGGACGCGATCACGTGCTCTCCCCGCACCACGGCGACGATGGAGGCTCCGGTGAGCGTCCGGACCCGGGTCTCTCCGAGCGGCCTTCCGTCGAAGCGCGAGCCGACCGGAAGCTCGATGATCGAGGAGACGAGCCCGGGGATCTCTCGGGTCAGGTCGGCGAACCTCTCGACGATCCTCGGCGCCCCCAGGATGTCCGCGAGCGTGTCTGCCTCGTCACGCGTCAGGGTGAGCAGCGTCTCCGCGGCATCGGGGTCGTTTCGCTCGTAGCGGACGAAGTCGAACTCGCCGTCTCGCCGCGCGACCACACCGACGCGACTGCCGGCGCTCGTCTGGAACTCGTAGCGGACCCCCACCCCTGGGAGCAGGATCTCTGTAACCTCCATGTGCCTCAGTCTGCCCGACACCAAGAAGGATCGCCGCGGACCTCACCAGTACTGCGTGCCGGGTTCGCCCTTGAAGGGGCCAACGACCCGGGAGGTGATCCACCCTCCGTAGAAGCCGCCGGGCTGAGGTCGCACCACCTCGCCGTCGACCAGACAACGCTCCATGGCCCCGGGGTAGACCGCCACGTGGTCAGCGAGCTCAGCGAACGCCGGCGTCGGGTCCGGGTAGAACCAGGCGGCACGTCGGGCGACCGTGCCGTCGCTGACGACGTCGAAGTAGCAGGCGGTGCCCTTCCACTCGCAAAAGGAGCTGCCGGGGCACGCCCGGAGACTGTGCTCGACGAAGTCGACGGCCGGGAGGTAGTACGTCGGCGGGTGACTCGTCTCGAGAACCCGCAGGGCACGCCGCGTGCTGGCGACGAGCTTGCCGCCGAGCGCGACCTCGACGAGCGAGTCGCACGTCTCCAGCCGCGGCGGCCGTGGGTAGTCCCAGACCGACTCCTGTCCAGGGCCTCGCGGGTGGGGTACGGGTCGCATCAGACCTCCGAGTCAGGCAAGCAGCGCGAGGGTTCGCTCCGCCTGCCTCTCCACGCTACCGGGCGGGTTTCGGTGGTGACCGCGGTTGCCGGGCAGCAGCATGTACAGCCAGAACGTCGCGTACAGCCGTCGCATCTGCCGCACACGGTGGACCAGCGCTGGACTCAGATCGAGCCGGTCCACCAGGTCGTCGGCTTCGAACAGCCCGGTGAGCGTGACGGACACGTGCTCGACGAGATCGGCGATCTCGTAGGCCCGGTCGCTGAGACCGGAGTCCTCGAAGTCCACGAGCCGGCAGCGCTCACCGTCCCACAGGAAGTTCCCGAGGTTCCCGTCGGCCTGGGCGAACACCCGGTGCTGACCCGCGTCGCGCGCCAACCTGTCGGGTTCGTCGCACGCGAGCCAGCGTCGCGCTTCATCCACAGCCCTGGACGTTGTGGGCTCCGCTCCCCCAGGCAGGCTCGGACCATAGACGTCCCGGAGGCCCTTCACCGCGTCGGCGACTCCCCAGAGGCGGCTCGGCAGCCGGTCGAGACCGCCTCGGGGTACGGCGGTGTGCAGCCTGTTCATGGCCTCCGCCACCCCGGCCACTTGTCCCGGCGTGAGGGGCCGGCCGCCGAGCGGGGTCCCGGGGATCCTGCTCATCACCACGGCTGGACGGCCCCCAGGCTCTCGTCGGCTCAAGGGCTGCGGCGCCAGGCCGGGGTCGCACTCGTGCAGCAGTGTCAGTCCGGCCCACTCCCGGCGGTGCTCGTCCCGGTCCCAGGAGCGGAACGTCTTGACGACTCGGTCGGCCTCGATCGCGATCTCGTGGGTCGTCGCCGTCACTGAGCGCCTTCGAGGTTGCTCTCGAGCCACTCCCCGAGCGCGCGGGCGCTGGCGGCGACGAGCTCTGGCCATTCGAGGGCCGACTCGTCGGCGTTGTCGGAAACGTGCTTGACCAGTCGCACGGGCACTCCCATGAGTCGGCTGGCGTAGGCCACGGCGTACCCCTCCATGTCCACGAGGTGCGCTCGTTGCGCCAGCGCAGCGCGCATGGCGGGATCGGTGACGAAGACGTCTCCGGAGGCGAGGACGGTCTCGTCGCCACCCACGATCTCCAGGCGCTCTTGCGGGTCGTACCCGAGCGCTCGGATCGCGTCGGCGTTCATGTCGTGGTTGATCGTGGTCCCGGGGAGGTGGATCCCCTCGAGCCCGTCATGCAGGGCTCCCGCCGTACCGATGTTGACCACGAGGGTGCGAGCCGGGTCGACACCCACCAGGGCACGGGTCGTCGCCACGGCAGCCGCGGTCTTGCCCATGCCGGTGACCACGACGGGCAGGTGGCTGGGGACGTGAGCCGCCTCGGCCTTCGTGGCCGCGACGACGAGGATCTGGTCATGTCTCACGTGAGGAGCCTACGGCGACTCAATCACGACTGACCCGTGACCTGCACCAAGCTCACCAGCCGACGGGAAGCGCCCTGCCCTCGTGGAAGCCGGCATCGGACTGGATGCCCACGACCGCCCGCTCGTGGAACTCCTCGAGAGAGCGGGCTCCAGCGTAGGTGCAGGCCGAGCGGACTCCAGCGCAGACGTGGTCGATGAGGTCCTCCACGCCGGGACGTGCCGGGTCGAGGTACATCCTTGAGGAGGAGATGCCCTCCTCGTAGAGCCCCTTGCGGGCGCGGTCGAAGGCAGTCTCGGTGCTCGTGCGGCTCGCGACCGCGCGGGCAGAGGCCATCCCGAAGCTCTCCTTGTAGGAGCGGCCGTCGGCGTCCACGTGCAGGTCACCGGGCGACTCGTAGGTCCCTGCGAACCATGAGCCGACCATCACCTGCGAGGCTCCCGCTGCCAGTGCCAGCGCCACGTCACGGGGGTGACGCACCCCACCGTCGGCCCACACGTGCTTGCCCAGCCCTCGGGCGGCAGCGGCGCACTCGAGCACGGCGGAGAACTGCGGACGACCGACACCGGTCATCATCCGGGTGGTGCACATCGCGCCCGGGCCCACGCCTACCTTGACGATGTCAGCGCCGGCGGCGACGAGCTCGCGGACTCCTTCGGCGGACACGACGTTGCCTGCGACGACCGGGACGGTCGGCTCGAGGGACCGGACCGCGGCAAGCGCCTCGAGCATGCGGCCTTGGTGCCCATGCGCCGTGTCGACGACGAGGCAGTCGATACCGGTCGCGAGCAGCGCCTTGGCCTTGGCTGCTACGTCGCCGTTCACGCCGATCGCGGCGGCGACGCGCAGGCGGCCGAGGTCGTCGACCGTCGGCGCGTAGAGCGCCGCGCGCAGCGCACCGGTCTTGGTCAGCACTCCCAGGAGCCGGCCGTCAGAGTCCACGACGGGTGCGACCCGGCGGCGCGCCTTGTCGAGACGCTCGAATGCCGTCCGCGGGTCGACCGTGTCGGGGAGGGTCAGGAGGGCCTGCGTCATCACCTGGTGGACCTGGGTGAAGCGGTCGACCTCGAGGCAGTCGTCCTCGGTGACGATGCCGACCGGACAGCCGTCCTCGACGACCACTGCCGCCTTGTGTGCGCGCTTGGGAAGCAGGGCCAGCGCGTCACCGACCGTCTGGTGCGGGTCGAGGACGATCGGTGTCTCGAAGACGAGGTGGCGCGACTTCACCCACGAGACAACATCCTCCACGACCGGGATCGGGATGTCCTGGGGGATCACCGAGAGGCCGCCGCGGCGGGCCATGGTCTCGGCCATCCGGCGCCCGGAGATCGCGGTCATGTTCGCCACGACCAGGGGGATGGTCGTTCCCGTGCCGTCGTGCGACGAGAGGTCGACGTCGTACCGGGAGGAGACGTCTGACCGTCGCGGGACCATGAACACGTCGTTGTAGGTCAGCTCGTACGGCGGGGTGGAGTCGTTGAGGAAGCGCACGGGGACGAGAGTCTACTCCCGTTCGGGCAGCCTGCTCGGCGGCAGCGGGAAGAACCCGCTCGTACGCCGCACGTAGTCGGCGTAGCCGGGCCGTCGGTCGGCGATGTCCTTCTCCAGCAGCGGCTTGCCGGTGCCCCGCGCGAGAAGCCAGGTCATCACCAGCGGCGAGAGGACCGTGAGGACGCCCGGCCACGCGTCGGCCGCCACCAGCCAGATCCCCCACCACACGCACGCATCGCCGAAGTAGTTGGGGTGACGGGTGTAGCGCCACAGGCCGGTGTCGAGCACCTGACCTCGCGATGCCGGGTCGCTGCGGAAGCGGTGCAGCTGGTGGTCCCCCACCGTCTCGAAGAACATCCCCACCAGCCACACCGCGACGCCGACCCACACCAGCACCCCTGGCGCGGGCGTCTCGAACGCGGCGACCTGGACCGGCAGCGAGACGAACCACATGACCGCGGCCTGGGTCAGGTAGATCTTGCGCACCGCGAACCAGGTGCGGTTGCCCGGCGCCCGCTCGAGCAGCTCGGCATAACGGGGGTCCTCGCCGTGGCCGCGAGCGCGCCACCCGATGTGCGCGGCCAGCCGCAGCCCCCACACCCCCGTGAGGGCCAGCACCAGCGTCCGACGGAGAGGGTCGCCGACCCCTGCCGAGGCCACGAACACTGTGAGAGCGATCGCGACGAAGCCCAGTCCCCAAGCCACGTCGACCACCGAGTGGCGTCCCAGGCGGCCTGACGCCACCAAGGCGAGGGCAAGGACGAGCACGGAGGCCGTGACCGTGAGGGGCAGGGCCGCCACGAACGCGGGCGCGTCGAACTCGACCATCGCGCGATTCTTGCAGCACCGACACGATTGGACCGCTCAGCGACGCGCAGTCCGTAGATCAGGTAGCCGAGACCCCGCCGATCTCACCCTCGCGGAAGGCACTGACGAACAACGCGTGGTCGCGGCGGGTGCGTGCGGCGTAGCTGATGCCGAACTCGACGATCTCGGAGGTGAAGTCCTTACGGCGACCCTCCAGGACCTTCGCTATCGCCTCCTCGACCTGGAAGTCGACGAGGTCCTGGTCGCTGTCCTCATCGGAGGCGCAGTGCACCTTGGCGGTCGCACGGCCGAGCGCGTCCACGACCACGGCCATCTCGTCGGGCTCGTGGATGTCGGACCAGTCGAGGTCGACCTCGTAGGGCGAGACCTCGGAGACCACGAACCCACGCCCGTCGATGGTGGTGTGCCCGAGCAGCGGGTCCGTGTGCACTTGGAGAGCACGCTGGCTGACCACGGTGCGCTGCCCCTCGTGCTCGAAGTAACGCTCGACCCCTTCGGTCTCGACGAACCGGCTGACAGCCGGCACGTTCGCCTGCTTCATCGAGAGCACCACGTCGTTGTCGAGCGCCTGGCTGTAGCCCTCGACGAGGATGTTGTACGCCGGCAGCCCGGCGCTGCCGATCCCGAAGCCCGAGCGGCCCACGACGTCGCGCACCTCGTAGAAGAGCTCGCGGTCGAACCGCTTCGAGTCCGGGATCGTCTGAAGGTAGTTCTCGAAGGCGCGCAGCACCTTGCGGCGCTCATCTCGCCCCAGCCTGCGGACCCCTCCGCCCTCCCGGAACATCCGAGTCGCACCGTCGAGCACCGTCACCTCGTCGAGCAGGTCACGGCGGCTGAGGCAACGGGCCCGGGTCAGCATCTCCAGCACCGGGCCCTCCGTGTTGTCGAGGAAGAGCCCGAAGTCGTCGTCGTCCGCGGAGTCGACGTAGTGGTTGACCTGTTGCAGGTAGGCCCGGACGTAACGGGCGATCAGGTCGCGGACCTGCGCCTCGGGAAGCGCCTTCTGCCATCCCATCAACGCCAGGCTGGCCGCGAACCGTTGCAGGTCCCACGAGAAGTGGCCGAGGTAGGCCTCGTCGAAGTCGTTGACGTCGAAGACCAGCCGGCCGTCACTGTTCAGGTAGGTGCCGAAGTTCTCCGAGTGCAGGTCGCCGTGGATCCAGATCCGGCTCGTACGGTCGTCGGCGAAGTCGTCGCTCATGCGCGTGACGTCGGCGTAGAACAGGCAGGCGCTGCCGCGGAAGAACGCGAAGGGGTCGGCGGCCATCTTGCGGTACTTGACCCGGAACGCGTGCGGGTCGGCCTCCATGAGGTCGGCGAAGGCCTCCTCGAGTACCTCGATGATCCGGTGCTTGCGGGTGCGGGTGGTCATCGGCCGACTCTAGGCCACCAGGGAGGCGAACAGCTCGACGTACTGGATGAGGTGGCGGTCGCCGAGGAACTGGTCCACGACGCGTTCGCGCGCAGCCGCACCGAGCTTGGCAGCCAGCTCGTCGTCGGCGAAGATCCGCGCCAGGGCCGCGCCGAAGGCATCGAGGTCGCTTGGGTCGGCGACCAAGATCCCGTGTACGCCGTCGACGATCTGGTCCTGGATGCCGCCCACCGCCGAGGCGATCACCGGCCGACCCTTCCACATCGCCTCGGTCACGGTCAGCCCGAATCCCTCCACCAGGCTCTTCTGCACAACCACTGAGGCGTGGCGTTGCAGGCAGTTGACCAGATGGGCGTTCTCGTCGACATCGTCCATCGGCAGGCTGATCAGGTGCACCCGCTCCTTCACGGGAACTGGCTGCCGCTGCCACAGGCTCGTGCACTCGTCGAAGACCGCGGCACCCTCCGGGTCATCGGAGACCCCCGAAGCCTCTGGCCCGACGAGCGCCAGGTGCACGTCGTCCGGGAGCGCGTCGAGATGCTCGGTGAAGCCGCGCAGCACCCCCGGCATGTCCTTGAGCCGGTCCCAGCGACTGACCTGGAGCACGAGCCGCGCATCGGCGGGGACCTGCCCGTCGCCGTAGATGAGGCCTCTGTGTGCTCGCACCTCCCCGGGCGAGCCGTCGCGGCGGGTGAAGTGGAGCTGTGCGGGGTCGGGGTGGTCTGCGACCAGGCCGGCGCGGGCGAGCGAGCCGCGCACCCGCGCCTCGGACAGGTCGATGTTCTTGGCGCTGAACGGGTCGACCGAGGGTGGGATGATCACCACCTTGTCGGCGGGCACCCAGTGTGGGACGTACTCCTTGCGCGAGAAGATGAACGCGTCCGCCTGCTCGATGAACTCGCGCAGGAACGACCAGCCCATCTCGGTGAGAGCGTCAGTGGTGTCCCGGCCGATGTGGCACCGCCACACCACGCGGGCTCCGAGCCGTCGCAGCCCGTCGACGAGGCCGGCAGTCTGCGGGTCGTGGAGCAGCACCACGTCGTGGGGCTTGATGACCTGCTCGGCCATCGGCAGGTTGTAGGCCAGGACGCGGGTGAAGTGCTCGCGCTGCTCGGGTCCCAGCGAGCCTCCGTCGCCCGGGGAGCCGTGCAGGAAGTTGTGCAGTCGCTTGGTGATCATGAAGAAGTCGTGGTCGCCGTCGAGGACGAGCCACCGCGCCTCGACGCCCGCGCCGAGTGTGTACGCCAGGATGTACTGCAGCATCTCGGCAACGCCGCCGCCCTTGCTCGTGGCGTTGATGTTCCACACAGTGCGGCCGCCGAAGACCTCGCGCACAGCCCGCTGCTGGTACGACGCGAGCCGCCTTGCCCTTTCGGGAGGTAGCAGGCTGGCAAGCCGCTCCAGCGGCACCGGCTCGATCTCCACCTCGCGCATCGCTGCCTCCTTCTTCGGAGCCTCTCCTTCAAGCCTAGGCGGATACACCCCCCGAACCGGTCGGTTCTGGCACAGAGAGGCCGCTGTCTCGTAGCTCCAGCGCCGCGAGGGCCCTGACCACGTCTGGGTCTCCCCGGCGCCAGGCCCCGGCCGGGTCGTCATCGATCAGGGCCAGTCGGTGCAGCGGCTGACGCGCCATCGCCCGCAGCGCGAAGAGGTCGAGGTCGTCCGCGCTGTCGACGAACTTCGCACCCGCCGTGGCTTCGCGGACGAACCGCCAGCGCAGCGGCAGGTAGATCGCCATCACGATCACCACCGGGATGGCACCGACCGAGAGACCCAGCCAGAACGCGAGCGTCTCCACGGCCTGCACCTGCGCATCTCCGGCCGCCGCGATCTGCTCTGCTGCGCCCGCTGCGCCGTCGAAGGGGCTGCGGACCTCGGAGCCGACCAGGGGCACCTCCCCCACGGTTCTTCCCGCTCCCCTCAGGTGCTCGGCCAGCCCGCTGCCTGCATCAGACATCCGCCGGCCGGGCCCGGCGAGAGCGAGTGTCGCCTCGTGGACGACGAGGGCGGTGCGCACCCACAGGTAGACCCAGGCCACGAGGAGCAGGTCTCCGACCATCTGCAGCGATCGACGTACCGGGGCGTCGGCGTAGAGCTTCATGAGGTGCATGATTCCCGGTTCGCGCGGATTCACCGCTTGACCCCACTCGCGGCGGGGCGGAGCCTGAGGAGGTGGCGGTCCGCATGAGCGAACACGCCAGGTCGGTGGTCGACGACCTGGCCTTCGAGCCCGCGCCCTTCCGGGTGCGCGGCTACGCGGCCGGACGCCGGTTCGTCGACTCTCGCTCAGCCCTGCTCGTCTGGGAGCCGCGACGGGTGGTCCCTGTCTACGCCGTCCCTCTTGCCGACCTCGACGCCGAGCTGGTCCCGCTCTCGAACCCCCAGGATCCGGAGCAGTCCGGCCTCAGCCCCCACGCGTTCCAAAAGCACAGTAGCTCCGGCAGCGCGTGGGACCTGCGTGTCGACGGCGACGTCTACGAGGCAGCGGCATTCCGGCCCGACGACGCCGACCTGGCCGAACACGTCCTGCTCGACCTGGTGCCCTTCACCTGGAAGGAGGAAGAGGAGGAGGTCTTCGGCCACCCGCACGACCCGTTCAAGCGGATCGACATCCGAAGGTCGGCCCGGCACGTGGTGGTTTCCCATGACGGCACCGTCCTCGCCGACACGCATGCGCCGCTGATCCTCGCCGAGACGCTCCTGCCCCTGCGCTGGTACCTACCGCGGTCCGACGTACGCATGGATCTGCTGAGCCGTTCGGACTCCCGGACCACCTGCGCCTACAAGGGGCACGCCGCGTACTACTCGCTCGACGACGCTGGCGATGAGGGACGCGACCTCGCCTGGACCTACGAACAGCCTCTGCACGATGCGGAGGCTGTCCGCGACCACATCTGCTTCTGGAACGAGCGCACGGACATCACCGTGGACGACGTGCGCGTGCCGCGCCCCGGAACACCCGCGCCGTTCTTCGGCTGACTACTTCAGCTCCGCCGACGTCTTGCCGAGCAGGCGACGGGCGACGATCAGCTGCTGGATCTGCTGGGTGCCCTCGAAGATGTCGAGGATCTTCGAGTCGCGCGCCCATTTCTCGAGCAGCTCGTGCTCGCTGTAGCCCACGCTGCCGGCGAGCTCGACGCACCGCAGCGTGATGTCGCTGCCGACCCGCCCTGCCTTGGCCTTGGCCATCGAGGCCTCGAGAGAGTTCGGCTTGCGGTTGTCGGCCATCCAGGCCGCCTGCAGCGTCAGCAGGTAGGCCGCTTCCCAGTCCGCCTCCATCGCCAGATACGTCGCCGCCGCGGACGACTGGGTCTGAGCCGGCCGGTCGTAGTCGATCTCGATCCCTGCACTCTCGAGCAGCTCCCGGGTCAGCTCGAGCGAGGCACGGGCACAGCCGACGGCCATCGCGGCAACGAGAGGCCGGGTGTTGTCGAAGGTCGCCATAGCGCCGGCGAAGCCCTGCTTGACGTCGATCTCCGGGCTGCCGAGAAGGTTCTCCTTCGGGACGCGGCAGTCCTCGAAGCGGATGGTGGCGGTGTCGGAGGAACGGATGCCGAGCTTGTGCTCGAGGCGCTCCACGTTCATGCCGGGCGTCCCCTTGGGGACCACGAAGGACTTGATCGCTGCGCGGCCGAGGCTCTTGTCGAGGGTTGCCCACACGACGACGGCGTCGCTGCGCTCACCGGAGGTGACGAAGATCTTCTCGCCGTTGATGACGTAGTCGTCGCCGTCGAGCACTGCGGTCGTGGAGATGTTGGCCGAGTCCGAACCGCAGCCGGGCTCGGTGATCGCCATGCTGGCCCAGACACCATCGAACCGCTCGTGCTGCTCCGCGTTGGCCACCGAGGCGATCGCGGAGTTGCCGAGGCCCTGGCGGGGCATCGAGAGCAGCAGGCCGACGTCGCCCCAGCACATCTCCATGATGGACAGAACCGAGGCCAGGTTGGCGCCGTTCTTGGTGCCTGCGGCCGCCTCGCCCGGCGTGCCCTCCTCACGGCGTACGCCGGAGGCTCCGGCACCGCTGGCGGCCCCGGACTCGCTGAGCCCGTCGATCATGGCCGCGAGCATGTCGAGCTCCTTGGGGTACTCGTGCTCGAGCTGGTCGTACTTGCGGGAGTTGGGGCGCAGCAGGTTCATCGCGACCTGGTGCGCCTGGCCGACGAGCGGCCGGAACTTCTTCGGTGTATCGAGGTTGATCATGTCGGGTGCCTGTCCTGAGCCGGGGCTCAGACGAGGACGCCTCCTTCCATCACACCGATGGCGCGCAGATCGCGGTACCACCGCTCAACGGGATGCTCCTTGACGAAGCCGTGGCCGCCGAGCAGCTGGACCCCGTCGTTGCCGATCTGCATGCCGCGTTCGGCACAGAGCTTGCGGGCCAGGGCCAGCTCGCGGTCGAAGGGCTTGCCCTGGGCGGCGCGGGAAGCCGCCTTGTAGGTCACCAGCCGCATCGACTGCAGCTCGATGGCGATGTTGGCGACCATGAACGCCACCGACTGGCGGTTGCTGATCGGCTCCCCGAACGCCTGCCGCTCGTTGACGTAAGGGATCACGTAGTCGAGCACGGCCTGGCCGGTGCCGATGGCCAGGGCGCACCAGGCGAGTCGCGACAGCCGCACCGCCTCGGCGTAGACCTCGCCCTGCGCGTCTCCGAGCAGCGCGATGCCTCCGGTCCGGACGCCGTCGAGGACGACCCGACCGAGGCCTGCCGCGCGTACGCCCATGGACGGTTCGGACTCGATGACCAGGCCCTCACTGGACGACTCGACGAGGAAGAGCGCCGGCCTGCCTTCGAGCGAGGCGCCGACGATGAACAGCTCGGCGTCGGCAGCGCGTGGCACCAGCGACTTGACGCCGTCGAGGACGTAGCCGTCCCCGTCGCGGGTCGCTGTGGTCTCGGGGGCCATCGCGTCGAAGAGCGGCCGCGGCTCGGTCAGCGCCAGCGCAGCGGCCGGCACGTCCCCTCCGGTGAAGGCAGGAAGGTAGGTCGACTGCTGCTCCTCGCTCCCCCACAGCGAGAGTGCCGTGGCGACCGCGCCGGGGGCCAGGCACGCCACGGCGAGGCCCATGTCGCCCTTGGCCAGCGCCTCGGCGACGAGGGTCCCGGCCATGGCCGACCGCTCGGTGGAGATGCCCTCGAGCTCCTCGGGGACGCCCAGGATCGGCAGGCCGATCTCGAGGCTCTGCTTGAGCAGCTCCTCGGGCGGAGCGCAGCCGTCGTTGGCTTCCGCGGCGGCGGGACGCAGCATCTCAGCGGCGAAGTCGCCCACGACGTCGACGAGCATCTGCTCGTCCTCTGTCGGGGTGAGGTCGAAGAGCCCCTTGGCCGCAGCGGAGCGCACCCGCACTGGCTCCGCGCCCGGCCTGCCCTTCCGGCTGAAGGAGCGGTTGACTGCGCCGACGGTGCGAAAGCCCACGCGGGTCGTCTCGAAAACCACGCGCTCGGTCTGCTTCCGCAGGCCGAAGCGGTCGAGCACTGAGGTCTGGGCAAGGCGGTTGAGCATCGAAACCGCGAAGCCGATCGGGTCCTGGCGGTCCGTGGACGGAACGCCGTTCTTGGTCAGCGACATGCGGCAACTGTAACTGCGAGTTACACGTCGTGCCACAGTCGCCGGCGTGGCCCACGCCACACCATAGGATGTCCGGCATGTCTGAGACCCCGTCCGAGAGCTCCGCACTCCCCCAAGGAGGCACCGTCCGCCCGATCACCCGCTGGGGCGAGCACGTGATGCACCGGATGCAGGAGCCGGTCACGGAGTTCGACGCCGAGCTGCGCGAGCTCGCCGCCGACATGGTGGCGACGATGTACGCCGCGGACGGCGTCGGCCTCGCCGCGTGCCAGATCGGCGTGGACCGGTCGATCTTCGTCTTCGACTGCCCCGACGACGAGGGTGTGCACCACCAGGGCATCGTGTGCAACCCCCGCCTGTTCCTTCCCGAAGGCCGCGACCGCAAGCTCGACGACGACGACGAGGGCTGCCTGTCACTTCCCGGCGCCTTCGTTCCCTGCGCCCGCCCCGACTTCGCCCGGGTCGAGGGCCAGGACCTCGACGGCGAGCCCATCTCCTTCAGCGGCCGGGGCCTGCTCGCCCGCTGCCTCCAGCACGAGACCGACCACTGCCAGGGGACCGTCTTCGGCGACCGGCTGAACAAACGCGCCCGCAAGAAGCTGTTCAAGCAGGCCGAGGAGAACGCCGAGCACTTCCCAGCCGAGTGGCCGACTGTCAGCGTCGAGCCGTGATGTAGCAGGCGACTGCGGTGGCCGCCGCGACGTTGAGCGAGTCGATCCCGGCGGCCATCGGGATCACCGCCCGACGGTCCGCGGTCTCCATCCAGCGGCGAGAGAGCCCCGGCCCCTCCGAGCCCATGAGCAGCGCGACCTTGTCGAGCCCCCGCACCGCGTCCTCGATCTCCACGGCATCCGCGGCCGGGGTCAGCGCGACGGTCGTGAACCCGACCTTCGACAGCTCCGCGACGCCGTCGTACCAGCTCTCCATCCGGGCGTAGGGCACGGAGAAGACCGCGCCCATGGCCACCTTGATGGACCGGCGGTACAGCGGGTCAGCGCAGCGCGGGGAGAGCACGATCGCGTCGACACCGAGCGCCGCCGCCGACCGGAAGATCGCGCCGACGTTGGTGTGGTCGACCACGTCCTCCAGGACGACCACCGTGCGCGCGTCGTCGAGCACCTCGGCGACCGACGGCAGAGGCGCACGCTCCAGGGACGCGAGCGCACCGCGATGCACGTGGAACCCGGTGACCTCCTCGGCCAGGTCCTCGCTGACGACGAAGCATGGCGCATCGCTGCGGTCGAGCACGTCCGCGAGCCCGTCGAGCCACCGGGGCGCCATCAGGAAGGAGCGTGCGGCGAAGCCCGCCTCGACCGCCCGGCGCACCACCTTCTCGCCCTCGGCTAGGAAGAGGCCGTGCTCGACCTCGAGGTGTTTGCGGAGCTCGACGTCGCGCAGGTCGCGGTAGTCGGACAGCCGGGAGTCGCCCGGGTCCGAGACCTCGATCAGCTCTGCCATGCATACCTTTCCGGGTTGCCCACCGCGACGACCTCGCCGATGACCACGATCGCGGGCGGGCGCACGTCCGCGCGCTGCACGTCCGCCGCCACGTCCTCGAGGGTCGAGAGTACGGTGCGCTCGCCGGGCATCGTTCCCTCGGCGATCACGGCCACCGGGGTCGACGCGGGCCGCCCGCCCGAGACCAGCCGCTCCGCGATGGCGCCGAGGTTCTGCACCGCCATCAGGAGTACGACGGTTCCGCGCATGCGGGCGAGGGCGTCCCAGTCGACGAGGGAGGTCTCGTGGTCGGGCGGGACGTGCCCCGAGACCACCGTGAACTCGTGCGCGATGCCGCGGTGCGTGACCGGGATGCCCACGGCCGCAGGCACCGAGATCGCGCTCGTCACGCCGGGCACGACGGTGAACGGGACTCCTGCCTCCGCGCAGGCGATGGCCTCCTCGAAGCCACGCCCGAAGACGAAGGGGTCGCCACCCTTGAAACGCACCACCCGCTTGCCTTCCAGGGCGCGCTCGACGATGACCCGGTTGATCTCCTCCTGGGAGGCCGAGCGGCCGCGAGGCAGCTTGGCCACGTCGATCAGCTCGACCTCCGGGGAGAGCTCGCTGAGCAGCTCGCGCGGAGCGAGGCGGTCCGCGACGACGACATCGGCCTCGCTCAGAGCCCGCCGAGCGGCGACCGTGACCAGCTCTGGGTGGCCAGGACCGCCTCCCACCAGCACCACCCCCGGGGACCGGTCGCGATGCGCGTCCGCGTCGATCACGCCGTCGCGCAGCGCCGAGACGATCTCGTCCCGCACCGCGGCCGAGCGCTGTGGCTGGCGGTTGCCGAGCACGGCGACGGTCACGCCGGCGTGCCTGCCCACCGCCGGGGTCCACGCCGTTGCCTGGCTCGCGTCGTCGCTGCGTACGCAGAAGATCCTGCGCTCCTCAGCAGCGGTGCTGACCTCCTCGTTGACCTCGCGCACGTCGGTCGCCGCGATGACGTACCACGCCTCGTCGAGGTCAGTGGACACGAAGCCTCGCTGGTGCCAGGCCACCTCCCCGGAGCCGACGAGCCCCTCGATCGCAGGGGTGACCTCCGGGGAGACGACCTCGACGACTGCTCCGACCGCAAGCAGAGCGGGGATCCTGCGCTGGGCGACATGGCCACCGCCGACCACGACGACCTTGCGGTCGGCCAGGCGCAGACCCGCTGGATAGGGCGGGAACACCTGCTCAGGCATCGGGGGTCTCCTTCCGCGCCACCCCCGCTGAGTCGAACGTGGCCATCTCCCGCAGCGTGGCTCCGGCCGCCTCCACGAGGGGAAGTGCCAGGAGCGCCCCGGTGCCCTCCCCCAGCCTGAGGTCGAGGTCGACCAGGGGCCGGAGACCTAGCCTGCCCAGCGCCACCGCGTGGCCGGGCTCGACACTGCGATGCCCGGCGAAGCAGTACCCGGCCACGTCGGGCGCCATCGCGTGGGCGACCAGGGCGGCCGCGCCCGCGATCACGCCATCGAGGATCACCGGCACCCGGCGTCGCGCCGCTCCGAGCACGAACCCTGCGAGGCCCGCATGCTCGAACCCACCGAGCGAGGCCAGGGTCTCGACCGGGTCCGTCGAGGGCGGGCGGGCGACGAGCGCGGCCTCGACAACGGCGACCTTGCGTGCCAGGACCGTGTCGTCGACGCCGGTGCCGCGTCCGGTGACGGTCTCGGGGTCCGCACCGGTCAGTGCTGCGACGAGCGCGGCCGAGGAAGTGGTGTTGCCGATCCCCATGTCGCCGGTCAGGAGGACGTCGTGGCCGCGATCGACGAGACGGTCGGCGACCGCGACACCGGCGAGCAGCCCTTGGAGTGCCTCCTGCCTCGTCATCGCCGGGCCGATCGCGAGGTCCGACGTACCACGTCTGATCTTGTGGTCGAGCAGGTCCGGCCCCGGCTCGAGGCTCGCCGCCACCCCCATGTCCACGACCACGACCTCGGCACCGGCCTGCCTTGCGAGCACATTGACCGCGGCCCCGCCCGCACGGAAGTTCGCCACCATCGACGCGGTGACCTCCTGGGGCCAGGGGCTCACCCCCTGTGCGTGCACGCCGTGGTCGCCGGCGAACACCGCGACCGCGGGAGCTGCGAGACGCCGCGGCGGGCACTGGCCCTGGATCCCGCACAGGGCGACCGACGCGTCCTCGAGCACTCCGAGCGCGCCTGCTGGCTTGGTCAGCTGCGCCTGGCGCAGCCGCGCCTCGGACATGGCTTCGGCGTCGGGGGGTACGACGGAGGTCACGACGTCGCGCAGGGCTGTCTCAGGGGTCGGGGTCATGCGCCACATTGTCCCGCGAGCCGCGGGAAGCCTGGCCGAGGACCACCCTGCGGACTAGGGTCGCAGCACACCCACAAGAGGAGGCATGGATGAGTCTGGAACGCCCGGTCAGTCCAAACCCGTACGACCTGCTCCCCTCGGTGCCGTCGTTCACCCTGACCAGCACCGACGTGCAGGACGAGCAACCCCTCAAGGACGACCACGTCGCCGCCAAGGGGAACACCTCGCCGCAGCTGAGCTGGTCCGACTTCCCTGAAGGCACGAAGAGCTTCGTGGTCACCTGTTTCGACCCCGACGCGCCCACCCCCTCGGGGTTCTGGCACTGGGTGCTGGTGGATCTCCCGGCGAACGTGACGTCGCTGGAGACGGGCGCTGCCTCGCAGCCCCTCCCGGGCAAGGCGTTCCACTGCCGCAACGACGGCGGCGAGAAGGGGTTCATGGGTGCCGCGCCGCCGCAAGGTGACCAGCCCCACCGCTACTTCTTCGCCGTCCACGCGGTGGGCGAGGAGAGCCTCGGTGTGGACGACGAAGCCTCACCTGCGGTGGTGTCGTTCAACCTGGCGTTCAAGACACTGGGCCGTGCGGTCATCCACGGCACCTACCAGCACTGAGCGGTGCGCCGTCCTCAGCGCATGGCGCGATAGGACGGCGAGTCGAGGAACAGCGGGAGGACGTGCCGGGCGGAGAGCGCCAGGTCGAGCTTGCCCGAGCGGATCGACTCGGGGTCGACGAAGACGATCTGGCGTCCCTCCCCCAGCCGGATGTCGGCGTCGGTGGCGTCGGTGCGCTTGACCCAGATCTGCCACCGGTCGGCGAGGTGCGAGGAGATCTTCGGCGAGTGCTGCACGATCTCGTCGAACCACAGCTCGAAGCCGCGCTCACTCAGCCCGGTCTCCTCCTCGAGCTCACGGTGGAGCGCCTCCTCCCAGCTCTCCCCCTCCTCGAGGTGACCGCCGACCAGGCCCCACTGGCCAGGCGAGACCAGGGCATGCTCGTCACGCTCCTGGAGGAGAATCCACCCGCGGCTGTCGACGAGCAGCGCGCTGGCGACCCGACAGTTCTGCTCGGCACAGGGAGTGTCGTTCTCGCTCAGCGGTGCGGCGTTGCTGCGGGGCACTGATCCTCCGGGTTGTCTCAGCACGTTCGGCGGTCCTGCACATTAACCCACGGCGCCAGCGTGAGGGGCCTTCGGTGCCGCACGCGCCCCGCTCCACGCGGGACCAATTACCAAGGGATGCAGGCGAACTGTCTCTCCCCATGGTGATCTTGCCGTGGGAAGAGACAGTTCTCCATGGGAACCTCCCGCCTGACAGAATCGCCTTCATGACCCACGGACACCGGCGGGACCTGCACGAGGTCGACATCCTCGGCGAGCCCTACCTCTCCGAGACCATCGAGCTCGAGGACGACGAGGAGGGGGCAGTCGTCGCGACCCTCATCCACCGGCGCACCGACGCCGACGAGGCCGGCCACAGGTACGGCGCCGTGCTGCACCTGCACGGGTTCAGCGACTACTTCTTCCAGACCCCCGCCGCGGACTACTGGACCTCACGGGGCTACGACTTCTACGCGCTCGACCTGCGCAAGTACGGCCGCTCGCTCCGGCCGCATCAGACCCCGAACTTCGTGACGGACCTGCGTCACTACTTCGAGGAGATCGACGCGGCGATGGAGCGGATCACCGAACGCGACGGCCACACGCACGTCATCGTCAGCGCCCACTCCACCGGCGGTCTCGTCGCGCCGCTGTGGGCCGATGCGCGGGCGCCGGAGCTGGCCGGCATGGTGCTGAACTCCCCGTGGCTCGACCTGCACGGCAGCTTCCTGCTGCGTACGGCGGGCACCGCGGCGATCGACCAGGTCGGCGCCCGACGCCCCTACCTCGCCATCCCCCGAAACGTATCCGGCCTTTACGCCCAGAGCCTGCACAAGGACCACCGCGGCGAGTGGGACTTCAACCTCGACTGGAAACCCATCGAGAGCTGGCCGGTCTATGCGGGATGGCTACGTGCCGTCCGTCGGGGGCACGCGCGCGTGCATCGTGGCCTGGAGGTCGGCGCACCCGTGCTCGTCCTCACCTCAGGGGAGAGCTCCTTCCCCCGCGAGTGGGACGAGAACGTCGACAGGCACGACATCGTCCTCGACGTGGAACAGATCCGGAAGTGGGCCCACAAGCTTGGCAGCCACGTCACGGTGAGCCGGGTCGAGGGCGCGCTCCACGACGTGACGCTCTCCGCGGAGCCGGTGCGCAAGCGTGTCTTCGACCAGATCAGCCGCTGGCTCGACGCCTACGTGCGGGAGCCCTGACCACCCGAGGCGATCATGTCGAGGAGGGCGCGGGTGTCCAAGTGCTCCTCGACCGCGTCGGCGAGCGCCTCGATGCGCCGCTCACGCTGGTCGGCGAACACCGTGTCCGTGCCCGGCTTCCAGTCCACCCGGTTCGCGTCCGAGGCGACCTGCTCGAGAAATGCCCGGCGGAAGCCGTCGTTCTCGAACGCCCCGTGCCACAAAGTCCCCCAGGTTGCTCCCTCCCGGCATCCGTCGAGGAAGGGTTCCCCACCACGAACGGTCACCTCGCCGTGGTGGATCTCGTAGCCGTCGACCTCGTGGCCAAGGGCGTGGCCTCTTGGCCGGCCGAGCACCTTCTCACGCCTGAAGGTGGTCCGGGCGGGAAGCAGGCCGAGGCCCGTTGAGGCAGCCTGCGTGCCGCTCTCGGCTCCGTCCGGGTCGGCCACGCGTTGACCCAGCATCTGGAAGCCCCCGCAGATGCCGAGGATCGGCTCGCCGCCGCGGTGCCGTTCGACCAGTGGCCCCTCGAGGCCGCGCTGCCGAAGCCACGCGAGATCGTCGAGGGTCGCGCGCGTGCCCGGAAGCACCACCAGGTCGGCGCCCTTGACGCCCTCCGGTGAGTCGACGAAGTGGACGTCAACCCCGGGCTCGACAGCGAGCGCGTCGACGTCGGTGAAATTCGAGATCCGCGGGAAGCGCACCACCGCCACCTGCAAGGGCACCCCTGGGTCGCGAAGGGCTCGCCGACCCTCCAGGTCGATCGCGTCCTCGGAATCCAGCCACAGGTCGGGCAGCCAAGGGAGCACCCCGAGCACCGGCCGCTCCGTGGCCTCCTCGATCATGCGCAGACCGGGCTCGAGCAGGGACGACTCACCCCTGAACTTGTTGATCACGAATGCCCGCAGGAGCCGCTGGTCCGCCTCGGGCATCAGCTTCAACGTGCCGTACATCGCGGCGAAGACGCCACCGCGGTCGATGTCACCGACCACGACGACCGGGAGCTGGGCGTGCTGGGCGAGTCCCATGTTGACGAAGTCGTGCTCACGCAGGTTGATCTCGGTGGGGCTGCCGGCGCCCTCGCACACGACGACGTCGTACCTGCTCGCCAGGTCGTCGAACGCCGCGTAGGCAGCCTGCTCAAGGGAGCTCCGGGCGTCGGCGAAGGACGACGCGTCGAGGTCTCCCCACGGGCGGCCCATGAGGACGACGTGACTCCTGCGGTCCGATCCGGGCTTGAGCAGGACCGGGTTCATCGCCGCCTCCGGCTCGGCGCGGGCAGCGATCGCCTGGACCCACTGGGCGCGGCCGATCTCGGCGCCGTCGGCGGTCACCATCGAGTTGTTCGACATGTTCTGCGCTTTGAACGGCGCCACGTTCACGCCCTGGCGAGCAAGCCACCTGCAGAGACCCGTCGTGAGTACGGACTTGCCGGCGTCGGAGGTGGTACCGGCGACGAGCAGCGCGCCTCGCAGGTCAGCCGTCATGACACGAAGGCGACGATCGCGACAACGCCGACGGTGACGATCACCATGCGCAGGGCAAGGGGCGGCAGCCGTCGCCCGACCGTGGCCCCGATCTGCCCGCCCACGACAGAACCTGCAGCGATCAGGCCCGCGATCAACCAGTCGACGTCGGCGACGACGATGAAGATCAGCGCAGCGACTGCGTTCACGAGGCCTGCAAGGACGTTCTTCGTGCCGTTGAGCCGTTGCAGTGAGTCCTGGATGCCGATGCCCATGATCGCTATCAGGAGCACTCCCTGGGCGGCCCCGAAATAGCCGCCGTAGACGCCGGTGAGCATCACCAGGACCCACACCCACAGTGCGCCGTGCTCGGGAACCCCGCCCCTGGTGGCCGCTCGCTGTGCGACCCGACGTGCGATCGTCGGCTGCAGGATCACCAGGACGCAACCGATGAGAATCAGCACGGGGACGATCGTGCTGAACGCCTCCTTCGGCAGGGCCAGGAGCAGGACCGCGCCCACGACGCCGCCGACCAACGAGGCCGAGGCCAGGCGCAGCAGCCTGCCCTGCTGCCCGCGCAGCTCGCGGCGGTAACCGATGGCGCCCGACACCGACCCTGGCACGAGCCCGATCGTGTTGGTCACGTTCGCGGTCACTGGTGGGACCCCGACAGCGAGCAGGGTCGGGAACGTGATCAACGTTCCCGACCCCACCACGGTGTTGATGGTTCCCGCCGCGACTCCGGCCAGGAGGACGGCGGTCATCTCCAGTGCGGTCACGAAGCCGGCGGTTCCCCATCCTCGGACGCCGGGGCCGACGGGCGCGTGACGGCCTCCGACGACGCCTCTGCCGCAGCGATCGCCTCGGCCACGGCGTCATGCGTCCGGGCCAGCTCTCGGTCCCTCTCGCCGCCTGCGACCTCGGGCACGCTGGAGCCCATGTCGACGCGCTTCGCGGGGCCGTCCACGTCGTCCGGGATTCCCTGGAGGCTGTTCATGGTGGAGCCGAGGCCCTCGAGCGCCTTGCCGATCTCGCTGGGAACGATCCATACCTTGTTGGCGTCGCCCTCGGCGATCTTCGGCATCATCTGGAGGTACTGGTAGGCGAGCAGCGACTGGTCGGGGCGACCGTCGTGGATCGCCTGGAACACCGTCTGGATTGCCTGGCCCTCACCCTGCGCCTTGAGGATCTGCGACTCCCGCTCGGCCTGCGCGCGCAGGATCTGCGACTCCCGCTCACCCTCGGCGGTCAGGATCGCGGACTGCTTGGAACCCTCTGCGGTGAGGATCGCCGCCTGACGCTGACCCTCTGCGGTGAGGATCGCCGCACGCTTGTCGCGGTCGGCGCGCATCTGCTTCTCCATGGAGTCCTTGATGGACGGAGGCGGGTCGATCCCCTTGAGCTCGACGCGGTTGACGCGAATGCCCCACTTGCCTGTGGCCTCGTCCAGGACGCCGCGCAGCCGGCTGTTGATCGCGTCGCGGCTGGTCAGCGTCTCCTCGAGGTCCATGCCACCGACGATGTTGCGCAGCGTGGTCATCGTGAGCTGCTCGACCGCCTGGATGTAGTTGGCGATCTCGTACGTAGCAGCGACCGGGTCGGTCACCTGGAAGTAGATGACGGTGTCGATCGACACCACGAGGTTGTCCTCGGTGATCACCGGCTGCGGCGGGAAGGACACCACCTGCTCGCGCAGGTCGATCATGTAGCGGACCTTGTCGACGAACGGCACGACCACGTTGAGGCCCGCCGGGAGTGTCCCCTTGTACTTCCCGAACCGCTCCACGATGCCTGCCCGAGCCTGCGGGACGATCCTCACCGTCTTGGCCAGCACGGCCACGGCGAACAAGACCAGCAGGACAAGCAGGATCAGAACTCCTGCACCAGAATCCACTGTTGTTCCTCTTTCTCGGTTTGTCGGTCTCGAGCGGTCGTCGGCCTGGCGTGCTCCTAGGAGTCCAGGGTGGGAATGCGGTGGACGTAGGCGGTGGCGCCGCGGATCTCGAAGATGTCGACGGGCGCGCCCGGTTCGATCACCTCGGTCTCGTCGAAGGGCCGCGCGGTCCACAGGTCGCCGCCGACGCGGATCTGGCCGCTGTGGACCGAGACCTCGTCGACGACGACGCCCTGCTTGCCGACGAGGGCGGCGTGGCCAAGGGTGAGCTCGGGGCCGGAGTGGAAGCGCTTGACGATGCTCGGCCGCACCAGTGCCAGCATTCCGACGGATGCGGCGACCGCTGCGATCACCTGGATGGGCCATCCCAGACCGACCAGAGCGGCGATCATGCCGACCATCGCGCCGGTGGCCATCATCAGCAGCACGAGGTCGAGGCTGAACAACTCTGCGACACCGAGCGCAATCGCGATGCCGAGCCAGGCCTGCCAGTCCTGGAACCAGTCGGGAAGGTTCATGCTTCCAGCCTAGTCAGTCGTGCGATGCCGAACGCGGCGCCGCGCGGCCCAACGGCCGTCTTCGTGGGTGAGCTGCAACGGCATCCCGAACGTCGCCGAGAGGATCTCCTCGGTCATCACGTGCTCGATGGGCCCCGATGCGACGATCCGTCCCCGTCGAAGCAGCATCGCGTGGGTGAAACCGGGCGGGACCTCCTCGACGTGGTGGGAGACCAGCACGGTGGCCGGCGACAGCTCGTCCATCGCGAGAACCGACAGCGTGGACACGAGGTCCTCGCGGCCGCCGAGGTCGAGCCCGGCTGCCGGCTCGTCGAGGAGCAGCAGCTCGGGGTCGGTCATCAGGGCACGGGCGATCTGGACGCGCTTGCGTTCACCCTCGCTGAGGGTGCCGAAGGTCCGGTCGAGCAGGTGGCCCGCCCCGACCTCGACGAGCAGCTCGCGGGCACGGTCGTGGTCGAGCTCTTCATAGTGCTCGCGCCAGCGGCCCAGGACGCTGTAGGACGCCGAGACCACCACGTCGCGCACGAGCTCATCGCGCGGGATGCGGTCGGCAAGGGCGGCGCTGGTAAGCCCGATCCTCGGACGCAAGTCGAAGACGTCGACGGCGCCGAGCACCTCCCCGAGAATCCCGACGAGGCCGGAGGTGGGATGGATCTGGGCGGCGGCGACCTGAAGGAGCGTGGTCTTGCCCGCACCGTTGGGCCCGAGCACCACCCAGCGCTCGTCCTCCTCGATCCTCCAGTCGATCCCCTCGAGAAGTGTCGCCTGGCCACGCTTGACCGTGACGTCGACGATCTCCAGAACGGCGTCCATGCATCCCTCGTGTAGTCGGTGCGTGAGGCCGCTGGGCGGCCGCGGTGCCAAACCTACGGTACGGACCGGCCACCCGCACGGCGTGGAGGCAGTCACTACGCTCGTGGCGTGCGTACGACGACCGCGCTCCCGCGCTCCGCCGAGCTCGCCGTGTGGTTCACGGCCTGGGCCGGCGGCGGAGTGAGCCTCGACGACGCCCGCGACGCCGTCGTGGGCTCCGATGCCGCCCACGACGTCCTGGGGCTCCCGGGCGAGGCCGAGCCGGTCCCGCTGATCCTGGCTCTCGGCAGGCTCAAAGCAGCGGGCGCGGTTGGTGCAGGCCTGGCGCTCCCGGTGCCGGGCGACCCGCTCGGCCTGGCGGGTCCGGCTGCCTTCAACGCCGACGCCCTCGAGGTCGGGGAGGCGGTGGTGCTGCAGGGTCTCGACGCGGGCCTCGTGCCGCACGTCGCGGGTGCAGGCGTGGCCTGGGCCGTCCAGGAGGCGAACTCGCGTCGTCAGGTGCCGGATGTCGCGGAGGCCGACACGTCGCTGCGTCAGGCGGTGCTCGCGGCTGCCAAGACGCTGGCCGACCTTGACGTCGCGCGCTGGAGGCCCGAGGTCGCCGACGAGCTCATGGCACTTCGTCGCGCCGTCGACCTGCCGTTCCCCCCGCGATGGGACGCGCGCGCGGTCCGGGTCGCCTCGCTCTCGGTGCGCTGCCGCACGGTCGTGGACCTGGCCCTCGAGGACGAAGGCGGGGCTGTCTCCGCGAGCGAGACCGAGGCACGTCGGGCCGCGCTGACACCCCTCGACCACGCTGCGAGACGAGGCCTCGTCGCCGCCTGCTCGCTTCGTCCCGAACGGTAGCCTGCGACGCGACATGGCAACGGCGCACGGGGCGGACCAGACACCGCAGACCCTCCTGATCACCCTGACCGGCAGCGACCGCCCGGGGGTGACCTCGACAGTCTTCTCCACGCTCGCGGCGTTCGGCGTCGAGGTCCTCGACATCGAGCAGATCGTGCTTCGTCGCCGCCTGCTCCTCGGCGTACTCATCTCTGCGCCACGCAACGAGAAGTCCTTGCGCTCGTCGATGGAGACCGTCGCCGCCGATCTCGACATGCAGGTGGAGATCGAGCGGGGCACGGGCGACAACCGAGCCCGACCGGAGGGCCGAAGCCACGTCACGGTGATCGGGATGCCGCTCAAGCCCGCTGCGGTCGCCGCCATCGCAGGCAGGATCGCCGACACCGGAGCGAACATCGACCGCATCGAGCGCATGGCGCGTTACCCCGTGACCGCGATCGACCTCCACGTCTCCGGCGCAGACCCGGACAGGCTGCGGGTCACCCTCGCCGCCGAGGCCGCCCGCCAGGCGGTGGACGTGGCCGTCCAGCCGGCCGGCCTGCTACGGCATGGGATGCGGCTGATCGTCATGGACGTCGACTCGACGCTGATCCAGGGCGAGGTCATCGAGATGCTCGCCGACCGTGCCGGTTGCCTCGGTCAGGTGGCCGAGGTGACCGAGGCGGCGATGCGGGGCGAGCTCGACTTCGAGCAGTCGCTGCGCGAGCGGGTAGCCCTGCTCGAAGGGCTCGACGCCGATGCGCTCGACCAGGTCTACGACGACATCCAGCTCGCGCCGGGGGCTCGCACGATGGTCCGCACGCTGAAGCGCCTGGGGTACCGCTTCGCGATCGTCTCCGGCGGCTTCACCCAGATCACCGATCGCATCGCCGCCGACCTCGGCATCGACTTCGCCGCCGCGAACGAGCTCGAGGTCGCCGACGGCCGGCTCACGGGCCGGATCGTGGGAGCCGTGGTGGACCGCGCCGGAAAGGCCACGGCCCTGCGTCGCTTCGCGGCCGAGGCCGGTGTGCAGACGGCCTCCACGATCGCGATCGGCGACGGGGCCAACGACCTCGACATGCTCTCGGCCGCGGGCCTCGGCATCGCTTTCAACGCCAAGCCGGTCGTGCAGCAGGCCGCGGACACCTCGGTGAACGTCCCTTACCTCGACGCCATCATGTACCTCCTCGGCATCAGCCGCGAGGAGGTCGAGGCCGCCGACCGCGAGGCGGGGATCGTCACGCCCGCTCCCCCGCTGACCTGAGTCAGGCGTCGCCCCTTCTGAAGTCCACGAGCCGTCCGGCGTCCGACCCGAGCGACTCCCACGGCCCCTCGACCTCGAAGAAGGCCATCGACGAGGTGGGGAACCCCTGCAGCATCAGGTGGAGGGCCTCGTGGTCAGCCCCACCGTCGTCGAGAAGGTGGGCGAGGTGACCCACCGTCGGCTGGTGTCCGACGAAGAGCACCACCCGCGCCTCCTCAGGGACGTAACGCAGCAACTCGAGCACCACCTCCGCGCCGCCGGAGTAGCACGCGGCGTCGTAAGACACCTGGGCTCCCGAACCCATCGCCTGCTCCATCGCCTCCCACGTCGAGCGGGTGCGCACCGCGGAGGAGACCACCGCGTGGTCCGGGAGCACCGAGCGCTCTTGGAGATAGGAGCCGGCCGCGTGTGCTTCGCTTCGTCCGTGGTCGGTCAGGTCGCGATCATGGTCGGTGACCGCGAACGGCTCGGCCTTGGCATGCCGGACCAGGACGAGACGCCTCCGTGCTGTCACGGCTGGGATTCTCGCACCCCGTAGGCTGCGCTGCATGCCGAACCCTCCCGCCGCACCCCACCAGGCCCGACCCGGGCCCCTCCTCGCGATCGGGGGCGCCGAGGACAAGCTCGGCAGGCGCAGCGTGCTCGAGGAGTTCGTCCGTCTCGCCGGGGGTGAGCAGGCCCGTATCGCGGTGGTGCCCACGGCGTCCTCGCTCGGCCCGGAGATCGTCGAGGTGTACGACGCTCTCTTCCGACGCCTGGGGGCGCGCGAGGTCGTGGCGGCTCGGCCGGAGTCGCGCGAGGAGGCCGACGACCCTGCGTTCGTGAGCCTGCTCGAGAACGCGACCGGCATCTTCATGACCGGCGGCAACCAGCTCAAGCTCTCGGCGATGGTCAACGGCACCGCGTTCGGCGAGGCGATCCGCGCTGCCCACCTGCGTGGGGCCACCGTCGGGGGCACCTCGGCGGGCGCCAGCATCCAGTCCTCCCACATGGTGGCCTTCGGGTCGGGCGGGTCCACCCCGAAGCAGCGGATGACCCAGCTCGCCGCGGGGCTCGGCCTCGTCGACGGGTGCGTGATCGACCAGCACTTCGCCCAGCGCAACCGCTACGGCCGGCTGCTGATGTGCGTCGCGCAGAGCCCGAGCCTGCTCGGCATCGGCGTCGACGAGGACACGGCCGCGATCGTGACCTCGGAGAGCGACCGGCAGCTCATGCGTGTCGCCGGCCGTGGCGCGGTCACGATCTTCGACGGGCGCAACATCGTGTCCAACGCCCACGAGGCCCGCCACAGCGCTCCCCTGCTCGCCTCGGGGGTGATGCTGCACGTCCTGCCCGCAGGATCGGTGTTCGACCTCACCGAGCGCGCTCTGGTCAGGCCGGGCGTGGAGGTCGACGACGACGAAGCCGCGGAGCTCGCGGTTGCGGGACGCGACCTGAGGAGGTTGGCTCGGGACATCGCCGCCGGCGACGTGTCCCCCACACAGCTGCGCCGGCGGCGCGCGCGTCGTACCAACGAAGGAGACCCCACAGCATGACCTCTCGGCCCACCCCCGACCTGGCGATCCTCGAGACCCGGGTCTACCGCGGCGCCAACGTCTGGTCCTACGACAAGGCGATCCACCTGGTGGTCGACCTCGGCTCGCTCGAGGACTTCCCCACGAACACGATCCCGGGTTTCACCGACAACATCCTTCAGCTTCTCCCCGGTCTGCGGGAGCACACCTGCTCGCGGGGTCGCCGCGGTGGTTTCGTGGAGCGTCTCAACGAGGGCACCTGGCTCGGTCACGTCGCCGAGCACGCGGCCCTCGCACTGCAGCAGGTGGTCGGCCACGACATCCGGCGCGGTAAGACCCGGCAGGTCAAGGGAGTGCGGGGCCGCTACAACATCGTCTACGGCTACGTCGACGAGCAGGTCGGCCTCGCCGCGGCACGTCTGGCGGTGCGCCTGGTGAACCACCTGGTCGAGGCCGACCCGGACTTCGACTTCGAGGCCGAGCTGGAGCAGTTCATCCTCCGCGCCGAGCGCACTGCGTTCGGCCCGTCCACACAGGCGATCCTCGACGAGGCGGTCTCCCGCGACATCCCGTGGATCCGCCTCAACAAGCATTCGCTGGTGCAGCTCGGACAGGGTGTGCACCAAGAGCGCATTCGCGCGACGATGACCTCGGCCACCAGCGCGATCGCCGTCGACGTCGCCTCCGACAAGGACCTCACCACCCGGTTGCTCGGCGCCGCCGGTCTGCCGGTGCCCAAGCAGGAGTCGGTCCGCACCGTGGAGCAGGCGGTCGCCGTCGCGGAGCGGATCGGGTACCCGGTGGTGTGCAAGCCGCTCGACGGCAACCACGGCCGCGGGGTCTGCCTGGACCTGCGCGACGCCGACGACGTCCGCGAGGCCTTCCCGGTGGCGAAGGAGCAGTCCCGTCGCGGGTGGGTGATCGTGGAGTCGTTCATCACCGGCCGGGACTACCGCTGCCTGATCATCGACGGCAAGCTCGCGGCCGTCGCCGAGCGCGTGCCGGCGCACGTCGTCGGCGACGGCCACAGCACAGTCGAGCAGCTCGTCGACCTCACCAACGCCGACCCGCGCCGCGGCGTGGGCCACGAGAAGGTGCTCACCCGGATCAAGCTCGACGACGCAGCGATCGAGCTGCTCGCCGACCAGGGGTACAAGCTCGGTGACGTGCCCAGCGCCGGCGAGATGGTGAAGCTGACGCTCACCGGCAACATGTCGACCGGCGGTATCTCGATCGACCGTACCTTTGAGGCGCACCCCGAGAACGTCGAGATCGCCGAGGAGGCGGCCCGCGTGATCGGGCTCGACATCGCGGGCATCGACTTCATCTGTCCCGACATCACCGAGCCGGTCCGCGAGACCGGAGGGGCGATCTGTGAAGTCAACGCGGCACCGGGTTTCCGGATGCACACCCACCCCACGATCGGCGAGCCGCAGTTCATCGCCAAGCCGGTGGTCGACATGCTGTTCCCGCCCGGGACCCCGAGCCGGATCCCGATCGTCGCCGTCACGGGCACCAACGGCAAGACGACCACCTCGCGGATGATCTCCCACGTCTTCAAGGGGATGGGTCGCAAGGTCGGCATGACCTCGACCGACGGTGTCGTCATCGACGAGAGGCTGATGATTCGCGCCGACGCGTCGGGACCGAAGTCGGCACGGATGGTGCTGCAGAACCCGCGTGTTGACTTCGCGGTGTTCGAGGTCGCCCGTGGGGGGATCCTGCGCGAGGGGCTCGGCTACGAGCGCAACGACGTGGCCGTGGTGCTCAACGTGCAGCCCGACCACCTCGGGCTGCGGGGCGTGGACACCGTCGAGCAGCTCGCGGACGTGAAGGCGGTCGTCGTCGAGGCGGTCCCACGTGACGGGCATGCCGTGCTCAACGCCGACGACCCACTGGTGCGCGAGATGCGGCGGCGGTGCTCGGGCCAGGTGGTGTGGTTCAGCATGGCCGAGCCCGGCTCGGAGGTGCGCGAGATGATCGACGCGCACTGCCGCAGGGGCGGGAAGGCGCTGGTTCTGGAGCCCAGCGACCGTGGCGAGATGATCGTGGTCAAGCACGGGCGCCGCGAGATGCAGCTGGCGTGGACGCACCTGCTGCCGGCGACCTTCGGCGGCCGGGCCCGGATGAACGTCCAGAACACCCTGGCAGCGGCGGCGGCCGCCTTCGCCGCAGGGGCACCGTTGCACGACATCCGTCAGGGGCTGCGGACCTTCTCCACGAGCTACTACCTTTCCCCCGGCAGGCTCAACGAGGTCGAGGTCAACGGCGTCAACGTGATTGTCGACTACTGCCACAACGCGCCCGGCATGCGCATGCTCGGCGACTTCGTGGACCGGGTCGGCGAGGGCCTGGCATCGAGCAGCGACCTGGGGAAGCCGTCACGGATCGGCGTCATCGCGACCGCCGGCGACCGCCGCGACGACGACATGCGCGAGCTCGGCGAGGTCGCGGCGCAGCACTTCGACGTCGTGGTCGTCCGCGAGGACGCGGCACTGCGAGGCCGCGAACGCGGTGAGGTGGCGGCTCTCGTCGCCGAAGGCGCCCAGGCTGCGATCGCTGCGGGTGCCCGCTGTCGTCAGACCGAGGTGATCCTCGAGGAGATCGACGCGGTCCGGCACGCGATGGCACGAGCCCACGCAGGCGACCTCGTCGTGCTCTGCGTCGACAAGCACCCGGCGGTCATGACCGAGCTCGAGAACTGGTCGAACCAGGCTCAGGCGGGTTCGGGTGCCGGAGACAGCGTGGTGGGCGACCCCGACTTCAACCCGCCGGCGGCGCCTGAGGAGAGCTGACGAGCTCGGCGAACCGGCCGAGGACGACTTCCCAGCCCCGTTCGTAGTTGTCTCGCGCGGCCGCGCCGTCCTGCCGGGCGTCCCAGGCCTCGTGGGTGAGGACCACCTCGGTGCCCTCGTCGACGGGGCGGAACCGCACCGACACCCGCGTTGCCTGGCTCGGCGACTGCCCGGGGTGCCAGGTGAACGCGACCTCGACGGGCGGCTCCCACCGGGTGAGGGTGCCCCAGGTGTGGCGGCTGCCGTCCGAGGTGGTCTCCACGATCGGGGCGCCCACCTCGCTGGGCATGGTCACGGCGATCGCTTCGTCGCCCCCGACCGAGTGGGTCGGGAGCGGCCACCAGCGAGTCATGTGCGCGGTGAAGAGCTCGAAGGTCCTCGCCGCTCCGGTCGCGACGGTGACCGTCTTGACGAGCGGAGCCATGGCGGTGGCTGCGGTGCTGTCCTTCACAACTGTCTCCTCGGTTCCTGCTCCTGCCGGGCGTAGTCGGCGAAGCTGTCGAGCGCGGCGCCCCAGAACTCGTCGAGCCACGCGCGCAGCGCGACGAAGCCTTCCGCGGCGACGCGGTAGAGGTTGCGGGTCCCGACGGAGTCGTGGGCCACGAGCCCGCACTCCTCGAGGACCCGGAGGTGCTGGGAGACCGCCGGCCTGCTGATCGGCAGCCGAGCCGAGAGCTCGCCTACGGGCAGCGGCCCCTGGCGCAGCAGGTCGAGGATCTGCCGACGGCTCGCATCCCCGAGCGCATCCAGCACATGGTAAGTGCTCACGAACGGTAAGTTACTACTTACCACTCATCGCTGACAAGACCTTCTTGCGTAGGGTCTCGGGATCGTCCACGGTGCCGCCGGCAGCGGCGATCCAGTCGTAGACGCCTTGGCGGTCCTCGTGGCACATCAGGCCGACCACGTCGCCGGGCTCGGCCTTCTGCACCAGTGCTTGGAGCCCGGACACCTCGGTCGGGTACGACGGGAGGTCACCGACCCCGACGCGCTCGGCCCCTGCCCGAAACAGTGCGTCGAGCTCGTCCTTGGTGCGACCGCGGAGGTACCGGTCCTTGTGCGCCACCACCGCCACGTCGGCGTCCCTGGCGCCCGTCTCACCGAGCTGCTCGACGATGTCGTCGGTGCGGTCGCCCACGGCACCCAGCCCGAGCAGCAGACGGCAGCCGGGGCGCCGCACTCCCTGCATGATCTCCAGCAGCGCCTCGAGTCCAGCCTCGTTGTGCGCCAGGTCGACGACCACGCTGACCTCGCCGACGGAGAAGAAGTTCATCCGGCCGGGGTTGTGCTGCGGATCGGGCCGGAATGACCTCAGTCCCGCGACCACGGCTTCACGTGGCAGCCCCACCGCCAGGGCCGCCGACGCCGCTGCCAGAGCGTTCTCGACGTTGAAGCGTGAAAGGCCCGCCAGCGTCATGGGGACATCGACCACCTCGACCAGCGGCTCGGGGTCGACGCCCGGGACGAGCACGGTGAGCCAGCCGTCGATGACCGTCGTGGCGCGCCCCCCGTCGCTGAGCACGTCACGGACCGCGGGCGAGTCAGGATGACGGGAGAAGACCCAGGGCCGGGCGCGCACCACACTGCGCATCGCCAGCACTCGCGGGTCGTCGGCGTTGAGGACCGCCCAACCGTCGGTGCGGGTGATCCTCGGGACCACGCTCTTGACCTCGGCGAGCTGGTCGAGGGTGTCGATGCCCTGGAGACCGAGATGGTCGGCGGAGATGTTCGTGACCACCGAGACGTGGTTGTGCACCAAGCCGATTCCCTTGAGCAGGATTCCGCCGCGGGCCGTCTCGGTGACGGCGAGCTCGACCTCCTCGTGCGCGAGCACCCGGCCCGCGCCGCTCGGGCCGGAGTAGTCGCCGGGCTCGACGAGCACGCCGTCGACGTAGATGCCGTCGGTGCTCGACCACCCGACGTGCATGCCGTGCGTGCGGGCGATGTGGGCAACCATCCGCGACGTGGTGGTCTTGCCGTTGGTGCCGGTTACCGCCACGACCGGCACGCGCGGGCGCAGGGTCGTGGGGCCGGGGCCGGGCTCGCAGGCGCGGACCCGCTGGGCCGCCCGGTCGACGAGCACGTCGAGGTCGGGGCCGGGGAGAGCGTCAAGCACCTCGGCCACGGCGCGACCGAGCTCCTGCGCCCGATACCGATGCCGCCAGGGGTAGGCGACGACGATGCGGGCCACGTCGCTGGTCGGGCGGACCCGGACGGCAAGCCTTGTCGCACCCGACTCCCCTGCGACCTGACGGACGAGGCGTGCCACCGCGCGCATCGCGAAGCGCTGCCTGAAGCCGGTGCCAGCCGCTCCCGGACGCGCCCGGCGAAGCCCGATCCTCGTCGCGAACCGGGTCACCCGGTCCTCGTCGGCATCGATCAGCCGAGTCGCGTCGAGCGTGAGCTTGACCGCCGCTCGGGGGAAGTAGAGGTTCGGGCCCTCAAGGACGCGGAGCTCGACGAGGGAGGACGAGTTGGGTGGCAGCGTCGACACCGAGCGCACGCTACCGGACGCTCACGCCCCCATCGCGTGGTAGCCGCCGTCGACGTGGACAATCTCGCCTGTGGTGGCGGGAAAGAAGTCGGAGAGGAGCGCGACGACCGCCTTGGCGGTGGGTTCGTTGTCCTTTTCGTTCCAGCCGAGCGGCGACCGGTCGCTCCACATCGACTCGAGGTCCTCGAAGCCGGGAATCGCCTTGGCCGCAAGGGTCTTGAGCGGGCCGGCGGAAACCAGGTTGACGCGGATGCCCTTCGGCCCGAGGTCGCGGGCGAGGTAGCGCGAGCACGACTCCAGGCCAGCCTTGGCCACCCCCATCCAGTCGTAGGCCGGCCACGCCACCGTCGCGTCGAAGGTCATTCCGACGACCGAGCCGCCGTCGTTCATCAGGGGCAGGCACGCGGTCGCCAGAGACTTCAAGGAGTACGCCGAGACCTGCACCGCCTGTGCGACGTCGGGCCAGGGACCGTCGAGGAACTTCCCCCCCAACAGCGTCTCGGGGTTGCCGTAGGCGATGGAGTGGACCACGCCGTCGAGACCGTCGACGTGCTCCCGCAACAGCTCGGGGAGACGGTCGAGGTGCTCCTGGTCGGTCACGTCCAGTTCGATCACCGGTGCCTCCTGGGGAAGCCGGCTGACGATCCGGCGGGTGATGCCGAGCGCCCTGCCGAAGTTCGAGACCACAACCGTGGCGCCCTGCTCCTGCGCCACGCGCGCGACCGCGAACCCGATGGAGGTGTCCATCGTGACGCCGGCGACCAGGATCTTCTTGCCCTCGAGAATGCCCATCCGCGTGTAACCCCTGTTCTCTCTTCGTCTGTGGACGTCAGTGACCCATGCCGAGGCCGCCGTCGACGGGGATGACTGCTCCCGTGATGTAGGCGGCCCCGTCGGAGGCGAGCCATTCGACGGTGGCGGCGACCTCGTCGAGGGTGGCGTAGCGCTGGAGCGGGATCTGCGCCTTGTACTCCGCCTTCTTCTCCTCCGGCAGGACCTCGGTCATGTCGGTCTCGACGAAGCCGGGCGCGACCACGTTGGTAGTGATCCCGCGACTGCCGAGCTCCCGGGCAAGCGAGCGGGCCATGCCCACGAGACCGGCCTTGCTGGCGGCGTAGTTGACCTGTCCTGCCGACCCGAGGAGGCCGACCACCGAGGAGATCAGGACGATGCGACCCCGCCGGAGCCTGAGCATGCCCTTGGCGGCCCGCTTCGTCACACGGAAGGTGCCGGTGAGGTTGGTGTCGATGACATCGGCCCAGTCGTCCTCGCTCATCCTGAGCAGCAGGGTGTCGCGCGTGATGCCGGCGTTGGCCACGAGCACCTCGACCGGCCCCTGCTTCTCCTCGATCTCTGCGAAGGCTGCCTCGACCGCGTCGGGATCGGTGATGTCGCAGCGGACCGCGAGGAAGCCCTCGGGAGGCTCGCCGCTGCGGTAGGTGATGGCAACATCGTCGCCGGCCTTGCTGAACGCCTCTGCGATCGCGCGACCGATGCCGCGGTTGCCTCCTGTGACCAGGACCGATCTGCCCACTGTGCCGTCCTCACTGCGCTCGCGAACCCCTGTCCGGGGCGGTCCCTCGCGACGCTAGCGGCTACCGATGGGTACCCGTAATCCCCTCACCGAGGACGCACGGTCCCGCATCGGGGACGTGGGGTGGTCACTCGTCCTCGAGTCGGAAGCCCACCTTGAGCCCGACCTGGAAGTGCTCGACAGAGTCGTCGCGGATCTGGCCGCGGATCTGGGTGACCTCGAACCAGTCGAGGTGACGCAGGGTGCGCGCGGCGCGATCGATGCCGTTGCGGATGGCCTGGTCGACCCCGTCCGGGGAGGTGCCGACGATCTCGGTGACTCGGTAGGTGCGGTTGGTCATTGCTCTCTCTCCTGGGTCAGGTCGAACATCCTTCGGTGCGTCGATGCTAGTGGTCTCGACAGCCGTCGTGCGGGCGAGCGGGTGACCACGAGCGACGTACCGTGGAAGCATGCCTCGCAAGGAGCCGGAGCCGGTCAGGATCACTTCGGCGAACCCGAGCCACAGCGAGGAGTTGGCGGGTCGCCAGCGCCGCTACGTCATCTCCATGGCGATCAGGACGGTGTGCTTCCTGCTCGCGGTCGTCTTCGCGGGCGGCGTCTTGATGTGGATATTCATCGCCGCATCGTTCATCCTGCCGCCTGTCGCGGTGATCATCGCCAACGCCCAGGCCCCGACCGACCCCGAACCGGCCGAGTCCTCGTTCGACCCGACGCGACCTGAGCTAGAACCTCCGCCAGCTCCCTGACAAGGGCTAACACCAACTGGTCCAGACACTTTCAACCACTTTGGCGTGGTGCGCTGGAGATCTCTGGTCCCCCGATCGGGCCGCGTGCAATGATCGGCGCGCGCCGCTCGGTCTCCCCCGTCCGAGCTGCGCCCCTGGTGCCGGACGGCCTCCCCCCGTGGTCGTCCGGCACCACGTATTTCATGGGTGGTTAGAGTCGACCGCATGGACCTGATCTGCTCCGCCAAGGGATGCTCGGCCCCGGCGCAATGGTCGCTGCTGTGGAACAACCCGAAGCTGCACACGTCTGACCGGCGAAAGACCTGGCTCGCGTGCGAGGAGCACAAGGAGAGCCTCGGCGACTTCCTGCGCGCGCGTTCGTTCCTGCGCGAGATCGAACCGGTCGACGCCGGCGCTCACGAGGCCGGATCAGCCACCGATCGCTGACATAGGACGCGTGGGCTGAAGGAAGCTCACGTCGTCGATGCCATGCCCCGGGCGTTTGGTCATCATGGCTGCCCGCCAGCGGTCAGCGATCTCCTCGTCACCGGCTCCCGCACGCAAGGCGGACCGGAGATCGGACTCCTCCCGCGCGAACAGGCAGTTGCGCACCTGGCCGTCAGCGGTCAGCCGCACCCTGTCGCAGTCCCCGCAGAACGGGCGCGTGACGGAGGCGATCACACCGACAGTGGCCGGTCCGCCGTCGACGAGGAAGAGCTCGGCCGGCGCGCTGCCTCGGGGCTCGTCCACCGGCTTGAGCACGAACTCGGCCTCGAGAGAGGCGAAGATCTCATCCGCGGTGACCATCGTGTCGCGTCGCCAGCTGTGCTGGGCGTCGAGCGGCATCTGTTCGATGAACCGCAGCTGGTAGCCGCGGTAGATGCACCAGCGCAACAGCTCGGGCGCCTGGTCGTCGTTGATGCCGCGCAGGAGAACGGCGTTGATCTTCACCGGACCGAGACCGGCGCTCTGCGCGGCCTCAAGCCCGGCGATCACGTCGCTGAGCCGGTCACGGCGGGTGATCTCGAGGAAGTCCTCACGGCGGACCGTGTCTAGGCTGACGTTGACGCGGTTCAACCCTGCCTCGGCCAGCGCCCGCGCGGTGCGCTCGAGCCCCAGGGCGTTGGTGGTGAGGGAAGTCTCGGGGCGTGGCGACAGCGCAGCGGTGCGTCGAACGATGTCGACCAGCCCCCGGCGTACCAGCGGCTCGCCTCCGGTGAACCGAACCTCCTCGATGCCCAGGTGCTCGACGGCGATCGTGATGAGACGCACGACCTCGTCGTCGGTGAGCGTCTGCTCGGTCGGCAGCCAGTCGAGGCCCTCAGCGGGCATGCAGTACGAACAGCGCAGGTTGCACCGGTCGGTCAGCGAGACGCGCAAGTCCGTCGCTGTGCGGCCGAAGGTGTCGACAAGTCCCCGTGTGCTCACCCAGCCCAGTCTAGGCGTGACTCAAGCGGTTACTGTCGACCGCGTGAGATTCCTGCTCAGCCGACGTTGGATCGTGTTCTTCGGGGTGGTCGTCGCACTCGCATACCTCGCGTTCCGGCTCGGCGAGTGGCAGTTCGACCGGCTCGAGGCCCGAGAGAAGAGCAACGCGGTGACCGAGCGGAACCTCGCAGCAGACCCAGTGCCTGTCGAGTCCGCCCTCGCGGTGGACGAACCCGTCTCCGCCGAGGAGGAGTGGCTGCGGGTCACCGCGCAGGGCGAGTACGCCGCGGACCGGACCGTCGTGGTCCGGTACCAGACCCGTGACGGGCAGTCCGGCGTCGACGTGGTCACGCCGCTGGTCACCGAGAGCGGCACCGCACTGCTCGTGAACCGGGGGTGGCTCGCCACCGACAACGTAGGGACCACCCGCCCCGACGTGCCTGCCGCGCCGACCGGCGAGGTGACGGTCACCGGATGGGTGCGCGCCGACGCCACCGGCGATTCCGCCGCCGTCGCCGACCAGTCGACCCGCGCCGTCTCCAGCCGCACGATCGGCGAGACACTGCCCTTCCCGGTGTACGGCGGGTTCGTCGAGCTCGACTCCGAGATGCCTTCTGCGCCCGAACCACTGGGGAAGGTGGAGACGCCGGACCTCGGCGAGGGGCCACACTTCTTCTACGGGCTGCAGTGGTGGTTCTTCGCCTCGCTCGCGATGTTCGGGTTCGGCTACCTGGTGTGGGATGAGCGGCGGAAGCTGCATCGACCCACGCCGGCGGCGCCCGGGCAACCACGCCAACGTACGGGCCAGTCGTCCTAGCGGAACGCCGTCTCGACTGCCCTCGTCAGGCGTGCGCGGCGAACTGCGTGCGGTAGAGGTCGGCGTACAACCCGCCCTGCTCCAGCAACTGGTCGTGCGTGCCGGAGGCGATGATCCGGCCGTCGTCGACCACCAGGATCAGATCCGCGTTGCGCACCGTGGAGAGCCGGTGCGCGATGACCAGTGACGTCCGGCCTTCCAGTGCCTGGTCCAGCGCCCGCTGCACCGCGACCTCCGACTCCGAGTCGAGGTGCGCCGTCGCCTCGTCGAGGACGACGATGCCCGGGGCCTTCAAGAGCAACCGGGCGATGGCGAGGCGCTGACGCTCTCCGCCGGAGAGCCGGTAGCCGCGGTCACCCACGACGGTCTCGAGCCCGTCCGGCAGGGACGCCACCAAGGTGCGGACCTGCGCCGCTTCGAGGGCGTCCCAGATCGCGTCGTCGGTCGCCTCAGGCTTGGCGTACTGCAGGTTCGCGCGGATCGTGTCGTGGAACATGTGCGCGTCCTGGGTGACGTAGCCCACCGCGTCTTCGAGGGACTGCAGGGTCACCTCGCGCACGTCGTGCCCCGCGACCCTGACCGCCCCCGCGGTCGCGTCGTAGAGCCGGGCTACGAGGTGCGTGATGGTGGTCTTGCCGGCGCCAGAAGGCCCGACGAGTGCCACCATCTGGCCGGGGAGCGCGGTGAATGTGACGTCCTTGAGCACCGGCCCGTGGTCCCGGCTGTCTGCCCGCGCGACCGTCTCGAGACTCGCCAGGGAGACCTCGTCGGCGCGCGGGTAGGTGAACGCGACGTGGTCGAACTCGATACTCGCCGCCGTGCGCGGCAGCTTCACCGCGTTGGGGCTCTCCTGGATCATCGAGGGCAGGTCGAGCACCTCGAAGACCCGCTCGAAGCTGACCAGCGCGGTCATCACGTCGACCCGGACGTTCGACAGGCCCTGCAAAGGCCCGAGCAGGCGCAGCAGGAGCGTGGCGAGAGCCAGGAGCGTGCCCACGGTCAGCGTGCCGTCGATCGCGAGGTGGCCCCCGACGCCGTACACCAGTGCCGTCGCGAGGGCGGGGATGAGCATGAGGCTGGCGCCGAAGACGCGCGTCACAAACGCGATCCGTACGCCGAGGTCTCGGACCAGGCCCGCCTTCTCGGCGAACTTCTCGTCCTCCTCCTCGCGGCGCCCGAAGAGCTTGAGCAGCAGGGCACCGCCGACGTTGAACCGCTCGGTCATGTTGTTGCCCAGGTCGGCGTTGCCCTCCATCTGCTGCCGGGTCAGGCCGGAGAGCTTGGCGCCGACCCACCGGGACGCGCCGAGGAGCGGAGGAAAGAGGAGGAGGCACAGTAGCGTCACCTGCCAGCTCAGGGCCATCATCGCGATGCCGACCACGACGACGCTGATCATGTTCGAGACCGTGCTCGACAGGGTCGTGGTGAACGCACGCTGCGCCCCGATGACGTCGTTGTTGAGCCGAGACACGAGCGCGCCGGTCTGCGTCCGCGTGAAGAAAGCCAGGGACATCCGCTGCACGTGAGCGAACACCTGCGTCCGCAGGTCGAAGATCAGCCCCTCACCGATCCGAGCAGAGAGATAACCCTGGACAAGGGTGAGCCCTGCATTGACGACCGCGACCCCGGCGATACCGAGCGCGAGGACGGTGACAAGGGTGCTGTCGCCCTCCAGGATGCCGTCGTCGACGATGCGCTTGATCAGCAGCGGGGTGACCACGACGAGCGCGGCGTCGACGACCACCAGCGCCACGAAGACGCCGATCAGCCGACGGTGGGGACTGGCAAAGCCGACGACCCGGCGCACGGTCTCGCGCGCGAGCTTCTGGCGCGCGACACTGCGGTCCGTGCGCAGGTTGCGCCACGCCGGACCCATGCCCGTGTGCATCGACACCGCTCCACCTCCGATCTCGCCCGGATCCCCGAGCGGTGGTCCTACTCCCCCATCAGTGCGGCAAGCTCCCGGAAGCGACGCACCTGCGCCTCGCGCTCGAGGCGTCGCTGCTCGGTGAGGTCGAGACCGCGTGCACTGCGGAGCAGCTCCTTGGTCTCCCTCACGGCGCCGTACAACGGAGCAGTCAACGCAGCGACAAGGTCCCCGACACTCTCGTCGAGCTCCTCACGGGGTACGACGGCCGTGGCGAGTCCGATGTCGCGCGCCTCCTCGGCTCCCACCGACCGAGCAGTCGCGCAGATCTCGAGAGCCCTCGAGTACCCAACCAGCTCGACCAGGGGCTTTGTTCCCGTCAGGTCCGGGACCAGCCCGAGCAGGGGCTCTCGCATCGAGAAGGCGGCGTCGTGCGCGACGACCCGGATGTCACAGGCGAGCGCAAGCTGGAATCCCGCGCCGATCGCGTGACCCTGGACTGCCGCGACCGAGATGATGTCGCTGCGGCGCAGCCAGGTGAAGCCCTCCTGGTAGGCGCCGATCGTGTCCGCGAGCTCACCATCGGGCATGTCCAGCAAGGACAGCAGGGAGGACTCGCCGTCGATCCCCTGCGGGGTGAGCATCCTGCGATCGAGCCCCGACGAGAACGAGTCCCCGGCGCCCTTCACGACCACCACCCGGGTCCCGGGCGCCAGGCTCGCTCCGATCGCCCGCAGCGCGATCCAGGTGGCCGGAGTCTGGGAGTTCTTCGTCTCGGGACGGTCGAGCGTGATCGTGGTGACCATCCCGTTGACCTCGAGCCGCAGCCCGGCGCGCTCGAGGACCTCGTGGTCGATGTCGGTGGCTGTCATGGCCGAAGCCTAGGCCAGCGCCACAAGGTCGGCGTACTCCTCGTTCCAGAGGTCCTCGACGCCGTCGGGGAGGATCAGGACCCGGTCCGGCTCCAGTGCTCGCACGGCCCCTTCGTCGTGTGTGACGAGGATGATCGCGCCTTCGTAGCTGCGGATCGCCGCCAGCACCTCCTCGCGGGAGGCCGGGTCGAGGTTGTTGGTGGGCTCGTCGAGCAGCAGCACATTGGCGCTGGAGACCACGAGGATCGCGAGCGCGAGACGCGTCTTCTCGCCCCCGGAGAGCACCGCGGCCGGCTTCGTGGCGTCGTCGCCGCTGAACAGGAACGAGCCCAGCACGCTGCGAGCCTCGGTATCGGTGAGCTGCGGTGCCGCGGTGCGGAGGTTCTCCAGGACCGTCCGGCTGGTGTCGAGCGTCTCGTGCTCCTGGGCGTAGTAGCCGAGCTTGAGCCCGTGGCCGGCGACAACCTTGCCGGTGTCGGGCTGGTCGACGTCGGCGAGGATGCGCAGGAGGGTGGTCTTGCCCGCGCCGTTGAGCCCGAGGATGACGACTCGGCTGCCCTTGTCGATGGCCAGGTCGACGTCGGTGAAGACCTCGAGGGAGCCGAAGGACTTCGACAGCTCGGCCGCGGTGAGCGGGGTCTTGCCGCAGGCAGCCGGTGAGGGGAACTTGATGCGCGCGATCCGGTCGGACTTCCGCTCGGCCTCGACGCCGTCCATGAGCCGCTCGGCCCGCTTCATCATCGACTGGGCCGCCTGCGCCTTGGTGGCCTTCGCCCGCATCTTGTTGGCCTGGTCCATGAGCGCACTCGCCTTGCGCTCGGCGTTCATGCGCTCGCGCTTGCGGCGGCGCTCGTCGGTCTCGCGCTGGGTGAGGTAGGCCTTCCAGCCCATGTTGTAGACATCGATCTCGGCGCGGTTCGCGTCGAGGTGGAAGACCTTGTTCACGCACGCCTCGAGCAGCCCGACATCGTGGCTGATCACGATCAGGCCGCCCTTGTGGGCCTTGAGGAAGTCGCGCAGCCAGACGATCGAGTCGGCGTCGAGGTGGTTGGTGGGCTCGTCGAGCAGCAGCGTCTCCGCCCCCGAGAACAGGATCCGGGCCAGCTCGACCCGGCGCCGCTGGCCACCGGACAAGGTTCGCAGGGGCTGCTTGAGGATACGGTCCTCGATGCCGAGGCTGGAGGCGATCTGGGCTGCCTCGGCCTCCGCGGAGTAACCGCCCCCAGCGTGCAGCTCCGCGTCGGCGCGTTCGTACCTCTTCATGCCGCGCTCTCGCCGCGCAGGATCGTCGGAGGCCATCTCGGCCTCGGCCTCGCGCAGTCGGCGTACTACGTCGTCGAGGCCACGGGCGGAGAGAATGCGGTCCTTCGCGATCACCTCGGGGTCTCCGGTGCGTGGGTCCTGTGGGAGGTAGCCGACACTGCCGTTGGCAGTCACCTTCCCCGATGCCGGGAGTCCCTCGCCGGCCAGGATCTTGGTGAGCGTGGTCTTACCCGCTCCGTTTCGACCCACGAGGCCAACCTTGTCGCCGGAGGCGACGCGGAAGCTCACGTCCTCCATGAGCAGGCGCGCGCCCGCGCGGATCTCGAGCTGGTGGGCGGTGATCATTAAGTCGCGTACCTCGACGGATTCGGGGAACTACCAGGCCAGGGCTAAGGGTCGTCCGGCTCAGTCCGTCGCGCACCTCACGTCTCTAGTCTACGAGACACCCACGTTCGGCGTCCGCGCGGCACGGCGCCGCGCCGACCGTCGTAGGAAAGGACGCAGGATGCGCTTCAACTCCAAAGCCCGTCTCGACACGGGCCAGGTGCAGAACCGGCGCGGCGGTGGTGGTGGCGCAGGTGGTCTCGGGTTCCCCGTGGGCGGCCGTGGCGGAGGACTGAAGGTCGGAGGCGGCATCGGCGGCGTGATCGTCGTGGTGCTGATCTTCGTGCTTTCGCAGTACCTCGGCGCAGGGGGTTCGGCACCACCCTCCGGCTCGGCCGGCGACAGTGGTCCGGTCTCGACGGGCAGCCATGAGCTCTCGCACTGCCGGACCGGCGCGGACGCCAACCGGGACCCGGACTGCGCCCGGGTGGCCGTCGTGAACAGCATCCAGTCCTACTGGGCGAAGGCCCTTCCTGAGCAGGCCGACCGGCAGTACGTCTACGGCGACACGGTGATCTTCTCCGACCGGGTGGGAACAGGGTGTGGCGGCGCGTCCTCGACGGTTGGCCCCTTCTACTGCCCGCCGGACCAGCAGGTCTACCTCGACACGACGTTCTTCGAGGACATGCTCGAGGGTCAGCTCGGCGGGCGGGGCGGCGACTTCGCCGAGGCCTACGTCTTGGCGCACGAGTACGGCCACCACGTCCAGAACCTTCTCGGGATCATGGGCCGGGTCCGCACGCAGCAGGGGGCGTCCAGCGACGCGGTGCGGCTCGAGCTGCAGGCCGACTGCTACGCCGGCATGTGGGCCCGTCACGCCACCGAGGCGGAGGACGCCAACGGCCAGGTCCTCATCGAGAACCTCACCCGCGAGGACATCGAAGAAGCTCTCGACGCTGCGCGTGCTGTCGGCGACGACAGGATCCAGCAGCGCACCTCTGGACGGGTGGACCCCGATGCCTGGACTCACGGCTCGGCCGAGCAGCGGATGCGGTGGTTCACCGTCGGCCGGGAGCAAGGCAGTCTGCGTGCCTGCGACACCTTCGCGGCGGGCCAGCTCTGAGCGGGCGGAGGTCCGGCGTCTGGACCGCTCGGAGGTCACGCCCGCCTTCTCCTAGACTCGGGCCCGCCCTCGAGCTAGATACGAAAGGCATTCCCGTGGCATCGTCCCGCCCCACCAGCCCAGCCCGAGACGCCGCGCTGATCGCGGTCTTCGCCGGGTTCGTCGCGGCCCTCGGCATCGTCCCGGCCTTCCAGCCCCCCGGCTTCAGCGTCCCGATCACCGCACAGTCGTTCGGTGTGATGCTGGCAGGCTCCATCCTCGGTGCCCGGCGCGGTTTCGCCGCCCTCGCACTCTTCCTCGGGCTCGTCGCCGTGGGTCTCCCGCTGCTCGCCGGCGGTCGCGGCGGGTTGGGGGTCTTCTTCGCCCCCTCCGCCGGTTTCCTCCTGGCCTGGCCCCTCACGGCATACGTCATAGGCTGGATCACCGAGCGCGGCGGCTCGATGTACCGCCTGCCGTGGGGGATCATGGCCAACGTCGTGGGCGGGATCATCGTCCTCTACGCCGCGGGCATCGCCGGGATCGCCGCCATCACCGGTATCTCGGTATGGGCCGCCACCGTGTCGACCTGGATCTTCATCCCCGGCGACCTGGTCAAGGCCGTGCTCGCCGCGGTCATCGCACGGGGCGTGCACGCGGCCTACCCCGGCCTGATCGCAGCGCGGCGCCGGCGGCCGAAGGAGAGGGCGGCTGTCTGAGCGCGTCGTCGACGTCATCGCGGCGGCCGACCCGGTCGCCGCGGTGCGCGATGCCCACAGGCACGAGGACCTGATCGCTCTTCGCACCTCGGGCACGTCCGGGCGCTCTCGCTCCGTGGTGCGCAGCACGGACTCCTGGTTCGACTCGTTCACTCACCTGACCCGCCGCCTGTCCATGGGACCCTCGTCGAGGGTCTGGGTCCCGGGTCCGCTGTCGGCGACGATGAACCTGTTCGCCGCCGTTCACGCCGCAGACCTCGGAGCCCAGGTGCTGCCCTCCTCTGCCGGAGCGACGCACGCCGTGCTGACCCCGTCGGCGCTGAGCCGTGCACTCGCCCAGCACGTCGACCTCGTCGGGGTCACCGTGCTGGTGGCAGGCGACCGCCTCTCCCGCGGCCTGCATGACGCAACGCTCGCCCGGGGCGCTACCCAGGTGTGCCACTACTACGGCGCGGCCGAGCTCTCGTTCGTGGCCTGGGGCTCGCACGCGGGCGATCTCCGCGTCTTTCCCGGCGTGGAGGTCGAGTGCCGTGACAGTGTGATCTGGGTCCGCTCCCCCTACCTGTGCCTGCGGTACGACGGTTCCGACGGCCCTCTGACTCGGGGGCTGGACGGCTTCGCCACCGTCGGCGACCGGGGTGACATCCGGGACGGCTGCTTGCACGTGCTGGGCCGGGGAGAGGAGACCGTGGTGACGGCGGGAGCCACCGTCCTCGTCGCCGACGTCGAGGCCACGTTGGAGCAGGCGAGCGGCTCGAGGGTCTTCGTCGTGGGGCTCCCCCATCCCGATCTAGGGAAGATCGTGTGCGGGGTGGTGAGCGACGCGGCTGCGATCCCGGCGCTGCGCGCATCCTCGCGGGAGCTGCTCGACCCGGCGCAGCGCCCCCGCCGCTGGTTCGAGGTTCCACAGCCTCCCCTTACCTCGGCGGGCAAGCTCGACCGCGCCGCTCTGGTCGACGCCCTCGGCGACGAACTGGCTCTCGAGCCATGAGCCGCGATGCGCCTGTGGTCGTGGCTGCTCTGCGGACCCCGATCGGCACCGCGGGCAGGTCGCTGGCACAGGTGGATGCCGCGGGGCTCGCTGCTCCCGTTCTTCGCCGGCTCGCCGACCGTCTTCCCGATGTCGCGGTCCGCGACGTCGTGCTCGGCAACTGCATGGGGCCTGGCGGCAACGTCGCCCGCGTCGCGGCTCTCTCGGCAGGGCTCCCTGTCGAGGTCCCCGCGATGACCGTGGACCGGCAGTGCGGGAGCGGTCTGGCAGCCATCGTCACCGCTGCCACCACCGTCCCGGGAAGCGGTGGGGTGGTCCTCGCCGGGGGCACCGAGTCGGCCTCGACCGCACCCTGGCGCTTCTGGCCCCCTGGGCCTGACAGCGGACCGCGACGTTACGAGCGGGCCCCGTTCGCCCCGCCTGACGTGGGCGACCCGGACATGGGCCTGGCCGCGGACCTCCTCGCGGCCGAGCGGGGGGTCTCACGGGGGCGTCAGGACGCCTACGCCGCCAGGTCCCACGCCCGCGCCCACACCACGCAGGCCTCGGGAGGTTTCGACGCCGAGGTCGTCCCCGTCGGTGGGGTCGACCGTGACGAGCGTCCGCGCCCGAACCTGACGGTCGAGCGGCTCGCCCGGCTCCGACCCACGTTCCGCGCCGACGGGACCGTGACCGCCGGGAACTCGTGTGGGGTCAATGACGGGGCCGCGGCGGTCGCGGTCGTCGACGCCGTGACCCACCGGCGCCTCGGCCTGCCGGGTCTACGGATCCTGGGCTCCGCGACAGCGGGCGTGGACCCCAACCGCCCGGGCATCGGCATCGTCCCCGCGGTCAGGTCGGCGCTCGCAGATGCCGGCATCGGCCTGGACGACCTCGACGTGGTCGAGATCAACGAGGCGTTCGCCGGTCAGGTGCTCGCCTGCTGTGACGAGCTCGACCTCGACCCGGAGCGCGTGTGCCCCGAGGGGGGCGCACTGGCCCTGGGACATCCGTGGGGGGCATCGGGTGCGGTGCTCGTCGTACGCCTCTTCAGCCAGCTCGTAGGGCGCGGCGGGCTGGGTCTCGCCGCGATCGCCGTCGGCGGCGGGCAGGGAATCGCGCTCGTCGTGGAGGCCACGCCTGCCCTGTCCGGGGCATGACGTCATCGCGCAGAAGGAGCGGAGCACGGCGCCTCGGTCACTGCTGGGCTGCTCTCGATGCCGTCCACGGGAAGCCCGGCGGCTCGTGCGTGTGAGAATGGGGCGTCCCCGTCCCCGCCCAGAGGTCCTGCATGCCCGTCATCGACGTCCTGGGGGTCACCCACGCCTATGGTGACGGCACCGCTCGTCGCGTCGTCCTCCGCGACGTCTCGGTCTCCCTGACCGAGCAGCGCATCGGCGTCATCGGTGCCAACGGCTCCGGCAAGTCCACCTTCGCCCGCCTGCTGAACGGCCTCGTCCTGCCCTCGCACGGAGAGGTCCGTGTCGACGGGCTCGACACGGGCAAGGACGGACGTGACGTCCGGCGCCGCGTAGGGTTCTGCTTCACCGACCCCGACGCGCAGATCGTGATGCCGACTGTTGCGGAGGATGTCGCGTTCGGTCTGCGCCGACGCGGCCTCAGCCGGGCTGAGGTTGCCGCCAAGGTCGAGGCGACGCTGGCGACCTACGGGCTCGCCGGGCACGCCGACCATCCGGCGCACCTGCTCTCAGGCGGACAGAAACAGCTCCTGGCACTCTCGTCGGTCCTCGTCACCGACCCAGACGTCCTCGTCCTCGACGAGCCCACGACGCTGCTCGACCTGCGCAACGCCGCGGTGGTGCAGCGAGTCGTCCGGGACCTCCCGCACCAGGTCGTGCTCGTCACCCACCACCTCGACCTGCTTGACGGGTTCGACCGAGTGCTGGTCTTCGACGACGCCCGCCTGGTCTGCGACGGCCCGCCGGACACCGCCGTGGACTACTACCGCGATCTCATGCGCGCGACCACCCCATGACGTCACTCGGCCTCTACGTCCCCGGCAGCTCACCGGTTCACCAGATGCGGGCCGGCACCAAGCTTCTGCTCATGCTCGCCGCCGGGGCCGGCTCGGTCTTCCTCGACCAGGCGTGGCAGGTCGCGCTCACGGTCCTTGCGGCGCTTGCCGGGTACCTCGTTGCAGGGCTCCCGCTCCGTCTGGCCCTGCGTCAGGTCAGACCGCTGTTCTGGATCGTCGGCTTCGTCGCGCTCTTCCACGCCATCACCAGCGGCTGGGAGCGCGCTGCGGTGTTCACCGGGGTGATCGTGACCCTGGTGCTTCTCGCGGGCCTGACCACGCTCACCACCCGGACCACGGACATGGTCGATGCCGTCGTCGGCGCGCTGCGGCCGCTGCGACGGCTCGGGGTCCACCCCGATCGGGTCGGACTGCTGATCGCGCTCGGCATCCGCTCGGTGCCGGTCGTGGTAGGGCTCGCCGAGGAGGTGCGCGACGCCCAACGCGCGCGGGGCCTCACCGCGAGCCCCCGCGCCTTCGCGGTGCCGCTCATCGTCCGTTCGCTGCGCCACGCGGATGCGCTCGGGGACGCCCTCGTCGCCCGAGGGGTCGACGACTAGTCCGGGTCGGACACCACGACCGGCACCGACCAGGCATCGAGGATCGCTCGGTCGAGCACGCTGCGGCGCGGGTCGGGAACCGCCAACCACAGCCCCGTGCGACGCGCGCCCTGCCCTGCGAGCCGTGGGTCGGAGAGGACCGAGTCGACGGCGGTGCGGTCGCCTCCGCACACGAGCGCCTCCACGCCCCCGAACTCGGTCACCAGCACCCGATGCGCGTGGTCGGCGGCTGCTTCATACGCCTGCCGTGCCTGGTTGTCGCGGCGACGGGCGAACCGCTGTTGGCTCTGGCCCCCTGCCTTGGTCCGTCCCTGCACGTGGCGCTGTCCCACCTTGGACACGACCGGCGACGAGCCCGTGCCCGCGGCGACGGCGAAGCCGCCCTTGCGCACCAGCAGCACCCCCCAGCGCACCGGGGCGACGGCGGCCTTGCAGAAAGAGGGGACGTCGGCCGGGCCGTCGTACCCCTGCGCGAACGGCAAGATCGCCTCGGCCACCGCTCCGTCGGGAGCCTTCGCGACGAGGCGACCTCCGTGCACTGCCAGCTCAGGACCGCCATGGCGGGTCCCGAAGTTCTCGAACCACCGCACCAGGCGCTCTGCGGGCACGAGCACCGTGCGGGAGGTGCTCACCTCAGACGTTGAAGCCCAGGGCGCGGAGCATCTCGCGGCCGTCGTCGGTGATCTTGTCCGGTCCCCACGGCGGCATCCAGACCCAGTTGATGGTCACATCGTTGACCAGGCCTTCGAGGGCCTGGTTGGTCTGGTCGGTGATCACGTCGGTCAAGGGGCACGCTGCCGAGGTCAGCGTCATGTCGATGACGGCGCTGTTGTCCTCCTCGAGGTGAACGCCGTAGACGAGGCCGAGGTCGACGACGTTGATGCCGAGCTCGGGGTCGACGACGTCCTTCATCGCCTCGGTGACGTCGTCCACGGTGAGCGTCGAAGTGCCGCCGTCCCCGCTGAGGTCGACGTCGGGCAGGTCGGTGTGGTCGGTCATGCTTGCTCCTTCGCTTCGGTCCCGAGGACCCGAGATGTCGCGTCCTTCCACGCCATCCATGACAGTAGTGCGCACTTCACGCGGGCCGGGAACTTCGCCACGCCTGCGAAGGCGATGGCGTCCTCCAGGACGTCCTCGTCGGGTTCGACGGTCCCCCGGCCCTGCATCAGGGTCTGGAAGTCCTGGTGCACCGACATCGCCTCGCTGATCTTCTTGCCGATCAGCAGGTCGGTCATCACCGAGGTGGCCGCCTGGCTGATCGAGCAGCCCTCGGCGTCGTAGGAGATGTCCTCCACGCGCCACTGCCCGGGGTCGTCGCCGTTGCGGGCAAGGTGCACTCGCAGCGTGACTTCGTCGCCGCAGGTGGGGTTCACGTGGTGAACCTCCGCTTCGTACGGCTCTCGCAGACCGGCGTTCAGCGGGTTCTGGTAGTGGTCCAGGATGATCTCCTGGTACAGCGAGTCAAGATCCTGGGTCATGTCTCAGTCCACCCGGAAGTACTTCTTGGTGTACTCCAACCCCTCGATGAGCGCGTCGATCTCCGCCGGCGTGGTGTAGAGGTACGACGACGCGCGGGTGGAGCTCTGCACGCCGTACCGCTTGTGGGCCGGCTTCGCACAGTGGTGCCCGGCCCGCACCGCGATGCCGCGGGAGTCGAGCACCTGGCTGACGTCGTGGGGGTGGATCCCCTCGATCTCGAAGGAGATCGCCCCGCCCCGGTGCCCGGCGTCCAGAGGCCCGAGCACGGTCAGCCCGCGGACCGTCGACAGCCCTTCCAGGGCGTAGCGCGTGATCGCCTCCTCGTGCGCGCGGACCTTGTCCATGCCGATCGCCGAGAGGTAGTCGACCGCAGCGCCCAATCCGACCGCCTCGGTGATCGGCGGGGTGCCGGCCTCGAACTTGTGCGGGATGTCGGCGTACGTCGACCGCTCCATCGCGACCGTTGCGATCATCTCGCCACCGCCGAGGAACGGGGGCAGCTCCTCGAGCACCTCGCGCCTGCCCCACAGCACCCCGAGCCCCGTGGGACCGACCACCTTGTGGGCGGTGAACGCGAGGAGATCCGCGCCCGACTCGACCACGTCGACCGGCATCTGCGGCACGGCCTGGGACGCGTCGACCACGACGACCGCTCCCACCTCGTGCGCACGGTCGGCGATCTCGCGGACCGGGTTGACCGTGCCGAGCATGTTGGACACCCACGTCAGGGAGACGACCTTGGTGCGCTCGGTGATGAGCTCGTCGATGTTCGACAGGTCGAGCCGTCCGTCGTCGGTGAGCCCGAACCACCGGAGCCTGGCGCCCTTGCGCTCGGTGAGGAGCTGCCACGGGACGATGTTCGAGTGGTGCTCCATCTCGGTGATGACGACCTCGTCGCCCTCACCGATCTCCAGCGGCCCACGCGCCCAGGCCAAGGTGTTGGCCACGAGGTTGAGCGCCTCGGAGGCGTTCTTGGTGAAGATCACCTCGTCGCGCGACGGGGCTCCGATGAACGCCGCGACCTTGTCCCGGGACTCCTCGAACGCGGCCGTCGCCTCGGCGCCGAGCTGGTGCATGGCGCGGGCGATGTTGGCGTTGTGGCGCTCGAGGTGGTCGACCATCGCGTCGATGACCACCTGCGGCTTCTGCGAGGTGTTCGCGCTGTCGAGGTACACCAGCGGGTGCCCGTCGATGAGCGTGCGCGAAAGGATCGGGAAGTCCGCCCGGATGAGGTCGAGTCCGTCCAGCAGCCCGGGCAGGTCCCGGCCTGTCGAGACGGCGGCGGAGGAGGTCATCAGGCCGTTGCACCTGCCTTGACGTACTTGTCGTAGCCCTCGGCCTCGAGCTGCTCGGCGAGCTCGGGGCCGCCTTCCTCGGCGATCCGGCCGTCGACGAAGACGTGCACGAAGTCGGGCTTGATGTAGCGCAGGATGCGCGTGTAGTGCGTGATCAGCAGGACCCCGCGGTCACCCTGCTCGCGGAACCGGTTCACGCCCTGGGAGACGATCTTGAGCGCGTCGATGTCGAGGCCGGAGTCGGTCTCGTCGAGGACCGCGACCTTGGGGTTGAGCAGCTCGAGCTGGACGATCTCGTGGCGCTTCTTCTCACCGCCGGAGAAGCCCTCGTTCACGTTGCGCTGCGCCATGGTGGTGTCCATCGAGACCCGCTCCATGGCCGCGTTGACGTCCTTGATCCACGTGCGCAGCTTCGGGGCCTCGCCGTCGATCGCGGTCTTCGCGGTGCGCAGGAAGTTCGCCACCGAGACACCGGGGACCTCGACCGGGTACTGCATGGCGAGGAAGAGCCCCGCACGCGCGCGCTCGTCGACACTCATCTCGAGCACGTCGACCCCGTCGAGGGTCACCGAGCCGCTGGTGATGGTGTACTTCGGGTGCCCGGCGATCGAGTAGGCCAGCGTCGACTTGCCCGAGCCGTTGGGGCCCATGATCGCGTGGGTCTCGCCGTCCTTGATGGTCAGGTCGACGCCCTTGAGGATCTCCTTCGGGCCGTTCTCGGTGTCGACGCTGACGTGCAGGTCGCGGATCTCCAGCGTGGCCATTCTTTGTTCTCCGTCTCAGTTCTCAGTTGTCAGTTCAAGTCTGCGGTGCTGTCGCGCGGGTCAGTAGGGGCTCTGGACGTCGACGAGGACGTCCTCGCCCTCCACCTTCACCGGGTAGATCGCGACCGGCTCGGTGGCCGGCAGCCCGGTGGGCTTTCCGGTGCGCAGGTCGAAGCGCGAGCCGTGGAGCCAGCACTCGATCTGGTCGCCCTCGACGTCGCCCTCGGAGAGGGCGATGGCGGCGTGCGAGCACTCGTCGTAGACGGCGTACCAGTCGTCGCCGTCGCGGACCACGGCCACGGCCACGTCGTCGACCGAGACCGCGAGCGCGGCCCCGGGCTCGACGTCGCTCGTCGCACAGGCGCGGACGAAGCTCATGCCGCCGACCCGGGGTTGGCGCCGACGTTCTTCTCCAGCTCCGCCTCCACGGTGGCCAGCAGGCGCTCCTCGAGGGCGGGAACGCCGATCTTCTTGATGATGTCGGCGAAGAACCCGTGCACCACCAGTCGGCGTGCCTCGTCCTCGGCGATGCCCCGCGACTGCAGGTAGAACAGCTGCTGGTCGTCGAACCGTCCCGTGGTCGACGCGTGGCCGGCGCCCTCGATCTCCCCGGTCTCGATCTCGAGGTTGGGGACCGAGTCGGCACGGCAGCCGTCGGTCAGCACGAGGTTCCGGTTGGACTCGTAGGTCTCGATGCCCTCGGCCACCTTGCGGATCAGCACGTCGCCGATCCAGACGGCGTGGGCGCCCTCGCCCTGCAACGCACCCTTGTAGTCGACATTGCTCTTGGTCTTCGGGGCGTTGTGGTCCACGAACAGCCGGTGCTCGAGGTGCTGGCCGGCGTCGGCGAAGTACAGCCCGAGCATCTCGGCCTCACCGCCGGGGCCGTCGTAGACGACCTCGGTGTTGTGACGCACCAGGCCGCCGAAGCTGATCGCGGAGTGGCGCACGGAGGCGTCGCGGCCGACCCGGATCGCGTCGCGGCCGAGGTGGATCGCCTCGTCGTCCCAGTCCTGGATGGTGACCGCGCTGACCTGAGCGCCGTCTCCCACGAGCAGCGACGTGGCGGCCGCATAGCGGGCCGCACCGGTGTGCTCGAAGACCAGGGCGACCTTGGCGTGGTTGCCCACACGGACCACGAGGTGACCCCAGACGAGCTCGTCCGCGGAGGTGCCGTGCAGCTTCACCACGACCGGGCCGTTCGGCTCGAGCTCCGCGGGGATGTCGAGCAGCATCGCTCCGCCGGCGTTGGCGACGGCCAGGGCCGAGGGGCGGTCCGCGGGCTTCATCTCGCCGAGCTCGCGCGCCTCCTCGGCTGTGATCTCGCTCAGCGTCACGCCCTCGGGCAGCTCGGTGTCCCACTTCAGGTGAGCCTCGGACGCCTCGCCCTCGAGGATCCCTCCGAGCCGCTTGAGCGGTGTGAAGCGCCAGATCTCCTCTCGACCCGTGGGGACCGGGTGGTCTGCAAGGTCATAGGACGGGGTCGGGTGGAGGTGGCTTGCGACCTTGTCGCTCGTCTCGATCGCCTGCGAGACGTTCGGGGTGTCGGTAACAGTCACTTCTTCGCTTTCTTGGCAGTCCGGGATGGCGTGTCAGGCGGTGGCGGCGGCCGCCGGGGTCACCCCACCGCGCCTTCCATCTGCAGCTCGATCAGGCGGTTCAGCTCGAGGGCGTACTCCATCGGGAGCTCCTTGGCGATGGGCTCCACGAAGCCGCGGACGATCATCGCCATCGCCTCGTCCTCCTCCATGCCCCGGCTCATCAGGTAGAAGAGCTGGTCGTCGCTGACCTTCGAGACGGTCGCCTCGTGGGCCATCGACACGTCATCCTCACGGACGTCGACGTAGGGGTAGGTGTCGGAGCGGCTGATCTGGTCGACGAGCAGGGCGTCGCACTTCACGACGCTGGCGGAGTGCTCGGCGCCCTCGTTGACCTGCACGAGTCCGCGGTACGACGTACGGCCGCCGCCGCGCGCGACCGACTTGGAGATGATCGAGCTCGAGGTGTTCGGCGCGGCGTGCACCATCTTGGCGCCCGCGTCCTGGTGCTGTCCCTCGCCGGCGAAAGCGATCGACAGGGTCTCGCCCTTGGCGTGCTCGCCCATCAGGTAGACGGCTGGGTACTTCATCGTCAGCTTGGACCCGATGTTGCCGTCGACCCACTCCATGGTGGCGCCGGCCTCGCAGGTCGCCCGCTTGGTGACGAGGTTGTAGACGTTGTTCGACCAGTTCTGGATGGTGGTGTAGCGGCAGCGGCCGCCCTTCTTCACGATGATCTCGACCACCGCGGAGTGCAGGGAGTCCGAGCTGTAGATCGGGGCGGTGCAGCCCTCGACGTAGTGGACGTAGGCGTCCTCGTCGACGATTATCAGGGTCCGCTCGAACTGGCCCATGTTCTCGGTGTTGATCCGGAAGTAGGCCTGCAGCGGGATGTCGACGTGGACCCCCGGCGGGACGTAGATGAACGAGCCGCCGGACCACACCGCGGTGTTCAGGGCCGCGAACTTGTTGTCGCCCACTGGGATGACGGTGCCGAAGTACTCCTCGAAGATCTCCGGGTGCTCGCGCAGCGCCGTGTCGGTGTCGAGGAAGAGCACGCCCTGCTCCTCGAGGTCCTCACGGATCTTGTGGTAGACCACCTCGGACTCGTACTGAGCGGCGACTCCGGCGACCAGGCGCTGCTTCTCGGCCTCGGGGATGCCGAGCTTGTCGTAGGTGTTCTTGATGTCCTCGGGCAGGTCCTCCCAGCTGGTGGCCTGCTTCTCCGTGGACCGGACGAAGTACTTGATGTTGTCGAAGTCGATGTCGCCGAGCTCGCCGCCCCAGGTCGGCATGGGCTTGCGGTCGAAGAGCTTCAGCCCCTTGAGCCGGAGGTCGAGCATCCACTGCGGCTCGTCCTTCTTGGCCGAGATGTCACGCACGACCTCCTCGTTGAGGCCACGGCGGGCGGACTCGCCGGCCGTGTCCTTGTCGGCCCAGCCGAACTCGTAACGGCCGATGCCCTCGAGCTCGGGGTTGCGCTGGTCGATTGTGGTCATGTGCTCCTCAACCTCTCGTGTGACGGAGACAGTCGTGCGGGGGTATCCAGAATGTTGCTGGGGATGCAGGTGGTGCAGACCCCGTCGCCGTGGGCGATCGTGGCGAGTCGTTGGACGTGGCGGCCGAGAAGGCGACCGATCACCTCGGTCTCGGCCTCACAGAGCTGGGGGAACTCGTGGGCGACGTGGGCGACCGGACAGTGCTGCTGGCACAGCTGGGGCCCGACCGGGCCCTCACGGACCGAGGCAGCGTAGCCGTTCTGCGTGAGTGTCTCAGCCACGGCCTCCGGGGTGCTGAGCTCGGGCTTACGGGCCACGACCTCGTGGTAGTCGGCCTCCAGACTCTCGACGCGCCTGCGGGCGAACTCCCTGACGGCGCTCTCACCGCCGGTCTCGGCGAGGAAGCGCAGCGCCTGTGCGGCGAGGTCGTCGTACTGCTGGTCGAAGCGGTCCCGTCCGGCCTCGGTGAGCGCGAAGACCTTGGCAGGACGTCCGCGGCCGCGCACCCCGTAGGTGCGGGGCTCACGGGCCTCGACCGCGCCTTCTTCCATGAGATGGTCGAGGTGTCTGCGGACCGCTGCGGGCGTCAGGTCGAGCCGCTCCGCGAGCGCTGCAGCGGTGCTCGGGCCGTTCTCGAGGATCGAGCGGGCCACCCGCTCACGGGTCGGCGCATCCACGCCGCGTGCGGCGTCAATGGGCGTGCCGTCGATTTCCACAACACCAGTGTGCCGTTATTGCCGGAGGTGATTCAAATAAGGCTTCCCTAACCCGCACAGGGTCTTGACAGATCGCGTGTGATCGCTCACCCGGACGCCGGTCGAGCGGATCGGAAACCTAGAATCCAGGGGTGTCCTTCCCCCAGCCCGCGGTCGTCGTCGACGGCCTCACGATGACGTACGCCGACACGGTCGCCGTCGACGGGCTCTCCCTCGAGGTGGCCAGGCACAGCATCACCGCCGTCCTCGGCCCCAACGGCGCCGGGAAGACGACCACCCTCGAGACGTGCGAGGGCTACCGCCGTCCCCAGAAAGGGATGGTCCGGGTCCTCGGCCTGGACCCGTACGCCGACCGGCGCGCCCTGCTCCCCCGCATCGGGGTGATGCTGCAGAACGGCGGCGCCTGGTCCGGTGTCCGGGCGGTCGAGATGCTCCGCCACATCGCCTCGCTGCACGCCCACCCGCTCGAGGTGAACATGCTCGTCGAGCGGCTCGGTCTCGGGTCGTGCGGGCGGACGCCGTACCGCCGCCTCTCGGGCGGGCAGCAGCAGCGGCTCGCCCTGGCGATGGCCCTGGTCGGGAGGCCCGAGATCGTCTTCGTCGACGAGCCCACCGCGGGGATGGACCCGCAGGCTCGCCGGGCGACCTGGGAGCTGCTCGAGGAGCTGCGTGGCGACGGCGTGACGATCGTGCTGACCACGCACTACATGGACGAGGCCGAACGTCTCGCCGACACCATCCACGTGATCGACCACGGTCGGCTGATCGCCTCCGGCACCCCCCTCGAGCTCACCCGCGGCAGCGGGCATACCACGATCAGGCTGGTCGTGACCGAGCCGTTCCCGCCCGGCGCCCCGGCGTCCCTGCAGGAGGCGCTCGGTCCCCTCACGGAGGTACACCCCATCAACGAGCACAGCCTGCTCATCTCCGGTCCCGCGGACGCCTCGACGCTCGCGACGGTCTCTGCCTGGTGCGAGACCCACGGGGTGCTTCCCGAGTCACTTGCCCTGGGCCAGCGCACCCTCGAGGACGTGTTCCTCCAGCTCACAGGGCGGGAGCTGACACCATGACCTCCTCAGGCACCTTCACGCCGCGCCCCGGCGCCGCTCCCCTGCACCTCCAGGTGCTCGCACAGACCCGGATGGAGACCCGGCTGCTCCTGCGCAACGGCGAGCAGCTCCTCCTCGCCGTCGTGATCCCGGTCATGGTCCTCGTCGGTGGCGTGCTCGCCGCGGGACGGGTGGGCCTGGAGTTCCCCGGCAGTGCCGTGGACACGCTCACCCCCGGGGTGCTCGCACTCGCGGTGATGTCGACGAGCTTCACCTCGCTGGCGATCGCCACGGGGTTCGAGCGGAGGTACGGCGTCCTCAAGCGTCTCGGCGCCTCACCCCTGCCGCGCTCAGGACTGCTCCTCGGCAAGGTCGGCGCGCTCCTGGTCGTCGAGACGCTGCAGGTCCTGCTGATCGGCACGACCGCAGCATTGCTCGGCTGGTCCCCCTCCCCCGGACTCGTGGGCGCCGTCGCGGCGACTCTCCTCGTGCTCCTCGGAACCGCGGCGTTCGCCTCCCTCGGCCTCTTCCTCGCCGGCGCGCTGCGGGCCGAGGCGACCCTGGCGGCGGCCAACCTGGTCTACCTTCTGCTTCTGGCCGGCGGCGCGGTGGTGATCCCCTCGTCCAGCTACGGCGCCGCGGCACCGCTGCTCGAGCTCCTCCCCTCGGGAGCCCTCGGCAACGGGCTGCGAGATGCCCTCATCGACGGCACCGTGTCCGTCGTACCCCTGCTCGTGCTGGCCATCTGGGCGGCCATCGGAACCGCGCTGACCTCGAGGACTTTCACGTGGGAGTGACCCTGAAGAGCCCGCCCGCCACGACTCCGGCCAGGGGTTGGCAGCAGCGGTGGATCTACCCACTGGCGCTGTCGTCCTTGGTGGTCAACGTGCTGATCGTGGTAACCGGGGGCACGGTCAGACTGACCGCGTCCGGGCTCGGCTGTCCGACCTGGCCACGATGCACGGAGGAGTCCTTCGTCCCCCACGGCGAGCTGGGCTTCCACGGCGCCATCGAGTTCGGGAACCGGCTGGTCACCTTCCTGCTCGCCGCGGTGGCGATCGCCACCTTCGTGGCGGCCTGGAAGTACGGCCGCAAGCCGGTGACCCGCCTGGCCCTCGTGCTCGGCCTGGGGGTCCCGGCACAGGCCGTGATCGGCGGGATCACCGTGCTCACCGACCTCGACCCGTGGATCGTTGGCTTCCACCTCCTGGTGTCGATGGCGATGATCCAGGTGGCCGTGGTCCTCCTGCGGCGGCTCCGCGAGGGGGAGGGTCCCGCCGTTGCGACGGTGCCCTCGACAACGGCCTGGCTGGTCCGCACCACCTTCGCCACCGGCTGGGTCGTGCTTTACCTCGGCACGATCGTGACCGGCAGCGGCCCACATGCGGGAGATCTGGGTGCCGCACGCAACGGCCTCGACCCCGCGGCCTGGAGCCAGTTGCACACCGATTTCGTCTTCCTGCTGCTCGGCCTGACGATCGGAGCCTTGTTCGCGCTTCGGGCGGTCGACGCCCCGGCCCGAGCGATTCGTGCGGCGAACGCGCTGCTCGGCATCGAGCTCGCCCAGGGCCTGGTCGGGTTCGTGCAGTACTTCACCGGGCTGCCCACCCTCCTGGTCGGGCTGCACCTGCTCGGTTCGGCGCTCGTCGCAGCCGCCCTCGCCTGGCTCCTCGTCGGAGTCCGAGACCGGCCGGTGGACCAGGCCCCGGCCTAGCCGTTGTGCGCGGCCTCGCGCAGGAGCGCGAACTCCTCGGCCAGGGCTGCCGGCTGCCAGTGAGCGTTGAGACCACTGGGGTTCGGAAGAACCCACACACGGGTGGTCCCGATCCGCTCCGGCTGCGGTCCGACAGTTGCGTCGGCGCGCGCGAACGCGGTCCGGAAGGCACCGATCCCGACGACTGCGAGCCACGAGGGCGCCAAGCGAACCGCCTTCTCACGCAAGATCTCCCCGCCTTCGACGAGCTCCTCCTGCGTCAGCTCGTCCGCCCGGGCCGTGGCACGGGCGGCGACGTTGGTGATGCCGACGCCGAGATCGAGCAACTCGCCCTGCTCCTCGGGCCGGAGCTGGCGCGGGGTGAACCCCGACCTGTGAAGGGTGGGCCAGAACCTGTTGCCCGGCCGCGCGAAGTGAAAGCCGGTGGCGGCCGACCACAGCCCGGGGTTGATTCCGCTGAACAGCACCCGAAGTCCCGGCGCCACGACGTCGGGAATCGTCAGGTCACGCGCCGCTTCGAGATCGGCCGGGCTCGGCCTCATCGCGCCGGTTGCGCTCAGAAGGCGAGCAGCGGGTCGAGGGCGACGGAGACGAACAGCAACGAGAGGTACATGTTGGACCAGTGGAAGAGCCTCATCGGCTTCACGTCGGTCAGCTGGTCGCTGCGGGAAGCGCGGACGTGCATCAGATGCGCCTCGACGAGGAAGGCTCCGCCCAGCACCACAGCGGCCGCCGGGTAGAACCAGCCCGTGCCCGCCACCGGCCACAGCAGGAGCGAGGTCGCGACCATCACGTAGGAGTAGACGAGGATCTGCCGGGCGACCGAACGGGCGGGGGCGACGACGGGCAGCATCGGGACGTCGACCTTGGCGTAGTCCTCGCGGTAGCGCAGCGCCAGCGCCCAGGTGTGCGGCGGGGTCCAGAAGAAGACGACCAGGAACAAGATCACCGGCGCCCAGGCGAGCTCGTTGGTCACGGCGGTCCAGCCGATCAACGCGGGGAAGCAGCCGGCCAGCCCGCCCCAGACGATGTTCTGGGTGGTGCGGCGCTTGAGCACCATCGTGTAGACGAGGACGTAGAAGGCGTTTGCGCCGAGTGCGAGGCCCGCCGAGAGCGGGTTCACGAACAGCCACAGGACCAGGGTCGAGACGATCGCCAGCGTGAGACCGAAGACGGTGGCTGCCCCGGCGCTGACGATGTGCCGTGGGAGCGCCCGGCGCCGGGTCCGGCGCATCTGCTCGTCGATATCACGGTCGTACACGCAGTTGAGAGCACTTGCGCTGCCGGCTGAGAGCGTCCCGCCGACGACGGTCGCCACCACGAGCCACAGCTCGGGGACCCCGCGTGCGGCGAAGAACATGACTGGGACGGTGGTGAGCAGCAACAGCTCGATGACCCGTGGCTTCATCAGACCGACGTAGGCGGCGACGACGTCACGGAGCCTTGCACGGCCCGTCACCGGCGCCTGCGCGGAGACGTGGGGTTGGACGGCCGTCACGAAAACCTCGAAATCGACGATTGCATGGGAAGCCCCTCAGGCTAGCGACGAGTCTAGTCTGAGAGCCGCCGCTCGGGCTCATCGGGCGGGCCTGGGAGGATGTGCATCTCCTCACGGGCCGTTAGTAGGCTCGTGACTCGAACGCCCTGATGCAGCTGAGAGGAAACCCGCGCTCGTGAGCTCTGCCCGTAGCCCCCTTGAATGGACCGACCTGGACCGGCGGGCGGTGGACACGGCACGGGTCCTCGCCATGGACTCGGTGCAGAAGGTCGGCAACGGCCACCCCGGCACCGCCATGGCACTCGCCCCGGCGGCGTACATGCTCTTCCAGAAGCGGATGCGCCACAACCCGGCCAACCCGGCATGGGCTGCCCGGGACCGCTTCGTCCTCTCCGCCGGCCACAGCAGCATCACCCTCTACACCCAACTCTTCCTCGGCGGCTTCGGTCTCGAGCTCGAGGACCTGCAGTCGCTACGCACCTGGGGAAGCAAGACCCCCGGTCACCCCGAGCACGGGCACACCGCCGGCGTGGAGACCACCACCGGACCTCTCGGCCAGGGAGTCGCCAACGCGGTGGGCATGGCCATGGCGGCTCGCCGCGAGCGTGGGCTGCTCGACCCGGACGCCCCCGAGGGCCAGAGCCCGTTCGACCACCACATCTACGCCATCTGCAGCGACGGCGACCTGGAGGAGGGTGTCAGCAGCGAGGCCTCCTCGCTCGCGGGGCACCAGCAGCTCGGCAACCTGACCGTCATCTACGACGACAACCAGATCTCCATCGAGGGCGACACCGACATCGCCTTCAGCGAGGACGTCGCCAAGCGCTACGAGGCCTACGGCTGGCACGTGCAGTCCGTGGACTGGACACATGGCGGGAAGGAGTACGTCGAGGACGTCGACGCGCTCTGGGCGGCTCTGGACGCCGCCGAACAGGCCACCGACAGACCGAGCATCATCCTGCTGCGCACGATCATCGCCTGGCCGGCCCCCAACGCGCAGGGCACCGGCGCCTCGCACGGGTCGGCGCTCGGCACGGACGAGGTCGCCGCGACGAAGAAGATCCTCGAGTTCGACCCTGAAAAGACCTTCGAGGTCTCCGACGAGGTCCTCGAGCTCACCCGGGGCCTGGTGGAGCGGGGCAAGGCCGCCGAGGCCGCATGGCAGGAGACCTTCGAGGCCTGGGCCCGCGCGAACCCGGAGCGCAAGGCGCTGCTCGACCGCATGCGCACTCGCACCCTCCCCGAGGGCTGGGACGCCGACCTGCCGGAGTTCGAGGCCGACCCGAAGGGCCTGGCCACCCGCAAGGCCTCCGGGGGCGTGCTCTCGGCCCTCGCGCCGGTTCTGCCCGAGCTGTGGGGCGGCTCGGCCGACCTGGCTGAGTCCAACAACACGACGCCGAAGGGCGAGCCGTCCTTCGTCCCGGAGGAGTGGTCGACCGCCGACTTCTCCGGTCACAGGTACGGCCGCGTGCTCCACTTCGGCATCCGCGAGCACGCCATGGGCTCGATCATGAACGGCATCGCCCTCCACGGCGGCACGCGCGTCTACGGCGGCACCTTCCTCGTCTTCTCCGACTACATGAGGCCCGCGGTGCGTCTCGCGGCTCTTATGCAGCTGCCGGTCACCTACGTGTGGACCCACGACTCGATCGGACTGGGCGAGGACGGCCCGACGCACCAGCCCGTCGAGCACCTCGCGGCGCTGCGTGCCATCCCCGGCCTCGACGTCGTACGCCCGGCAGACGCCAACGAGACGGTCGCTGCCTGGAAGGCGATCCTCGAGCACAACGACCGGCCGGCCGGACTCACGCTCACCCGCCAGAACGTCCCGACCTTCCCTCGCGGAGCTGATGGGTTCGCTACCACGGATGGAGTGCACCGGGGCGGCTACGTCCTGCTCGACGCTGAGGGCGGCACCCCGGACGTAGTCCTCGTCGCCACCGGGTCCGAGGTCCAGCTCGCGGTCGAGGCCCGCAGCGTGCTCGCCGAGAAGGGCTTCGGCGCCCGCGTCGTCTCGATGCCCTGCCGTGAGTGGTTCGACGCACAGGACCAGGCCTACCGCGACAGCGTGATCCCGCCGACGGTCAAGGCGCGCGTCAGCGTCGAGGCCGGCGTGGCGCAGGGGTGGCGCGAGATCGTGGGCGACCACGGCCGGTCCGTCTCGCTCGAGCACTTCGGCGCCTCGGCCGACTTCGCGACGATCTTCCGGCAGTTCGGCATCACCGCGGAGGCGGTGGTCCTCGCCGCCGAGGAGAGCTTGCGCGCGGCCAACGGGTGAGTAGGGCACGCATAGGACAGACTCAGACCTGAAGATCGTCAACCGGGAGGAACCGATGTCCGAACGACTCAAGTCACTGGCGGAGGCAGGAGTCTCGATCTGGCTCGATGACCTCTCGAGGGAACGGATCGAGACCGGCAACCTGACCGACCTGGTCGAGAACCGCTCCGTCGTGGGGGTCACCACCAACCCCACGATCTTCGCGGCGGCCCTGAGCAAGGGTGAGCGGTACGACGAGCAGGTACGCGACCTCGCCGGCGCCGGGGTGAGCCTCGACGACGCGGTCTACGAGCTCACCACGCACGACGTACGGCAGGCCTGCGACATCCTGCTCGACACGTGGAAGGAGACCGACGGCGTCGACGGCCGGGTCTCCATCGAGGTGCCGCCGACGCTCGCGTTCGACACCCAGGGCACCATCGACGCGGCCAAGAGGCTGTGGCAGGCCGTCGATCGGCCGAACCTGCTGATCAAGATCCCCGCCACCACCGAGGGCATGCCCGCCATCTCAGCGGTGCTCGCAGAGGGGATCAGCGTCAACGTCACCCTGATCTTCGGGCTCGACCGATACAAGGCGGTCATGGAGGCCTACGTCGAGGGGCTCGAGCGGGCGCAGGGCAACGGCATCGCGCTCTCCGGCATCCACTCCGTGGCATCCTTCTTCGTCTCCCGGGTCGACACGGAGGTCGACAAGCGCCTCGACGCCATCGGCGACGAGAGCCTTCGAGACCTCAAGGGGAAGGCGGGCATCGCCAACGCGCGCCTCGCCTTCCATGCCTACGAGGAGTTCATCGCAGGGTCCCGCTTCCAGGCGTTGGCCGCCGAAGGCGCCAACCACCAGCGCCCGTTGTGGGCCTCCACCGGTGTCAAGAACCCCGACTACTCCGACACCATGTACGTCACCGAGCTGCTCGTCCCCGACACCGTGAACACCATGCCGGAAAAGACCATGGATGCCTTCGCCGACCATGGCGAGGTCGACGGTGACCGCGTCACGACCATGTACGACGACGCGCGAGGGGTCATGGACCGTCTCGAGGCAGCGGGCATCCACTACGACGACGTGATCGCGACCCTCGAGCGTGAGGGGGTCGAGAAGTTCGTCACCTCGTGGGAGGAACTCGTGGAGACCGTCCGCGCCAGCCTCGAGGACGCGGCCACATGAGCCAGGCGCTGGAGGTCGTGGCCACCGGCGCCGCAGCGGAGGCGATCACCACGTGGGTGCCGAGGCTGGCCGCCGACAAGTTCGCGAGCCGCTTGTTCGACAAGGACGCAACCCTCTGGGGTGAGGCTGCGGAGGCCGAGGCGTCGACTCGCCTGGGCTGGGTCGGTCTGCATCGAACTTCCCGTCCGCTCCTGGGGGCGATCGGCGCCCTCCGCGCGGAGCTCGCCGACGAAGGCATCACCCGCGTCGCCCTGTGCGGCATGGGTGGTTCCTCCCTCGCCCCCGAGGTCATCTGCGCGACCCACGGCGTGGACCTCACCGTTGTCGACTCCTCGCACCCCGACCAGGTACGCGCCGCGATCGGCGACCGGCTCGCGAGCACGGTCGTGGTCGTCTCCAGCAAGTCCGGGTCGACCGTCGAGACCGACTCGCAGCGGCGCGCGTTCGAGCACGCCTTCAGAGCGGCTGGGCTGGACCCCACCCGGCACATGGTGTTCGTCACCGACCCGGGCAGCCCCCTGGACGGCCAGGCCCGTGAGTCGGGCTACCGGGTGGTCAACGCCGACCCGAACGTCGGTGGGCGCTACTCCGCCCTCACAGCCTTCGGGCTCGTGCCCAGCGGCCTCGCGGGCGCCGACATCGAGCGGCTGCTGGACGAGGCCGAGGAGGTCGCAGACCTCCTCGGCGAGGACGACGAGGCCAACCCCGGACTCCGGCTCGGGGCCGCAATGGCCGGGACCGATCCCCTTCGCGACAAGCTGGTGCTGGTCGACGACGGTTCCGGACTGGTCGGGTTCCCCGACTGGGCAGAGCAGCTGATCGCGGAGAGCACCGGCAAGGACGGCACCGGCATCCTCCCGGTCGTCGTCGCCGACGCGACCGACCCCGAGTTCACACTGCGCCTTCAGGACGCCACGCTCGTGCGCCTCACCGGTGACGTGGAGGGCGGAGACGAGGCCTTCGCCGGAGGCGGGTCCGACCTCTGGGTCGCGGGAAGCCTCGGGGCACAGCTGCTGTTGTGGGAGGTCGCCACCGCGGTAGCGGGGCACGTCCTCGGCATCGACCCCTTCAACCAGCCCGACGTGGAGAGCGCGAAGAAGGCAGCTCGCTCGCTCCTGGAGGGGACGCCTGAGAAGGAGCCGGCCGAGCTCACCGACGGACCGGTCGAGATCCGGTCCCCCGGCGACGGCTCGTGGCTAGCTGGAGCCGAGGATCTCTCTGGCGCAGTCGCGGCGCTGCTGGGCCAGCTCGACGAGGAGCGGGGTTACCTCGCGGTGATGGCCTACCTCGACCGTGAGGGTCACCCAGAGCTCGCCGACGTGCGCCGCGCGCTGGCGGTGCGCACGCGCAGGCCGGTCACGTTCGGTTGGGGACCGCGCTTCCTGCACTCGACGGGGCAGTTCCACAAGGGCGGTCCGCCCGTGGGTGTCTTCATCCAGATCACCGATGAGCCGAGCGCTGACCTCGCTGTGCCCGGGCGTGACTTCGGGTTCGCAACGCTGGTCTCCGCGCAGGCAGGCGGTGACGCGAGGGTGCTCGCCGATCATGGCAGACCTGTGCTGCGCTTGCACCTGACCGACCAGGAGGAGGGCCTCCAGCGGCTCAGAGAGGCGCTCGCGTGATCAATCCCCTGCGCACCCCGCAGGACCGGCGCCTGCCCAAGATCGCCGGGCCGTGCAGCCTCGTGATCTTCGGCGTCACCGGCGACCTGGCCCGCAAGAAGCTGATGCCCGCGGTCTACGACCTCGCCAACCGTGGCCTGCTGCCTCCGGGCTTCTCGCTCGTCGGCTTCGCACGGCGTGACTGGGCCGACCAGGACTTCGCGGCGGTCGTGCACGACGCAGTCCGGGAGAACTCCCGCACCGAGTTCCGCGAGGAGGTGTGGAGACAGCTCGCCGAGGGGTTCAGGTTCGTACCCGGCGACTTCAACGACGACCACGCCTTCGACGTACTGCGCCAGACCGTCGAGGACCTCGACAAAGAGCGGGGCACCGGCGGCAACCACGCGTTCTACCTCTCCATCCCGCCTCGGTTCTTCGCCGACGTGATCGGCCAGCTCAAGGAGCACGGTCTGGCGAACCCCGAGGAGGACTCGTGGCGAAGGGTCGTGGTGGAGAAGCCCTTCGGGTCCGACATGAAGACCGCCCGCGAGCTCAACGAGGTGATCTCGGAGGTCTTCCCACCCGAGTCGGTCTTCCGCATCGACCACTACCTCGGCAAAGAGACGGTGCAGAACATCCTGGCGATGCGCTTCGCCAACACCCTCTTCGAGCCGATCTGGAACGCCAACTTCGTCGACCACGTTCAGATCACGATGGCCGAGGACATCGGGATCGGCGGCCGGGCCGGGTACTACGACGGCATCGGCGCGGCTCGCGACGTGATCCAGAACCACCTGATCCAGCTGATGGCCCTGATCGCGATGGAGGAGCCGACCTCCTTCGACGCCAAGAGCCTGAGGATCGAGAAACAGAAGGTGCTCGAGTCCGTCGTGCTCCCCCGCCGCCTGGACCTGACCACCGCTCGGGGTCAGTACACCGAGGGCTGGGCCGGCGGTGTGAAGGTGGCGGGCTACAAGCAGGAGCAGGACATCCCGCAGACCTCGCGCACGGAGACCTTCGCTGCCATCACGCTCAACATCGAGTCGCGGCGCTGGGCAGGCGTGCCGTTCTACATCCGCACCGGCAAACGGCTCGGGCGCCGGGTCACCGAGGTCGCGGTGGTCTTCAAGCGGGCGCCACACCTGCCCTTCCACGACACCTCGACCGAGCAGCTGACCCAGAACGCCCTGGTCATCCGGGTCCAGCCCGACGAGGGCGTCACGATGAGGTTCGGCTCGAAGGTCCCCGGCACCGCCATGGAGATCCGGGATGTGTCGATGGACTTCGCCTACGGCGGATCGTTCACGGAGTCCAGTCCCGAGGCGTACGAGCGTCTGATCCTCGACGTGCTCCTCGGCGAGCCCCCGCTCTTCCCGAGGCATGAAGAGGTGGAGCTCTCCTGGAAGATCCTGGACCCGATCGTTGAGTACTGGGCCAACCACGGGAAGCCCGACACGTACGCCGCCGGCACCTGGGGACCGCCGTCGGCGGACCGGATGCTCGCACGAGAAGGACGGGCCTGGAGGCGACCGTGACCGAGGTGACCCCGCGATGATCGAGCTGACCGACACCACCGCGAGCGCCATCGCCGCAGAGTTCGTGCGGGCCCGCCGCCGCGCCGGCAGCCCCGCGATGGGCATGGTGATGACCCTGGTCTTCGTCGTCGACGAGGAGGACTCCGAGGAGGCCATGCACGCCGCACGGACCGCCTCGCGCGAGCATCCCGCTCGGGTGATGGGCGTGATCCTCGGGGACGGCCGCGGCGCGGCCCGCGTCGACGCCCAGGTCGGCATCGGCTCAGGCTGGACCGGTGAGAGCGCGATGATCCGGCTGCGAGGCGAGGTCACCAAGCATCCCGAGTCCGTGGTCCTGCCGCTGCTCCTGCCCGACTCCCCCGTAGTCGTCTGGTGGCCCACGAAGGCCCCCGACTGCCCCTCGGAGGATCCGCTCGGGCGACTCGCGCGCCGCAGGATCACCGACGCCGCGGCGGTGCCGCGCAACAGGGCCAAGGCGATGCTCACCCAGTGCAACAACTACGCGCCCGGAAACACCGACCTGGCCTGGACCCGGATCACGCGCTGGCGGGCACTTCTGGCCGCGGCGCTCGACCAGACCCCCAGCAAGGTAACGGCTGCCAGCGTGACAGCCGAGCGGATCAGCCCGAGCGCAGACCTTCTGTCGGCCTGGCTCGCAGACCGTCTGCGTGTCGAGGTTCAGCGCTCCACGTCCGAGGGTCCCGGAATCACCAGGGTCGTGCTCGAGACCAGGAACGGCCCCGTCTCGATCGTGCGCAAGGACGGCAAGCTGGCGACCTTGTCCGTCCCCGGTGAGCCAGACCGGCCGGTCGCGCTCAAGCGCCGTGACCTCGACGAGCTGCTGGCCGAGGAGCTGCGTCACCTCGACCCCGACGACGTCTACGCCGACACCGTGAAGAAGATGGTCCGCCTCAACACTGGCGGTGGCTCAGGACGGTCACGGGGCGCCCGGCGGTCGAAGAAGGGAACAGCATGACCGCCAGCACACCTCCCGACGTCGAGGTCTGCCCCGACGCCGACAAGCTTGCCCACGCCGTCGCCGAGCGGCTCGTTGCCCGCCTGGCCGAGCTCCAGTCAGGTGGCCGCATCCCGTCGCTCGTCCTCACCGGCGGCACCATCGCCGAGAAGGTGCACCGCGCTGTGCTCGCCGCCTACGGCACGAACGCCGTCGACTGGTCGCGCGTGGAGATCTGGTTCGGCGACGAGCGTTTCGTCCCGGCAGATGATCCCGCCCGCAATGCCCTGCAGGCCCGAGAGGCTTTCCTGGCAGCGCTTCCGCTCTCGCCCGCGCGGGTGCACGAGATGCCCTCGAGTGACGGCGCGTACGGCGACGACGTCGATGCTGCCGCGGCAGGCTACGCACAAGAGCTCCGCCGGGTTCTCGGCGAGGAGCCGCAGTTCGACGTACTCATGCTCGGGGTTGGGCCTGACGGGCACTGCGCCTCGCTCTTCCCAGGCCACGCGGCCCTCGACGCCGACGGGTTCACCGTCGGGGTACACAGGTCGCCCAAGCCGCCGCCGTCGCGGATCTCGCTGACCATGGAGATGCTGAACCGCGCCGACGAGGTGTGGTTCCTCGCCTCCGGCCAGGGCAAGGCGCAGGCCGTCCACGACGCGATCACCGGCTCGGACGTCGCAGCGATCCCCGCCGCCGGCCCCAAGGGCGCGATGCGCACGGTCTGGCTGCTCGACGGGGAGGCCGCGAGCCTCCTGCCTCCCCAGTCCACCGGGTAGGTCTCGGTCATTCCTTGTGGCGTTGCGGGCACGCCCCGGACCAAGTCTCGTCCCTATATGCGAAACGGCCCTCCAGCCTGAGGCTGGAGGGCCGTTGTGCTGCATGTAGGCGACTGGGCTCAGAAGATGATGTCGCCGCGCTTGCGCCGCTCGCGGAGGAGCTGGATCGCCTCGTCGAGGATGTCAGCCGCCTCCTTGTCGGAACGGCGCTCCTTCACATACGCGAGGTGCGTCTTGTAAGGCTCGATCTTCGGCGGCGGAGGCGGGTTCTCCGAGTCGAGGCTGGCCGGAAGTCCACACCGCGGGCAGTCCCACGAGTCCGGGATCTGCGCGTCGACCGCGAACGTGATCACCGACTGGTGCTCATGCGCACAGAAGTAGACGACACGCTGGCGCGGTGCCGCATCGCCGCGCTCTGCCTCCCCCATGGGACCGGCGCCGACTCGGCTGCCCCGAATGGCGTTTCCTCCACCTGCCACGCTAAGTACTCCTCGTCCAGTCGGGGCAGTCGCCTCAGGCGCCGCTCTTGAGCAGTAGTCCCAGGGCGACGACGCATGCGAACCAGATCATGCCGGCGCCGATCGTGATCCGGTCCAGGTTCCGCTCGGCCACGGAGGAGCCCCCGAGGCCGCTCGAGATGCCGCCCCCGAACATGTCGGACATGCCGCCACCCCGGCCCTTGTGCAGAAGGACCAGCATGATCAGCAGGAGGCTCGTCAAGATGAGCAGAACGGTGAAGACGATAGTCACGGTTGGAAAGCCTAACTCACACGAGGGATGTCAGATGACAGGCATGTCATAAAACCGGCAGACGCCGCCGAACTCGTCGGCCTGGAGGCTCGCGCCACCGACGAGGCATCCGTCCACGTCCGACTTCTCCATGATGCCTGCGACGTTCGCGGCCTTCACCGAGCCTCCGTAGAGGATGCGCACGCTCGCAGCGGCGTCGTCGGAGAAGGACTCGGCGACCTTGCCGCGAATCGCCGCGCAGACCTCCTGCGCATCGTCGGGAGTGGCGACCTCCCCGGTGCCGATCGCCCAGACCGGTTCGTAGGCGATCACGAGGTCGGCCACCTGCTCGGCCTTCAGCCCCGCCAGCGACCCCACGACCTGCTCGAGGGTGTACTCGACGTGGCGCCCCTCCTTGCGGACCTCCAGCCCCTCGCCGACGCAGACGATGGGCGTCATGCCAGCCTCGATGACCTTCTTCGCCTTGGCGTTGACCAGTTCGTCGGTCTCAGCGTGAAGCTGCCGCCTCTCGGAGTGGCCCACCACGACGTAGGAGCAGCCGAGCTTGGCGAGCATCCCCGCCGAGATCTCTCCGGTGTAGGCGCCGCTGTCGTGCTGCGACACGTCCTGGGCGCCGTACTTGATCTTCAGCCGGTCGCCGTCGACGAGCGTCTGCACCGAGCGGATGTCGGTGAACGGCGGGACGACCGCGACCTCAACCTTGGCGTAGTCGTGCTTCTTGTCCGACAGCGTCCAGGCCAGCTTCTGCACCAGCACCACCGCTTCCTGGTGGTTGAGGTTCATCTTCCAGTTGCCGGCCATCAGGGGCACGCGCGCGCCCCGTGCCTTGGTGTCAGCCACGGTCGTCCTTGTCGTCTCGGTTGTCGGTTGAAGAGGGTGTCAGGCGAGTACGTCGATGCCGGGCAGGTCCTGGCCCTCGAGGTACTCCAGGCTCGCGCCACCACCGGTGGAGATGTGGCCGAAGGCGGCCTCGTCGAAGCCGAGGGTGCGCACCGCCGCGGCGGAGTCACCGCCGCCCACGACCGAGAGCCCCTCGACCTTGGTCAGCGCCTCGGCCACGTCGCGGGTGCCTGCGGCGAACGCGGGGAACTCGAAGACGCCCATGGGTCCGTTCCAGAACACGGTGCGGGCATCGGCAAGCGCGGCCGCGAATGCCTTGCCGGAGTCGGGTCCGATGTCGAGGCCGATCTTGTCCGCGGGGATCTGGTCGGCGGGCACGACGGTGGCGGTGGCCGACTCGTCGCTCGGGAACCCGTCGGCGACCCGGATGTCGGTGGGGAGCAGGATCTGCACTCCCGACTCCTGAGCCCTGCGGAGGTACTCGCGGCAGGTCTCGACCTGGTCCTCCTCGAGCAGGCTCTTGCCGACCTCGTGGCCCTGGGCCTTGAGGAAGGTGAAGAGCATGCCGCCGCCGATGAGCAGCCGGTCGGCCTTGCCGAGGAGGTTGTCGATCACGCCGAGCTTGTCGGAGACCTTCGAGCCACCGAGCACGACCACGTAGGGGCGCTCGGGCTCCTCGGTCAGTCGGCGCAGCACGTCGATCTCCGCCGCGACCAGGTCGCCCATGGCGTGCGGCAGCCGCTGCGCGACGTCGTAGACCGAGGCCTGCTTGCGGTGGACCACACCGAAGCCGTCGCTGACGAAGGCATCGGCGAGCCCGGCGAGCTGGTCGGCGAAGGCACCACGCTCGGCGTCGTCCTTGCTGGTCTCGCCGACGTTGAATCGGACGTTCTCGAGCACGGCGACCTCGCCGTCGACGAGAGCGTCGACCGTGTCGCGGGCGCTCTCCCCGACCGTGTCGCTCGCGAACGCCACCTCACGGCCGAGCAGCTCCCCGAGCCGGCGTGCAACCGGAGCCAGGGAGTACTTCGGCTCCGGAGCGCCCTTGGGGCGGCCGAGATGGGCGGTCACCACGACCCGGGCGCCCTTGTCGACCAGCTTGGAGATGGTGGGGACGCTCGCCCTGATCCGTCCGTCGTCGGTGATCACGTCGCCGTCGAGCGGGACGTTGAGGTCGGAGCGGACCAGGACTCGCTTCCCTCGGAGGTCACCGAGGTCGTCGATACGCATCATCGGGTCAGAGGGTCTCGCCGACGTAGTTGACGAGGTCGACGAGGCGGTTGGAGTAACCCCACTCGTTGTCGTACCAGCCGAGCACCTTTACCTGGTTGCCGAAGACCTTGGTCAGCGGGGCGTCGAAGATGCAGGAGGCCGGGTCGGTGACGATGTCTGAGGAGACGATCGGCGCGTCGGAGTAGGTCAGGTAGCCCTTGAGGGGACCCTCCTCGGCGGCCTTCTTCACGGCGGCGTTGACCTCCTCCACGGAGACCTCGCGACTCACCTCGACGGTCAGGTCGGTGGCGGAGCCGGTCGGGACCGGGACGCGCATGGCGTAGCCGTCGAGCTTGCCCTTGAGCTCGGGCAGGACCAGGCCGATCGCCTTCGCGGCGCCGGTGGAGGTCGGGACCATGTTGAGTGCGGCGGCGCGGGCACGACGCAGGTCCTTGTGGGGACCGTCCTGGAGGTTCTGGTCGGCGGTGTAGGCGTGGATGGTGGTCATCAGGCCCTTGACGATGCCGAACTCGTCGTTGAGCGCCTTCGCCATCGGCGCCAGGCAGTTGGTGGTGCACGAGGCGTTGGAGATCACCGTGTGGGACGCGGCGTCGTAGTCGGTGTGGTTGACACCCATGACCACGGTGATGTCTTCGTTCTTCGCCGGCGCGGAGATGATGACCTTCTTCGCGCCCGCTTCGACGTGGGCCTTGGCCTTGGTGGCGTCGGTGAAGAACCCGGTGGACTCGATGACCACGTCGGCGCCGAGGTCCTTCCACGGCAGAGCGGACGGGTCACGCTCCTCGAGGGCGGCGAAGGACTTGCCCCCGACCGTGATCGAGTCGCCGGAGGCATCCACCTCGGCGTCGAGGCGTCCGAGGATCGAGTCGTACTTGAGCAGGTGCGCGAGCGAGGCGTTGTCGGTGAGGTCGTTGACGCCGACGATCTCGATGTCGGCGCCCGACGCGTGCACGGCTCGGAAGAAGTTGCGGCCGATGCGGCCGAAGCCGTTGATACCTACGCGAACAGTCACAGGACTCCCCTTGTTCAGCAGTCAGGATTGAGCAACACCCCGCTCCGGGGCGCCACTCGTCCGACCCTACCGCCTGCCTCGGACCGCCTGAACAGGTCGTCCGGCCTACGTGCGGGTAACCGGGAGTGTTGGTCTCCGGGGCCTGCTTACTGCTGCTCGGCCAGCATGTCGGGCGTCAGGCTGGACTCGGTGTCGGGGATGCCGAGCTCCTGCGCACGCTTGTCGGCCATGGCGAGCAACCGCCGGATGCGACCGGCGATCGCGTCCTTGGTCAGCGGCGGCTGGTGCAGCTGACCGAGCTCCTCCAGCGAGGCCTGCTTGTGCTCCAGGCGAAGGTCCCCGGCCATCTTCAGGTGGTCGGGCACGTCCTCGGCGAGGATCTCCAGCGCGCGCTCCACCCGCGCGCCGGCGGCGACCGCCGCACGTGCGGAGCGACGCAGGTTGGCGTCGTCGAAGTTCGCGAGGCGGTTGGCGGTTGCCCGGACCTCGCGACGCATCCGCCGCTCCTCCCAGGCCATCAGCGACTCGTGCGCGCCGAGCCGGGTCAGGAGCGCTCCGATGGCGTCGCCGTCACGGATCACGACGCGATCCACCCCCCGGACCTCGCGCGCCTTGGCGGAGATGCCGAGCCTGCGAGCTGCCCCGACCAGCGCCAGAGCGGCCTCCGGCCCGGGGCAGGTGACCTCGAGTGCGGAGGAGCGGCCGGGCTCGGTCAACGAGCCGTGCGCGAGGAAGGCCCCGCGCCAGGCCGCGACCGCGTCACAGCCTGCGCCGGAGACGACCTGCGGCGGCAGCCCCCGGACGGGGCGACCCCGGCCGTCGAGCAGACCGGTCTGGCGAGCGAGCGCCTCGCCGTCGCGGACGACGCGAACGACGTACCTGCTGCCCTTGCGGATGCCGTTCCCGGAGACCATCACGATGTCCGAGGAGTGGCCGTAGATCTCGGCGATGTCCTTGCGCAGCCGTCGAGCGGCGGCCCCCGTGTCGAGCTCTGCCTCCACCACGATGCGTCCGCTGACGATATGCAGCCCGCCGGCGAACCGCAGCATCGAGGAGACCTCGGACTTGCGGCAACACGACTTGGTCACCTTGGTGCTGGCCAGCTCTGCCTTGACCTGTGCCGTCATCGCCATGCGTCCGATCCTGCCACTTGGGGACCCCTTCGCCGAATGCTGGTGTCGCCGGACGAGTGCGCTGAGGGGCCCGGCGAGCCCCCGTGCCAGCTTGGTCGACCGGACGGCGACACCCTATGCCTCACGCAGGAAGGACGCATAGGCATTGGCCAACTTAACCGGGTCGTGACGTGGCGTCCCGTCGCCCATCGCGACGTCGGCAATCACCAGCTCGGCCCCGAAGGACGATGCCGTGGCCCGCAGGCCTGCGAGATCGGTCACGGTCTGCTCGTCGACGAGCACCACGTCGAGCTTGAGGTCGTCGGCGTAGGCACCGAGCGCTTCGAGATGCGCCTCCGGGGAGAAACCCTCGGTCTCACCGGTCTGGGGGGCGAGGTTCAGCGTCACCGCCCGCTTGGCGTGCGCCGTGACGAGCGCGCGACGAAGGTCGGGCACCAACAGGTGCGGGATCACGCTCGTGAACCAGGATCCGGGTCCGAGCACGACCCAGTCCGCCTCTTCGACCGCCTGGAGCGCCTCGGGACAGGCCGGAGGGCGCGGCGGCGAGAGGTCGATCGAGAGGACGTGGCCGGCTGTCGAGGCCACCTCCACCTGTCCGCGGACGGTGGTCAGCGCCTCCGGCTCATCCGGATCCGCTCCGCGCACGGCGGCTGTGATGTCGATCGGCGCGACCGACATCGGCAGTACCGTGCCCTGCGCGCCGAGCAGCCGCGCCACCCACGACAGCCCGTCGACGTGGTCGCCGAGCAGCTCCCACAGGGCGACGATGAGAAGGTTGCCCATCGCGTGCTCGTGCATGGGACCGGTGCTGTCGAACCGGTGCTGGAGGACCTGGGCCCAGGTGCGGCCCCAGTCGTCGTCGCCGCACAGCGCCGCCAGTGCCTGGCGGAGATCGCCCGGCGGCAGGACTCCGAACTCCTGACGCAGCCGACCCGACGAGCCGCCGTTGTCCGCGACCGTCACGACAGCTGTCACGTGCTCGACCACCCGCCGCAGTGCCGACAGAGACGCCGAGAGTCCGTGTCCGCCCCCGAGCGCGACCACGTTCAGCGGCGCCAGGTCGGGGCGGGTCGGGTCACTCCCTTCCCAGGTCACGGTGCATCGGCCTTGCGTCGAGTCCGCGCTCGCGCATCTGCGCGGCGATCTCCTCGGTCATCGCGACACTGCGGTGCTTGCCGCCGGTGCATCCCACGGCGATCGTCATGAAGCGCTTCCCCTCGCGCAGATACCCCTCCACGACAGTCTCCACCAGGGCGACGTACTTCTCGATGAACTCCTTGGCCTCCGGGCGCTCCTTGACGTAGGAGGCGACCTCCGCGTCGCGGCCGGACAGGTGCCGCAGCTCGGGGACCCAGTGGGGGTTGGGGAGGAAGCGCATGTCGGCGACGAGGTCGGCGTCGACGGGGATGCCGTACTTGAAGCCGAAGCTCACCACGGTCGCCTTGAGCGAGGTCGACTGCTCGGTGCCGAACGCCTCGGCCACCTTGTCGGTGAGCTGGTGGACGTTGAGGTTGGTCGTGTCGATCACCACATCGGCGTCACCACGCAGGGAGGCGATGACCTGGCGCTCGCGGCGGAGCCCGTCGAGGAGACGACCGCCCTCCTGGAGCGGGTGCGGACGGCGCGCCGCCTCCTGGCGGCGGACCAGCACCTCGTCGGTGGCCTCCAGGAACAGCAGGGAGGTTCGACGGCCAGTCCGCCCTTGAGCCAGCACCTCCTGGAGTGAGCCGAAGAAGGACCCGGACCGGACGTCGACGACGACTGCGATCGGCTGGAGCTCGCCTTGTGACTCGTCCACGAGCCGCACGACATCGGGCACGAGCTGCGGCGGGAGGTTGTCCACCACGAAGTAGCCGAGGTCCTCGAGCTCCTTGGCTGCCGTGCTGCGGCCGGCTCCGGTCATGCCGGTGACGACCACCAGCTCACCGCGTTGCTGCGATTGCGGCCCCATCCTCACTCCTCGATCTCTCCGGTCGCGGTGTTCACCGAGACCGTCGCTCTGCTCTGGTCCTCGCCCAGCGCGGCCACGACCGCTTCGGCGGTGCGCTTGCCGAACCCCGGCACGGTCGCGATCTCGTCCACTGTGGCAGCCCGGAGCTTCTTCAGCGAGCCGAAGTGTCTCAGCAGCGTCTTGCGCCGCACCTCCCCCAGCCCGGGCACCCCGTCGAGCGCGCTCTCCACCATGCTCTTGGACCGCCGGGACCGATGGTGGGTGATCGCGAAGCGGTGCGCCTCGTCCCGGATCCTCTGCAGGAGGTAGAGGCCCTCGCTGCTGCGCGGAAGGATGACGGGGTCCTCCTGGTCGGGGACCCACACCTCCTCGAGCCGCTTGGCCAGGCCGCAGACCGGTACGTCGTCGATGCCGAGCTCGTCGAGGGCCCGCTGGGCGGCGGCGACCTGGGGTGGACCGCCATCGACGACGACGAGCCCCGGGACGTAGGCGAACTTGCGGGGTCTGCCCGTCTCGGGGTCGATCAGCATCGGCCCCTCGTCACCGTCGCTGCCCTCGCCGAGGTCGGGCTCCTGGGCCCGGTCGTCGAGCAGCCGCTTGAACCTGCGCGTGATGACCTCGTGCATGGACGCGACGTCGTTCTGTCCCTGGACGCCGCGGACCACGAACCGGCGGTACTCGCTCTTGCGGGCAAGCCCGTCCTCGAACACCACCATCGAGCCGACCACCTCGGTGCCCTGCAGGTTGGAGATGTCGTAGCACTCGATCCGCAACGGCGCACCGGGTAGCTCGAGCGCCAGCTGGATCTCCTCGAGCGCTCGGTTGCGAGTGGTCAGGTCGCTTGCTCTCTTGGTCTTGTGGAGGCCCAGGGCCTGCAGCGCGTTGCGCGCGACGGTCTCCTGGAGCGCCTTCTTGTCGCCTCGCTGCGGGACCCGAACCGAGACCCTGGCTCCGCGCAGGTCGGAGAGCCACTGCTCCAGGGCGGGGGCGTCTTCGGGGACAGCCGGCACGAGCACCTCGCGCGGGATGGCATCACCGGCCTCCCCGTCGTACAGCTGGAGCAGGAACCGCTCGACCAGCTCACCGGTGTCGACGTCCTCTGTCTTGTCGGCCACCCAGCCGCGCTGACCGCGGATGCGTCCGCCGCGCACGTAGAAGATCTGCACCGCGACCTCGAGCGGGTCGTCGGCGAAGGCGATCACGTCGGCGTCGGTGCCGTCGCCGAGCACCACCTGCTGCTTCTCCATCGCCCGCTTGAGCGCACCGACGTCGTCGCGTAGCCGCGCCGCCCGCTCGAAGTCCATCTCGGCCGAGGCGGCGTACATCTCCTTCTCGAGACGCTTGACGAAGCCGGTGGTGTTTCCAGCCATGAAGTCGCAGAAGTCCTCGACGATCGCGCGGTGGTCCTCGGGGCTGATGTCGCCGACACAGGGCGCCGAGCACTTGTCGATGTAGCCCAGCAGACAGGGCCGCCCGATCTGCTGGGAACGCTTGAACACGCCGTTGGAGCACGATCGCATCGGGAAGACGCGGAGCAGCAGGTCGACGGTCTCGCGGATCGCCCAGGCGTGGGAGTAGGGGCCGAAGTAGCGCACGCCCTTCTTCTTGGCGCCGCGACCCACCATCACCCGCGGGATCTCCTCGTTGAGGGTGACCGCGAGCCAGGGATAGGACTTGTCGTCGCGGTACTTGACGTTGAAGCGCGGGTCGTACTCCTTGATCCAGGAGTACTCCAGCTGCAGCGCCTCGACCTCGGTGTTGACCACCGTCCACTCGACCGAAGCGGCACTCGTGACCATGGTCGCCGTGCGCGGGTGGAGCCCGGCGATGTCCTGGAAGTAGGACGAGAGTCGCGCACGGAGGTTCTTCGCCTTGCCGACGTACACGACACGTCGGTGGGCGTCACGGAAGCGGTAGACCCCTGGCGAGGTGGGGATGGAGCCCGGTGCTGGGCGGTAGGTCGACGGGTCTGCCACGGATCAAACCCTACGTCGCGCGACGGACAGTCAGCTCACCCTCACCGAGTCGCCCTCGACGCTGACGGACATGCCCTCCAGGGCCGAGGTGGCGGGACCTTCCAGGACCGAGCCGTCCTCGATGGAGAACTTGCTGCCGTGGCACGAGCAGTTGATCGTGCCCTCGCTCACCGTCTGCACGGGGCATCCACGGTGGGTGCACACAGCGCTGAACGCCTTGAACGCCCCCTTGCTGGGCTGGGTCACGACGACCATCTCGTCGGCCAGGATGATGCCGCCCTCGAGGGGCACGTCGGAGGTCTCGAGAGTCGCCCCGCCGCCGGACGAACCGTCCGCGCCGCTGCCAGTCTCGGATCCCCCGGCCGAGCCGCCCGGCTCCTCGTCCGTGGCGCAGGCGGCCAGCAGTGGCGCCGCTACCCCGGTCACCGCCGCTCCCCGCAGCATGATCCGACGGGACATCTCCCCACCGTGCTCACCCATTGGCACCTCCGACTCGGCAGTCGATCGTTGGGGGTCACGCTATCCACCCGGGCAAAACGCCCAGGCCCGCGGGCTCACTGACTGCTCTTGCGGACGCCCGCCGCCGTCCCCCTCTTCGTCGTCTTCGCCGTCGCCTTGTTCGTGGTCTTTCGCGACCTCGCCGAAGCGGACGCGACCGTCTTCTTGGTCGCGCGCCCGGTCTTCCTGCTCTTCGCAACCTCTGCCTCGCGACCGTCGAGCAGCGGCTTGAGGAAGTCGCCGGTGAAGGAGTCGGGATTCGCCGCGACGTCCTCGGGCGTCCCTTCCGCAACCACCATGCCGCCCCGGCTGCCGCCCTCGGGCCCCATGTCGATCAACCAGTCGGCGGTCTTGATCACATCGAGGTTGTGCTCGATGACGAGCACGGTGTTGCCCTGGTCCACGAGCCTGCCCAGGACCATCAGCAGCTTGCGGATGTCCTCGAAGTGCAGGCCGGTGGTCGGCTCGTCGAGGACGTACACGGTGCGCCCGGTAGACCGCTTCTGGAGCTCGGCTGCAAGCTTCACGCGCTGGGCCTCACCGCCGGAGAGTGTCGGCGCCGGCTGACCGAGCCGGACGTAGCCGAGGCCGACGTCGACCAGCGTGCGGAGGTGGCGTGAGATCGCCGGGATCGCCTCGAAGAAGTCGACTGCCTCCTCGATCGGCATGTCGAGTACCTCGGCGATCGTCTTGCCCTTGTAGTGGACCTCGAGGGTCTCGCGGTTGTACCTCGCGCCGTGGCACACCTCGCACGGGACGTACACGTCCGGGAGGAAGTTCATCTCGATCTTGATCGTGCCGTCGCCCGAGCACGCCTCGCAGCGGCCGCCCTTGACGTTGAAGGAGAACCTGCCCTGGAGGTACCCGCGCATCTTGGCCTCGGGAGTCGAGGCGAACAGCTTGCGCACGTGGTCGAAGACGCCGGTGTACGTTGCCGGGTTGGACCGTGGAGTCCGTCCTATCGGCGACTGGTCGACGTGGATCACCTTGTCGACGTGGTCGGTGCCCTCGATGCGCTTGTGGCGTCCCGGGACGGTCCGGGCGTTGTAGATCTGCTTGGCCAGCGAGGTGTAGAGGATGTCGTTGACCAGGGTGGACTTGCCAGAGCCGGACACCCCGGTCACGGCGACGAACATCCCGAGCGGGAAGCTCACGTCGACGTCGCGGAGGTTGTGCTCCTTCGCACCCACGATTTTGAGCTCGCGCCCCGGGGTGCGCGGCCGGCGCAGCTCGGGGACCGGGATCTCCTTGCGCCGGGACAGGTAGAGGCCGGTCTGGGAGTCGGGGTGCTCGACGAGCTCCTTCACAGGGCCGGAGACGACGACCTGCCCGCCGTGCTCGCCTGCGCCGGGGCCGATGTCGACCACCCAGTCGGCGGTGCGGATGGTGTCCTCGTCGTGCTCGACCACGATCAGCGTGTTGCCCAGGTCGCGCAGCCGAACCAGGGTCTCGATCAACCGGTGGTTGTCTCGCTGGTGCAGCCCGATCGAGGGCTCGTCGAGGACGTAGAGCACCCCGACGAGGCCCGCGCCGATCTGGGTCGCGAGGCGGATGCGCTGCGCCTCGCCTCCCGACAGCGACCCGGCCGGCCGATCCAGTGAGAGGTAGTCGAGCCCGACGTCGAGCAGGAAGTTCAGCCGCTCGTTGATCTCCTTGAGGACCCGCTCTGCGATCTGCCGCTCACGGTCGGTCAGCTCCAGGGAACGCAGGAAGTCCGCAGCCTCGTTGATCGGGAGGGCGGTGACCTCGGCGATGTTCTTGCCGCCGACGGTGACCGCCACTGAGACGGGCTTGAGCCGGCTCCCCTGACAGGTCGGGCAGGGCACCTCGCGCATGTAGCCCTCGAACCGCTCGCGGCTCGTGTCGGACTCCGCCTCCCGGTGGCGACGCTCGATGTAGGGGCGGACGCCCTCGAAGGAGGTGTAGTACGAACGCTCGCGGCCGTAGCGGTTGCGGTGCCGCACGTGGACCTTGGTCGAGTGACCCTCGAGGATCGACTTGCGGGCCTTGGGCGACAGCTCCTCCCAGGGCGTGTTGAGGTCGAAGCCGAGCTCGTCGCCGAGCGCGCCGAGCAGCCGGGTGAAGTAGTCGAAGACGTGCGACCCGGACCAGGGGCCGATCGCGCCCTCCCCCAGCGTGGCCGAAGGGTCGGCGATCACCAGCTCGGGGTCGACCTCCATCCGGGTGCCAAGGCCGTGGCACTCAGGGCACGCGCCGTAGGGCGAGTTGAACGAGAACGACCGCGGCTCGAGCTCCTCAAAGGACAGGTCGTCGTGGAGGCACGCCAGATGCTCGGAGAAGGTCCGCTCCCTGAGGATGCCGCGCTCGGGGTCCTCCTCCTGCACGTCGACGAAGTCGAGGGTGACCAGACCGCCCGAGAGGCCCAGGGCTGTCTCGATCGAGTCGGTGAGGCGGCGCTTGGCCGACTCCTTGACGGCGAGACGGTCGACGACGACCTCGATCGTGTGCTTCTTCTGCTTGTTCAGCTTCGGGGGGTCGGTGAGCATGTGCGTCTCGCCGTTGACCCGGACCCGCGAGAACCCCTGGGTCTGCAGCGTGCGGAACAGCTCGACGTACTCCCCCTTGCGGCCGCGGATGACCGGAGCCAGCACCTGGAAGCGGCTGCCCTCCTCGAGCTCGAGGACCCGGTCGACGATCTGCTGCGGAGTCTGGCGAGCGATCGGGCGGCCGCACTTGGGGCAGTGAGGGCGGCCGGCGCGGGAGTAGAGCAGGCGGAGGTAGTCGTAGACCTCGGTGATCGTGCCGACGGTCGAGCGGGGGTTCTTCGAGGTCGACTTCTGGTCGATCGAGACCGCGGGTGAAAGGCCCTCGATGAAGTCGACGTCCGGCTTGTCCATCTGGCCGAGGAACTGGCGGGCGTACGCCGAGAGCGACTCGACGTAGCGCCGCTGACCCTCGGCGAAGATCGTGTCGAATGCCAGGCTCGACTTGCCCGAGCCGGAGAGACCCGTGAACACGATGAGCGCGTCGCGCGGCAGATCGAGGGAGACGTCCTTGAGGTTGTGCTCCCGGGCACCGCGGATGATCAACTGGTCGGCCACAGAGTCCCTCGTGAAGTCATGATCTCGGCCCGGGACGGTCCCGAGACCTGAGTTTCGAACAAGTGTTCGCACATTCTATTCGCTGACACAAGCCGACACCCCGACGGATGATGGGCTCATGGACACGACCACAGGTACCACCTCAGGAAGTTCCTCCTCCAACTCGATCGCCATCCCTAACTTGGAAGAGATGGTCGTCTCGACCACCCGCTATCTCGGCGCGCTGAGCGACCTCACCGACGAGGACATGCGAGCCCCGTCTCTTCTACCCGGTTGGACCCGAGCCCATGTGGTGACCCATATCGCCCGCAACGCCGACGGGCTTCGCAACCTCGTGCACTGGGCCGAGTCCGGCGATGAGCAGTACATGTACGAGTCGCGTGAGCAGCGCGACACCGACATCGAGGCCGGAGCGAGCAGGACGGCCCACGAACTCCGGGTCGACGCCTCCGCTTCCGCCGGCCGGTTCCTCCAGGCCGTCAACGAGCTCGACGTACGTCACGAGAACGCCCTCGTGTCGAGGATGCCTGGCCAGCCGACCTTCCCCGCGAAGGAGGTGACCACTCACCGGCTCGTGGAGCTCGAGGTGCACCACGCAGACCTCGGGATCGGCTACGGCCCGGAGAGCTGGGAGTCCTCGTTCTGCGACCTCCTGCTGACCCGTATCGTCGAGGACCGCGCGGACGGTCCCGCGATGGTGCTCAGGTCCACCGACACCGGCGGCGTCTGGAAGTACGGCGTCCCGGGCCAGGGCCCGAGCATCGAGGGCCGCGCCTGCGACCTCGCCTGGTGGGTACTGGGCCGGGGCGAAGGCACTGGGCTAACGTCGGACGCCCACGTGCTGCCCGAGCTCGGGAAATGGAGATGACCACCGGATGACCTACCACGGCAAGGTGAAGCCTGGCGGCCCCGCGGACACACGCGAGCTGGCCAGGCTCATCATCAGCAAGCTCGCCGTCGACGAGCAGATGGCCAACAACGTCTATCTCCTGCGCTGCCGCGCGACCGACGAACAGCTTCTGATCGACGCCGCCGACGACGCCGAGGCCATCTTGAAGCTCATCGGTCCTGACGGCCTGGCAACGGTGGTCACGACCCACCAGCACTGGGACCACCACCGAGCTCTCCCAGCAGTCGTCGGGGCGACCGGCGCCGAGACCATCGCAGGCCGCGAGGACGCCGGCGAGCTTCCCGTGAAGGTCGATCGCACCGTCACGGACGGGGACACCATCTCGGTCGGCGAGTGCCAGCTCGAGGTCATCCATCTCGTCGGCCATACCCCCGGCTCCATCGCCCTGCTGTACGACGACCCGGCGGGCACGCCGCACCTGTTCACCGGGGACTCCCTGTTCCCGGGCGGGGTCGGCAACACCTTCGGGGACAAGGACGCCTTCCGGAGTCTGATCGACGATGTGGAGCACAAGGTCTTCGACCGGCTCCCGGACGAGACCTGGTTCTACCCCGGGCACGGCGACGACTCGACCCTCGGCACCGAGCGCCCGCACCTCGCCGAGTGGCGCGAGCGCGGCTGGTAGCCGACTCGTCGGACCCTACGGCGGCCCGCCCCTGCCGATGCCGTCGCCGATCCCGATAAATCGCTCTCGACCGAGCAGTCCCCTGCCTATGCTCAATCATGGGCGTAAGGCTGGGGGCCCCCTGGACGCGGGGGGTGCTCGACGATTGGCACCGCATGTCGGCGGGTGCCGGACCCACCTCGACCCCGGAGTGGGCCTCCGCCTGGTTCGAGGCCTACGGATCCCGGTACGCCATCCACTCCTCCCTCCTGGAGCACAGGCCGGGCGAAGCCCTTCTCCCGCTGGTGACCCCGCGCAGGCGCCCGTGGCGTCTCGAGCTGCTCAGCGCGCGGCAGCTGGCGGAGCCGATGGACGTCCTGGCTGCCGACACCGCATCCGTCGAGAGCCTGGCCCACACGTTGGCGGCGGAACGAGCGAACCTCTACCTGCGCCGCATTCCCGCCGGGTCGACCCTGGTCCCTGCGATCCGCCAGGCCTACCGGGGACGAGGCGCGGTCGTGGTCGGCGCCACCTCCCCCTCCCCCGTCCTGCCCATCGAGAAGTCATGGAACGAGCCGGAACGCCACATGAGCAAGCGTCGACGCTCCGACCTGCGGCGCGCCCGCCGCCTTGCCGAGGACATGGGCAAGGTGCGGTACCACCTCGTCCAGCCGTTCGAGGATGACCTGGACCAGCTTCTGGACGAGTTCGTGTCCGTGGAGTCCGCGGGCTGGAAGGGACGCTCCGGCTCGGCGCTGGCCCACCAGCCGGATCAGCAGCGGTTCTTCCGGGCCTACGCCCGTGCCGCCGCCCGCAACGGTGAGCTGCGGCTGGCCTTCCTGCGGATCGACAACCGCGTCGCGGCCGCCCAGCTCGCAGTCCATCGCGCCGGAGCCCTGTGGCTGCTCAAGATCGGCTACGACGAGACGTTCGCCCGCTGCTCACCGGGCACCCTGCTCCTCCTCGAGTCGGTCACGACCGCTGCGATCGAGGGGGCGCGCACCGTCGAGTTCCTCGGCATGTCCAGGCCCTGGACGGCCCGTTGGACCACGACCGAGCGCTCCTACGTCCGCGTCCTGGCCTACTCCAGGAGGGCCGGGGCGCTCGCATGCCTGGCCGAGGACGCCGTCCGCTTCGCCCGTCACGAGGTCCGCAGGCGCCGTGAGCCGGACGGTGTCGGCGACGTCGGCACCGTCCCCGAGGAGTCCTGACATGACAAGCCCGACGACCCAGCTCAGACACATGGTCCTCAAGAGGGCCGGACAGGCCTATCTCGCGGGCGACACCGCCTCCAGCGCGGTCGCCGCCGCGGAGACCACCCATGGGCTGGGACACAACGTCACGCTCTGTTACTGGAATGCAGCCGACGACTCACCTGCCTACATCGCCGACCAGGACGTGGTCCTCGTGGACGCCGCTGCGGACCGGTCGTCCTGGGCCGACGTCGCGATCAAGGCACCGGCCCTGGCCTTCGACTCCGAGCTCGTCGCAGGTCTCGCGACGAGGTGCCACGAGGGCGGCGTGCGGCTGTGGTTCGATTCGCACGCACCCGCCTTCGCGGACCGCACCCTGAACCTGGCCCAGTCGGTGTCGGAGACCGGTTGCGACGTGGGCATCGCCTTGCCCGCCCGATGGCGGCGCAGCAGGGACGACGCCGAGCGGGCATTGGACGCCGGCCTGGCCATACGGTTCGTCAAGGGCCAGTGGCCCGACCCCGAGGCGCCGAGTTCCGACGCGAGAGGCGGCTACCTGTCGCTGCTCGAGGTCGTCGCCGGCAGAGCCCGGTTCGTCGGCCTGGCCACGCACGACGACTGGCTGCTGCAGGAGGCTGCCGCAGGGCTGGCAGGCTCCGGCACGGCGTTCGAGATCCAGCTCCTGCGCGGGCTCTCCCCACGCCGGGCCCTGGCGCTCGCCCGCGAGCGCGCGATCTCCGTGCGGTTCTACATCCCCTACGGTCACCCGTCCCTGGTCTACTCCTTCCGCACCATGTGGGAGAACCGGCGGCACGCCGCCTGGCTCGCACAGGACCTTCTCCTCGGCAGCCGGAAAGGGACTCTCCTCGGGCACCATCGCTAGTGGTTCCCCGGCTCCGGTGGTCTGACGGCGCCTCGTCGGCGCGTTTCGGGTTGGAGACGGGATCGGGAGAGCTCAGCCCTCGAGCGTCTCCAGGAGCCAGCCGCGCACCGGGAAGTCGTGCTGCCGGTGGGCTTCGAGCGGCTCGCCGAGAAGAGACGCCCGGTAGGAGAGCGCCTTCGTCAGGCACCCTGTGCGGCGCGCGAGGTCGACGTACCGGACGAGCTCATCGCGGTCCGCATAGGCCGTGAAAGGCTCGAGGTAGGCGTCGCGGACCCGAAGCACGCTGGGGTCGTCGCGCTGGCACTTGGCGTGCCAGGCGATGGAGTTCAGGGTGCCGAGCATCGTTCCGAGCGGGTAGCCCCAGACGCAGTCGCCCCAGTCGATGATTCGTGCGGTCGCCGCGCAGCCGCTCCAGCAGATGTTGCTGGAGTGGATGTCGTCGTGCTGGACAGAGCTCGGGACCGCCGACGCGGCGAGCTCGGCGCACCAGTCGTCGAAGTCGTCGAGGCAGAAGACGAGCCTCTCGCGCTCAACCCGCGTGATCCCGCCCTCCTCGGGCGCCTGCTCCCCCAGCTCCTCGACGAGAGCACGCATCTGGTCGGGAAGCGTGGTCGGTGAGACCTCGCGCAGGCCGGTCGCGAGTACAGCCCGAGCGTGCTCGGCGAGCCGCAGCTGCGCCTCGGCGTACCTGCGGAGCACCTCCGCCCACGCGTCCCACAGGTCGTCCGGCGCCGCGACCGACCTCATCACCGGCCCCGCGTCACGGGTGAGTGACCAACCGCGTTCGGTGTCCACGGCCAGCACCGGGGCCACGAGGTCAGGCTCGAGGCCTGCCAGGAGCGCGACGAGGTCGCCCTCGTGCCGCGTGCCCGGGCCGTTCACCTTGAACCACAAGTCATCGCCCGCGGCGCCGAAACGTATCGCGCTCGACCACGGCCTGTTGTGCGGCTGCTCCCGTTCCCCCGTGAGGCTCACGCCGGAGTCCGCGGCTGCCTTCTCCACCCAGCGGGTCACCTCGACGTGGAAGGCGTCGCTCGACCACCTGCTCATGTTGTCCGTCCCGGCCATGACGACGATCGTGGCGGGTCGCAGGTGCGACCGCATCCCTTTTCGCGCCTTCTTCGTCCGGTGTCCATCAGCAAGGGGCGCCAGCCTGCGCACGCACACAGATGGCCGCGGCTCTCCGGAGGGGCTCAGGGCCTCCGGACAACCGCGGCCAGCAGATCGGTAGCGGCGCGACTCAGTCCTGGCAGCAGGCGTCTGCTTCGTTCTTCTTGTCGCGGGCGGCACTGGGGTGCTCCCAGACGTGTCCAACACCGTCGCAGTCAACGCGCGAACAGGTGAGGTTTCCCTGGGGTGACGTCTTGCGGCACATGGCAGGTCCTCTCGGTCTGGGGCGGCTCTTGCCGCCCGGTCTGGTCTGCGCGCTTGACAATGAGACGCATACCCCCCGCGCAAGGTTGCTTCCCGCTGGCATAGACCAGTCGTTGAAAGTGTGCGGAAAGCGGACACTTCAACGTCTCGGGCAGCCGGAGCTGCCGCTCGGCCCTCGGCGGCCAGAGGCGACCGTGGTCACCCGCCGGGCGGCCGGGTTCCTGAATGACGGTCGGGTGTCCCCCGTCCAGGTGGAGGCTCGGACAGGTCCAGGACGGCGAGGACGGCGAGGTGGTCGCTCGCCCGCTCCTGGAGAACCCTGTCGATGCCGGGATCGCCGTGGTGCACGACGCTGCCGGCATCCCGGACCAGGAGAGCGTCGATCCGTTTGGTCGGGTCCTCGGCCGGGAAGGTCGGCCACGCGTCCGATCCGTGGTCGACGTACCCCGCTGCACGCAGAGCGCGCCAGCTCGGCCCGCCTGGCCTTTCGTTGAGGTCCCCGCCGACGATCACGGTGCCGCGCAGGCGGTCGGCCACCTCGATCACGCGGGTGACTTCCTCCGCCCGGCGCTGCTGATCGAGGCTGAGGTGACACGAGACAACCCCCACCAGCATCCCCTGGACGCGCAGCTGGGCGGCGGCGATCCCCCGTCGGGGCTGGAGGAAGGGTTGCCGCAGTGTCGTGACGTACGTCGACTTCATACCGATGGCGGGCGCGACCAGGATCATGTTCGAGCCGGCGTCACGCCCTCCGGCGACGTACCTCAGTCCCCACTCCTGCCCGAGCCGACGGCACCGTCGTCGCCACAGCACGGGGGTCTTGGGGCTCTCGTTGACCAGCAGCACATCGGGTGCGGCGGCACGCACCGCCTGGTCGAGCAAGCCCCCGCCCCGACCGCCCATCCAGATGTTGTAGGTCAGGACGCGCAGTCGGCTCACCGGGCCAACCCTTCTAGGCGTGACGGACCTTGTCCAGCAGCGCCACGGCCTCCCGGCGCGACGGTCTGCGCGCTTGGCGCGCGTGCGAGGATCACGCCCATGAGCGCGCTGACCCTGAACCGGCTGCGCCCCGGCCCCTGCGAGGAGACCGAGGCAGCATCGCTCTACGCCTACCCGTCGGACTCGCGGAGCCACCTTCGCGTGAACATGGTCTCCAGCATCGACGGCGCCGCCACCCTCGAGGGAAGGGTCGGGACGCTGACCGGCCCGTCCGACCAGCGACTGCTGCTGCTCCTGCGCGCGCTCGCCGACGTTCTCATCGTCGGCGCGGGCACGATCCGTGCCGAGGGGTACGGCCCACTCACCGTCGCGCCGGGCCTCATGCCCTTGCGGGAGCAGGCCGGCCAGGGCCCGGCGCCACGACTGGTCGTGCCGACTCGGTCGCTGGACCTCGATCTCGGGAGCGCTGCGTTCACGGAGGCTGTGGAGCCGCCCCTCGTCGTCACCACCGGCCGGGCAACGCCCGACCGCGTCCGCCAGGCGGAGGCCGTGGCGGAGGTGGTGGTTCTCGGCGACGACGCGGTCGACCTCACGGCCATGGTCGCGCTCCTCCTCGACCGCGGTGCTCGTCGCCTGCTGTGTGAGGGCGGTCCGGGCCTGCTCGCCGGGCTGCTCGCGGAGGACCTCGTCGACGAGGTGTGCCTGGCTCTCGCTCCGGTGACCACGTGCGGCTCGGAGACCAGGATCACCGCAGGTCCCGCCCTGACCGAACCCCAGCGCCTCCGTCTGGCCCAGGTCGCCGAGCGCGACGACTACCTCTTCCTGCGCTACACGCGACCGTGAGGCTCGCCTCGGTCACGGCGGTGGCCGACGTCTGGAATGTCCGCTGGCCACGGTACGTTCTCGCAATATGACGCACCTGTTCACACCGATCCGGCTGCGGAGCGTCGAGATCCGAAACCGGGTCTGGGTGGCGCCGATGTGCCAGTACTCCGCTGTCGACGGAGTCCCGAACGACTGGCACCTGGTGCACCTCGGGTCCTTCGCCCGAGGAGGCGCCGGGCTGGTCATGACCGAAGCGTCCGCGGTCTCGCCGGAGGGCCGCATCTCCCCTGTCGATGCCGGTATCTGGAACGACGAGCAGGCCGACGCCTGGTCGCGCATCACGGCTTTCGTGAAGGGGCAGGGTGCCACCGCGGGCATGCAGCTCGCCCACGCGGGACGCAAGGCCTCGACCAGGCCCCCGTTCGAAGGCCGTGGACCGGTGACCGTCGAGGAGGGCGGCTGGGAGACCGTCGGCCCGTCCGCCATGCCGTTCCCGGGCCTGCCGTCGCCGCGCGAGCTCTCAATCGCCGGCATCGACGAGGTGGTCGAGGAGTTCGTGCACGCTGCCCGGCGCGCCCTGGGCGCGGGGTTCGAGGTGCTGGAGATCCACGCTGCCCACGGCTACCTGCTCCACGAGTTCCTCTCACCGCTGTCCAACAACAGGCAGGACGAGTACGGCGGCAGCTTCGACAACCGCGTCCGGCTTCTGCTGCGGGTGGTGCGGGCCCTGCGCGACGCCGTCCCGGAGTCGACGCCGCTCCTGGTCCGGATCTCCGCGACCGACTGGGTCGAGGGCGGCTGGACCCTCGACGACTCGGTCACCCTCGGCGGACTCTTGCGCGAGAACGGGGTGGACCTGGTCGACGTCTCCTCCGGTGGCAACGCCCCGGCAGACGTCCAGGTCGGGGCCGGCTACCAGGTCCCCTTCGCCCGGCGAATCCGCAACGAGGCCGGCATCCCCACCGGGGCGGTCGGCCTGATCACTGATCCCAAGCAGGCAGAGGAGATCCTCGCCGACAACGCCGCCGACGTCGTCCTCCTGGCGCGGGCGATGCTGCGCGACCCGCACTGGGCGCTGCAGGCGGCGCACGCCCTGGGGGTGCCGGTCGGGGACGGTGTCGATTGGCCCCGGCAGTACCTCCGCGCCTCGCTGGACTGACCTCGACCGAGTTCGGGTGTCATCGCCTAGGCACGGTTGAGTACTTTCGCGCATGCGGGTGCGGATCCTCCGCCACGAGACTTGCGGCATGACAGCAAACGTCCACCCCGCAACAGGGCCGGCACGCCCGGCGACGCCGGGCCAGCTCGCCTGGCTCGACAACGAGCTTGCCGTCTGGCGCTCGACAGGGATCGTCGACGACCGACAAGCCACGGCCATCCGGCAGGGCTACGTCGAGGTGCGCCGGTTCTCGCTGGCCAAGCTGCTGCTCTTCCTCGGCGGCGGGTTCGTGGGCGTCGGGCTGATCTGGCTCGTCGCCACCAACCTCGACGAGCTCCCTCCGCTTCTCCGCTTCGCCCTGGTCACCATCTTGTGGCTCGGCCTGGTCGTCTCCGCCGAGGTGCTGGCCGGGCGTCGTGCCCACCAGGTGACCAATGACGACCGGTCGAGCCCGGTCGTGGGTGCCCTGCGCCTGCTCGCCGCCCTGGGCTTCGGCGCGGTGATCTTCCAGGCCGCACAGAGCCTGCAGGTCCCGGCCTACGAACCTGGCCTGGTGGGGTTCTGGGGGCTCGGCGCCTTGGTGTACGCCTATGCGGTCGGCGGCGTCACCCCGCTTCTCGTCGGAGTCGCCGGGACGACCACGTGGTTCGTCTGGGACGTCTTCGCGGCCGCCGAGGACGGGATGGGCTTCGTCCTGCCGGTCCTCCTCGCCGGCGTCGTGGCCGCCGGGGCCGCGGTGCTCCACGCCCACCGCCGCAGCACCCTCTTCGCCGCCCCATGGCGTGAGGCTTCGGCGCTCCTGGTGCTCCTGGGGCTCTTCATCGCCGCGTTCCCGTACGTCGACGTGGACGGCTTCACCTGGTCGTTGCCCACCGTGCTGGGACTCATCGCAGCCCTCGCGGTCGCGGGTGCCTCGACGATCGGGGCCTCGGCGACCCACCGTGCGGAGGCGCTCGTGCCGCTGGCAGCAGTCGCGGCCGGAGTGCTGCTCGTGCTCTGGGAGCCGCCCGAGCCGGTGGGTGGCACCGTCGGGGCGGAGGGCTTGGCGCACGCCCTCATCAGCGTCGCGGTGTACGTGACGGCCGCCGGATGGTTCGCGATTCTCGGCGTGCTGCGGGACTCGACCCGGCTGACCGTCATCGCGACCGGCGCCCTGGTGCTGTTCACCACCGTGCAGAGCTTCGCGGTCTTCGCGCCCATCGTCACCGGCGCCTCCCTCTTCCTCCTCCTCGGCGTCGTCCTCCTCGGCAGCGGCTACCTGTTCGACCGCGGCCGCCGGCGCCTCGCCACCAGCCTCGAAGGAGCCTCGGCATGAAGATCCTGACCTCCCGCACCAGCCGCGTCGTCGCGGCCGTCGCGGTCCAGCTCGCGCTCGTCCCGGTTGCCGTCGCCGACCAGCTCTCTGCACGGCTCACCGGTGAGGAGTACCTCCTCGAGGTCGCGCCCGTGGACCCGATGGACCCGTTCCGGGGCGCCTATGTGGCGCTGAGCTACCCCGGCCTGCCGAACAGCCAGGACCTCGTCGAGCGGCCCGACGCCGGAGGCGACGTCGCCTACGTCCCGCTGCGGCAGTCCGGTGAGGTCTGGGTCGGCGAGACCCCCGTGGCCGACCCGCCGGAGGGGCCCTACCTGCGCTGCTCCGACGAAGGCTGGCGGCTGCGGTGCGGGATCGAGAGCTGGTTCCTCCCGCAGGAGGACGCTTGGGCGCTCGAGCAAGCCGTCAATGACGGCCGGGCTGTGGCCAGGGTGCGGGTGGACGGTCGTGGCAACGCAGCGCTCGTCGACGTCGAGGTCCGGGACCACTGACCGGCAGGTTCGGACGCGCCGTCGAGCAGGCTTGCGAGATCATGGGCCCATGGCCCACCGAACGAGTGGTCTGGAGCTCGCCTTCGAGGAAGACTTCGAAGGCCCGGAGCTCGATCGGTCGGTGTGGCTTCCGCACTACCTCCCGGCCTGGAGCTCACGAGCAGCCTCCGCGGCGACGTACGAGCTCAAGGACTCGTGCCTGCACCTGACCATCCCTCCCCAGCAGGGCCTTTGGTGCGGGGAGGACCACCAGCCCCCGATGCGGGTCTCGGGGATCCAGTCGGGCAACTTCTCGGGGCCCGCGGGGAGCACGGTCGGTCAACAGCCCTACCGCGAGGGGCTCACCGTTCGCGAGGCGCAGGAGACGTTCTGGGGCTGGACCCCGGACCGCGGCTACATCGAGCTCCGTGCGCGAGGCGTGGTCACCCCACGGTCGATGGTCGCGTTCTGGATGGTCGGCCTCGAGGACAGTCCTGAGCGGTGCGCCGAGATCTGCGTCGCCGAGATGTTCGGGGACGCCGTGGTTCCCGGGCGCTCGACGGCCGTGGGCATGGGCATTCACGCCTTCCGCGACCCGGACGCGGCCGAGGACTTCGAGGCTGTGCCCCTGCCCGTCGACTTGACCGAGTTCCACACCTACGCCGTGGACTGGACGCCGGATGAAGCCGAGTTCCTCGTCGACGGCGAGTCCGTGCGTACCTGTTCCGGTCCGCCCTCGTACCCGATGCAGATGATGCTGGGCGTCTTCGACTTCCCCGAGCAGGCGGCCGGTGAGGACGCCGATGCCGTGCCCGAGCTCGTCGTGGACCACCTGCGCGGCTACTCCCTCAAGTGAGCCACCCAACTGTGGGGACACCGAGGCATCGCGCTGAGCCCGTGGGGTCAGAGGTCGCGCTGGAACTCGAGCTCCCGACCGAGCACCTCGTAGCCGAGCAGCTCGTTGACGCCGATCATGTGAGCGTTGGACTCCATGTTCCAGGTGTCGATCGTGGCCACGGCTGGTTCGGCGTCGGCGAGCCAGCGGAGCATGTCGGTCTTGAGCAGCAGCCCCAGCCGGTGACCTCGATGTGCGCTGACGACGCTCGTGTCGTGCTGCTCGCTGATCCACGGTCGGTCGATCTCGACCGCCACGACGGTGTGGCCAGCGAGGGCGCCGGTGACGCGGTGGCGGGCCACGACCCGGTAGAGACGTTGGCGACGGGCGAGCTGAGCCGTCTCGTAGTCTGCTATGCGCTGCGCAGGGAACACCTCGTCCTCGATGTCGAGGTCGTCGGTGGGGGCGTCGTTGATCGCGGCGGTCATCTCGGCTACCGCCTCCAGGAGCTCGGCAGGAGTCCGGCCGGCCATCCGCACGAGGTCGTACGACGAAGCAGCGGCGGCCGCATCGGCGTACAGCTCCTCGACCAAGGCGCGGTCGAGCTCGGCCAGGGTCTGCCGGCGCCTGATCGCGGAGCCCCTGACAGGAAGGCCGTGCTTCTCGGCGAAGCGCCGAGTCGCGTCGTTGTCCCAGCCACCGAGGCCGATGCTGGTTCGGCCGAGCTCCCTCGCACGACGCTCGGCGAACTCGAGCAGGGCGCTTCCGCGGCCGCCCCCGCGTAGATCCGGGTGCACGCGCACGTCGCACCAGGCCAGGTGGGTGTTGTCCCATTCCCCCGTGTGCACCTCCACGATGCCCGTGAGGCGACCGCCTTCCCATGCTGCGTGGGTCTCGGGGACCTCACCGTCCCAGCCGTGACGGAGCATGAGCGCGAAGGACTGGGGGGTGGTCGGATACTCGAAAGGCGAGTCCACCTTCCGCGCAGCGTTGACGAGGTCGACCACTTCGGCGATCGCTGCATCGTCGTCGGGGGTGAACCTGCGGAGCTCCATGCTTGCGAGCATGCGCCTCAGCACGGGTGGGTGGCGAGCGGTTTTCTGCGTCTCAGGATGCCTTCACGCCCGGCGGCGTAGCCTGACGGCGTGAGGCCGTCCTCGGACCCCGGTGGCCGTTGCCGAGTGGACGGAGCCGGGGATGCGGGAAGCCAGCCGTGGAAACCTCTTGAGTCTCGGCGTCATGGGCAGATCCCTGAAGGAGAACGAGCGCCGGCTCCCTCTGCACCCGCGACACCTCCTCCGGATCCCTGAGGAGATCCGCCGACGCATCTACCTCGAGCACGCCTACGGCGAGCGCTTCGGCGTCGCAGACGACGACCTGAAGGGTGTCGTCGCCGGCTTCCGGGCACGGGAGCAGCTCATCGAGGAGTGCGACGTCATCCTTCAGCCGAAGCCGATGCTCAGCGACATCACCGGGATGCGCGACGGCCAGGTGCTCTGGGGCTGGCCGCACTGCGTGCAGGACCGGGAGCTCACCCAGGTCGCCATCGACAAGCGGCTCACGCTCATCGCGTTCGAGGCGATGAACCACTGGAACCGTGACGGGTCGTTCAACCTCCACGTGTTCCATCTCAACAACGAGCTCGCGGGCTACTGCTCCGTCCTCCATGCGATGCAGATCGCGGGCTCGACCGGGGACTACGGGCGCCGGCTGCGCGCCGTGGTGATCGGGTTCGGCGCGACAGCGCGAGGCGCGGTGACCGCGCTCAACGCCCTCGGCGTGCACGACGTCGACGTACTCACCCATCGCGAGGTGGCAGCTGTCGCGGCGCCGATCCATTCCGCGCGGATGATCCACTTCGACGAGGACGAGGCCACGGCCCGCGCCAGTCACGCGACGACGGATGAAGGCCCGGTGCCCGCGGCGTCCTTCCTGGCCAGGCACGACATCATCGTCAACTGCGTCCTGCAAGACACCTACGCCCCTCTGGTGTTCATGAACGAGGACGACCTACCGGACCTGGCACCGGGCACCGTCGTTGTCGACGTCTCCTGCGACGAGGGCATGGGGTTCAGCTGGGCTCGACCCACGACGTTCAACGACCCCACCTTCGTGGTCGGCGACAACGTGCTCTACTACGCCGTCGACCACAGCCCGTCCTACCTGTGGAACTCCGCGACCTGGGCGAACAGCGAAGCGCTGATGCCGTTCATCGGAACAGTCGTGGAGGGCACCGATGCGTGGGACGCCCGCCCCACCATCCGTCGCGCGATCGAGATCAAGGACGGGGTCATCCAGAACCCCGCGATCCTCAGCTTCCAGGGCCGCTCGCCGACACATCCGCACTGGCCGCTTGCGACCTAGGCTCGTGGGTCCACCAGGGTTCGACGCCAGGCCGGGTGTAGTCGCAGTCCGCGGTGTGCCGCATCTCGCTCCTTTGCGGGAAGTCGCTGCTTGAACAGGTCTCGTCTACCGCAACGCGAGGAGCGGCAAACACGAGGCGGATCCGGCCTAGCCCGGTTCGCCCGCTTGGTCCCTCGGTCGGGGTCGGCTCAGCATGTCGTGCGCGTCGCTCACGGCAGTAGCGCTGCGGTGCGGTCGGGACACCCTACTCACGACCCGGCGTGAGTCGGTCGGCTGCCCGTACATCGCCGAGAGCTGGTCATTCCGGCCGAAAACGGTTCACCCGACCAAGGTCGGTCGTCTCGGCTTTTTCGGTGCGACTGTCGGCGATCTCGCCTCAGGGCACCATGTCCCTATGGTCGAGGTACGCGAAGGCAGGCGTGAGGGGGCACTGACGCGCCTTGGCGTTCTCGCCACGGTTTACGCGGTCCTCTTCGCCGGCCTGTACTTCTTCACGGTCCGCACCGTCGACGGTCGACTGCTCGGCGATGCCTCGTTGCGCGGCGCGCTGTTCACGAGTCCAGCCGTGGAGGACAGCGTCGATGCCGTCCTCAACGTCGTGTCGACGGCGTCGCTGCTGGGCGCGGTCGCGCTCGTCGCCGTCATCGCCCTGCTCCGCCTCGCCCGCTTCGAGGGCCTTGCCGCGGTCGGCATGCTGGTGGCGGCCAATCTCTCCACCATGGTCCTCAAGGACTACCTGCTCACTCGCCCCGACCTCGGGCTTAACGAGGTCGCACCGGCCACGCTGAACAGTCTTCCCAGCGGGCACAGCACCGCCGCATTCTCTGCGGTGGCGGCGCTGATCTTCGTGCTTCCCCGGCCTTGGCGTTCCTTCGCAGCCACCATTGGCGCTGCCTATGCAACAGTCACGGGGCTGGCCACGATGTCGGCCGGATGGCATCGCGCAGCGGACGCCATGGCGGCCTTCCTCCTCGTGGGCTTCTGGACCACCGTCGCGGCCATGGTCGTCGTAGCAGCCGGGTCGGCGAGCGCACCAGCCCGCAACGCCGAGGCCACGGCGTCGACTGCGCGGTGGTTGGGCGCGGCCGCCCTGGGTTGCCTGTTATTGGGTGCGGCGATGGTCGCGTCGTTGGTCGGTGCGGCCCCGATCCTGGACACCACGTTCGGATCCTGGGTGGCGTTCACGGCGGCCGGGCTTCTCATCGCCGGTGCGGCGATGGCGGTGCTGGTCGGCGTGCTGCGGGCGCTCGATCTGATGGACTGGAGCACGACCGCCTAGCTCGCCCGGCAGTGGGCCATCGTTGAGGGCTTGTCCGTGGTGTCTCAATGCGCGAGCCTCGCTCGCAGCCCCTCGTCGATCTCTGCCAACGCCCGGGTGAGATCGACGGTCGGGGTCCATCCCCATCCGTGCGCCCGACCGGTCGAGATGCGACCGGTCCAGGCGGGTTCGTCGTCCCAGATCGGCTCGACGCCCAGGGCCTTGGTGACCGTCTCGTAGTAGTCGCGCGTCGTGGCCGGCTCGGCTGCGACGTTGACGACGGTGCACCCTCCTTCCACCGGTCCGTCCTCCGGATTCGTCGACGTACTCACGCGGCCGGTGGCCACGTCCGCAGCGAGGGCGGTGAGGTCGTCGACGTGGACCCAGGCGAAGGTCTTGCCGGGGATCGCGTGGCGGGCCTCCTCGCTGTCGCGGATCGTGGCCGGGCGAACGGTGTTCCAGATCGAGGTCTCGCCGGCCCCCAGGATCGCCGGCGGCCTAACGATGACGCGGGTGATCCCGTCGATCTCACCCAAGGCGGCATCCGTGTCGCGCTTGGTCACGGCGTAGGCGTGTGCGTCGTCTGCGACCAGCGGTGATGCCTCGTCCACATCACCGGCTCCGGGCGAGCGGTCGTAGACGCCCGCGGTGGAGAAGTGCACCAGGCGAGCAACGCCCGCGTCGCGCGCCGCTCGCGCCAGGACGGGGGTGCCCTGCACTGCGATCCGGTGCTGGGTCTCGTGGTCAGCCCCCATCGGGTGGACGGTCGTGATGACGGCGTCCGCTCCCTTGACGACGGCCGCGGCGAGGTCCGGGTCGCGGAAGTCGCCGACCCACTCCTCCGACCCCGCCAGGTCCGGTGCCGTGCCCGGGCGACGTACGACGGCACGCACGGTCGCCCCTCGCTCAACGAGCGCCCGGCAGGTGTGCGATCCGACGAGCCCGTTGGCTCCGGTGACCACGACGACGGGCGACGGACTGACGTGTGAAGGCCTCATGCCGCCACCCTGTCATGGGCATCCACGAGCGAGCTGTGCGTGCGCCCCGCAGACTGTGGGCATGGTCGAGACGATGACCGCCGGTTCGGCCGGCGACGGCCTCTCCGAAGCGGCACAGCTGCTGCACGACTTCAACCTGGAGTACGACGAGCCGACTCCGCCGACCGAGGAGCTGGCGGTCAGGCTGGGAGCACTGGTCGCCGACGACCACGTCATCGTCCTGCTCGCCCGGGACCAGGACACCGACGCAGCCGTCGGGGTCGCGGTCATGCGTGTGCACCCGTCGCTGTGGAGCCCGGCTCAGGAGGCCTACCTCGCCGAGCTGTACGTCGTTCCCGGTCGGCGAGGTCAGGGGTATGGCCGCCAGCTGATCACCGAGGCCATGCGGGTCGCACGCGAGCAGGGCGCCGACTACGCGTACGTGATCACCAGCGAAGACGACCGGCTGGCCCAACGCCTCTACGAAGCGGCGGGGTTTCGTCGTACCGAAGGCGCTGGCGGCCCGCTCATGCTTGCCTACGAACGCGACCTCTAGAGCCCACTAGGCTGCGTGACATGGCAGTCCGGAGCATCGTGCCGCACGGCGGGACGCAGTGAGAGCCGTCGTCTACGACCGCTATGGCGGTCCGGAGGTGCTGTCGTTGGCCCAGCTCCCGGTCCCCACACCCAAGCCTGGCCAGGTGCTCGTCCGGGTTGCCGCCACCTCGGTGAACCTCTCCGACTGGGAGTGCCTGCTCGGGACGCCGTTGTACGCGCGGATGGGCGGGCTACGCGCCCCGGCACGCAGAGTCCTCGGCTCCGACATCGCCGGCTGGGTCGAGGCGGTCGGTCCCGACGTCACCGCCTTTGGTCCCGGCGATGCCGTCTACGGCGACAACCTCGCCCTCAAGGGCGGCTTCGCGGAGTACGCCGTGGCCCCCGAGACCGCCCTGGCTCCCAAACCGGAGTCCCTGACCTTCGCCGAGGCCTCGGCCCTTCCCCAGGCCGCCGCCATCGCGCTGCAGGGCACGACCGGTGCAGGTCCCGGGTCGAGGATCCTGATCAACGGTGCGGGTGGAGGCTCGGGAGCGTTCGCGATCCAGCTCGCCAAGCACGCGGGCGCGCACGTGACCGGGGTGGACAACGCAGGGAAGCTCGAGTTCATGCGTGCCCTCGGCGCCGACGAGGTGATCGACTATCGCAGTCGCGACTTCACGAGGACCGGGCCCTACGACCTCGTGCTGGACCTCGTCGCACACCATTCGGTGTTCGCGTATCGCCGGGCCCTCGCCCGTGGTGGGCGCTACCGATGTGTCGGCGGCTCCACCCGCACGTTGCTGGGCGTCCTGACGATCGGCGGTGCCATCGGCCTGCTGACAGGGCGCCGCATGGGGATCCTCGCCGTCAACGAGGGCCCGGCCAGCTTCACGGCACTCGCCGATCGCTGCGCTGAGGGTGCGATTCGCATCCACCTCGACCGCACTTTCACACTCGAGGAGGTGCCGCAGGCGCTGGCCCACGTCGGTGAGGGCCATGCGCTCGGCAAGGTCGTCGTCGCGGTCGCCTGAGCGAGCGCCGCGTCGCCGCGGACAGCGTGGACTCCGGCTCGCCGCGTCGACCCGACTCAGTTGCGGAAGAGCCCGGCCCAGAGGAAGGACTCGCCGAAGCGCCCAGACCCGTGCGGCTTCTGGAGCATGCGCCGCAGCTCGACCTCTCTCATCCAGCCGAAGATCGCGCGCAGGTCGTCGTCGGAGTAGGCGAGCCCACCCGAGAGGCGACCCTCGCGGTACAGGTCCTCGTCCGGGGTGTCCGACCCCATCGCCCCCGCGGCGAAGCAGGCCAGGCCGAAGTTTCCTCCCGGCTTGAGAGCGCGCTCGACAAGTGTCCGGTAGCTGATCCGCCGGTGCGGTGGGAGGTGGTGGAAGCAACCGGAGTCGTAGACGAGGTCGTAGGCGCCCTTGTTCATCGGCCACTCGAACGCGTTGCCCCGTACGAAGTTCACCGTCACGTCGGCTTCCGCGGCCCGCTCGCCTCCCCAGTCGATCGCCGCGGGCGAAAGATCCAGCGCGTCGACCTCGTAGCCGCGGCCGGCGAGCCACACGGAGTTCCGGCCCGGCCCGCAGCCTATGTCGAGGGCCCGGCCACCGTCAGGCACCTCCAGGAGCCCGTCCTCGTGCCAGGCCACGAGCGACTCATCAGGGTCGGGTCGGAAGAACGGGACTGAGCGTCCGCGGTCGGTGTAGAAGTCGTCCCACCAGGCCGCTCCGCGGTCGGTCCACCTGTCTGCCTCCGCATCGAACCTCGCATCGAGCATCGTCAGGACGTCTTCGATCGTCCGGATGGTCCTCCGCACGCGGCGCTCCTCTCCCTCGGCCGGCGCTGTCCGACACGGGAAGGCTAGGCCAGCGGTCCATACGGCTGGCCGGAAGTCGGTACGTCGATTTTCTGCGATCTACACCACAGCGTGGTCTAGAGGTGGGCCTGGCCGGTCTGGGCCCAATGTCTCGAACGGCTGGATCGCCCTGTCCTTCTTGCCCCATTCGCCTGGCGCGCTGTAAACCTCTATCGGTGGATGGATCTGGTCCAGCAGACCGGGACCCCCGCGATCTTCGCGAACTGCTCTCGACAGCCCCGAAGGCTCGTTTACCCTGGTTGCGCTTCGCGTCGTTGCGGAGCGTCGTACCGGGGCAAACGCCGAGTCCTGTCCCGCGCCCGGACGGCTCCTTCGATCCACAACCAGGGACAGGAGCGGGGGACCCAAGTTCCACGGTCCCCGGTGCGGTCGGCTCGTCTGAGCCGTCCGTCCCCGGAGTACCTCGGGGTGAAGCCTCACACCGCACGCGCGACGAGGCCGGGCCAAAACCTTTCCGCCCGAACCCGACAGCTCACCTCGTAGGCGTTCGAGAGGTCTGGTTGTCATGCGCGCACGCATGTTCCTGGCGGCTCTTGTCGCCCTCATCGCCGCAGTTGTCCCCGCGATGATCACCTCCCCCGCCGATGCCGCCTCCCTGCGCACCTGGAAGCGCCTCGCCATGTGCGAGTCGGGCCTGCGCTGGCACATCAACACCGGCAACGGCTACTACGGCGGGCTCCAGTTCAGCAGCTCCACGTGGAGGGCGTTCGGCGGGCGGACTTACGCACGCAACGCGCACCGCGCGACCCGCGCGCAGCAGATTCGGATCGCTGAGAAGGTCCGCCGCTCGCAGGGCTGGGGTGCCTGGCCGGCCTGCTCCAGCAAGCTCGGCCTGCGCTGATCCTCACGGATGCTCCGGGCGACCGGTCGAGCTCTGCTGTCCGGCCGCCCTGGGCAGTCCGGAGTGCTCGAGCGCCAGGATCGTCGATCCGGCGGAAAGCCTGACCGAGTCGTCGTCGACATACTCCGCCAGCACGTGAAGGCGCTCGACACCGAGCTCGGGCCGGTGCGCCAGGTCTGCCTGGGCCGCAGCGAGGCGCGTGAACGGCTCGCCCGCGCGCCAGGTGCGGTCGATCAGCTCGACGGCAACCTGCTCGGGGACGGTCGCCATGCTCCGCACCAGATCGGCCGGGCTACCGAACTGGCGCAGTGTCCCCTCCCGGAGCCACCGCTCCAGCAGCTGCACGCGTACGGCGCCGGAGACGTACGAGCGACGACCGAGGACCCAAGCCACCTCGACATGCCAGTCCAGCCAGCTGGTGAACGACGCGAACCGCGTCGAGCCCTCCTTGTAGGTCTCCCACACCTCCCAGCCCTCGCCCGCTGCGTCGAACGCTGGGTCCACCGGCACGAGGCAGTCGGAGATGCAGTCGATGCGCGAGGAGACCGACACCGCTTCCCTGATCGGTGCGTAGTGCTCGACCGGGCTCCCGTCGGCTCGCTTCGCGCGCGGCTCGGGGACCGAGTCCTCGAACAGCTCGGCCCAGAGGTCGACGTACATGAGGTCCACGTCGCCTAGGCGACACACCTCGCCGGCGGGCAAGAGCGCATACGGTCCCCCAGCGGCCTCTGGACCGATGTGCACGTCGTGGGCCCCGTCCGTGAACCTCAGGAAGGACTTGTACGAGTCAGGCAGGGTCCTGCCGAGCCGCTCCTCGAGGGCGTCGATCGCCTCCGGGAGGGCCGGTGGACGAAGCAGGCTGCCGGCCGAGAGCACGTCGGGAAGCATGGGCCTGGACGCCGACGCCAGCATCACCAGGTCCCACAGCCGAACTCTCTGGTCCATCCTCACGGGACTGTTCTACCGGCCGGGCACGCGACTGGTCCCGGTTTCCGCGTGCCCCGCCCGGTGGGCAGGTTGTCGCGAACGCGCACGCCCTCGCACGACCGGTGTCAGACTCCACGGTGTGACCACCAAGGCACTGGCCCTCCCCCGCTGGGCACGGCGGGCCCTCGTGGCGGCCGGGCTCTTCCAGCTGACCATGCGCGTCGCCGGGCTGGTCGCCGCCCACCGTCTCGACCTCGGGGACGCGTCCTCAGCGAGGATCCGGCGGGTCAAGACCCTCGGGCAGGCCGTCCTTCGACCCGAGTCGCACGAGCTCGCCCGCATCGAGGTCGACCTCGTCCTCGCGGGCGTCGAGCTCGACCTGACCAAGGCACAACCGGCCGTCGGCGGGATAGACCTCCTGCTGAAGTGCGTGTTGGGAGGCGGTGACGTGCGCGTGCCGGCCCACTGGAGGCTGTACTGGGAGAGTCGCGGCGCCGGAGGCGTGACGGTCAAGGGCGGACTGACCGCCCCCGACCCGGCCTCGGCAGATCTCCGCATCGCCCTCAGCGCTCTGGCGGGCGGAGTCACCATCCGCGAGGTCTGATCCCGCGTCGGGCTTGGCAGGTCGCTTGTGGAACGCGGTCGCCAGAACGTGTTGCATTCCTGCCGCAGATACGCTGGCTGGCGCACACGGCGCCGCCCCACCCGGATCGAGGACTGACATGGCTACCCCCGGCCGCCCGCATGAGAGCGCCCCGAGAACCACGGGCGCCATGCCCGCGGACCTGCTCGAGGTCGCTCTCGAAGCCAAGGGGTTCATGCCCCTCGACGAGGGCGACCTGCTCCACCGTCTCGCCCGTGAGCGTCTCCCCCACGGCCCGGCCCTCGAGGTCGGCACCTACTGCGGCAAGTCCGCGGTCTACCTCGGCGCGGCAGCTCGCGAGGTGGGCGGCACCGTGTTCACCGTCGACCACCACCGGGGGTCGGAGGAGAACCAGCCAGGCTGGGAGTACCACGACGCCTCACTTGTCGACCGCGAGGCGGGGCGTATCGACACGCTGGGCCACTTCCGCCGGACCATCACGCGCGCCGGGCTGGAGGACCACGTGGTCGCGGTCGTGGGTCGCTCCACGACGGTCTCAGCGCACTGGCGCACACCGCTCTCGCTTCTGTTCATCGACGGAGGCCACACCGACGAGCACGCCGGCAACGACTACGAAGGCTGGGGTCGCTGGGTCGACCGCAACGCCCTTATGGTCGTCCACGACGTGTTCCCCGACCCCGCGGACGGCGGCCAGGCGCCCTACCGCGTCTACCTTCGCGCGCTCGAGAGCGGCGACTTCGTCGAGACTGGGACGCTCGGGTCGCTGCGAGTGCTAACGCGGGTACGAGGAGAGGCCGGCGACCCGGTTCGCTGACGCGGAGGCATCGGAGGGGACGCAGCCGCACTCGAGACCGATCTCGGTGAAGGCGCCGCGCAGGCTCGACCCCCGGAAGATGTCCGACCCCGGCGTCGTGCCGGCGAGGGCGTCGACGGCGAGCACGACAGCGGCGGCGGTCCACGTGCTGCACTCGACCGGCCATCGCGCGTCGTCGGCGTAGACGTAGCCGGTCCAGTACGACCCGTCGGGGTCACGCAGGTGCTGCATCGCCTCCAGCTGCTCCCGCGCCCGATCTCGCTCGCCTATCGCGTCGAGGGCCAGCACGAGCTCGCAGGTCTCCGCTCCTGTCACCCACGGCCGGTCGTCCACGCAGCGGATCCCCAGACCCTGTACCACGAAGTCGTCCCACCTGGCCTCGACGCGGGAAGCCGCTCCGTGCTCACGCAAAGCCCCACCCAGGATCGGGTAGTACCAGTCCATGGAGTAGCGCCTCTTGGGGTCGAACAGGTCCTCGTGCTCGCGCACGGCGTGGCCGAGTCGCCCCGCCGCCAGCTCCCACTCGGGCTGGGGCTGGTCGACCAGCTCGCTCAGCGCCAGGCCGCAGGCCAGGGCGTGGTAGATGCTCGAGCTGCCTGCCACCAGCGCCGTCCCGCCGACCTCGCCGAACGCGTTCGCAGCCCAGGCGATCCCGCCGAACGGCAGCTGCATCGCGGTCACGCAGTCCAACGCTCGACGTACCACGGGCCATGCCCGTCGTACGAACGCCTCGTCCCGGCGGACCAGCCAGTGGTGCCACACGCCGACTGCGACGTAGGCGGTCATGTTCGTGTCGGTCGCAGGGTCGTCGACGACGCCTGCGGTGATCTTCATCGGCCACGAGCCGTCGTCACGCTGGGTCTCGAACAGCCACGCATAGGCTCGCTCGGCCGCCTCGACCTCGCCTCCGACCAGCAGCGCCATGGCGCACTCGACGTGGTCCCAGGTGTCGACGTGCCCGCCTGCGAACCACGGGATCGCTCCGGAGGCCTCCTGGGCGCGTGCGATCGAGGCAGCGGTGGCCCGGACGTCGTGAGCCGAGAGCAGGCCGGGAAGACTCGGGATCTCGTGCGTCATCAGGGGATCAGGGCTTGGTGAGGTAGAGGACCATGCTCTTGCCGATGACCGGGTTGAGGAGCTGCTCGGCGGTGCGGGTGAGCCAAGGACGCTTCATGATGTCCCACACCAGGAGGCGGTGGTACGTCTTGGGCAGGATGTGGTCGGAGTCGTCCACACCGACGGCGCACTTGATCCACCAGTACGGCGAGTGAAGCGCGTGTGCGTGCTCCTTGCCGTCGAAGCGCAGACCGGCCCGCTCGAGCTTGACCACCAGCTCGTCACCGGTGTAGATGCGGACGTGGCCGCCCTCGACCTCGTGATACTCGTCGGAGAGCGCCCAGCAGATCTTCTCAGGCAGCCACCGCGGCACCGTCACAGCGATCGTCCCTCCCGGACGGAGCACCCGGACCAGCTCGGCGATCGCCGTCTCGTCGTCGGGGATGTGCTCGAGGACCTCCGCCGCGACCACACGGTCGAACTCTCCGTCGGCGAAGGGCAGTGACAGCGCGTCGCCCTGCTTCACGTCGGCCTCGGCGCCGTCGGGCACCTCGTCGGCGGCGCGCATGGCAGCGAACATGTCGGAGACGCCTGCCAGCTCGTCCGCGTCCTGGTCGAGGGCGATCACGTCGGTGCCGCGCCGGTAGAGCTCGAATGCGTGGCGGCCGGCGCCGCACCCCATGTCGAGCACGCGGTCGCCTACCTGGACGCCCAGACGGTCGAAGTCAACGGTCAGCATCGGGTCAGCTCTCCTTCGTCGTCCGGGTGTCGTCGACGGCCCGCTGGTAGGCCGCCGCGGTGGCCTCGGCCACGGCACGCCAGCTGAACTTCTCCAGCGCGCGCTGGCGGCCGGCGGCACCCATCCGGTGGCGGCGGTCCGGGTCGTCGAGCAGCGCCTCGAGTGCTGCCGCGAGCTCACCGACGTCGCCGGGGGTTACCAGGTCGGCGCACACGCCGTCCTCGCCCACGACCTCGGGGATCGCCCCGGCGCGACTCACCACCAGCGGTGTGCCGCACGCCATCGCCTCCACCGTCGGCAGCGAGAAGCCTTCGTAGAGCGAGGGCACGCAGGCGATCTCGGCCGAGCCGACCACCTCGGCGAGATCGGTGTCGCTGAGGCCGCTGACGAACCGGACGCTGTCCTTGATCGAGAGCTGCTCGATCAGCTGCTCTGTGCGACCGCCGGGCTTGGGCTTCGTGATCAGCAGCAGCTCTGCCTCTCGCTCGGTGCGCAGCTTGGCGAAGGCTTCGAGAAGCGTCGCGATTCCCTTCATCGGAGTGTCGGCGCTGGCCATCGCCACGATGCGGCCGGGGACGCGCGGGTCCTGGTAGTGCTGGAACACCTCGGGCTCGACGCCGAGTGGGATCACCTCGATGCGGTCCGGGGAGACTCCGAAGTCAGCGATGATGTCGCGCGCCGAGGACCTCGAGACGGTCAGCACCTGCCGCATCCGGCGGGCCACCCGGCCCTGCATGGTCAAGAAGCCGTACCAGCGCCAGGTCGAGAGCTTCTTCTTGCCCTGGGCGGCCTTCATGTCCACCCGGCGGTCGAAGGTGATCGGGTGATGGATGGTGGTCACCAGCGGTACGCCGGTGCGGGCGATGTCGAGCATCCCGTAGCCGAGGGTCTGGTTGTCGTGGACCACGTCGAACTCGCTCCGGCGCTTCCTGAGCAACCGGGCGGCACGGAGGCTGAAGGTGAGGGGCTCGGGGAAGCCGGCGGTGTACATGGTGGCCACCTCGAGCACGTCGATCGCATCCCGGAACTCGCTCAGGCGGGGGGTGCGAAAGGGGTCCGGCTCGCGGTAGAGGTCGAGGCTGGGCAGCTTGGTGAGCCGGACCCCGGGGTCGAGCTCGGGGTAAGGCTGACCCGAGAAGACCTCCACGTCGTGACCGAGCGCGACCAGCTCACGGCTCAGGTGCCTGACGTACACACCCTGGCCACCGCAGTGGGGTTTGCTGCGGTAGGACAGCAGAGCGACGCGCAACGTTTGACCTCCAGGAAACAGGGAATCTGCGACTGAAACGTGTTTCGAAATGGTGCAGTCGGCCGGTGATAGCCTACGCGTTGAGAGAGCTAGCACCCGCCGGTGCTCACTACAACGAGCCAACGGGGAATGAGCGACGGGAGCAGCACCGTGACCAGCATCAACTCGCTCACCTTCGAAGACCTCGGGTCAGCGGCGCAACGGGACCGGCGCAAGCGCATCCTCGATGCCACCATCGCCCTGGCCTCCAAGGGTGGCTTCGACGCGGTCCAGATGCGTGCGGTGGCGGAGCGAGCGGACGTGGCCCTCGGCACCCTCTACCGGTACTTCCCCTCGAAGGTCCACCTGCTCGTGTCGGCTCTCGCCCGCGAGTTCGAGCAGGCCAACGTCGCCCTCGACCGCAAGCCGGTCCCCGGTGACACCGCAGCCGACCGGGTCATGTACGTGCTCGGTCGCAACACCCGGGCCCTCCAGCGCGACCCGAACCTCACCGAGGCGCTCACGCGGGCATTCATGTTCGCCGATGCGTCGGTGGCCAACGAGATCCACACGGTGGGCATGCACGTCACCCGGATGCTGATGCGCGCCATGTACGACGCCGCCACCCCCACCGAGGAGATCGAGCCCACGGACGAGGACATCGCCATCGCCAAGGTCATCGGCGACGTGTGGCTCGCCAGCCTCGTGCAGTGGGTGACCGGTCGAGCCTCCGCGGCGGACGTCGGCAAGTCCATCGACGTCGCGGTCCGCCTCCTGCTGCGCGACTGACCGCGCCCGACTGCGCCGTGGTCAGTGCGCGGGCCCCGCAGGGACCAGAGGTTCCGCGGGCAGGCTCCACCGCTCGGACTGCGACGAGGGTCCCGCCCGGACCGTCAGACGCACCCCTGGCTCACACCGCGCTGGGCCCGCCACTCGCGCGCGAGGATCGCGTACTGGTAGCCGTCCACCCAGCCGAGCTCGGCATGCCAGGAGTCCTCGACCCCGTGCTGCTCCCGCCTCATGCCTGCCTTCTCTAGCACCCGCGCGGAGGCCGGGTTGTCAGCGTTGCAGCTCGCCGTGACTCGCCGAAGCCCGAGGTGGTCGAACGCCGCCGCCAGAAGGCCGCGGGCGAGGTCGCTCGCGATGCCCCTCCCCGCGAACTCCGGATCGACGATGTACCCGATGACTCCTTCGGTGCGCTTGGGAAGCCCGGGCTGCCCCATCCCGTCCACGATGTCGAGGAAGCCCATCGCCGCAATGGCACCGCCCACCTCGACGACGCAGGAGTAGTCGTCGTCGTTGGTGGGCACACCGAGCCACTCCTGTCGGAAGGTCTCCGGGTCGACGCTGGTGCGGAGCATGAAACGGTTCACCCCGGGGTCGTTGCGCAAGGACAGGAGCGGCTCGATGTCGGCGGCCACCGCCTCTCGCAGGAGAAGCGAACCAACACTCATGGGCCACGGGCTGGAGGTCACCCCAGGATCATTCTCGATGCGCCTGCATCACCACAAACCGGTTTGTGCCCTCAATCGATCAGGGGCGCGAGCATCTTGCTGTGGTCCCAGGAGGCGACCCTCGAGGGCTCGACGACCACCGCCACGCGTTTCACGACCTGCCGCTCGACCTCGTCGCGGCCGATGTCGCCGAGGTCCGCGCCGTCGACCATGGCGGAGGCCACTGCCGTCCCGATCTCACGGACCTCCGCCTCGTCGGTGACGAGACGGGCCGTGCCGCCGATCGAGACCCCCCGGAGCTCGAAGTAGTCCTCGCCGCTCTCCACGAGACAGGTGATGCGAGCGTCACGCTGGAGGTTCTTGATCTTCTGGGAACGGGCGTAGGTCCAGAAGGCGACCTGCCCGTCACGCACCACGTAGAAGAGGGTCGTCAGATGAGGGCTGCCGTCTGGGTTGACCGTGGCGACCTGGACCTTCTTGGAGGACTCGAGGAACTCCGTGACCTCGGACTCGGTCATCTTGACCAGGTCTCTTCCCTTGGTAACCACGCCGTCGGGTCTCCTCGCATTCGGCCAGAGCACTCCTGCGAACAGCAGCATGCCAGGAGCCGTACGCTGTCGGCCATGTCGCCCACGTCGCCCACATCACCTGTTTCCCGGGCGCCGGGAAGCGACCGCGACACGATCGACGACTTGATCCTCGCGGAGACCTCGGGGACCGTCTCGGTCTGGTGCGGCGACGTCCACGGGCGGGCGTCGTACACCCGGCTGCCGGACACCACCCACTACGCGGCGAGCACGATGAAGCTGCCCCTGCTGGTGACGGCGTACCGCCTGCACGAGCGAGGAGCGCTCGACCTCGACCAGGCGGTGCCCGTGCACAACCGCTTCCGCTCCGCCCTCGACGGCAGCTGGTTCTCCCTGGACCAGGCCGACGACCAGGACGACGAGACCTGGGACCGGGTCGGCGGGGAGGCGACGTTGCGCCAGCTCCTCCGGCACGCGGTCGTGCGATCAGGGAACCTCGCGACGAACCTCGTCCTCGAGCTCGTCGGCCCCGCTGAGATTGCGGCGTTGATCCGCGACGCGGGCTGTACGCCGGCGACGGTGCTGCCACGGGGCATCGAGGACGCCGCCGCACGCGAGGCCGGGCTCGACAACCTCGTCACCGCCCGCGACCTGGCCCTGATCATGTGCTCGGTGGCGGCCGCGACCATCGCCACAGCGGACACCTGCCGCGACATCGAGTCGGTTCTCGCGGCACAGGAGCACCGTGACAAGATCCCAGCCGGGCTTCCGGCAAGCGTCCATGTCGCGAACAAGACCGGCTGGGTCACCGGAATCGCCCACGACGTGGCATTGGTGAGACCGGACGGCGCAGACCCCTACGTCCTCGCTGTCTGCACGACCGCGGACCTCCCCGAGGACCGGGCGAGTCGGTTGATCGCCGCCGTCAGCAATCGGATCTGGCAGGAGCGTGTGGGATGAGCAAGGTCGAGCGGATCACGTGCCAGCGGGTGAGCGTGCCCCTGCACTCTCCTTTCGTGACGGCCCTGCGCCACACCACCACGACCGACAGCCTGCTCGTCGAGATCACCGACAGCGACGGTGCCAGCGGCTGGGGCGAAGCACCTCAGGTCTGGCAGGTCACCGGCGAGTCGCTCGCGGGGGCCGAGGCATGCGTCAGCGGCCCGCTTCACGCTGCCGTGCTTGGCGGCGACTGCGACGACCTGGTGGCACTGACCCGTCGCGTGGAGCGAGCGGTGGCCCGCAACCACGGCGCGAAGGCCGCGGTCGACGTGGCGCTGCACGACCTCGCGGCACGCAGGCGCGGAGTGAGCCTCCCGGTCCTCCTCGGCTCGACCACGCACCGCGTCCCCACTGATGTGACCCTCTCCGCAGGATCCCCGGCCGAGCTGGCCGACGTGGCCTCGACGCGCGTCGAGGACGGCTTCGGGGTGCTCAAGATCAAGGTCGGCACCGACGCGGCGGCCGACGTCGATCGAGTCACAGCAGCGCGAGCAGCAGTGGGACCAGACGTCGCGCTGCGCCTCGACGCGAACCAGGGCTGGACCCCCTGGGAGGCGGTCCGCGTGATCCGGGCCCTCGAGGACGCGGGCGCCGCTGTCGAGCTCGTGGAGCAGCCGGTGCGCGCGGAGGACCTCGATGGTCTCGCCTGGGTGACCAGCCAGGTGGGAACCCCCGTGATGGCCGACGAGTCGGTGTACGGCGTCCGCGACCTCGTCGAGGTGTTGCGAAGGCGCGCCGCCGACATGGTCAACGTCAAGCTCGCCAAGTGCGGCGGAATCGGACCCGCCCGGACCCTGCTCGAGCTGGCCCGGGCCCACGACATGGGGACGATCGTGGGTTCGATGATGGAGACCCACGTCGGCGTCGGGGCCGCGGCCAGCCTGGCTGCTGCGTTCGGTACGTCCAGCACCTGCGACCTCGACGCCGCGTGGTGGTCCGCCACGTCGCCGGTGCGCGGCGGCCTGCGTTACGAGGGGGCGAGCGTGGTACTCCCCGACTCACCCGGACTCGGCGTTGAGGGCCTCGCCTGATGGGGCGGCATCCGCTGTTCGGCCATCCTGACGTCTACGAGGTGTGTGTCCCCGTCACCACGGTCTGGACCCACCCCGATGCGCCCAGGCAGATCGATGCTCCTGCCCTCAAGACGATGCCCGATCTCGTGGCGTGGACCGGGTCGATGGACGCCACGGTGCGTCAGGACCTCAACGGGCGGACCCTGACACAGCTGCTGCTTGGCGAGGCCGTACGGGTGCTCGAGGAGCAGGGCGACTGGGTGCGGGTGGTCGCGTTCTGGCAGCCCTCCTCCGCCGACGAGACCGGCTACCCCGGGTGGGTGCGACGCGAGCACCTGGCCGCCCCCGTGCTTCGTGAGACCGGGCCAGCCGGCGTCGTGATGACCCACACCGGCGTGTGCGAGACGGAGGACGGTACACGGCTCGACCTGTCGTTCGGGTCGGCGCTGTGGGTCGAGTCGGTCGGGGAGGAGGAGGCGACGGTGCTCCTTCCCGGCGACAGCCGCGGCACCGTTCTTCTCGAACACCTGAGGCTGTCCCACAAGAAGCAGCAGCCCTTCTACGGCGCCGACGACCTGCTCGACGCGGCTGCGCAGTTCCTGGGACTTCGCTACATGTGGGGCGGCACGAGTGCCTGGGGGCTGGACTGCTCCGGGCTGGTGCACCTGGTATACCGGGCCTTCGGGGTCATCGTTCCCCGGGACGCCTTCGACCAGGCCACTGCCGTGACGCCGGTCCCCCTCGACGAAGTCCGACCTGGAGACCTGTACTTCTTCGCCCGGCCCGGCCAGAGGGTCTACCACGTCGGGTTCGTGAGCCGGCCGGTCGACGCTGACGGGGTGCGCTGGATGCTCCACGCTCCCGAGACCGGGGAGTTCCTGGAAGACGCGCCCATGGCCCCGCACCGGATCGACACCCTGGTCTCGGCCGGACGCGTGAGAAAGCCGAACGCCGGTCAGGTGCCCCGCCGCGACGAGACCTGACCGGCGCTCCGCGAAGGCTCAGTCCTCGTCGTCGAGCAGGCCCTCTTTCTCGGCCTTCTCGACGAGCCGGCGGACGTTCGCGATGCTTCCGCAGTCGGCGTCGATCTGCCGGTTGCGCTCCGTCACGAACTTCTCGCCCAGCTCGGCGCGGACGTTCTCGGCGACCTCTTCCCGGGCCGGGTTGAGAATCGTGAGCTCCTCCTCGGTGAGGTGGTGGTTGACCGCCGTGGCGAGCTCCTCCACCGCGTCGTCGAAGGCCTGCGTGTCGGTGCCCTTCAGCCCGAGAAGCTGGAGGAGCTTCTCGTTGCCTTCTGCGTGCTCTTCCTCGCCATGCTCGGCCTCGTGCTCGTCGATCGCATCCTTGCGGCGCAGCGTCGGGTAGACGAACTTCTCCTCCGCCTCAGCGTGGGCAACGTGAAGAGCGGCAAACGCGGCGCGAACGGCATCCCGGTCCGAGCTGCTGTCACGCAGCTGGCGCAGCAGCTGCTCGAAGCGCCGGTGGTCCTCCAGGATCAGGTCCACGACGTCGCCGGAGACCGGCCGTCCCAAGTCGATTGGTGTACTCATGAGTCCGGTATACCCCCAACGGCATGCAGCATGCTCGTCCTACCCCGCACGAGTCGCGCCTTGGCCGAGAGGACTCAGCGCGGTGGCTTCACGGCAGAGGCAGGCGGGCCCGGCGCTCAGCCGGAGGTCTCGCGGCGGGGACCGGTCTCGGCCTTGAGCTCGGCCTCGGTGCGGCGACGGGAGACCACGAGGCTGGCCACTGCCGTGACCGCGAGCGTGCCCACGATCACGGTGAGCGACAGCCAGATCGGAATCTCCAGCCAGGACGCCTTGAAGGGCTCGCCGTTGTTGATGAACGGCACCTCGTTCTCGTGCAGCGCGTGGAAGATCAGCTTGACGCCGATGAACCCGAGCAGGAACGCGAGGCCGTAGGAGAGGAAGATCAGGCGCTGCAGCAGGCCGCCGATGAGGAAGTAGAGCTGTCGCAGACCCATGAGGGCGAAGATGTTCGCGGTGAAGACGAGGTACGGGTCGCGGGTCAGGCCGTAGATCGCGGGGATCGAGTCGAGGGCGAACAGCAGGTCGGTCGTGCCCAGCGCGAGGATCACCAGGAACATCGGGGTGATCAGGCGCTTGCCGTCGATCCTGACCAGGGGCTTCGTGCCGTGCCAGTCCGAGGTAGCGGGAAAGCGGCGCTCGACGAACTTGATGAGGCGGTTCTCCTCGTACTCCTCCTCGTCCTCGGCGCCCTCCTTGGCCAGCTTCCAGGCGGTGAAGATCAAGAACGCCCCGAAGATGTAGAACACCCAGCTGAACTGGTTGATCGCGGCTGCCCCGACGAGGATGAAGATCGCCCGCATCACCAGCGCGAGCACGATGCCGATCATGAGCGCGGTCTGCTGGAGCTGTCTCGGCACCGAGAACTTCGTCATGATGATGATGAAGATGAACAGATTGTCCACCGAGAGGGAGTACTCGGTGAGCCAGCCCGCGAAGAACTCCGGGCCCGGCGCCGAGCTCAGCTTGTGGGGCTCTGCGAAGATCCACAGTGCCGCACCGAAGATGACCGCCAGGCTGACGAAGAATGCCAGGTGGAGCGAGACCTCCTTCATGCTCGGCTCGTGAGGCCGACGCGCAATGATCAAGAGGTCGACCAGCAGCACTCCGACTGTCACCACCAGGGTGATCAACCAGATGGTGGGACTGGCGACCGAGTCGCCGAGCAGGCTGTTCACGAACGAACTCCTCCGGAGGGTCTGTCGAAAGTGCCCACGCGAACATTGCGTGAAACACCTGGCAAGGATCGGCTCCGGAGGTCTCTTCCGTCCCGACCCTTCGGGCCGGGACCAGCGGCGCCGGGTCTCAGCTCAGTGCGAGATGGAGACCGTGATGACGACACCGCCGCGAAGGAATACTCCCCTCCACGCGGGCCAAGTGTCCCAGACCGCCCGCTCGCCACCAAAACCGCCACCCGCGGGACGAGATCGCGGCGAAGATCAGTCCAGGCAGAACTCGTTGCCCTCGGGGTCCTGCATCACGACGAAGCCGGCCTCCCCCGGGCTCGAGTCCGGCTCGAAGCGCCGCACCCTGGTCGCGCCCAGGGCGGCCAGACGAGTGCACTCGGCCTCGAGTGCCGCCATGCGCTCCTCCCCCGTCAAACCGGGAGCTGCCCGAACATCGAGGTGGACCCGGTTCTTGGCGGACTTCCCTTCCGGAACCCGCTGGAAGAACAGCCGGGGACCCACTCCTTGGGGATCACGGCAGGCGGAGCGGGAGTTCCAGTCCTCCTTCGGGACCCCGAACGCCTCGAGCGCCTCCTCCCACGACGCGTGCCCTGCAGGAGGCGGCTCCTCGACGTAGCCGAGCACCTCGCGCCAGAACCCGGAGAGGGCCGCGGGGTCGGCGCAGTCGAAGGTCACCTGGACCTGGCGTACGTCGGGCATGGTCATGCTCCCTCGGGTCGGTGCTTCTTGGGCAGACGGGCGACCACGAGATCGTAGGAGGTGTCGACGGCCTCGCGGATCTCGTCGTCAGGGATACCGGCGCCGACGGCCAGGGTGTTCCAGCCGGAGCGTCCGATGTAGGCCATCACCGTGGCGTCCTCGGGGTACCGCACGAGCCACTCGTCGGCCTCCTCACGCGTCGCACCGCACTTGAGACCCACGCTGGGGCCGCCGCTCCCGTCGTCGCCGAAGAACGCGAAGATCTTCTCGTGGACCTTCGCCACGACGTCGTTCTCCCAGGGCTCGTCCTCCCAGGCGCCCGGCTTGGCGAGGCAGTAGGCGGCGATCTCGTCGCGCGTCATCGGCTCAGCGCGCCCCCGCCTCGACCATCTGACGAAGCTCCTTCTTCAGCTCCGAGATCTCGTCGCGCAGCCGCGCGGCCAGCTCGAACTGCAGCTCGGCGGCAGCGACGTGCATCTGTTCCGTGAGCTGCTGCACCAGGTCGGCCAGGTCCTGCGACGGCAGTCCTGCGAGCTCGGCCGCGTGTTTCCCTGCCTCGCGGGACAGACCCGGCACGGGGGCCTTCTTCTTGTCACCGCCGGCCTTCTGCCAGGTCTTGAGCAGCTCTTCGGTGTTCTCGTCCTCGCGGGCGAGCATCTCAGTGATGTCAGCGATCTTCTTGCGCAACGGCTGCGGGTCGACGCCGTTGGCCTTGTTGTAGGCGATCTGCTTCTCGCGACGCCGGTTGGTCTCCTCGATGGCGTTCTCCATCGACGGGGTGACCTTGTCGGCGTACATGATCACCTGGCCCGACACGTTTCGCGCGGCACGCCCGATCGTCTGGATCAGTGACTTGTCGGAGCGGAGGAAGCCCTCCTTGTCGGCGTCGAGGATCGCGACGAGGGAGACCTCCGGCAGGTCGAGCCCCTCACGCAGCAGGTTGATGCCGACCAGGACGTCGTACTCCCCCATCCGCAGCTCCCGCAGCAGCTCGACTCGCCGCAGGGTGTCGACCTCGCTGTGGAGGTAGCGGGTGCGGATCCCAGCCTCGAGGAGGTAGTCGGTGAGATCCTCCGACATCTTCTTGGTCAGCGTGGTGACCAGGATGCGCTCGTTCTTCTCCACCCGGTCCTTGATCTGGTGGATCAGGTCGTCGATCTGCCCCTTGGTGCCCTTGACGATGACTTCGGGGTCGACCAGGCCCGTCGGGCGGATGATCTGCTCGACGACGTTGCCGGGACCACCGACCTTCGACATCTCATAGTTGCCCGGTGTGGCGGAGAGGTAGATCGTCTGGCCGATGCGGTCGAGGAACTCCTCCCACTTCAGAGGGCGGTTGTCCATCGCACTCGGCAGCCGGAACCCGTGGTCGACGAGGTTGCGCTTGCGCGACATGTCGCCTTCGTACATGCCGCCGACCTGCGGCACGGTCACGTGGGACTCGTCCACGACCAGGAGGAAGTCCTCAGGGAAGTAGTCGAGCAGACAGTTCGGCGCGGAGCCCGGCTTGCGGCCGTCGATGTGCATCGAGTAGTTCTCGATCCCCGAGCAGGAGCCGACCTGTCGCATCATCTCGACGTCGTAGGTGGTGCGCATCCGAAGTCGCTGCGCCTCGAGCAGCTTGCCCTGCTTCTCGAACGTGGCGAGCTGATCCTCGAGCTCGAGCTCGATGCCGTTGATCGCGCGCTCCATCCGCTCGGGTCCGGCGACGTAGTGGGTGGCCGGGAAGATGTAGAGCTCGTCGTCCTCCGTCACGACCTCCCCGGTCACCGGGTGCAGCGTCATCAGACGCTCGATCTCGTCGCCGAAGAACTCGACGCGGACGGCGAGCTCTTCGTAGACCGGGAAGATCTCGAGGGTGTCCCCGCGGACCCGGAACGTTCCCCTGGTGAACGCCATGTCGTTGCGTGTGTACTGGATCTCCACGAGGCGGCGCAGGACCGAGTCGCGGTCGTGCTCGTCGCCGACCTTCAGGCGAAGCATCCGGTCGACGTACTCCTGCGGGGTGCCGAGGCCGTAGATGCACGACACCGTCGACACCACGATCACATCTCTCCTGGTGAGGAGAGAGTTCGTCGCGGAGTGCCGAAGTCGCTCGACCTCCTCGTTGATCGAGGAGTCCTTCTCGATGTAGGTGTCGGTCTGAGGGACGTACGCCTCGGGTTGGTAGTAGTCGTAGTAGGAGACGAAGTACTCGACCGCGTTGTCGGGGAAGAGCTGACGCAGCTCGTTCGCGAACTGCGCTGCGAGCGTCTTGTTGGGCTGGAGCACCAAGGTCGGCCTCTGCAGCCGCTCCACAGCCCAGGCCACGGTCGCCGTCTTGCCGGTGCCGGTGGCGCCGAGAAGGACGACGTCCTTCTCCCCCGCTGTGATCCGGCGCTCGAGGTCGTCGATCGCGGTCGGCTGGTCTCCCGAGGGGTTGAACTCGGAGACGACTTGGAACGGCGCGACGCGGCGCTCGAGATCGGTCACGGGCCTCATGTCCATCGAGCCTACGACGTGCCTCCGACACTTCTCGCAGCCGCGTGACCTGCGCCATGGAACCTGGTCGCAGCAATCCGCGTCCAAGTCGGCGAGTCGAAGTGATGAGCCGAACGTGGCTGGGAGAGTGAGCGCATGAGGATCCGGGGGCCCGCAGCGCTCGCGAGGGCCACGGCCCTCGTGGGGCTGACGTTCCTGCTGGCGGCCTGTGGCGACCAGGTCGGTACAGCGTCGACCGACGACCTCGACCTCGACGGCAACTGGCACCTCGTGGAAGGCCGCGACGGCGAAGGGGTGCTCGGCCTGGGCCAGCGTGAGGTCACGCTGGGTTTCGACGACGCAGCGGTCGGCGGATCCTCCGGCTGCAACGTGTACGGCGCGCAAGTGCTCGTCGAGGGCGCGAGCGTGCGCTTCGACGAGATCGGCGGCACCGAGATGGCCTGCGAACCCCACGTCATGGACCTCGAGCGACGCTTCTTGGCCGTCCTCGGTGCGGTGCAGGCAGCCGAGGTGGACGGCGGGACGCTCAGGCTCTCGGGCCCTGACTCGGAGCTCACCTTCGAGCGCGACGCCGCGGTGGACGACACGGCGTTCGTCGGGACGACGTGGACGCTCGAGTCACTGATCGACGGAGAGACGGCGTCGAGCGTCCTCCCCGGTGGTGAGCTGAGCTTCACCGAGAACGGGGTCGTCGTCGGGTCGAGCGGCTGCCGGACGGTCCGGGGAAGCTACGAGGTCCACGGCGACGAGGTGACGGTGAGCGAGCTCGACATCGAGGACCCCCTCGCCGGGGCATGCCCACCCGGCGCCGAGGCCCAGCACCGCCACGTGGTCGACGTACTCCGGAACGGCTTCACGGCGGGGATCGATGGCGAGCGGCTTACCCTCACATCCGAGAAAGGGCTGGCACTCCAGCTACGCGCGCGATGAGCCCGGGGGAGCCGTTGCGCCGTCTGTTCAGGTGACTTTGACTAGATTGACCCCGTGAGCACACCACCGCCCGCACCCCCGGGGTCGACCCTCTGGTCACTCGACGGGGTGAGCACGATGGTCAAGCGCGCAGTGCTCGCGTTCTTCGGCGTCCCGTTCCTCGTGGCGGGCGTGCTCACCGTCGTGGACTCCTACCGCCGTCGCGGCAAGAAGCCCAAGCCGTTCCCGACCGACCCACCCGGCGACGTGCAGATCGGCGACGGGTCGGTGCGGACCTACACCTACGGCCAGCATCTGTACGACGACATGCTGGATGCGATCGCGTCGGCCAAGGAGCAGATCCTCTTCGAGTCCTACATCTGGAAGGGCGACGAGGTCGGCGAACGTTTCAAGCGTGCGCTGACCGACGCCGCTGCTCGGGGCGTCGAGGTCTACGCCATCTACGACAGCTTCGCGAACCTCGTCGTCTCGCCGCGGTTCAAGCGTTTCGGGCCGCGGCTCCGGGTGCTGGCGTACCCCGTCTACAGCGCGGGGTGGCGCTTCTTCGACATCCGCCGCTATGGGCGCGACCACCGCAAGATCCTGGTCGTCGACGATCGGGTCGGCTTCGTCGGCGGCTACAACGTCGGCACCGCGTACGCCACCGAGTGGCGCGACACCCATGTGCGGATCACCGGCCCCGGCGTATGGGACTTGAAGCGAGCCTTCGCTGATTTCTGGAACCTCCACCGCGGCGCACGCAACGGAGGACGCCCCCTGCTGCTGGAAACCGCCTCGGACTGGGAGCCCCGGATCCGGATGCACCGCAACATCCCGCGGCTGTGGATGTTCCCGATCCGGGCGATGTACCTCGAGGCGATCAACCGCGCCTACCAGCACATCTACATCACCCAGGCCTACTTCGTGCCCGACTCCGACTTCGTCGAGGCGCTGATGGACGCAGCCCGGCGCGGGGTCGACGTCCGGCTGCTGGTTCCCGAGACCTCCAACCACGTGGTCGCGGACTGGCTCTCGCGCGGCTACTACAGCGAGCTGCTCGACGCCGGCGTGCGGATCTTCCGGTTCCAGGGTGCAATGGTGCACGCCAAGACCGCGACCATCGACGGGCGTTGGTCGACGGTCGGCACGGCCAACATCGACCGGCTCAGCATGACCGGCAACTACGAGATCAACGTCGAGTTCATCGACACCGAGATGGCAGAGCAGATGGAGCGGGTCTTCACCACCGATCTCGGCAACGCCCACGAGCTCACCCGCGACGAGTGGGCCGCACGCGGCGTGCACCGCAAGTTCACCGAGCTCGTGCTCGCACCGCTGCGCCCGTTCCTGTGAAGGCCGGCCGCGGCTCGGTCGTTCACCCGTCGACGTGGGACGGGGACGGCTCGACCGGGTCAGTGCTTCTGGTCTCGGGGCACGATCTCGATGTGGCGTTCCTTGGCAGCTGCCTTGGCCCGCTTCTCCGCTCGCTTCTGCTTCAGGGTCTTGCCGGCCTTCTTCGCCGCGTGCTGTGGTCGGGACTTCTCGTGCATGGTCGCTCCTTGACCCGAAGCCGGAGTGGCTTCTCGACCCGACGCTACGCCCGGTTCGCGGCCGTGACCATGTGCCGATCGTCCCTTGTTCCCGGTCCCTGTGCCCTCGTCAGGCGCTCGGGATGTTCATGATGCCGCTGAAGGTCAACGCCGCCCTCACGTCGCCGCGAACCTTCAGCTGGCCGCGCATCACGCCCACGACGGGGTTGAGGTGTCCGGTGACGAGCTTGAGGAACTGTGCTCCGTCGAGCGCGATCGTCGCGTCCCGTCGCGAGGAACCGTCGCCCTCCGGCACCCGTTCGACCGTCGCACTCTGCTCGCGCAGGGTCACCAGGTAGCGGTCCGCGCCGCCCTCGGGACGTCCACCGATCTTGAACCCGACCCTGAGGTCGTGTCCCTCAGCCTTGCGCGCGTCGACGTGGTCGGGCAGACGGCGGAAGACCTCGGTCAGCACCACCGCGCGAAGACCCCCGGCCATCACCGACTGGAGGTGTGAGTCCGTGACCTTCGAGATCGCGACGGCCACGTCGACCGGGTCCAGCGCTGTCGGGTCCACGGCAACGTCGACGGTCCCCGGGACGCGGAACACGCCGCCGATCGCGAGCGCGAGCAGTTCGTCGCCCTCGATGGCCAGCCGGTCGCCGAGGAAGAGCAGGGCGGCGTTGACGCCGCCGGTCACGAGCCGCAGGAACTCCAGCACCCCTGAGACGACGGTCACGTCCGGCTCGATCACGGGCGAGCCGGAAGCCGGAGGTACGACCTCGACCCCACCCTCGGCGAGCTCGAGGAGGTAGACCTCATCCCCGCCCCCCGGCAGCGCGAGGCGGAACGCGACCCTCCCCTTGACCGAGCCCAGCCGTTCCGCGATGGCGTACTCGTCGAGCCTGGACAGAACACTGCCCACTGCCGCTGAGCGCACGGCGTCCTGCGCCATCAGCTCCTGGAGTGCGCGATCCGGCGTCTTCTCTACCAGCCCCACGATCAGCTCGGCGTCGGACTCGTAGAAGAAGCGGTCGAGCTCCTCCTCGGACATGCCGGCCAGCGTCGAGGCCAGGTCTGTCACAGAAAACTCCCATGGGTGCGGACGGTGGTCCGACTCTCCCGGGCTGACCGACGGTCGTCAACCACCCGGCGTCGCGGCACGTCGCGAGCTGCTGCCTCGGCCTGCGCGGTAGCGCGACCGCTCGACGGAGGCAGGCAAATGGCTGCGCGGAGCCATCCGGGGACCTCGCCGTGGCGGGCCGAGCCGCATCAGCTCGACCAAGCGCTGAACCCGATGCCGGTGGGGGCGGTACGGCTCGAGCAGCTCGGCCATCTTGTCGTCGTCGCCCGGCTCGCCGGTCAGAGCCCAGCACACGTCCTTGGCGATGTGGAAGTCACCGAAGCTCACCGCGTCGGCGTCGCCGTGGACGCGAAAGCGAACCTCGGCGGAGGTCCACACGCCGACTCCCGGCAGCGACCGCAGCCGGCGGTCCACCTCTACAGGATCAAGTCCGACCGTGCGCTCGAGCGAGGAGGCCACCTGAGCAGCACGCACGACGGTGCGCGATCTGGCCGGGTCGATGTGCATCCTCAGCCACTCCCAAGAGGGGATCATCCGGAGCTGCTCCGGTGACGGCTGAACCCACACACCGCGGTCGGAACCGGGCCCGGGTGCCCGCTCGCCGAAGCGGTGCACGAGCATGCGAAACCCTGCGAACGCCTCCTGGCCCGTCACCTTCTGCTCGATGATCGCCGGCACGAGTGACTCCATCACCAGTCCGCTGCGCGCGATCCGCCAGTGCGGGAAGTGGCGATGCCCCTGTGCGATCGCGCGGTGGAGCGGCTGGAAGCCGGATGGGTCGTCCTCGGCTCCGAGCATCGCCGGAAGCTGTTCGAGCGCCCAGTCGGCGCCGGGCCCCCACGCTGCGGCGTGCACGTCTCCGTCGTACGGCCTGGCGTGCACGCGCAGCGTGACGACGCCCGCGGGAGTGCGCAGACCACGCCAGATCGTGCCGTCCGGGTCCGTGCGGAAGGTCGGGTCACCGGCCCCCCGCCGGCCGGGCCGGAGCACGACGCCGACCGGGCACGGCCAGTCGGGACGCCAAAGCCTCTCGGCCGCGGGTGGGGGATTTGTCTGCATCGTGGCAAGGCTAACGTTCGCCGGCCCCGACACAATGGACTCCATGCAACTTGCCGAGCTGGTCGAGACCTCTGCCGCCTTGACCTCGACGCGCTCTCGCCGGGCCAAGATCGAGGCCCTCGCGGCTGCACTCCGCCATGCCGAGCCCGACGAGGTCGAGACCGCGACCGCGTATCTCTCCGGCGTGCTGCGCCAGCGACGCACGGGGCTGGGTTGGCGCAGCCTCGGTGAGCTGCCGCCGCCGGCGGCCGGGAGCAGCCTCACCTTGGCGCAGGTGCACGAGATGTTCGAGGCGATCAGCGCAGTCGCCGGCGCGGGCTCCAGGCAAGCACGGACGGATCTGGTGGACAAGCTGTTCGGGCGCGCGACCGCAGAAGAGCAGGACTACCTGCGGCGGCTGGCCACGGGTGAGCTTCGGCAGGGCGCCCTCGACGGCCTGATGCTCGAGGCGATCGCCTCGGCCGCCGAGGTCCCGGCTGTGTCAGTACGACGGGCCTCGATGCTCTGCGGCGCCACCCTGCCTGTCGCGGTCGCTGCGCTCACCGGTGGCGAGGAGGCGCTCGCGGCGTTCGGACTCGAGGTGGGCAGGGCGGTGCGGCCCATGCTCGCCTCCAGCGCAGCAGACTTCACCGCTGCGCTCGACAAGATCGGGCGTGGTGAGCAGATCGCCGTGGACTGCAAGCTCGACGGGATCCGGGTCCAGGTGCACAAGTACGACGGCCAGGTGCGCGTGTTCACGCGGACCCTGGAGGACATCACCTCGCGCCTTCCCGAGGTGGTGGAGGCGGTCTCGTCGTTACCTGCGACGACGCTAGTCCTCGACGGCGAGGCGATCGCCCTCGACGGAACGGGGCGGCCACGCCCCTTCCAGGAGACCGCGGCCCGAACCGCGAGCAGCCTCGACGTCGCGACGCTACGCGAGCAGGTGCCGTTGACGACGTACTTCTTCGACGTGCTGCACGTCGAAGGCTCCGACCTGCTCGACCGCCCGGCTCGTGAACGTTTCGAGGCACTGGCGAGCGCCTTGCCCGGCGAGCAGGTGGTGCCGCGGAGGATCACCTCCGACGAGGCAGAGATGACGGCCTTCTTCGACGAGATGGTCTCACTCGGCCACGAGGGAGTCGTCCTGAAGAGCGTCGACGCCGCCTACGAGGCGGGCCGCCGCGGCGCATCCTGGGTGAAGGTCAAGCCCAGGCACACGCTGGACCTCGTCGTGCTCGCCGTGGAATGGGGCAGCGGGCGGCGCACCGGCAAGCTGTCCAACATCCACCTCGGCGCCCGCGATGGGGAAGGTGGCTTCGTCATGTTGGGCAAGACTTTCAAGGGGATGACCGACGAAATGCTCGAGTGGCAGACCGAGCGGTTCCTCGAGCTCGAGACCTCGCGCTCGTCGCACGTCGTGCACGTGCGCCCCGAGCAGGTCGTCGAGATCGCCTTCGACGGGATCCAGACCTCATCGCGCTATCCAGGCGGCATGGCGCTGCGGTTCGCCCGGGTGCTGCGCTACCGCGACGACAAGACCGCCGACGAGGCCGACACGATCCACACCGTGCGGGCATTGTTCTAACCGATCCGCTTGCTCATGCCTTCCAATCGGTTGTAAGAGCACCCCAGCGCGAGGTCGGTCCGCGCTCTCCGCGGCCGAGCCGACACGGTGTAACAGCGCGTGCCACTCCCGGTTGCTCCCGGCGTACCATGACGCCCATGAGCACCGACCACGTCACCGACCCGAGGCCAGACGGTCGCCGTACGGCGGCTGCGGTGCGGCGTAGGGCCCGCGAGAAGGAGATCCTCGACGCCACCCGCGCACTGTTCGACGAGCGCGGCGTGCGTGACGCCCAGATCGAGGACATCGCCAGGGCGGTGGGGATCAACCGCGCGATCATCTACCGCCACTTCTCCGGCAAGGAAGAGCTCTTCGCGCTCACGCTCGTGGGCTACCTCGACGATCTCGACGGCCGCTTGGCTGCGGCCGACGCGCCGGGCGCCGACCCGGCCAACCGCCTGCGTGCGATCACCGAGTCGTTCATCGACTTCGGCATCGAGTTCCCGGCATTCGTCGACTGCGCCCAGACCCTGATGCGCCGGCCCGGTCCCGAGCTGCTCGAGGAGGTCAGCGAGGGTGCGGTCTACCGCCTCGGCCGAGGCATCGCGACCTGTCTCGCGCGCGTGGCAGACGTGCTGGAAGCAGGCATCGCCGACGCCAGCTTCCAGAGGCAGGACGTGCACCTGCTCGCGAACACGCTCTACGCGACCGGCCTTGGCGGCATGCAGCTCGCCAGAGTCGGCATGCTCGTGAAGGAGGCTGCCCCCGGCGTACCCACGGTGGTGCCGATCTCGCCCGAGCAGGTCAAGGAGCACATGGTGTCCACCGCCCTGGCGATGGCGACCCGCGCACCCTGACCCGCGGGCTACTTCTCGAGGATCGCGGTCACGCCCTGGCCGCCGGCGGCGCAGATCGAGATCACGCCACGGCCCGAGCCTTTCTCGTTGAGGAGCTTGGCCAGCGTGGCGACGATCCGGCCACCGGTCGCGGCGAACGGGTGTCCTGCCGCCAGCGAGGAACCGACGACGTTGAGCTTGTCGCGGTCGATCTCGCCGAGGGGGGCGTCGAGACCGAGTCGTTCCTTGCAGAAGATCGGGTCCTCCCATGCCTTCAGAGTGGCAAGCACCTGGGAGGCGAAGGCCTCGTGGATCTCGTAGAAGTCGAAGTCCTGCAGGGTCAGGCCGGCCCGCTCGAGCATCCGAGGCATGGCGTAGGCCGGAGCCATCAGCAGCCCCTCACCCCCGTGGACGTAGTCGACGGCCGCGGTCTCGGCGAAGGTGAGGTAGGCCAGCACGGGGAGGCCGTTGGCCTCGGCGTACTCCTCGGAGGCCAGCAGCACCGCGGATGCGCCGTCGGTCAGCGGCGTGGAGTTCGCGGCCGTCATGGTGGCGGTCTCGCCCTTGCCGAAGACGGGCTTGAGCTTGGCCAGCTTCTCAGTCGAGGAGTCGGGGCGCAGGTTCTGGTCCCGCTCGAGACCGTTGAACGGCGTGATCAGGTCATCGAGGAAGCCTCGGTCGTACGCCGCGGCGAGGTTCTTGTGCGAGCGGACGGCGAGCTCGTCCTGCTCCTCACGGCCGATCGACCACTCGAGCGCCGTCAGCGCGGCCGACTCACCCATCGACAGCCCGGTGCGAGGCTCCTTGTTGGCCGGGATCGAGGGCGCGAGGTGACCGGGCCGGACCTTCGCGAGTGCGGCGAGCCTGCCCTGAAGAGTCTTGGCGCGGTTGGCCTCGAGCAGGATCTTGCGAAGCCGCTCGTTGACCGCGATCGGAGCGTCGGAGGTGGTGTCGGTGCCGCCGGCGATGCCGACCTCGATCTGGCCGAGCGCGATCTTGTTGGCGACGGCGATGGTCGCCTGGATGCCGGTGTCGCAGGCCTGCTGGATGTCGTACGCCGGAGTGTGCGGGTCGAGCTTCGACCCGAGGACCGACTCACGGGTGAGGTTGAAGTCCCGGGAGTGCTTGAGCACCGCACCCGCGACGACCTCGCCGAGGCGCTCGCCCTCGAGGCCGAAACGGGCGACGAGCCCGTCGATGGCCGCCGTGAGCATGTCCTGGTTGGATGCGTTGGCGTAGGCGGTGTTCGACCGGGCGAACGGGATCCGGTTGCCGCCGATCACGGCGACCTTGCGGACGGGCTGGGTTTTGGACGGCATGTGTCAGCTCCTGATCGTGCCGGTGTCGTCGGGCTGGACGCCCGGGGCGTCACGGAAGTCGTACCCCGCCATCCTTGCGCCACCGAAGGCCAATAGGGAACGTAGTGAGGGCCACATCACGAAAAGTGGACTCCGAGTTACACCCATAGTTACATAACGCTGGAGCCTAGTCGCCCCTCGAGGGCGGCCGTAGCACTCGAACCCGGAGGAGAACGCCGCATGAGCAGCCGCTACCAGTCCTTGATCAGCACGCCCGTCGGGCAGCTCCTGGCGAAGAACCTCGGGCTGCCCAACCCGGTGGAGCTCGAGCGCTACGAGGAGGGCTCCCCGCTCGTCGCGGGCACCGTCGTCGTCGGGGGCGAGGGCCGCCTGACCTCCACCATCTCCTCGATGCTCGACGACCTCGGCATCGCCAACGTGGCCGATCTCGCTTCCGAGGAGCGTTACAAGGCCCTGGTCTTCGACGCCACCGGCGTCCAGAGCTCCGCCGACCTGCTCGAGCTCCAGCGCTTCTTCACCCCCCTCATGCGCAGCCTCGAGACCAACCCGCGGGTCGTCGTACTCGGCACCCCGCCGGAGACGACCAACAGCACCGAGGAGCGGGTCGCCCAGCGGGCGCTCGAGGGGTTCACCCGGTCCCTCGGCAAGGAGATCGGCCGCGGCGGGACCGTCCAGCTGGTGTACGTCGCACCTGCAGCCGATGCGGCGATCCAGTCGACCCTGGCTTTCCTCCTCTCGCCGAAGTCGGCCTACGTCTCGGGTCAGGTGATCCGTATCGGCACCGGCGGGTCGACCACCGCCGAGCCGGTCGCTGACTGGACCAGGCCGCTCGAGGGCAAGGTCGCCATCGTGACCGGCGCCAGCCGCGGCATCGGCGAGGAGATCGCCCGGGTGCTCCACCGCGACGGCGCGACGGTCCTCGGCATCGACGTGCCTCAGGCGGCCAACGAGCTCCAGGCGGTCATGAAGGAGATCGACGGCGACCAGCTGATGCTCGACATCACCGCCAAGGACGCGCCGCAGCGGATCGCCAAGCACGTCAAGGACAAGCACGGCGGCGTCGACGTCGTGGTGCACAACGCCGGCATCACCCGCGACAAGAAGTTGGCGAACATGAAGGCCGACGGCTGGTCCTCGGCGATCGCGGTGAACCTCACCGCACCCGAGCGGATCACCGCCGAGCTCCTCGACCAGGGTCTGATCCGTCCCAACGGCCGCATCATCGGTGTCTCCTCGATCGCAGGCATCGCCGGCAACGTCGGCCAGACCAACTACGCGACGTCCAAGGCGGGAGTCATCGGCCTCGTCCAGGCCCTCGCGGACAACCTCGAGGACGGCATCACGATCAACGCCGTCGCACCCGGTTTCATCCACACCAAGATGACCGCGGCCGTGCCGTTCTTCACCCGCGAGGTCGGCAGCATGCTCAACGCCATGTCCCAGGGCGGGGAGCCGGTCGATGTGGCCGAGACAATCGCCTGGTACGCCAACCCGGCCTCCACGGCGGTGAACGGCAACGTGGTCCGCGTCTGCGGCCAGATGATGCTGGGGGCGTGATGAGCGCCGCCACGACCAAGGAGGTCTCCGGCGAGCCGGCGACCCTGCCGCTCCTGCTCAAGGCGGCCCTGCCGGCCATTCCCGGCGTCTCCATGCTGCCCGGGGTCAAGAAGACCGGCTCAGCGCTCCCCCAGCTGTCGGTGACCCGCCACGACGTACCGATCGACCGCGGCCACGTGGCGAGGTACTCCGAGGTGTGCGGCTTCGGCCTCAAGGAGACCGTGCCGCTGACCTACCCGCACATGCTGGCGTTCCCGTTGCACATGGCGATCATGACCGACGGCGGCTTCCCCTTCCCCGCCATCGGCACGTTGCACCTGCAGAACTCCATCACCCAGCACCGCCCGATCTCGGCCGCGGAGAGGCTGCAGGTGACCGTGCGTCCCGAGGCCCTGCGCAGCCACCCGAAGGGCCAGATCTACGACCTCTGCACCGAGGTGCACTCCGCAGGTGAGCTCGTGTGGGAGGAGACCTCCACGTTCCTGCGGCGTGGCAGGTCGGACGGGGAGACGGACGACGCGGGGATGCAGCTCGAGCACGTCCCCGCCTCGGGGATCGAGTGGCGCCTCGGCTCGGACCTCGGTCGCCGGTACGCCGCGGTCTCGGGCGACCACAATCCGATCCACCTGTACGCCCTCACCGCCAAGGCCTTCGGCTTCCCCCGGCAGATCGCGCACGGCATGTGGAGCAAAGCCCGCTGCGTCGCGATGCTCGAGCCCCGACTGCCCGACGCGGCACGGGTCGACGTCGTCTTCAAGAAGCCGATCCTGCTGCCGAGCACGGTCGCCTTCGGCTCGCGTCGAACCACGGGATCGACCGGTCAGGGCGACTGGGCCTTCTCGCTGACCAGCGCGAAGAGCGGAGCCCCTCACCTGCTGGGGCGGACCGCCGGCGTCTGACTCAGGAGTCCCCGGCGGTGCCGTCGAGCTCCTCTCGGCGGCGCCGCTGCTCCTCCTGGTGCTTGCGGCGCTGCTCCTCTGCACGCTCACGGCATCGGCGAAGGAAGTCCTCGTCACTCTCGGCGTCCACGGCGGCTGCCCTGCCCGGACGGTCGTACTCCGGAAAGCTCGGGGCCGGCCGCTCATGGGATCGCCTGCCGGTCGACGTACGCCGGGGGCGGCCGACAGCGAGCCAGGCCACCGAACCGACGAGCGGGAAGAGCAGCACCAGCACCAGCCAGCCCCACTTGGGCAGATGCCGGACCTCGTCCTCCCTCGACGTGATCACGTCGAACAGGCAGAAGATCCACAGAACCAGGACCAGCGGGCCCAGGAACATCCCCACTCGTGCCATGGTCACTCCCCCGTTTCTCGTTTGCCGCACAGTCGGCGTGGCCGCAGGCTACTCCCCCACCGCCCATGCGCGCCTCAGGTGAGGCAGAGCGCGTGAGCGTGCCTAGCGGGGGCGCCCGAAGACGATCGTCCGCAGCTTGGGTTCGGCCGTTCCCGAGCGGCGGGCCGAGCTCGGCGACGGAGTGACCCGAAGCGTGTAGGTAGCCGTGCCGGGCGTCCAGGTCCCGACATCGGTGATTCCGTCGCCGTTCCAGTCGCCGGTGACAGGCAGGTCGGAGCCGAACCCGAGCGGCACGGGTGTGACCGTGGCGACGCCGTCCGCTGCAACGGTGCGCAGCAAGAACGCCGCGGAGACCGGTTCGAACACGCCGACGTCGGTCGTGCCGTCGCCGTCCCAGTCGCCTGTCACCGGCTGCGAGCCGGGATTGCCCAGCCTGACCACCTGCTGTGTGCCGTCCTCCCGGAGCAGACGGAAGCGCACGGCGCCCGGACGCCAGACACCCAGATCGGTCGTGCCGTTGCCGTCCCAGTCCCCGGTCACCGGCAGGTCCTTGATCCTGCCGAAGCGCTTGCGCGTCACGACGCCGTCGGCTCCGCGGAGGAAGAACACCCGGGTGGCCTGGCGCCGGACGCCGACATCGGTGACACCGTCGCCGTCCCAGTCCCCGGTCACCGGCAGGTCGCTGGCCCGCCCGAGCCTCACCGGCACCGGGACAGCACCCTGGGGGTCGTACATCTCGAAGGCCCCTGCTCCGGCCAGTCGCCGGAACACCGCGGGTTCGGCGACCCGGTCGCCGTCCCAGTCGCCGGCGAGCGGAACGTCAGGGCAGTTCAGCGACGGCGTCGGCGTGCTGTGGAGGACGGCAGCCTCGTGGAAGAGCGCGGGCTGGACGTCCCTGCCGGACCGTTGCTCGTAGTGCAGGTGGGCCCCGCTGGCACTGCCGCTGTCGCCGACCCGGCCGATGGGTGTGCCCTGGTCGACGAACTGACCGGGCACCACCCACTGGGCTTTGAGGTGCGCGTAGACGGTGGCGTGCCCATCAGAGTGCTCGATCCGGATCCACTTGCCGTAGCCGCGGGTGCCGGTGTCCTCCACGCGCGAGACCACTCCGCTCGCGGAGGCGACGACAAGCCTGCCGAGGTCTCGGTCCCGGTTGAAGTCGACCGCGAACCGGCTCGGCGAATGGTTGGCCCTGGTCGTCGCAGTCCACTGCTCGGCGCAGGTGAACGGCAGCTCGTGGTCGGGCAGGGCAACGGCCGCCGACGGTGACGCGATGAGCCCCGCAGCAACCGCGAGCGCTGCCAGCACGGGGGTCGTACGACGCAGGGGCATGGCGTCCTCTCGGCTCGAATGAGCGAGACGTGGCTTTGCGAAGTCACACGGGACTCACCTGCCTCATGGCTGAAGCCACGCCTCAAAAGCGCTCAACCGTAACGCCGATCGGCGTGTCGCCGTGTCGGTTTTACCCAATTCGTGCTAGCGCTAGCCGCGGTAGCGGATCAGGCCCTCCTGGGCGACCGAGGCGACGAGCACCCCGTCCTCGCTGAAGAGCCGCCCGAAGGCCAGCCCCCGACCACCCGAGGCCGACGGCGAGACCTGGTCGTAGAGCAGCCACTCGTCAGCCCGGAACGGCCGGTGGAACCAGATGGTGTGGTCGAGGGAGGCCGACTGCATCTTCGGATGGGAGACGTGCATGCCGTGGGGCACGAGGCTCGACCCGAGCAGCGTCATGTCGCTGGCGTAGGTGAACGCCGCGCGGTGCAGCAGCGGCTGCTCGCCGAGGCCCCCGGCGACGCGGATCCACAGTCGCGACTGCGCGGGTCGCTCGTCGGCCGGGATGGCACCCCCCGAACGCGAGTCGCCGACGTAGCGCAGCTCGAGCGCGGCCCATTCGCGCATCCACTCGTCGGCATTCTCCGGCGAGCGCTTGCGGAACACCTCACCGAGGTCGACGCAGTCTCCGGGCGCAGGGACCTCCGGCATCACGTCCTGGTGCTCGAAGCCCCCCTCAGGCTCCTGGAAGCTGGCCGTCATGAAGTAGATGGCCCGTCCGTGCTGGCGGGCCACGATGCGCCGGGTGGAGAAGGAGCCCCCGTCGCGGATCCGCTCGACGTCGTACACGATCGGGACCGCGGTGTCGCCGGGCCTCAGGAAGTAGCTGTGCAGGGAGTGCACCTCCCGGCTGGGCTCGACCGTGCGGGCACCCGCCACAAGGGCCTGCGCGGCGACCTGCCCGCCGAAGACACGCTGGAGCATGGTGTCGGGCTGGATGCCGCGGAAGAGGTTGAGGTCGATGGTCTCGAGGTCGAGGAGCTCCACGAGCTCTTCGGCGGAACTTGGCACAGGTACCTCTACTGCTCGTCGGGTCGGTCACGCCGGTCGAGGCCGGCCAGGAAACGTTCGAACTCTGCGCCGATCTCCTCGCCGGTCGGGAGCTCCTGCTCCTCGGCCAGGGGCAGCGTCGAGCCCTCCTCGTCGGCGGCGCGATAGAACGAGTCGTACTGCTGCTCGAGACCGGCGACCACGTCGCGGACCTCGGCGGAGTCCTCTATCTGCGCGCCGATCTCCTGCATCTTCGCCTCGCCTGCCGCACGCAGTGCGTCGAGGTCCCACTCGAGGCCGGTGACCTCCTCAACGGACTCGAGCAGGGCCACGGAGGCCAGCGGGTAGTCGAACTGCGCAACGTAGTGCGGGATGTGCGCGACGAACCCGGTCGCGGGGTGCCCCCACTCCCCGAGCCGGAACTCCAGCAGGGCCTGGGCGCTTGCCGGCACTCGGATCTGGCCGCGCCAGACGTTCTTCTGCACGAGCAGGTCGGGCGTCGTGGCGTGGTTGGTCAGCATGACCGGGCGGGTGTGTGGCACTGCCATCGGCACCGCGCCCATGGCGACGGTCAGTCGCACCCCGAAGTGCTCGAGCACGGTGCGGACAGCCAGCGCGAAGGCCTCCCAGTGCATGTCCGGCTCGGGGCCGTGCAGCAGGAGGTACGGAGACCCGCTGCGGTCGGTCAGCAGACGCACCACGAGCCTGGGCGCCTCGTAGCCCTCGTAGTGGTTCTCCACGAACGCCATGGGTGGTCGGCGCGCGCGGTAGTCGTAGAAGTCATCGATCGAGAAGCTCGCCACCACCCGCCCGTTCGAGTCGGACTGAAGGTGTTTTGCCGCGAGGTTCGCCGCGTTGCCGGCGTCCAGAAAGCCGTCCAGGGCATGGATCAGCACCGGGCCGTCCTTGCGACCCTCGAGCTCGGGCACATCGTCGACGATGTGCACGAATCGGGTGGCCTCAGCCATCGCACAACCTTTCGGGGATCGACTGCTGCGAGGTACAAGCGTATGCGGGACCGACCTCGACTAGCGTGCTCCCTGTGCGCTCAGCGAACGAGGGTCCCGTCACATTGTCGCAGCCGGGCTCCGTCACCGACCTCGTCGACGACCTGCGCGAACAGCTCGCGGAGGCGGGCGACCCAGGGCGCGCTCCGCAGATGCAGGCGTACATGAAGTCCGCGATGCCCTTCCGCGGCGTGAGCGCTCAGCCGCTGAAGGTGATCTGCCGCCGGGTCCTCGACGACCATCCGCTTCCCGACCGGTCGGCCTGGGAGCGCGCGGTGCGCACGCTGTGGGACGAGGCGGCGTTCCGGGAGGAGAGGTACGCCGCTCTCGCCGTCGCCGGCCATCGCCGCTACCGCGCCTTCCAGGACTCCTCGACCCTCGAGCTGTACCGCCACCTTGTGGTCACGGGTGCCTGGTGGGACCTCGTCGACGACATCGCGGTCCACCGGGTCGGGCCGGTTCTGCGGTCGCACCCGCTGACCGTGTCGTCGAGCATGCGTGCCTGGGCGTGCGACGAGGACATGTGGCTGCGGCGTACCGCTGTGCTCTGCCAGCTCGCCAGCAAGGCCGCCACCGACACCGCGTTACTCGACGAGGTCCTGGCCGCCAACCTCGAAGGATCCCTGTACGGACGACAGTTCTTCATCCGCAAGGCGGTGGGCTGGGCGCTGCGGGAGTACGCCAAGACCGACCCGGCCTGGGTCCTCGCATTCGTTGAGGAGCACGACTCCGAGCTCTCCGGGCTCGCCCGACGAGAGGCGCTCAAGCACCTCAAGCCGCCCGGCCGCGACGACGCCGCCGGCCCTGCCCGATCCTGACGTCCTGCCTCCGGCCCGGTTCAGCTGTCGCGCAGGGCGAACCAGACGGCCTTCGCCGGCTCGGCGCTCTCGTTCGCCCAGTGATGGGGCTGATCGCCGAGGAAGTGCAGCGAGTCCCCCGGCCTCACCTCGTACTTGGTGCCCGCGATGTCGAAGACCAGCTCGCCGGCTGTCACGAGGACGAGCTCCTCGCCCGGGTGGGAGAGCGGCTTGTCCCCGCTGTCCGCTCCCGGGTCGACCGTTGCCTCTGCCGCCGCACCCGAGAACTGGGCGTAGGGACCCGAGATCCCGGCCAGGTGCAGGCCGCGGTGTGGTGTGAAGACGGCCGGTCGCTCACCTGCGCGGGTGAGCGTCGCCGGCTCGGGTGGCCCGTCGTCGGGCTCGATGAAGTAGCTGACCGGTCGTTCCAGTGCTGCGGAGATCTTCAGCAAGGTCGTGATCGTCGGCACCATGTCGTTCCGTTCGATCTTGTGGATGGCAGCCGCCGAGACCTCCGCCCTCGCAGCCAGCTGCTGCAGAGACAGTCGCTGCTGGCGGCGGAGTCGCTGCAGCCTGGGGCCGATGGAGCTGACGACTCCCTCGACGTGCTGGCCCACCCTCACCGCGTGTGCGGGACGCGACTTCGGAGCGCTCGTGCTCTCAGCCATCGGAACCTCTCTCCTCCGGGTTGCGCCTGCCCCCGCTGAGTATGTTTCCCCAGATTGACGGACTTTCCTCATCCGGGTCCGTTACTCGCCCTCGTGTCGTCGCTTCTGCCGGGCTCTTCGGCGTACATGCGCCTGTGCTCGCGTGCAGCACGCTCCCACCTGAACCGACGTGCCACCGCGCGCCCACCCTCCACGAGCCGAGCACGCAGGGCAGCGTCATCGACTACCTCGCGCATCCCCTCGGCCAGGGACCGAGGGTCACCGGCCCTCGTCAGCACCGCGGTCTCCCGGTGGGTGAGGTACTCCAGCAGCACCGGGATGTCCGAGGCCACGACCGGAAGGTCCGCGGACATCGCCTCCAGGACGACCAGACCCCACCCTTCCTTGACGGAGGGGAAGATCAGGGCGTCCGCGCTGCGGTACCACTCGTGCAGCGCGGCGTCGGTCACCGTTCCGAGTAGGAACAGGTCACGGTCCACCTCAAGACCGAGCTCGGGCAGCATTGCGAAGGCCTGGTCCCGGTAGCTGCCATAGTCCTGGAAGGAGTGCCCCCCGACGATCACGAGCACAGGTGGGGGTTCGAGCGCGGCCGTCAGCGTCGCCAGCGCCCTCAGCGCGAAGATGCTGCCCTTGCGCGGTTCCACGCCGCCGACTGCCAGGAACACGAACCGGTCCGACACCCCGAGCCTCTGTCGCAGCGACTCCCGACGGGCGGGCTCGATCGGGGGGAACCGCGAGACGTCGACGCCGTTGTGGATCACCCGGGCGTCTCGCCCGTACTCCGCGCTGATGCGGCCCCGCCAGTCCTCGCTGACCACGACGAGCTGGTCGGGCTCGAGGATCGCCTGGCGCTGGCACTCGACCAGGACCCTGGTCGTGAAGTCGTCGACGTGGTGGACGGTGCGCACGACGCGCAGGTCTGCCCCGGCGTCACGAACGCGAGCCGCCGCTCGTGCAGATATGCAGTCCTGGGCGTGGAGGATGTCCACCTCGTCAGCCATGGCGGTCAGCCCCTGTTCCAGGGCGTCGATGGAAGCGAAGACTCGTTCCTCGAGGGTCGGCAGCGGGTCCGGAGAAGGAACGAGCGTGTACGGCGCGCGGATCGGCCGATGGAAGCCGGCCTTGGGGTCGCCGAGAGAGACGACCCTCACCTGCATGCCCTGCTCGACCATGGCCTCGGCCAGGGACAACGTGTGGACGACGCCTCCACGTGGCTTGGTGGAGTAGGAGACGAGTGCGACACGAGGCTCGCGGGTGGCGCTGGACCGGGACGTCACAAGGCCTCCACCGCAAGACTAGGTCGGCCTGTCGCGATCGCCGCCGCCACCAGTGAGGCCCGCGCCGACGTCTCGGTGACGATGCAACCGGCCTTCAGGAAGCTCTCTCGCTGCGCTCGACGGTCCTGCGGGTCCGCATCCGTTCCGAGCACGTAGACCACCACCTGGGGGCCGTCGGCCGCCATGATCGCCGCACACTCCGGGGCAAGCACAGCTGCAGGGTCCGGATGTGCTCCGAAGCCGAGCACGACGTCCAGGATGATCACCGCAACGTCGGGGTCCGCGGCATGCTCGCGGAGCAGCTCCACACGGGCTTCGGCGTCGATCATCGGGTGTGGTCTCCCCTGGGTGAACTCCTCCTCGCCGAGGTCGAGGCACAGGTGTGAATGCGGAGGCGCCGGCAGGGCGAACGCCGGGTCCAGCGGTGTGTTCGAGTACACCGCGCCGAGAGCGCGACCGAGCAGGACAAGCGACTCGTAACAGAGGCTGCCGCCCGAGAAGAGCCCACGCACCAGTCGACGCGACGGCCCGAGACGGCCGCGGGCGTCCTCCAAGGAGGGCCCGGCGGTCATCGCGGTGTCCGGCGCCGGGAGCCCGAGAGCACGGAGCACGGCCAGGGCGCCACCTTCCAGCGTGTCGGCGACCTCGACAGGCCCGGCCGCCCCGTTTCCGCCTCCTCCCCCGATCAGTGTGGCGACCAGAGGGCTCCCGGCTGCCGATGCCAGCACCCGCGCCGCCACCTCGGCCGCCGGCGGTTTCGACACCAGCAGGATGACCTCGGTGGCGGCGTCCTCGCGAAGAGCCCGGACCGCGGACAACGCTGCGCTCCCACCTACTTCGGAGGAGAGGTCCCGGCCGCCGACGCCGAGGACGTGGCTGACTCCCGCGCCCCAGCGGTCCAAGAGGCACATCGACTCCTGGGCGCCGGTGCCGGCGGCGGCGACAATGCCGACTTCACCGCGTCGCACCACGTTGGCGAAGCCGAGGCCCACACCGCTCACCACGGCGGTACCGGCCCCGGGGCCCATCATGAGGAGGCCCCGACCGCGCGCGTAGTCCTTGAGCCCGATCTCCTTCTCCACGGGCACGTTGTCGCTGAAGAGCAGGACGTGCATGCCCCGCGTGAGCGCCTGGTAGGCGGGCAGCGCCGCGTACTGTCCCGGCACGGAGATGACTGCCAGGTTCGACCCGGGCCGACGCGCGGCCGCCTCCCGCACGGATCGCGCGGGCACCTCCACCGGCCGCTCCTCCGCGGCAGGTGCACCGGGAAACGCGGCCTCTTCTGCTGCGGAGAGCGCGTTGAGAATCGCCTCGTCGTCGGCTGCACGCACCGCGACGAAGAAGTCGTCCGAACCGCTGTCGGCCAGCTCGTCGCCCGCGACACCTTCCTCGCGCAACGCGTCGACGTTGGCGGGGGTCGCCATCCCCGCGCTCGCCCACTCGACCCCCTCGACCTCGCGCATGGCGCGCACCGCTCCCAGCTGCACTACCGAGTCGACGTAGGTGTCGTGGAAGACTCTGACGGTGGTGCTCACGCGACCCCCTCGTGCAGTCCCGCCGCGACGATGCGGGTTCCGAGCGCCACGGTTGCCTCGTCCACGCCCCGCAGTGTCGCCGCCGCCAGCGCAGCCGTCGTCACCACCGCGACCTTGCCCCCCGTGCGGATGAACCGGGCGGCAGCCGAGACCTTCGGCTGCATGCTGCCCTCAGGGAACTGACCGTCCGCGAGATAGCGCTCGGCCTCGGTGACGTCGATACGTCCGAGCCGGCGCTGCGCGGCGGAGCCGAAGTCCACCATCACCGCGTCCACGCCGGTGACGAGCACGAGTGCCTCCGCGCCGAGCTGCGTGGCCAGCTCGCAAGCCGCGTAGTCCTTGTCGACGACCGCGTCGACGCCCTCCCACCTGTCGCCGCTTCGCGCGACAGGTATGCCGCCGCCGCCGTTGGCGACCACGACGTGCCCTGCGTCCAGCAGGCATCGCAGCGCCTGCGCCTCGAGAAGTCCGCACGGTCGGGGGGAGGCCACCACACGCCGGTAGCCCCGTCCGACGTCCTCGGCCATCTGCCACCCCCGCTCCTGACCGAGTCGCGCCGCTTCCTCCTGCGAGAAGAACGGCCCGATGGGCTTGGTGGGGCGGCCGAAAGCCGGGTCCTGCCGGTCCACCACGACATGGGTCACCAGCGCCACGACCTCGTGCCGGTCCCCGATCGCATGACGCAGCGCGAGGCCGAGCAGCGAGCCCAGCTGTCCCTGCGTCATCGCCCCCAGGGTGAACAGAGGCATCGCCGGCACGTCGGCTCGCCCGGCCTCCTGCTGGATGGCGAGGTTGCCGACCTGCGGCCCGTTGCCGTGTACCACGACCACGCGCCAGCCGTCGTCGAGCAGCTCGCACACCGAGCGCGCCATGGCGTCGGCGTGGGCCCTCTGCTCGTCGTACGTGCCTGACTCGCCCTCGGCGGTGATCGCGTTCCCACCGAGGGCGACCACGGCTGTGCCGGCCACGATGCCCTCGTTTCGGTCGGGTGGTTCCCGGGCGCCCGAGCCCTCCAGGCATTTAGCATAGGACTTGTGCGTCCTCAATAGTGGACAGCGCGGCGCACTGCAGAACCGAGAGGGGCAGCCCACCATGGTCGATCCCGCCGACGGCACCCAGCACCTCCCCGCAGATGCGGCCACGCGGATGCGCGCCGCCGAGGACCGGCTCTACCCCCTGGCGATGGTCGATGTCGAGCGTTACCAGCGCGGCACCACGTTGTGCGGGCTCCTGCTCGATGACCTGCGAGCGCACAGCCCCGATCTCACCCGGCTGCTGGGCCGCCGCGCGAAGCTTCTGGACCGCCTCCCCGGTCTGGCGGGCCAGGCGGGGCTCAGCCTCCTGGGCCTGGACCCCGAGACGTTGGTCGACGCTGCGATGGCGCTGCGCTGCCGCGAGCTCGAGGCGGAGCGTGCCCACGCGCAGCAGCAGGAGCGCCTCGCCAGCGCCCGGGAAAACGGTCAGGAGTGGCTGGTGGACGAACCCAGCCCCGCCGCGGTGATGGCTGGCTTCTACCGGCGCGAGGAGCTGCACGTACCGACCGGCTCGCGGCTGGTGAGCTCGGTGGAAGTGGGTGCGACGGGCCGACCGACGGCCTTCGTGCTCGAGGTGATCCCGCCGGACGCCGACGGCCTCTCGCGTTCGTCCACGTTCGACGACGAGGACTCGTGGCTGCGGGCGGCCACGGAGTACCGGTCCGAGATCTCCGGTCGCCCTTGACACCCCCTTGAGCAGGTCGTTCTCTATAGGAGAAGGATTGTGTCGTCGAGTGAACGCCAGGGAGAGCGGTGAACGTGCATCCTGAGCCCTCGGGCGACGCGGCCCAGGCCGCCCAGGCGCACGCTTCGCGCGCCTCGAGCCCCGACGACATGAGCCATCTCGCCTGGCTGGTGGCGGATCTCCAGGCGCGAGGGCTGCGGGTCGAGGTTCCCCTCGAGCGGCGCAGCGGAGGAGCAGGCCCGACCGACTCGGGGATGCTGTGGATCGACGGCTTCCCCGTCACTGTCCCGACCGACAACGCCACTGCGGCGGCCTCGCCCTACGTGCTCAAGGCGGAGGACGAGGGCTACGGCATCTTCCAGGGCGACCGTCGCCTGGCGGGTGCGGCGACCGAACAACGGCCCCGTTTCTACGACCTGACCACCAGGGACGGGATCCCGTACTGGAAGATCGGCCTCCTGCACCTGGACTCCTTCGCCAGCACGGTCGTACAGACCTGCGCCTACTGGGGCAACGAGGACCAGTGCCGCTTCTGCGGCATCGGCGTGTCCCTCGACTCCGGCCGCACGATCGTCAAGAAGACACCAGAGCAGTTGGCGGAGGTCGCCTGTGCGGCCAAGGAGCTCGACGGCGCCGTCGACGCGACGCTGACCACGGGCAGCAGCAGAGGCGTGGACCGGGGCGCGCGCTACGTCGCCCGCTGCGCCAAGGCGGTCAAGGAGGCCGCAGGCCTGCCCGTCGAGATCCAGTTCGAACCACCGCACGACCTCGACGTCATCGACGAGGTCGCCGACATGGGAGTGGACTCGGTCGGCATCCACGTCGAGTCGTTCGACCCGGCCGTGCTGGCGCGCGTGGCTCCGGCGAAGGCACGGACCGGCATCGAGCGCTACTTCGAGGCCTGGGAGCGCGGGGTGTCCGAGCTCGGCGAGGGACAGGTGTCGACCTACGTCATCCTCGGCATGGGCGAAGACCCGGAGCTGACCTTGGCCGGCTGCCGTCGGGCGGTCGACATGGGGGTGTTCCCGTTCGTCGTCCCTCTCCGCCCGGTCGCAGGAAGCCTCATGGAGGACGCGAGACCTCCGGACGCCGCCTACACCGCGAACATCTACCGGCAGGTGGCCGCCTACATGGCCGCCCACGGCATGGGAGCCGGTACCGCCAAGGCGGGATGTGCTCGGTGCCAGGCATGCTCTGCCCTCAGCTCGATGGAGGCGGCGCTGCGGACGACCTCGCCCCTTCTGCAGATCGGTCGCCGCCCGGGCCTGTCGTCGGCGCCGGCATGAGCGGGGAGACGAAGGGCGCTCGCCGTGTCCACCTCCGCTGACCCGCTGCACGCCGAGGCGCCGCGTACGCCGACCCTGTCGTGCCGGCAGGCAGGTTCACCTGAGGCACTGCGAGAGCACCGTGCGATCCGTCATCAGGTGTTCGTGCTCGAGCAGGGCATCTTCGCGGGTTCGGACGAGGACGAGCGGGACCGGGACGGGAGCACCATCTGCCTTCTCGGGTACTACGAGGGCACGGCCGTCGGCTGCGTCCGCCTCTACGAGCTCGACCGTCGTACCGGACTCTGGCAGGGCGACCGGCTCGCCGTGCTGCCCGAGTACCGGACCAGCGGCATCGGGGCCCCGCTGGTTCGTTGCGCGGTGGCGACGGCGGGCTCACTCGGAGGGCGGGAGATGCTGGCACACATCCAGCTCCCCAACGTCCGCTTCTTCTCCCGCCTGGGGTGGAGCCTGAGCGGAGATGCGGAGACCTACGCCGGGCTGCCGCACCAGCAGATGCGCATCTCTCTCCCCGACCCCGCCCGCGGAGCCGCTGTGGTCGAGGCTCTCGCGCGCGGAACCAACCTCACCTGAGCTCCGACCCCCTCCACCCTCGCCGGCTCAGCGGCGGAGGCCTGTCACATCGGCGACGGACAGGTCCAGCACAGTCGCCGCCTCCCCACCCGTCCTGAGCCTCACGAGGCCGGAGTCGTCCACGACGCCGACCACGGCGGCCTCGAGCCCCCGCTCCGTGAACGCGGTGACACACTCCAGCGCTCGGTCCGGAGGGGCGCAGAGCAAGAAGCTGTACGCCGGGAAGCAGGTCAGCCACGCAGCCATCGACACCCCCCTCGGCCGCGGCAGGGCGTCGAGGTCGATCGTGACTCCCAGGCGGCTCCACTCGAGCAGCATCGCCGCGGAGCCAACGGCCCCGGCCATGCTCACGTCCTTGGCCGCGACACAGGCGCCGCAGGCCGCAAGAGCGGGGAGCAACCGCACGTCACCGGCCATCGACGGACCGCGCACGTCGTAGGAGCGGAAGAACGGGAAGTCCTCCCGCATGGTCCCGTCGGTGCTGCTCGCCACGATCAGCGCCTGACCTACCGCGACCCGGGTCGTCGAGAGAACCACGTCCGCGTGCCCGACGCCGAAGGCCGAGACTGCGGGCGATCCCTCGTGGACCGTGAGGTGGCCGCCGACGATCGGGACCTCGTACAGAGCACCGGCGTACGTCATGCCGCGCAGGGCCTCGCGAGCGAGGTCGGGGCTGCCGACGATGGTGTCCACGATGCCGCTCGGGACCGCGCCCATGGCCGCCAGGTCGTTGACGTTGGCCAGGACGGCGGCCACGCCGGCTCCGAAGGGGTCTCGGGCCACGAACTCCGGCAGGAGCGCCTCGCCGCAGACGACCACCTGCCCGGGCGTCGCGGCTGCTTCCGTCGGCACGGTGACAACCGCGCCGTCGTCCCCGGGACCGTGGACCCATTCCGCCTCCCCGACGACCTCGCGGACGATGGCGATCTGGGCCTTGGCCGCCAGAGCGGAGTGTGTGCGCAGGTAGCCGGCCAGCTCCTCGAGCCCGTGGGCGCCGTCCGGCGGCTGCATGATGCCCCCTCAACCCGGCCCGTGGGACCGCTGAGAGACAGATTGCTCTGTCGGAAAGTGTACGAAACTTTTAGCATAGGCAACGTGACGCTGCCCACCTTCCTCACTCTGCCGCACCGCGGGAGCAAACCCAGGGAGATCGGCCTGACCCACGTGCTGGATCGGGGCGTCAGCGTCGCGACGACCGAGTCCGTGCTGTCGACCTCGGCGGACTACATCGACCTGTGGAAGTTCGGCTGGGGCACCGCGTACCTCGATCCCGGCTTGCACGACAAGCTCGAGCTGCTCGCTGATGCCGGCATCAACTCCTGCGTCGGCGGGACACTCCTCGAGGTCGCCTGGGCCCAAGGCAAGGAGCGCGAGTTCCTGAGCTGGGCGCGCGAGGTCGGCTTCCCCTACGTCGAGGTGTCCCGCGGAGTCGCCCCGATGCCGAGAGAGGTGAAGGAGGAGCTGATCCGCGCGGCGGCCGCGTGGTTCGAGGTGCTGGCCGAGGTGGGAAGCAAGGACCCGAGCGCCGAGCCCGCACCGGACATGTGGGCCGACGAGATCGCCTCCGACCTGAGGGCAGGCGCGCGGTGGGTGATCGCCGAGGGCCGCGAGAGCGGCACCCTCGGCCTGTACCGCGCCGACGGCAGCGTGCGCGAGGACGTCGTCGCAGCGGCCGTACGCGGTGGCGGGGCCGACCGGGTGCTCTTCGAGGCGCCACGCAAGGACCAGCAGGCGTGGCTCATCGCGAAGCTGGGCCCGGAGGTCAATCTCGCCAACATCGCCCTGGACGACGCGCTGGCACTGGAGACCCTGCGCCGAGGACTGCGCGCGGACACCTTCCAGATGGCCATGCCCCCGGTGCCGTCATGAACCCGCGCATCCCTTCGCCGCAGCCCAACCTGGTCCCCGGTGCCTACCGAGGGGTCGCCGTCGCCGACGTCGACTGCGACCTGGACGAGGCGTCGCTCGCCGAGCACTTCGTCGGCAAGGAGGCCTACAGACGCACTCGGTTCATCGTGGTACGACGAGCGCGGGACACGGCGGTGATCGCCGTCGAGAAGGAGACCTCGCGGCCGTTGTTCGCCCCGATCACCTCCGTGAACCTGCTGGCCGGCAGCGACGACTGCGCGTTCGTCCACCGGCCCGACCTCGACACCGCGGTCCCCTCGCACCTGGCTCGCGCCGCACTCGAGCAGGCGCCCGACGCACGCGCCGTGGTGGTGGCGGGCAGCTACGGGCACGTCAGCTTCATCATCGACCCCGCCCCTCTGCACCTGACTGTCCGCGAGGTGGTCCCCCCGACCCCGCCGAAGCTCGTCGACCAGGTACGTCGACTCCTGGACGTCTCCGAGCACCTGCCGCCGATCAGGCTCGTCGCGGAGGTCGTCGACCTCTCAGACCTCGCCCGCACGCATCCGGCGGAGGAGTACCTGCTGCCCTGCCGCGGCGGCGGGGTGTCGGTCGACGGGGCCCGCACCACCTATCTCGATCAGCGTCCCGAGCGCAGGGAGTGGACCCTTATCGGCTGCGAGCGGTCACAGCAGATCCATGAGTGGTTCTACGGCGAACGGGCACCACAGCTCGACCTGTGCCCGCGAAAGGCCGACGGGTCGCAGGGCGCGGTGCTCACCAAGTGCTGCCTGTTCGAGGACGAGATCCTGATCGAGGAGACACAGGTCGTGGTCCCGTGGGGCGCCTCCCTCGCCCAGGTGTCCGAGGCGCTGACCGTCCTCGCCGACCGGTGGGAACCGTCGTGGGCTCCCGCCTGACCGACTCCCGTCAGTACGCTCACCTGTGGCAGACGCAGGAGATGGCGGACGTCTTCGACGAACGGGCTCGACTGCAGGGCTGGCTCGACATCCTGGTCGCGTTGGCCGACTCGCAGGCGCACCTGGGCATCATCCCTTCCGACGCCGCGTCGCAGATCGCCACACACGCCAAAGCAGACCACCTCGATCTCGACCGGGTTGCGGAGCAGACCCGGGTGACCGGGCACTCGATGTTGGGCCTGATCCACGAGGTGCAACGCCTCCTGCCGGAGCCGGCCCGCGAGTACGTGTACTACGGCGCCACGGTGCAAGACGTCACCGACACCTGGTTCGCCCTCGTCATGCGCCGCGTCGGGGGGCTGGCCTGGAGGGACCTGCGCGCGATCGAGTTCTCGCTTCTCGCGCTGGCCTCGGCGCACCGGGACGCAGTCATGGCCGGCCGGACGCACGGGCAGATCGGATCGCCGATCACGTTCGGATTCAAGGTGGCCTCGTGGGCCGACGAAGTGTCCCGACACCTGGAGCGCCTGCGTGACGGACGTGACCGGTGGCTGGTGGGACAGCTCGCCGGGGCGGTCGGGGTGCTGGGCTTCTTCGAGCACCAGGGGCTCGCCCTGCGCGCGGAGTTCTGCCGACGCCTCGGGCTGCACGACCCTGGGATCTCCTGGCTGAGCTCTCGGGACCGCCTCGCGGAGTTTGCAGCGGTGCTGTCGATGGTGTGCGGCACCCTTGCCAGGATCGGTAACGAGGTCTACGAGCTCCAGCGCCCCGAGATTGCCGAGCTCGGCGAACCGACGAGGCCCACCACCGTGGGCAGCATCACCATGCCCCACAAGCGCAACCCCGAGGCCAGCGAGCACCTGGACACCTTGGCCCGCCTGGTGCGCGCGAACGCCGCCGTGCTGATCGAGAGCATGGTCGCCGGGCACGAGCGCGACGGCCGAGCCTGGAAGGCCGAGTGGGTGGTCCTGCCGGAGGTATGCCTGCTCACCGGGATCGCCCTCCGGACGGGCAGGGATCTCGTCGGCGGCCTGGTCATCGACGTCCCTGCCATGCGGTCGAACCTCGACCGGCTCGGGGACTCATGGGTGTCCGAGCGGCTTCTCGCCGGTCTCGCACGTCGGCTGGGCAAGCACGCGGCACAGCAGCTTCTGCACGACATCCTCGCGCCGGGCATCGCGCGACCCAGCCATGTCGTTGACGCGGTGGTGGCCTCCGGCGCAGCCACGGACGAGGAGTGCCGAGCCTGGCTGGAGGGCTCACCGGCAGGGAGCGCAGGCGCCATGGTCGACGAGGTGCTGCGACGAGCCGAGCTCCGCCGAGCGGCGGAGGACGAGGTATGGCCGTGACCCTCCCTCGTTCGCCGCTGGCGACGCTGCCGACTCCGTTCGTCCGCGCCAGAGGACTCGAGCGGGCGCTGGCCGCGGGGCCGGTGTTCATCAAGCGCGACGACCTGACCGGCTTCGGCATCGCCGGCAACAAGGCGCGCGCACTCGAGTTCCTGCTCGGTGCGGCAGTGGCCGAGAACGCCGACATCCTGGTGGCCGCAGGGAGCCAGAGCTCGAACTTCTGCGCCGCGGCTGCCATCGCGGCCCGCGTGGCGGGACTGGAGTGTGACGTACTCTTCGCGGGCCCGCCGCCGACCACCGTTCCCGTTCCGACGAGCGTGGCCCTGGCCCGTGCCGCCGGGGCCCGGCTGCGCTTCCTTGCCCGGGTCCCCCGGGAGGCGCTGGACGAGGCTGTGCTGAGCCATGCCGACACCCTCCGGACCTGCGGGCGGCGACCCTACGCCGTCCCGCGCGGAGGCGCCACTGCCATCGGCGCGGTCGGTTACGTCATGGCCGCCGAGGAGATGGCGGAGCAGTCGACCGCCGCGGGCGTCGATCCACGGGTCGTCGTGGTGGCCACAGGATCTGGCGGCACCCAAGCCGGGCTGGTGGCGGGCCAGGTCGGGTTCGACCTGCCCTGGCGGGTCGTCGGCGCCTCGGTGAGCCGACCCGCGGACGTCACACGGAGTCGGGTCCTGTCCCTGTCCCGAGCGTGCGCAGAGCAGCTCGGGCTCCCTGCGCCAGAGCCCTCCGACGTCGAGGTGCACGACCTGCGAGGACCGGGCTTCGGGCTACCCAGCCCTGAGGACCGCGAGAGCGCCGACATCGCACTGAGAGCCGAGGGGATCCTGCTGGACCACCACTACGGGTCCAAGGCGATGACCTTGCTGCGGCGACTTCTGCGAACCGGTGTCCCCGGGCCCATGGTCTTCCTGCACACCGGCGGGGTGGCCGACGCCCTAGCCGCGCTCACCGAAGGAGCTGTCCTGTGAACCGTCCGTCCCGGCCCATGGGGCCTCCGACCGGCTCTGCTGCACCCGAGCTGGTCGAGAGCGGGTTCGAGCTCGAGAACGCAGATGCGCCGTTCCTCCACCCAGGACTGAACCAAGCCGACGTCGCGCACCTGCTGGACCTCCATCGGCGTGGCCTCGTCCCCGAACCGGCGGCCCGCGACCTGATGCGGCTGCTGCTCGAGGTGTACGACACCGATGCGGTCGAGTTCCCCTACCGTGCCGGGTACGGCGAGCCGTACAACTCGCGCGAGCGGTACTTCGTGGAGCGGCTGGGGAACGTCGCCGGGTGGCTGCACGCAGGCCGGCCACGGAGGGAGTCGGCGCGCATAGCACTGCGCCTCTACGTACGGCGGCAGCTCCTCGACCTCGTCGACGAGGTTGCCTCGTTCGCCCGCGAGACGACCGAGCTGGCCGGAAGACACGTCCACACCCTGATGCCGGACCAGACCTACCTGCAGCAGGCACAACCCTCCACGTTCGGCCACTACGCCCTCTCGTTCGTCTACCCGGCGATCCGGGATGCCCGCCGCCTGCTCGAGGAGCTGGACTGGGTCAACCGCAGCCCGGGCGGGGCCGGATGTGTGAACGGGACCCGCCTCCTCGACGACCGCACCCAGATCGCGGCCGCTCTCGGCTTCACCGAGGTGATCGAGCACACCCGCGACGCAATGTGGCAGATCGACGGCCTGGTGCACATTCTGGCCACCGCCGCGAGCCTGGTCTCGACAGAGAGCAAGCTCGCCGAAGACCTCGAGATCTGGGCGAGCAGCGAGTTCGACTTCGTGGACCTCGACGACGCCTTCACCCGGGCGAGCGTGCTCATGCCGCAGAAGCGCAACCCCTACTCACTGGCGATCGTGCGGGGCGCGTCGGGAGTGCTGATCGGCCGCCTCACCGGCTTCCTCGCGGTCGCGAAGAGCCCCTCGGCCCGGAGCGACAACCTGATCTTCGCCTACGGCGAGGTCCCCCGCGCCCTCGACCTCTGCGTTCGGGTGACCCGGCTGATGAGCGGTCTGGTCCGGACGCTGCGGGTCAACGGCGAACGCATGCGAGAGGAGCTCGAGGCCGGTTACACGCAGGCAACAGATCTCTGCGAGTTCATCGTCGTCACGTGCGGGGTGGACTACCGCAGCGCCTACGACGTCGTGGGACGGACGGTTCGCGAAGCAGCCGCTCTCGGGATCCCCGGCCGCGAGATCACGGGGGCCATGCTCGACAAAGCCGCAATCGCCGAGACCGGGCGGTCGTGGGGACTGACCGGACAAGACCTGGAACCAGCGCTCGACCCACTCGCGATCGTCGAGTCCAGGACCGGGCTCGGCGGGGCCGCCTCCGACTCGGTCGAGGCGATGGTGCAGCAGTGCACGGAGCTCGTCGGCGGGCTGGTCCGCGACGTGAGCCTGCGTCGCCAGGCCCTCGCGAGCGCGGAACGCGACCTCCTCGAACGCGCCCGCAGGCTGGCCGGACTCGAGGAGGTCTCATGACCGCGCAACCTCCGCAGGTCAGCTTGCCCAACGAGCTCTCGGTGGTGAACGTCGGGCTCCCCCGCTTCGCCGACGCCGTCCGCGACCAGGACGTTCCGGTCCAGCAGGTCGAGTGGCGCATCCCCGCCGGCGGCGACGAGCAGGCCGTCGCGGCGCTCGAGCGTCTCTACGGAGACCGCGCCGACGAGGTGGACCGAGCCAACGCAGAGGTGGTCAGGCGCCTCGACACCGGCACCCCCCACCTCGTCGGCGTCCAGCCTGCCGGCGATCTGCTGCCCCAGGTCACGGGCCGGCTGCTGCTGCACTGCGGTCCGGCGGTTGTCTGGAAGGACGTGAGTGACCCGCTCCGCCGCTCGCTGCGAGCGACGTCCGTCGCGGAGGGCTGGGCCGCGGGCCTGGCCGAGGCAGACCGCCGGCTGGCGGCCGGTGAGATCAGGCTCGAGCCCGCCTACCGACATGGCCTGGTGTTGCCGATGGCCAGCGCGATCGGCCCGTCCGCCCCGCTCTTCGAGGTCGTCAACCGGGCCGGGGGGACGCGGGCCTTCGCTCCGCTCAACCAGGGCCCGGGAGACACCGCGTGGTTCGGTCGGGAGACCCCGGCGGCGGTGGAGCGGCTCGAGTTCCTCCGCGACGTCGCCGGTCCCCTGCTGCGCGCCGTTCTGGAGGAGGCCGGACCCGTCGACCTGTTCTCCCTGGTCACCCAAGGGCTGCAGATGGGCGACGACGTACACATGCGCACGCAGGCGACGACCAACCTCCTCCTGCGTAGCCTGCTACCTCACCTGGCTGCCCTGCCCGACGACGGTCGCGTGGCGCTGGCACGGTTCCTCTCCGGCAACCACCTGTTCTTCCTGAACCTGGCCATGGCTGCGGCGAAGTCCGTTGCGGTCTGGGCCGAGCAGGTCGAGCGGTCGAGCATCGTCACCTTGATGTGCCGGAACGGCACGACCTACGGCGTTCGCCTGGCCGGCTCCGACAAGCTGTTCCTCGCCGAGGCCCCCGCCGTCGGCGACGCCCTGTACTACCCCGGCCACGGGCCAGAGAGCAGCGCCCGCGACATAGGCGACAGCGCCATCCTCGAGCTGGTGGGGCTCGGGGGCGCCGCCGCGGCCGGCTCTCCGGCGGTCGCCGGCTTCCTCGGCGGCCGGATGGCCGACGCGGTGGCTCTCACCGAGGAGATGGCGCTGATCTGCTCCGGAGCCAGCACACGATTCACCTTGCCGACCTGGGGCAACGCCGGCACGCCGCTGGGCGTGGACGCGCGCCGGGTGGTGGAGCTGGGCATCACACCCAAGGTCACCACGGGCATCCTGCATGCGAGCTCGGGAGCCGGGCAGGTCGGTGCCGGTGTGGCCGCCGCACCTGCGGAGTGCTTCCGGGCCGCGGTGCTCGCCCTAGCGGACGGAGGGTAGCCACCCGTGTCTGGCTCCGCGCAGCGAACAGTGCACGCACACTGGGACGAGGGCATGCGCGCCGTCGTCGAGGCAGGCCGCTTCGACGTCGTGTCGGACGAGCCGCTCTCTGCCGGCGGCAGCGACACCGGGCCGACGCCGACCGACCTGTTCCTGGCCTCCATCGCATCGTGCTTCGTGCTCGCCCTGGTCTGGGCGGCCCGTCGCGCGGGCCATGAGCTGCCAGGACTGCAGGTCCGGGTCGTCGGCACGTACGCGGGCCCCCGCTTCAGTCGGGTCGAGATCGAGGTCAGCAGCGACGCTTCTGGGGCGGTCGTCGACGATCTCCTGCCGGAGGCGGAACGAGTCTGTTATGTCACCAACAGCTTGAGGAACCCGCCGGAGGTGCACGTCGAACGCGTCGCGATGAGCACCCCGAGCCCGCGGAACGCACGCTCGGCGGATGGGGGCAGGAGTCCTTGACATCACCCGCGGCTCTACTAAAGTAACTAGAAATTGCCGATACTAAATGACGGCGTTTTCTCTCTCGGGCGCTCGGCCTGACAGGAGCACCTCATGCCCCACAAGACGCTTGTGGTCGGTGGCGGAGCCGCGGGGATCGGAGCCGCGGGCGGGGTGAAGGCTGCAGACCCGGCGAACGAGGTCGTGGTGTACACCGAGTTCGAGGACGTGGGCTACAGCCCGTGCGGCATCCCCTATGTCCACGGTCGCGAGATCGACTCCTTCGACTCCCTGTTCCTCGCCGAGAAGGAAGCCTACGTCCAGGCCGGGATCGACATCCACTACCAGACCCGCGTGGAGGCCATCGACCTTCAGCAGAAGGTGCTCAGGGTCGCCGGCGAGGGTGAGGTCTCGTGGGACCGCCTGGTGGTGGCCACCGGCTTCGTCTACGCCGACCCGGGAGTGCCCGGCGGTGGTCTCGACGGTCTCTACTACGTCAAGAACATCCGGGAGGCGATGGAGTGGGACAAGGTCCTCGACGAGACGAGGACGGCGGTGGTCGTGAACGCCAGCCCACTCGGCTTGGAGATGACCACTGCTCTGGCCCACCGCGGGATCGAGACGCACCTCGTCCACCCAGGGCCCTGGGCGCTCGCAGACGTGGTGGATCCCGACATCATCGCGCCGGTGCAGGACTCGTGGGCCGAGCTCGGCGTCCACATGCACTTCAACACGACGCTGGAGTCGTTCGCCGGCGACCGAGCCGTCTCGGCTGTTCGCACGTCGTCGGGGACCATTCCCGCCGACCTCGCGGTGATCTGCACCCACAAGGAGCCGAACGTCACGCTGGCCACGGCCGCGGGGCTCAAGACAGGCTCGACCGGCGGGCTGATCGTGGACGAGCGCATGGCCACCTCGGCCCCCGGCGTGTTCGCCGCCGGGGACTGCGCCGAGCTTCCGCACGGACTGACCGGCGTCGGCGTGGCGGGACTCACGGGCAGCCACGCATACGCCCAGGGCAAGGTCGCGGGCTTCAACGCCGGCGGCGGCACGAAGCGCTACCAGCCCGTCTACGTGCCATGGGGGACCCCCGCAGGAAAGTGGGTCATCGGAGGAGCGTCCTTCGGCGAGACCCTCGCCACCGCGCTCGGACTCCCTTACGTGCTGGGCAAGGCTGAGGGGATCTCGCGAGCGAGGTACTACCCAGGGACGAAGAAGATCCTCGTCAAGCTCCTCGCCGAACCCGACCAGCTTCGCCTCATCGGCGCACAGATGGTCGGCCAGGAAGGGATCAAGGAGCGAGCTGACTTCCTGGCGACCGCCGTGAAGTCCGGACTGACGCTGAACGACCTCGCTTCCATGGAGAACGTGTACTCCCCCGCGATCGGCGCGCTGAACGAACCCATCGTCCTCGCCGCACAGAACGGCGTCGAGAACGCGACCGCCGCCCGGGCCGGCTGAGATGTCCGCCATGCGCTGGCTGCGCGCGAACGCCGAGCACTACCTGCTCATTGCGGCCCAGGACCGGGTCGGCCAGCGCTACCGCAGCGCAAGGCCCAACCCGCCGCGGGGGCTCAGGGAGCTGTTCTGGCTCAGGCTCTTCGCCCCGTTGTACCCCCGCGTTCCCTGGTCGTTTCGCAGGCGGCTGCTGCACGCCATGCCCGGAAGCCACAGGCAAGCCTGGGCCTCCTTCAGCGACCCACCGCACCGGCGGCCCCCTGCCGTCTAGCCCCGTCGACGACAGCTGAAGGGCCGAGCGACCAACAACAACCAACGAGGGATTGGAGATCAGCGATGGCACAGATCATCGGTGAACGCGCAAAGGTCGGCGACGCGATCGTTGACTACGAGGACAAGGTCTTCGAGGACATCCAGGCTGAGCCCGGCGAGAAGGCCTACATCCTCATGCACACGGTGCCCTTCGAGGGCTCCGTGGGGCTGGTGAACATGCTCACCGCCACGAGGATCAACCGCAAGGGGTTCGACACCCACCTGGTGCTCTACGGACCGGGGTCGCTGATGGCCGCGGCCACGCGGGGCTACCCCAAGGTCGGTGACGAGGCGTTCCCCGGCAACCTCGGCTACAACAAGCAGCTGCGGACGTTCATGGACGAGGGTGGCCACGTCTACGCCTGCCGCTTCTCTGCCGCGGCGCTCTACGGGATGCGCGAGATCGACATGATGGAAGGCGTCAAGCCGATCAACCCGCTCGACGTACTCGACTCCGTGCTCACCGCTCGCCGCGAGGGCGCGCTCATCATGCAGACCTGGACCGTGTGACCGCCGAGACGGAGGGAGTCGCGATGGCCTCCATCGAAAGGGTCAAAGGCCATGTGATCGATGCGCACAGCCACATCGGCGAGCTGGCGCCGTGGAAGTTCTACAACCTCGCCGAACCCGTCAAGCCGACCGTCTACGACTACGCGAGGACCGACGACTACCTGGCGAAGCATCTGGACCTGCGCGGCATCGAACGGGGCCTCGTCCTGCCCAACTACGGCATCCCCGTGCAGGAGCAGCCCTTCTCGCTCAACGAGCTGGTGCTGGAGAGCGTCGAGGACAACGACCGCCTTCGAGGCGGGCTCTGGGTGTCCTTCCTGCCCCAGAACCGTGAGATGACCATGAAGTCGCTGGAGGAGGCCGGGGCACCGGGCGTCGTGGCTCTCAAGACCACCTTCCTCCTCGGCGGGAACCCTGACCCCCAGACCTGGGACGCAGAGACCCGGAGCGTGGCCGAGGCCTGCTTCGACGCCGCCGAGCGACACGACCTCGTGTTCCACTTCCACACCAGCGCCGGCGGCGCCTCGGACATCAACAACTTCATCCCGATGATCGAGGAGTTCGGCCGGCGGGTGAAGATCCACATCGTCCACTTCGGCGGCGGGGTCAGCGGGCACATCAAGCTCGTCCCCCTCTTCCTCTCGTGGGTCGAGCAGGGCTACAAGGTCTACACGGACACGACGTGGGCGATCGGCTTCGGGGCCCGCTGGCTGCTCACCGAGATCGAGAAGTCCGGTGTGGGGGCCGACCGGGTGCTCTTCGCCTCCGACGAGCCGTGGAGCGACTTCTGGGGCGAGTACTACAAGATCGCCGGCGCGGACGTGAGCGAGGAGCTCAAGGACCGCGTGCTCCACCGCAACTTCGAGGAGCTGTACGGCACCGGCTGAGCCACGCCTCACCGATCCGCTCGCGTGGCGCGACGCTGCGCAGAGCCCCCTGCCCGGCGGTCCGAGGAGGATCGCCGGGCGGCTCGAGCTGTCTAGCCGGGTGACCACCCGCACACCTCAGGGTCCTTCCACGCCTTTGTTACCAGCGGGTAGCATCGCGGGGTCATTCCCCTACGACGCATGAAGGAGCCTTCGTGGCCCGACAGTTGCGAGAGGTCGTCTTCGTCGACGGCGTGCGAACGCCGTTCGGCAAGGCCAAGGGCCAGTACGCCGAGACGCGTGCCGACGACCTGGTGATCAAGTGCATCCGTGAGCTCATGCGACGCAACCCCAACCTGCCACCGGAGCGGGTCGACGAGGTCGCGATCGCTGCCACCACCCAGATCGGCGACCAGGGCCTGACCATCGGCCGGACCGCCTCGCTCCTGGCGGGGCTGCCGAAGACCACCCCCGGCTACTCGATCGACCGCATGTGCGCGGGCGCGATGACCGCGGTCACCACGACCGCCGGCGGCATCGCGTTCGGCGCGTACGACATCGCGATCGCCGGTGGTGTCGAGCACATGGGCCGCCACCCGATGGGTGAGGGCGTCGACCCCAACCCGCGCATCATCGCGGAGAAGATCGTCGACCCCGAGGCGCTCTCGATGGGCAACACCGCCGAGAACCTCCACGACCGCTACCCGGGCATCACCAAGGAGCGGGCCGACGCCTACGCCGTGCGGTCGCAGGAGAAGACCGCGAAGGCCTACGCCGACAACAAGATCCAGCCTGACCTGGTCCCGATCGCCACCCGCTCGGGCGAGAACGGCTGGGGCCTGGCCACTGCGGACGAGCCGCCCCGCCCCGGGACCAGCATGGAGAGCCTGGCCTCGCTGAAGACCCCCTTCCGCGCACACGGCCGGGTCACCGCGGGTAACGCCGCCGGCCTCAACGACGGCGCCACCACCGCCCTTCTCGCCGACGAGGAGACCGCCCGCGAGCTCGGACTGCCGGTGAAGATGCGCCTGGTGTCCTACGCCTTCATGGGTGTCGAACCCGAGGTGATGGGCGCGGGCCCCATCCCCGCGACGGAGAAGGCCCTCAAGCAGGCCGGACTCACCATCGACGACATCGACGCGTTCGAGATCAACGAGGCGTTCGCTGTCCAGGTCCTCGCCTTCCTCGAGCACTTCGGCATCGACGATGACGACCCGCGTGTGAACCCCTACGGCGGCGCGATCGCCATGGGCCACCCGCTTGCCTCATCGGGCGTTCGTCTGATGACCCAGCTCGCCCGCCAGTTCGAGGAGCGCCCCGAGGTCCGCTACGGCATGACCACGATGTGCATCGGCCTCGGCATGGGCGGCACCGTGATCTGGGAGAACCCCCACTGGAACAAGGAAGAGGTCGCCTGATGGCTGAGTCCCCGACGAGCCCCGAGCTCCAGTCCCTCATCGAGCGGGGCGTAGCCCTCGCCGGCGACGAGGTCGTCACCGAGGCCAAGTTGCAGTACGTCGACCTCCCGCTGGGCGCCGGCACGCTGGCGCTCATCACCCTCGACAACGGCCTCGACCACAACCGGCCCAACACGTTCGGGCCGAAGAGCCTCGCCTCCCTCGACACCGCCATCGACGAGGCCCTCTCGCGCGCCGACGTCGCGGCCATCGGTGTGACGGGCAAGCCGTTCATCCTCGCCGCCGGCGCCGACCTGTCATCGGTGCAGGTCTCGAGCCGTGACGACGCGAAGGTGATCGCGCAGGTCGGCCACGGGGTGTTCCGCAAGCTGGTCGACGGCGGCAAGCCGTCCTTCGGCTTCATCAACGGCCTGGCCCTCGGCGGCGGCCTCGAGGTCGCCCTGCACTGCACCTACCGCACCGTGCAGGACAGCGCCCCCGCGCTCGGCCTGCCCGAGGTGATGCTCGGTCTGGTGCCCGGCTGGGGCGGCGCCTACCTCGTGCCGAACCTCCTCGGCGCCGAGAAGGCCGTGAAGCTGGTCATCGAGAACCCCCTCAACCAGGGCAAGACCCTGAGCGGGCACGCTGCCTTCGAGATGGGCCTCGCCGACGCGGAGTTCCAGGGCGCGGACTTCCTCGAGCAGTCGCTGCTGTGGGCCGCACGCGTCCTCAACGGCGAGATAACCGTCGAGCGGCCCGAGGTCGACCGGGGCGAGGCCTGGGACGCAGCCGTTGCGAAGGGCCGCTCGATCGCGGACTCCAAGACCGGCGGCGCATCCCCCGCTGCCTACCGGGCCCTCGAGCTCATCGCAGCCGCGAAGGACAGCAGCCGCGACGAGGGCTTCGCTGCCGAGGACGAGGCGCTCGCGGACCTGATCATGACCCCGGAGCTGGCCGCGAGCCTGTACTCCTTCGACCTCGTGCAGAAGCGCGCCAAGCGACCGGCCGGTGCACCCGACAAGTCGCTGGCCCGCCCCGTGACCAAGGTCGGCATCGTGGGTGCGGGCCTGATGGCCAGCCAGCTCGCCCTGCTGTTCGCCCGGCGCCTGCAGGTGCCCGTCGTACTCACCGACCTCGACCAGGCGCGCGTGGACAAGGGCGTGGCCTACGTCCACGAGGAGCTCGACAAACTGCTTCTCAAGGGACGGCTCAACCAGGACAAGACCAACCGGCTCAAGGCTCTCGTGTCTGGCTCGGTCGAGAAGCAGGAGGCCTTCGCCGGCGCCGACTTCGTGATCGAGGCGGTCTTCGAGGAGATGGGCATCAAGAAGAAGGTCTTCGCCGAAGTCGAGGAGGTCGTCTCCCCCGAGTGTGTGCTCGCGACGAACACCTCCTCGCTCTCGATCACGGAGATGGCCGCCGACCTCGAGTACCCCGAGCGAGTCGTCGGCTTCCACTTCTTCAACCCGGTCGCGGTGATGCCTCTGCTCGAGATCGTCAAGGGTGAGCAGACCGACGACGCCACCCTGGCCACCGCCTTCGCCACCGGCAAGGCGCTGAAGAAGACGACGATCCTGGTCAAGGACAGCCCGTCCTTCATCGTGAACCGGCTGCTCGGCCGCTTCATGGGTGAGGTCAGCAAGATCGTCGACGAGGGCACTCCGGTCAAGGTCGCCGACGGCGCCTTTGCGGGTGTGGCCCCGATGCCGCCGTTCGTGCTGCTGTCGCTGGTCGGCCCGGCAGTCGCGCTGCACAACAACGAGACGCTGCACCGCGCCTTCCCCGACCGGTTCTACGTCTCTCCGAACCTCGAGAAGCTCGTGGCCGCCGGCAAGCCGGCCCTCTACGGCCCCGACGGCGAGCTCGACCCGGAGGTCGCCTCGTTCTTCGAGACAGGCGACGTCGAGCTCACGCCTGCGCAGGTGCGTGAGCGCGTGCTCTCGGTGCTCGCCGAGGAGGCTCGCCTCATGCTCGACGACGGTGTCGTGGTGGGCCCGGAGGACATCGACCTCGGCATGATCACCGGCGCCGGGTTCTCGTTCTGGAACGGCGGTCTCACCATGCTGCTCGACCGCACCGGTATCGCGGACAAGGTCACCGGCAAGAAGTTCCACTGATCCTGACGGGGCCCTGGGAACTTGCCCGAGGTCCCAGGCGAAAGCGGCGCGAAC
>DATICF010000015.1:0-36226 GCA_035456965.1 Nocardioidaceae bacterium
CAGGACCTCATGGCCGACGACATCGGGGTCGACGGTGCCGGCGCGAGCGCCGAGGAGGCGGCGGTGCACACCATCGACGAGGACTGATCGCTGCGTTTTGTGCCGACTCGCGCCCCCTCCGCGCCGCGTACGCGCCGACTCGCGCCCCCTCCGCGCTGCGTACGTGCCGACTCGCGCCCCCTCCGCCGCGCGTACGCGCCGACTCGAGCCCCTCCGGGCCGCGTTTGCGCCGACTCGAGCCCCTCCGCGCCGCGTACGCGCCGAGTCGGGGCTACCGCTGCGCGGAGGCCTCCTCGGGGTTCCTCCCCCGCTCGCCTGAGTCGGTCAGACGGGTCTCCTCGGCCGCACGGGCCTCGAGCTCGGCCCGCCGGGTCGCCTCGATCATGTCCCGCGAGGCGTCGTAGGCGCCCGGGGCGCTGACCAGGTCTGACGCACCGCCTTCGAGGCGCTTGAGGGCCGCACGCGCGAAGATCTGCTGCTCGGTCGCCGTGCGCTCCGAGCGGCCTCGGCCGATGAAGCTCACGAACCAGTGCAGCAACGCGGTGACCCGGTTCTTGAAGCCGGTGATGTACACCAGGTGGACCGCAAGCCACATGAGCCAGGCGAGGAAGCCGGTAAGTCGGACCTTGCCGATCATCGCGACCGCCCGGAAGCGGGAGATCGTCGCCATCGAGCCCTTGTCGAAGTACTTGAACGGGCCCTGCGCGGGGCGGCCCTTGATCCGGTTGTCGATCTCCTTGGCTGCGTACTTCGCGCCCTGGAGCGCCACCTGAGCAACACCGGGCAGGTTGTTGAGGCTGATCATGTCGCCCACCACGAACACCTCGGGGTGACCGGGGAGGGTGAGGTCGGGGTTCACGCCGATACGGCCCGCGCGGTCGAGCGGTGCACCGGTCTGCTCGGAGAGGACCTTGCCGAGTGAGCTCGCCTGGACGCCGGCCGCCCACACCTTGGTGACCGCGTCGATCCGGCGGCGGGTGCCGTCCTTGTCCTGGAGCTCGAGCCCACGCTCGTCGACATCGACGACCATCGCACCGAGCTGCACCTCGACGCCGAGGCCCTCGAGGGCGCGCTTGGTCTTCTCGCCGAGCTTGGCCCCGAACGGCGGCAGCACCTGTGGAGCCGCGTCGACGAGGATGACCCTGGCCTCCCGGGTGTTGATCTTCCGGAAGTCGTGCTTGAGCGTGCGGTGCGCGAGCTCGGCGATCTGCCCCGCCATCTCCACACCGGTCGGGCCCGCGCCCACCACGACGAAGGTGAGCAGCCGCTCGATCTCCTCCTCGTCGTCGGCGATCTCTGCGAGCTCGAAGGCGCCGAAGATCCGGCCGCGAAGCTCGAGCGCGTCGTCGATCGACTTCATGCCGGGGGCGAACTCGGAGAAGTGGTCGTTGCCGAAGTAGGACTGGCCTGCGCCCGCGGCGACGATGAGCGAGTCGTAGGGCGTCACGGTCTCCCGGTTGAGGACGTGGGAGGTGACGGTCCGGGCCTCGAGGTCGATGTCGGTGACCTCGCCCAGGATCACGCGGGCGTTCTTCTGGCGGGCGAGGACCTCTCGGGTCGGCGGCGCGATCTCGCCCTCGGACAGGATGCCCGTCGCGACTTGGTAGAGCAGCGGCTGGAAGAGGTGGTGGGTGGTCTTGGCGACCATGGTGATGTCGACATCACTGCGTCGCAGCGCCTTGGTGCCGAACAGACCGCCGAAGCCTGATCCGATCACCACGACCTTGTGCCGGTCAGGTGCGACCTGGTTCATCGTGCTGCCTTCCTGAGTCTGACGGTGGTGCTCCCGAGAAGTCACTGTGCCCATTGTCGGCCCCCACCAGACACAACAGCTCAGTGGTCTCGCCCCATGCCCGCCTGGGAATGACCTGGCTCACAACCACCTGCCACGTGACGGCTCAGGCGAGCCGGGTCGAGTACGCCGAGGCTCATGACCCGGGTGGGGCAGTATGGACGGCGTGACGCACTTCGACCTCGTCGTCATCGGCAGCGGATCGGGCAACTCGATCGCCGACCGTCGCTTCGCCGACCGCAAGATCGCGATCATCGAGAAGGGGACCTTCGGGGGCACCTGCCTCAACGTCGGTTGCATCCCCACGAAGATGTTCGTCCACCCGGCCGACCTCGCCGCATCGGTCCGGCACGCCCGCGAGGTGGGGGTCGAGCTGCGCCTCGACGGGGTCCGGTGGACCGAGATCCGCGACCGGATCTTCCGGCGGATCGACCCGATCTCGGTCGCCGGTCGCAGCTACAGGGCTGACCGGCTCGAGAACGTCACGCTGTTCGAGGGCCACGCCCGGTTCGTCGGCCCGCGCACCCTCGACACGGGGACCGGCGAGACGATCACCGCCGACCAGGTCGTGATCGCTGCGGGCAGCCGTCCCGTCGTACCCCCGGTCGCGGGACTCGAGGAGGTCGAGCACCACACGAGCGACACGATCATGCGCATCGACGAGGTCCCCGCCCGGCTCGCGATCATCGGGGGCGGGTTCGTGGCCGCGGAGTTCGCTCACATCTTCGGCTCGTTCGGCAGCCGCGTGACCGTCCTCAACCGCTCCGAGGCGCTGCTGCGCGGTGAGGACCACGAGGTCTCCGAGCGCTTCACGCGCCTCGCGCAGGAGCAGTGGGACGTCCGGCTGAACACGACTGCCACCGAGGTGGAGGAGTACGCCGGCGGCATCCGCATGCACCTGTCGACCCCCGGCGGCCCCCAGAGCCTCGAGGTCGACACGTTGCTCGTCGCGACGGGTCGGCGCTCCAACTCCGACGGGCTGGACCTGCACCACGCCGGGGTCGAGGTGGACAGCAAGGGACTGGTGGTCGTCGACGAGTACCAACGCACGACGGCCGACGGGGTGTGGGCGCTCGGCGACGTGAGCAACCCGTTCCAGCTCAAGCACGTCTCGAACCACGAGGCCCGGGTGATCCAGCACAACCTGCTGCACCTCGACGAACCCGACGCGCTGGTGAAAGCCGACCACACGGCCGTGCCGAGCGCGGTCTTCAGCTCCCCCCAGGTCGCCTCGGTCGGGCTCACCGAGGAGGAGGCTCGCGAGCAGGCGCTCGACTACGTGACGGCGCGCCGGTCCTACGGCGACACGGCCTACGGCTGGGCGATGGAGGACACCACGAGCTTCGCGAAGGTGGTCGCCGACCGCTCGAGTGGCCGGCTGTTGGGCGCACACATCCTCGGTGACCACGCCGCGGACCTGATCCAGCCGCTCATCGGTGCGATGGCGTTCGGCCAGACCGCGCACGAGGTGGCACGGGGTCAGTTCTGGATCCACCCGGCGCTCATCGAGGTCGTGGAGAACGTCCTCCTCGAAGTCGACGTCGACGCTCCACGTACCTCGACGCCCGGCTGAGCGCCCGGCCGAGCACCGGGCCCGAGAGCCGGTTGCGATGGTGGGGCCGCCCCGGCTCGACCGCCATCGACGCCACCTGCTCCAGGCGCGGACTCTCGTGGTCCGTGCCGTCGACGACGCCGGTGTACCAGGCAAGCTCGAGGCCCTCGGACCCCTTGTCCTCCAGCACCGCCAGGTTGTTGTCGAACCACGGGCCCCTGAGCAGGCCCCACGTGAACGGTGGGTTCGGGACCTTCGCGGACTTCGCAGCGACCGCCCCCATGGGGCCGGCCAGACCGTAGGAGAGGAAGGCGGTCGCGAAGCGCATCGCGCGAGGCAGCGGGTTGCGGATCGGCGAGCACACCGCCTGCACGATCCGGCTGCGCTGGCCGCCCGGTGACCGCACCGACGGGTGTCCGTGGACCCGGCGCACCTCGGAGACGTAGGAGTGGTGCACGTCCCCGGACAGGAAGGTGACCGTCTCGGGGGCGGTCCCGCGTTCGCCGTACGCCACCGAGATCGCCATCTCCGCGACCTCCGCGAACCCGTGCTGGAAGGCGCCCCAGTGCTCGAGGTCCACCGTCTGCCGGACCCACTCGCCGAAGCCGCTGCCGCGATCGCCCCAGGCGCCGTGCACGAGCGCCTCGTTCCACGCCTCAAGGTGGTGCAGGCCCGGTGAGAGCAGGAACGGCAACGACGTCCCGATCAGCAGGTGTCGCACCCCGCCCTGCATCTGTTCGTCCAGCCAGGCCAGCTCGTCGGGGTCCAGCATCGACCGGCTCTCCGGCTCGAGCACCCTGGCAGCACGCGAGTCCACGACGACGAGGCGTACGTCGTCGATGTCGCGGCTGTAGCTCCAGCGGTACGTCGTCGGCTCCTGGTCGACCCGGGCGGCGAACGCGTCGACCTCGTCGCTGATGTCGACCTCGTCCGCCTCGGACGACCCGGCCGTCACGACCTGCCACAGCTCGTCCTTGGCCCTCTCCTCGGGCGAGAGGTTCCCCAGGTGCTGGTAGACCCAGTAGGACCCGAGGCCTGCGACGATCCGCTCGTGCCACCACGACGTGGCCTCCATCTGCTGCTTCCACTGGATGGAGGTGTTCCAGTCGTCGCGGATGTCGTGGTCGTCGAAGATCATCAGGCTCGGAAGCGTCGAGAGCAGCCACCGGTTCGCCGGGTCCGACCATGCCAGCCAGTAGAGGTGGGAGTACTCCTCGTAGTCCTTGAGCTCGTCCCACGGCGGCTCTTTGATGTCACGCCGCGACTTGATGAAGTCCTCCATCTGCGAGGAGGTCTCGTCGGCGTAGACCTGGTCGCCCAGGAAGAGCACGAAGTCGGGCCAGTCGACCGGCTCACCGCCTTGCTCGCCCTCGATCATCCGGAGGGCGTAGGCCCGCAGGGCGTCCACGCCGTGCGTGAGGTTGCCCTTGGCGTCGTGGGGGACGCTCGTGCGGCAGGACCCGAACGCCATGCGCAGCGGCTTGCCCGGCTCCATCGTGGCGATGACGCTGGGCGGGTAGCCGGAGGAGGGGTCCGGCCACACCGTCGTTCCCGCCACCTCCACCTCGTAGGGGTACTTGTGCCCGGGCTCGAGCCGGTCGACCTCGACGAGCGCGTAGTGGTGGCCGTGGATGCGGAAGGTTCGTGCGGACCACGACCGGTCGCCGGAGCGTACGACGACGGTGGCCGCGTCACGGGTCTCGACCCAGATGCTCGCACTGGTCTGGTCGACGTACCTGAGGAGGGGGCCGAGCACCAGGAGGTCATGGGTCACGCATCCGGTATACCCCCTTCGGGGAGACCCGCACATGACATCACTGAATAGGCTGCGCCCATGAGCACGACGCAGACACCTGACACTGTCCTGGCCGCCTGGCACCGTGCGGTCAACGCCGGAGACATCGACACTGCTGTGGCCCTGTGCAGCGAGGACGTGGCGATCCAGGGGCCGCGCGGTGTCGGTCACGGGCACGACCTGGTCCGTGGCTGGCTGCAGCGCTCGGGGATTCACCTCGAGCCCCAGGAGGAGCTCGTCGAGCGCGGCGGTCGATTCGTGGTTCGCGAGGTTGCCCGATGGACCGCCTCCCACGCCCCCGACGGGGCCCCGCTGGAGCCGACCGAGACCTGGTGCGTGTTCCGGGTGGGGGACGGCAAGGTGACAGCAATCGCACGTTTCGAGACGGAGGCAGACATCCCTCCTGCCTGATCTGGGTACAAGCCGACCGACCCGGAGCCCCGGGCGAGTGTCGACGGAGGGAAGCAGCATGAACGCCGGGGATGTGTCCTTACGGGCCAGGCAGGTCGGGCGCAAGACCGACGACAGCAAGGCTCTCGACCATGCGGTACGCGTCGGGCTCATCGCCTACGGCATCGTGCACCTGCTGATCGCCTGGGTCGCGATCCAGCTGGCGTTCGGAGACCGTTCCGGGTCCGCCTCCAGCGACGGCGCACTCAGCGCGATGGCCAGGACGCCGATGGGTGGTGTGCTGCTCTACGTCGTTGCCGCGGGCTTCGGCGCACTTGTGCTCTGGCAGCTCACCGAGGCCCTCACCGGTCATCGCGACAAGGAGGGCAAGAAGCGGGTCATGAAGCGGCTCGGATCGGGCCTGAAGGTGATCCTGTACGGCAGCCTCGGGTGGAGCGCGCTCAAGATCGCCATCGGCAGCGGGTCCGACGGTGGGAACACCGACACGATGACCGCGAAGATCATGTCGATGCCGGCGGGTCAGCTGCTGGTCGGTGCGGCCGGTCTGGCCGTGCTCGGCTACGGGATCAGGCTGATCTACCGCGGGCTGAGCGAGAGCTTCATGGACAAGCTCCAGACCGAGGGGCAGGTCGGCGACACGGGCAAGGCGTTTCTCTGGCTCGGCAAGGCCGGCTACGTCAGCAAGGGCCTGGCCCTCTTCGTCGTGGCGGGCCTCTTCCTCTGGGCGGCCTGGACGCACGACCCGAAGAAGTCCGGCGGACTGGACCAGGCTTTGCAGACGGTGCTCGAGCAGCCGTTCGGGATGCCGATGCTGCTGGCGCTCGGCGCGGGCATCGCCTGCTACGGGCTCTTCGCCTTTGCGTGGGCGCGCCACCTTGACCGCTGAGGAGGGGCTCGGCAGGGTCAAGCGCCATGGAGATCCGCTCGACCGACCTGGAGACCGAGCGCTGCCTGCTGCGTGACTGGACCTGCGACGACGAGCCGCGAGTGCTCGACATCTACTCGCGGTGGGAGGTCGCTCGCTGGCTGGGTGCGGACCCGAAGCCGATGGAGGGGCCCGAGCAGGCGGCGCGCTTCGTGGAGCGCTGCAACGCCCTGAACCACGAGGACCCGGTCGCCCGTCGCTGGGCGGTCGAGCGCCGCGACGACGGCGTCGTGCTCGGCACGGTCATCCTGGTCCAGCTCCCCGAACCCTCAGCGGAGTCGGGCTTTCCCGACGGACGGTACGAGGTGGGCTGGCACTTCCACCCTGACTCATGGGGCCACGGGTACGCCACCGAGACCGCCCGGGCAGCGATCACCTGGGGCTTCGGCCACGGCCTGGAGGAGATTTTCGCCGTCGTACGCCCTGACAACACCGCCTCCCTGAACGTCTGCAAGCGGCTGGACATGCGGGAGCACGGCCGGACCGGCGCCTACTACGGCACCGAGCTCGAGCTCTTCAGCACGGCACGGGCGGATCAGCGGTGACCTCAGGGTGGCGGAATCCGCGCGACTTTTCAGTACACGCGTAACCTGCTCGCATGGGCAGGGGCGTGGTCGCGTTCGTGAGACAGACTCCCAGCGCGGCGCTCCTCGTCGCGCAGCTGCTCGGCGTGCTGCTCTACCCGTTCATGGAGGCCACCCCCGGCGGTCGGCCGGCCTTCGCGATCTTCGGCATCCTGGTGCTCTCGCTCGCGGTGGTCGTCGCCCGGACCAGCCCGTTCCTGTCCTGGGTGAGCACGCTGATCGCGGCCCCGGCGATGGTGCTCCTGGTGCTCCAGGTGTTCACCGACAGCTACACGCTGTTCGCCTGGTCGTCAGCCTTCGAGGCGGTCCTCTACTTCTACGCGGCACTGAGCATGACGGCGTACATGCTGAACGACCGCCGCGTGACCATGGACGAGCTGTTCGCGATCGGCACCGTCTTCACCCTCCTGGCCTGGGCCTTCGCCTACGTCTTCGTCGTCCTGCAGGCTCTCGATCCGGGGAGTTTCAGCGCATCGGACGGCGAGGTGCACTCTTGGGTGGACATGCTCTTCCTGTCATTTACGGTCCTGACCGGCACCGGAATGAGTGACATCCTCCCGTTGACGGGGCACGCTAAGAGCGTGGTGATGGTCGAACAGGCTGTCGGCCTCTTCTATGTCGCGATGGTTGTGACGCGGTTGATCGGCCTGCAGGCGATGCGGAAGCAGGTCTGAGCGTGCCCCTGAACCTCAAGGCGCTTGAGCTCGAACCTGAACCCGAGTCGGTCAAGGAGGCCCGAGCCTGGGTCCGCAGCGTGCTGGACCGCCTCGACCGCGACGACATCATCGACACCGCCGAGCTGTGCGTCTCCGAGCTGGTCACCAACGCGATCCTCCACGGCACCCCGCCGATCAGCGTGCGGGTCAGAGGCACCAGGGAGCACCCACGCGTGGAGGTCCGCGACGCCTCCTCCAGGCCGCCCTCGGTCAACATCGACATGGCCGACGAGGACCACCTGCTCGTCACCTTCGGGCGAGGGCTCGCGCTGGTCGCCCTGCACTCGAAGGCCTGGGGCGCCGAGCTCGTCCCGGATGGGAAGGTTGTCTGGTTCGAGCCGGCCGACTCGCCAAGGCTGGACGGCGACCTGACGGGCGATGTCTTCGACCTGGAGCAGACGGTCGAGGAGCGCCTCGAGGCAATGGAAGAGCTTGGCGCACCGGTGCGGATCCGCCTCCTCGGCCTGCCTGTCGCGCCGTGGGCGCGCTTTCGTCAGCGCTTCTTCGAGCTGGGGCGCGAGCTTCGCCTGCTCTCGCTGGCCCACGGCCACGACTACCCGGTCGCCAATGAGCTGACCGAGGTGTTCTTGCAGACCGAGCAGGAGCGGCGGCTCATCAAGGGGCGAGAGAAGCTCGACGAAGCGATCGAGCAGGAGCTCGAGCGAGTCGACCTCGACCTCCTCGTCCCCAAGACCATGCCCGACACCATGGAGCAGCTGCGCACGACGCTGGAGCGCGCCGACCAGTTCTGCCGCGAGCAGCGGCTCCTGGTCCTGGCCGCCTCGCCCCAGCAGAAACGGCTCGTGGACTGGTGGTGCAACGAGTTCATGCGGCAGGCGCGCGGGGAGGAACCGATCCCCTGGACCGGGTCCACCGCCGTCGAGGAAGACCCCTACCCCCTGTGAGCGGGATCTCCCTGTGAGCGGGCGGCACCCGCTCCACGTCTCGGTGCTGCTCGCGGTCGCTCTCGGCGGGTCTGTCGGCGCCGCACTGCGTCACGTTCTGACCGTCGCGGCGCCCGACGACAGCGGGTTCCCGGCGACCACGTTCGCGATCAACGTGGTCGGCTCGTTGCTGCTCGCGCTCCTGCCGGCGTCGGAGTGGGTACGCCGCCACCACCTCCTGCCTCCCCTGCTCGGCACCGGCGTCCTGGGTGGCTTCACCACCATGTCGGCCTGGTCGGAGCAGACCCGCGCCCTCGTCGCGGACGGGGCAGCTGCGACCGCGGGCCTGTACGTGGTGGGGACGATCGCGGCATGCCTGGCCGCGGTCGCGCTCGCCGACAGGTTCAGCACCCGGACCAGCCGGGCGGAGTTCGAGGACGAGGAGGGCGACCTGTGACTCTCCTGCTGGTGGCTGCAGGTGCCGCCGTGGGCGCGCCGCTGCGGTACCTCGCCGCGCACGTCCTCGACGGCCGCCTCCACTGGGGCACGATCCTGGTCAACCTGGTCGGGTCGTTCCTCCTGGGGCTGCTCAGCGCGTCCGCTCTCTCCGGAGACACGATGGCCCTGCTGGGCACCGGGTTCTGCGGGGCGTTGACGACCTACTCCGCGTTCGCGGTGCAGGTGCACGACCTCGGGCCCCGGAAGGGGGCGGTCACGGTCGCCCTGACCGTCGTACCGGCGCTGGCGCTGGTCTTCCTCGGCTTCTGGCTCGGCGCGCGGTGATCAATTACCAAGGTATGCAGGCGAACTGTCGCTTCCCATGGTGATCTTGCCGTGGGAACAGACAGATTGCCGTGGGAAGTTCCAGCGACTCAGGCGTAACCGAGGTCGTGCAGCCGGTCGTCGTCGATCCCGAAGTGGTGCGCGATCTCGTGGACGACCGTGATGCGCACCTCCTCGACGACCTCGTCCTCGGCCTCGCACATGCGCAGGGTGGGGTTGCGGAAGATCATGATCCGGTCGGGGACGACGCCGGCGTACCGGGTGTCGCGCTCGGTGAGCGGGGTCCCGTCGTAGAAGCCGAGCAGGTCGGGGTCATCCTCAGGCGGCTCGTCCTCGACGAGGACCACGACGTTGTCCATGAGGGCCGCGAGCTCTTCGGGCACCTCGTCGAGCGCGTCGCTGACGAGCTCCTCGAAGCGCTCCCGACTCATCTCGATCACCAGACCATTCTTGCCGCCCCGTCGAGGCCGGGTTGATTTGGGGCGACACCCGGTGTGCCCTATGCTGTACCGGTCCCTGACGGCAGTCGCGCCTGACGGCCCATGGGTAACCAGCCCCCATCGTCTAGTGGCCTAGGACGTCGCCCTTTCACGGCGGTAGCACGGGTTCGAATCCCGTTGGGGGTGCGAAGTTCGGGTCGGCAGCCGCCGATTCGGACGAATGGCAGTGGATGGGTTAGCATTCCACCGCTCAGCAACACAGCAAGGCCCCGTAGCGCAGTTGGTTAGCGCGCCGCCCTGTCACGGCGGAGGCCGCGGGTTCGAGTCCCGTCGGGGTCGCCAACGGCGCCCCTGGATCGCAAGGTCCAGGGGCGCCGCGCATTTCCGGCCCCTCCGCGTACGACGTGCGTGGCCGGCCTCACGTTCCTGAACGGAATCGTTGAACGGTCAAATAGGTTGAAAGGCACATGACACTCGCCTTGACCCCCGAAGCCCAGGCCCTGCTGTTTCGCGACGCGCGCACCGCGAACACGTTCGTCGACGAGCCCGTGACCGACGAGCAGATCGCAGCCGTCTACGACCTGGTGAAGTACGCCCCGACCGCGATGAACACCCAGCCGCTTCGGATCGTGCTGGTCCGCGAGGACGAGGCCCGCGAGCGACTCCTCAAGCACATGGCCGACGGCAACCGCGACAAGACCGCGAACGCCCCACTCGTGGCCATCCTCGCCGCGGACACGGACTTCCACGAGCACCTGCCGCGGACGTTCCCGCACTTCCCCGGCGCCAAGGACCTCTTCGCCGACGACGCCGCCCGCGAGCAGGCGGCCAGGTTCAACGCGACGCTCCAGGTCGGGTACTTCCTGCTCGGCGTGCGGGCAGCCGGCCTTGCAGCCGGACCGATGGGCGGCTTCGACGCCGAGTCGCTCGACGCCGACTTCTTCGCCGGCACGACACTGAAGTCCCTGCTGGTGGTCAACCTCGGCAAGCCGGGCGAGAACGCCTGGGCGGATCGGCTCCCCCGCCTCGAGCACCACGAGGTCGTCCGGGAAGCCTGAGAGGTCCGATCCAGCCGCCGGGCCCACTCACCTGTCAGCGGGCCCGGCCCGGGGGTCAGTCCCGGCCGAGCGCGTCCAGCGCAGCCATGTCCTCGGAAGAGAGCTCGAAGCCCGCCACATCGGCGTTGGCGCGGATCCGCTCCGGGTTGCGCGACTTCGGGATCACGATGACGCTGTGCTGGAGGTGCCAGCGCACGATCACCTGCGCCGGCGTACGACCCAGGCGCTCGGCGATGCCGATGATCGTCGGGTCCTCGAGTGTGCCTCCGCGCAAGCCGCTGTAGCCCTCGAGGGCGATGCCCCGCGCCTCGTGCGCCTCGAGCACGTGGGGCTTGAACAGCAGCGGACTCCACTTGATCTGGTTCACGGCCGGGGCGGCGCCGGAAGCGGAAGTGAGCTCGTCGATCTGCTCGCCCCGGTAGTTGCTCACGCCGATGTCCCGGGTGAGACCGAGCTCGCGCGCCTCGACGAACTTCTCCCAGATGTCGAGCCCAACGCCACTGTCGGGGGTCCAGTGGATCAGCCACAGGTCGACGTGATCGATGCCGAGCTTGTCGAGGCTCCTCTTGATGGTGTCGAGCTCCTGGCCCGCCAGAGAGGGCGGGCACTTCGTCGTCACGAACACCTCGTCGCGAGGCACGCCGCTGTCGCGCAGGGCGCGCCCCACCTCTGCCTCGTTCTGGTACAGGGTGGCGGTATCGATGTGCCGGTATCCGGCCTCGAGGGCGCTCTCGGTCGCAACGACCGCCTGGTCGCCCTTGATCTGCCAGGTGCCGAAGCCCAGAAGCGGCATCCTGCCGCCGCTGCCCAGGGTCACCGCATCGTCGGGGAACCGTGGTTCGGGAGTCTGATCGCTCATGTCTTGCGATGCTAGTCCGGCCCAAAAGGCCGCACGCACGGCTCAGGGCGGACGACGTCTGGCGGCTCGAGGTACGGCTGGTGGCTCCCGACTGGGAGTGGACCCATGATCGGGCGGACCGGGTTGCCGGGCACAACGGGACTGCCGTGGCCTTGGCAGAACGTGCCATAGGTGACGACACTCGGCTTGACTAGCCTGCCGGACATGGACAATCACAGCTCCGGAGCACCCCTCGAGGATGTCGTCGTCCTCGACCTCACCCGCGCCCTCGCCGGTCCGCACGCCGCGATGATGCTCGGCGACATGGGCGCCCGCGTGATCAAGGTCGAGAGCCCCAAGGGTGACGACACCCGCGGCTGGGGGCCTCCCTTCGTCGGTGAGGGCGACGAGCGCGAGTCGACGTACTTCATGGCGGCCAACCGCAACAAGGAGTCGATCACGCTCGACCTCAAGACCGACGAGGACCGGGAGGTGCTCGCCGAGCTGGTCCGCCGCTCCGACGTGCTCATGGAAAACTTCCGGGTCGGGGTGCTCGACCGGCTCGGGTTCAGCACCGAGCGGCTGCACGAGCTCAACCCCGGACTGGTGATCTTGTCGATCACCGGGTTCGGCCACGACGGCCCCGAGGCGATGCGCCCCGGGTACGACCAGATCGCGCAGGGCGAGGGCGGCCTGATGAGCATCACCGGGTCCGACCCGGAGCAGCCGGTCAAGGTGGGCGTCCCGATCGCCGACCTCCTGGCGGGGATGAATGGCGCGTTCGGCGTGGTCGCCGCCCTGCACGAGCGCAACCGCACCGGACGAGGCCGGGTCGTGCACACCTCGCTCCTGGCGAGCGTCGTAGGCGTGCACGCGTTCCAGGGCACCCGGTGGACCGTCGCCCGCGAGGTGCCCGGCATGTCCGGCCCGCACCACCCGTCCATCTCGCCGTACGGGCTTTTCCACACCGCGACCTCCCCGGTCCAGGTGGCGTGTGGCTCTGAGACGCTGTGGCGAGCCTTCGCGAAGGCGCTGGGCCTCGACGCCGAGGACCCGCGTTTCGCGACCAACGGCGACCGGGTCGGGCACCGCGACGCGCTGACCGCCGAGATCGAGAAGGTGTTCGCAACCCAGCCGGCCGAGCACTGGCTCGCGCTCCTGGCCGAGGCCGGAGTGCCCTCCGGGAAGGTGCGCTCGATCGACGACGTGTACGCCTGGGAGCAGACCCGGTCGCAGGGGCTGCTGCTCGAGGTCGACCACCCGACGCAGGGGCGCCTCGAGCTGCCCGGGTCGCCGCTGCGGTTCGACGACAACGCCCACTCCGGTGGACGCGCGACCCACGAGGCCCCGCCGACCCTCGGCCAGCACAACGAGTCCATCCGGGAGTGGTTGAACGAGCCCCGCTGATCTTTGGTGGGGGTCTCCTGCCCTGATCAATTACCAAGGTATGCAGGAGAGTCGTTGCTTCCCATGGTGATCTTGCCGTGGGAAGGGACGATTTGCCGTGGGAGGTATGGGCACCGGCGATTCCCGGCACGGCGGTCGACGCAGAGCACGAGGGGGCCTCAACACGAGGGCGCCCCTTCGACGTACTCACGTCCTGCCGTCGCTACGTCGAGCAGCTGGGGACCCGGCGCATGTACTTCCCACGGCAAACTGTTGCTTCCCACGGCAAGATCACCATGGGAAGCAACAGTTCCCCTGCATACCTTGGTATTTCGTAGGGGTCAGCCGACGTCGACGATGGCTGCGACAGGGCCGCCGCCGTCGGGGCCCTGGTGGGCCGCGGAGACCGAGACGAACACAGCTGGGTCGCCGGTGACGGCCGCGGTCACGCCACCCACGGCAGCCTTGATCTGGCGGTGCCAGTGCACGTCGGAGTCGTCGAGCATCGCGTTGCGACGCCCACGGACCTCGCCGTCCTGGCTGGCCTCGCACTTGAGGAAGACGTTGACCAGCTTGCCGTCGAGGTCGCTCGTGTGCGGGCGCTCCGGCAGCTTCAGGCCCGCGTCCCGGATCGCCTCCCAGATGCCGTCCTGGTCGAGGGCGTCCTTCATCACCGAGTGGCCGATGCGGTAGCGGCCGCCGACGCCGCGGGCGTTGCCGACCACGACGACCTGGGCCTGGTCGAGCTCGACGCCCGAGGAGCACGAAGCCACGCTGGAGTACAGCGAGCGGTTGTGCATCACGTCCTCGTCCTTCGGCATCTCGATCTCGCCCAGCGCCACGGCGATGCCGAGGGCGGTGCAGCCGTTGGAGAGGTCCATCGACTCGTGGGTGTGCTCGGTCCACACCGTCTTGCCGCGGCTCTTGGCGTCACGGATGGTGTGGATCGTCAGCAGCGGCGTCTTGGTCTGCACGTAGTGCACGTCAGCCGGGTCGGTGATGCCGGCGCGCTCCATGGCGACCTTGACGGCGTCGGAGACCTTCTCGACCATCGCGGTGCGGCCGATGTCCTCGGGCTGGAGCGTCTCACTCATCGCGAAGCCCACGGTCAGCCGCAGGTCGTCGGTCTTCTCGGTCTTCTCCTCGGGAAGGGTCGCGAAGATCGTGGCGTGGGGGCTGATCACGCCGTCGGTGCCGCCGGACCACACGATCGGGATCTGGCGGACCTCCTCCATCGGGCGGGTGCCCTTCTCGGCGATGACCTCGCGGAAGGCACGGTCGGCGATGATGCGGGTGTAGTCGTTCACACCTCCGTTGCCCTCGGTCTTGCCGATGATGGCGATGATCCGGTCGGCCTCCATCACCCCGTCGTCGATGAGCTTGCCGAGCTCACTCGCGTCGGCCACGGAGTGGATGGGCACCTTGCGTACTTCGATGGCAGCGGGCACGTGTCTCGCTTCCTTCCTGGTCGGTTACTTCGTCGGTTCGGGGCTCAGCCGGGGATCACCCGGGTGCCGAGGTGGCCGTCGATGGCATGGGCGATGCGTGCGAGGGACGTGATGATCCCGGTGCCCCCCGCGCGCTCGGCGAAGCGGGTGACCGCCTCGACCTTCGGCCCCATCGACCCGGCAGCGAAGCCCTGGTCGCGAGCGATCGCCCGCATCTCCTGCACGGTGACCTCGCCGATCGGCTTGGCGTGGGGGGTGCCCCAGTCGGTGACGGCCGAGTCGACGTCGGTGGCGATCACCAGCAGATCGGCGGAGATCTCCTCCGCGATGAGCGCTGCTGTCAGGTCCTTGTCGATGACCGCCTCGACGCCGTGAAGGGTGCCGTCGCCCTTGCGGATGGTGGGGATGCCGCCGCCCCCGGAGCAGACGACCACGAAGCCCTGGTCGAGCAGGGCGTTGGCGGCGGGTCCGTCGAGCGCGCTGCGTGGCTCGGGCGAGGCGACGACCCGGCGCCAGCCACGACCGTCCACCTCGACGTACTGCTGGCCGTGCTCCATCATCAGCTTGGCCTCGTCCTCGGGGAGGTACCGGCCGATGGGCTTGGTGGGGTTGGCGAAGCCGGGGTCGTCGGCGGCGACGAGGGTGCGGGAGACGATGACCGCGGTGCGCTTGTCGACCCCGCGCGCGGCGAAGGCGGCGTCGAGGGCGTTGAGCAGCAGGTCGCCGATCGTTGCCTGGGTCTGGGCGCCGCACCAGTCCAGCGGCACCGGGGGTACGACGGCCGCGGCGAGCTCGTTCTTCAGGAGCAGGTTGCCCACCTGGGGGCCGTTGCCGTGGGTGAGGAGGACGTCGTGGCCGGCCACGACCAGGTCCGCGATCGGACCGGCTGCCTCGTTGACGGCCGCACGCTGGTCCTCCGGGCGCGCCTTGCCGTCCGGGGAGGTCATGGCATTGCCGCCGAGGGCGATCACGATCCGCATGCCGACCAAACTAGGGTTCTGACGTGATGCGTGGCACGGTCAACAAGAGCCAAGCACCTCTCGGCGACTGGGCAACATCTGCCAACTGGTGGCCATGCGCGCTCAGGTGAGGTCGCGCGCGAGGGTGGTCGGCAGGTCGTTCGGCTCACGGCCGAGGAGGCCCCGCAGGGGAAGTGAGCCGGCCGGAAGTCCGTGCCGGTCGTAGTAGGCGAACATCGCCGTCAGCCAGGCCCGCTCCCGCTCCCCGAGGCCTGCCCCCTGCGTGCGCGCCCACTCCTCACGACCGATCCCCTCCACCGGTACGTCGACCCGCAGCACCGCCGAGGCGGCCGACGCGACGTCGCGCACGCTGACCAGCGCGGGGCCGCCGAGCTCGTACGTCGCACCGACGTGGCCGTCGTCGAGCAGAGTGGCGGCTGCCGCGGAGGCCACGTCGGCCAGGTCCACGAGGCCGAAGAGGCGCGAGCTGTCATAGGGCACGCGCAGCACCGGGCGTTGCGCGCGCAGAGCGGGCACGAAGTTCTGCACGTAGGCGCACGGCTGGAGGATCGTCCAGCTGGTTCCGCTGCGCCGCACCACGTCCTCGGCCTCCGCCTTGCCCAGGTGGTGGGGCATGGAGGGCGCGTAGGGGGCCGCGACCGAGTGGTAGACCACCCGCTCCACACCGGCCTGCCGCGCGGCGGTGAGCACGGCCGACACGTAGTCGGGCTCGTCGGCGTACAGGTTCGGGGCGATCACGTAGACGGCCGACGTACCCGCCAGCGCGGCGACCGGGTCGTGCACGATCTCCCGCCCGATGGTTCGCGGCCGGGCGCCACGGTCTGCGAGAGCGGAGACCACCGCCCGACCGGTCTTCCCGCGACCGCCCAGGACAGCGACCTCCGCACCCGTCACAGCGGCCGACCCGCGCTCGTCACAGCCAGTCGACGTCGGCGGCGTCACTGCCGCCCGAGAGGGTGGCGTAGCCAGGCCCCCGGTCGAAGAACGCCTCGTCGTCGCGACCTTCGAGCCGCTCCTCGCGGTGCGCCTTCGTGGCGTCGGCGTCGTAGGACAGGCTGTCGCCCTCCAGCGAACCGGTGAGCACGACGCCGTACTCCTCCAGCGCGGCCCGCGGCGAGACCTTGCGCCACACGACGTCGCGGACCACGAGCTCGGGGTCGCGCTCGAGCGGTTCGCCCCACCCGCCTCCCCCGGTGGTGCGGATCCGGATGACCTCTCCGGCGCGCACCGGCTCGTCGTCGGCCAGGGCCTCGACCACCCGCTCGTTCGGCCCGTCCGGGTCGATGACCACCTCGAAGGGCTTGCCGGCCTTGCCGCCCTTCACGCCCCAGCAGGCGAGGATCGAGCGGTCGGCGATCGACATGAAGTGCCCGTCCTTGAGCATCCGGATGTGCTTCTCGTAGCCGAGGCCACCTCGGTACTTCCCGGCGCCGCCGGAGTCCATGGCGAGTCCGAGACTCTCCACCCGGAACGGGAAGCGGGACTCGGTGAACTCGGTCGGCAGGTTCCGGGAGTCGGGCACGACGTGGATGGTGTCCTCGCCGTCGGCGTAGTAGCGGCCGCCCGAGCCGCCGCCGAGCACCTCGCGCATGAGGTACGAGCGGCCGTCGAGGTCCTCGCCGTACACGCCGGTGTAGCGGATGGTCTCCTGGTCCGCGGGCATCCGCCCGTCGACGGCTTTGGCGACCACACCTGCCAGGACCCCGAGCAGACGCAGGATCACGAAGGTGCGCGCGTTGGTGGGTGCAGGGAACTTCGGGGTCAGCAGCGTCCCCTTGGGCGGGAACCGCATCTCGATCAGCGGCACGATCCCCTCGTTGACGTCGAGCTCGGCCATCCGCTCCGGCGTGTCCGCGAGGTTGCGGAGGATCGGGGCGAGCCACTTCTTGAGGAAGACCCCGTCGGAGTAGTCGCCGCAGTGGTTGATCGGTCCCTTGGCCTGCGGGGAGGTGCCGGCGAAGTCGATGACGATCCGCTCGCCGTCGGGGTCCTCCGGACCCGTGCGGGTGAGGGTGATCCGCTGCGTGTGGAGCTGCGGCTCGTCGACGCCGTCGTGCTCGGCGTAGTCCTCCCACACCCAGCTGCCGACCGGGATCTTGCTGAGGATCTCGCGCTTGTAGGTCTCGGTGGTGCGGTCGATGATCGCGTCGAAGCAGGACTCGACGACCTCGCGGCCGTACCTGTCGAAGAGCTCGCCGAGCCGCCGGGCCCCCATGAGACAGGCCGAGCACTCGGCGTCGAGGTCGGCTGCCAGCGACTCCGGCATGCGGGAGTTGCGGGTCATGATCGCCAGCGCCGAGCGCACCGGGACGCCCTGGTCCCACAGCTTGATCGGCGGGACCATGAGCCCCTCCTCGAACACCGAGGTGGCGTGGCTGGGCATCGAGCCCGGCACGGCGCCGCCGATGTCGTCGTGGTGGCCGAACGCCTGGACGAACGCCACGACCTCGGGCCCGTTGCCGGAGTCGTGGAACACCGGCACCGTCACGCAGAGGTCGGGAAGGTGGCCGATGCCGCCCTCGGACTCGTAGACGTCGTTGTGGAAGAAGACGTCCCCCGGCTTCATCTCCTCCAGCGGGAAGTCCCGTGCGATGGGGTGTACAAGGGCGCTGTAGGAGCGGCCGGTGAGCTTGCGCAGGAGCCGGTCGTGGATGCCCGCGCGGAAGTCGTGGGCGTCGCGGATCATCGGCGAGCGAGAGGTGCGCGCGATCGCGGTCTCGACCTCCATCTCCACCGAGGCCAGGCTGCCCTGGACGATCTCCACGAGCACCGGGTCCGCCGAGGCCCCGGCGTCCGCGGTCAGCGTGCCGAAGGGGAACTGCGTGGGCGCGCGGCGGGAACCGTTCTCCGGCACGTTCACGGGGGCGGTCATGCGGTCACTTCCTCACGGGTCACGATGATGTTGCGGTGTACGTCGACCCGGGCGGTGAAGCCGGGGTGCAGCGGGACGGTCGAGCCGAACTCCTCGACGATCGCGGGGCCGCTCAGCTGCTGGCCGGGGGCGAGGTCGGGGCGCCAGTAGACCGGCGTGTCGACGTACCCCTGGGCGGCGTCGAAGCAGACCGGGCGACGGCTGGCCGGCTCGGGGATGCCGGGCTGGTCGGCCACCTCCTCGGTCGGGATCTCCGGGCGCTGGATCGGCCCGATGCCGGAGACACGGAGGTTGACCCACTCGACCTGCTGGGAGTCGTCGCCCTCGAAGTCGTAGCCGTACAGCGCACGGTGCTCGGCGTGGAAGCGGCGGGCCACCTCCTCGAGCGCGGCCTGGTCGATGTCGCCTTCGGGCACGGGTACGCGGACCTCGAAGGCCTGTCCGAAGTAGCGCAGGTCCGCGGTGCGGAGGAAGCGGTGCTGGTCGGCGGGGAAGCCCTCGACGTGCAGCGCCTTCGCGGCCTGGGCGGTGAGGTCGTCGTAGACCCCGGCGACCGAGTCGACGGTGAGGTTCTCGTGCAGCGACACCTGGGTCTGCACGTAGTCGTTCTTCACGTCGACGGTCAGCAGGCCGAACGCGGAGACGTTGCCCGGGTTCGGCGGGACCAGGACACCGGCGAGGTTGAGGATGTCGACGAGGCGGCACAGCAGCAGCGACCCGGAGCCGCCGAAGGTTGTCAGCGTGAAGTCGCGGACGTCGAGGCCACGCTTGACGGTGATCTGGCGCAGCGCGTTGGCCTGGTTCCACGCCGAGATCTCGAGGATGCCCGTGGCGCACTCCTCCGGCGAGATGCCGAGCCGTCCTGCGAGCTCGGCGACCCCGGCGCGGGCGGCGTCGACGTCGAGCGGGATCTCGCCTCCGAGGAGGTGGGGTGGGATCCGGCCGAGGGTGACGTGAGCGTCGGTGATCGTGACCGCGGTGCCGCCGAGTCCGTAGCAGAGGGGACCCGGGTCGGCGCCGGCCGAGTGGGGTCCGACCTTCAAGATGCCCTCGGGCGAGAGCCAGGCGATGGACCCGCCGCCCGCGCCGACGGTCACCACGTCGATCATCGGGATCTTGCTCGGGAACACGCCCACGCTGCCCTCGGTGGTGAGGGTCGGCTCGCCGTCGATAACGACCGAGACGTCGGTGGAGGTGCCGCCGCCGTCACAGGTGAGGACCTTGTCGAAACCGGCGACCCGTGCGATCAGCGCAGCGCCGAGGGCGCCCGCCGCGGGGCCGGAGAGGACCGTGGTGATCGGCTGGTGGACCACCTCGTCGGCGCTCAGCACGCCGCCGTTGGACTTCATCACGTAGAACGGGACCTGCCGCTCGGCGTCGGTGCCGGCGTAGGCGTTGAGCCGGTTCTTGATGTTGGTGACGTAGCGGGAGAGCTTCGGCTTCACCGCGGCGTCGACGAGGGTGGTCATCGAGCGCTCGTACTCGCGGTACTCGCGGAGCACCTGCGAGGAGACCGAGACGACCGCCTCGGGGTGCTCCTCGGCGATGATCTGGCGCATCCGCTCCTCGTGAGCCGGGTTGGCGTAGGCGTGGAGGAAGCAGACGCCGAGGGTGTTGACGCCCTGGTCGCGGAACCAGCGGGCGACCCCGCGGGCGCCCGCCTCGTCGAAGGGGCGGACCTCCTCGCCGGTGAAGTCGAGGCGGCCGCCGACCGCCTTGACCAGGTCGCGCGGGACGATCCGGTCGGGCTTCACCCAGAAGTAGGAGTTGCCGTACCCGTCGGGGACCGACTGGCGTGCGATCTCGAGGATGGCCTCGTAGCCCTCGGTGGTGATGAACCCGAGACGGTCCACCTTGCCCTCGAGCAGCTGGTTCGTCGCAACCGTCGTGCCGTGGCTGACCGCCGTGATCGCGTCGCCGTTGCCGGCCGGGAGACCCAGCAGGCCGAGGACCTTCTCCACCCCGGCGAGGAACCCGTCGGCCGGGTTGCTCGGCGTGGACGGGGTCTTGGTCGAGACGAGCTCGCCGGTCTCCTCGTCGAGGGCGACCACGTCGGTGAACGTGCCACCGGTGTCGATGCCGATCCTGATCCGGCGGTCCTGCGTCCCCATCTGGTCTCCCGTTCTTCGACTGTGGAACAGCCCTCATTCCACCGGGTTGGGTGTGCCTCACGCCACGGCATGATCTGCCGGAGGACCGGTCGGGTGTTGTGCAGATCTGACAGCGGCCCCAGGGAGCCTGACCCGGTGGCTCAGCCGCGAGTGAACGTGGGCCTGCGGTCGCCCACGCGCGTGACCTGCTCGAAGGCGTACGCGATCTCGAGCAACCTCCGCTCCGCCGAGTGCGGCGCGACGATCTGGATCCCGACCGGGAGGCCGTCGTCGGTGAACCCGGCCGGGACCGAGATCGCCGGGCAGCCGGTGACGGTGATGAAGTACGCCGAGCGCATCCAGTCGAGGTACGTCGACTGCTCCTTGCCGTTGATGTCGGTCGGGAACTCCTGCTGGGCCGGGAACGGCGGCACCTGGCTGACCGGCATGACCAGCACGTCGTGGTCCTCGAAGAAGGCTCGCATCCGCTCGCCGAGGGTGGTGCGACGGGTGTACGCGAGCGCGACGTCGGCCCCGGTGAGCGGCTCGCCGGCCCGGATGTTGTCCTCGAGTGACTGCTTGAACCTGCCGGGGTTCTCGGCGAGGAGCCGGCCGAGCTTGGCCTGCATGTGCCAGGCGCGCAGCGCGCGGAAGGTCTCCTCTGCGTCGCGCAGGTCGGGGTGGGCGTCCTCGACGACCGCGCCTGCTTCGGTGAGGACAGCGCGCTGCGCCTCGAGCACCGCGGCCACGCCACGGTCGACCTCGAACGCTCCGCCGAGGTCGGCCGACATCGCCACCCGCAGCCCCTTCAAGGACCCCCGCAGCGGCTCCGCGAAGACACTTCCCGGCGTCTCGAGGGCGAGCGGCACCCGCGGGTCAGGGCCGGCGATCACCGAGAGCAGAAGCGCGAGGTCCTCGACGTTGCGGGCCATCGGACCCTCGACCGAGGTGGTCTCCCAGGCGTTGTAGTGCGGCCACTCGGGGACCCGGCCGAGTCCGGGGCGCAGCCCGACCACGTTGTTGAACGACGCGGGGTTGCGCAACGACCCACCCATGTCGCTGCCGTCGGCGAGAGCCACCATGCCGCTGGCAAGCGCGGCCGCTGCTCCCCCGCTCGACCCGCCTGCGGACCTGCCCAGGTCGAACGGGTTGAGCGTCGTACCGAAGACGGGGTTGAAGGTGTGGGAGCCGGCCGCGAACTCCGGGGTGTTGGTCTTGCCGATGACCACGGCGCCCGACCTGCGGATCCGCTCGACCAGCAGCTCGTCGTGGTCGGGCACGTGGTCTGCCATCAAGGGCGAGCCGAACGTGGTGCGCCAGTCCTTGACGATGTGGGTGTCCTTGAAGGCGAACGGCAGCCCGTGCAGCGGGCCGACCTCCTCGCCCCGTGCCAGCCGGTCGTCCGCCTCGGCGGCCTGCTCGCGCGCACGCTCCGGATCGAGGCTGACCAGGGCGTTGACGGACGGGTTGACCTCGTCGATCCGGGCCAGGTGGAGGTCGAGCAGCTCGCGGGCGGAGATGCTCTTCTCCCGGACCGCGGCGAGCATCTCCCGGGCGGTGCTGTAGTGGTCGAGGTCTGGCATGCCGTCCTCAGCCGCGCCGGCGCGCCGCGAGGGCTCCGGCCACGACACCGGCCAGGACCAGCCCGCCGCCGACGAGCACGCCCTTGAGGAAGTCACCCGGGGCCGCGGCCGCCGCCGGACGGGGCGGGGCGGTGAACACCTCGCCGGGCTTCGGCGCAGGTGCGGGAGCACCAGGAGCCGCGGCACCAGGTGCCGCGCCCACGGCGGCCGGCACCGTACCGGTGAGGACCTGGTCGACGTTGCCGAAGAACTCACCGGCCATCCGCTTGCTCACCGACGTCAGCATCCGCTGGCCGACGCCCCCGATCATGCCGCCGACGACGGCGTCGGCGTCGTAGCGCAGCAGGGTCGTGCCGTCGCCGTTGTCGGTGAACCCGACCTTCACGTCGGCGGCGATCGTCCCGGGCGCACCGGCCCCCTGGGCCTTGAGCACCAGGGAGTCGTGGGGCTCGAGGTCGCTGAGCTGGCAGGTCCCGGAGTACACGCCACGGATCGCGGCCACGCCGGCGTTCAGCGTCATGTCGTAGGTGTGCTCACCCGTGGTCTCGAGCCGCTCGCAGCCCGGGATGGTGCGCACGAGGACGCTCGGGTCGAGCAGCGCGCTCCAGACGTTCTCGACGGGCGCGCTCAGCACTGCTTCTCCGGCGACCTTCATGCGGTGGGTCCTTCCTTGGGGTGACTGCGTCGCAGCTCGAAGAGCTCCGACGGGGAGATGGGCATCGAGGTGATCGGGAAGCCCTCGGCGTCCTCGATCGCGGCCGCGAACACCGCAGCCGAGGGGATGACCCCCGCCTCGCCGGCGCCCTTGAGGCCGAGCGGGTTCAGGGGCGAGGGTGTCTCGAGGTGGTCGATGTCGATGGTCTTGGGGACCTCGGTGACGTAGGGCATGAGGAAGTCCATGAACGAGGCGTTCTGGAGCTGGCCGCTCTCGTCGTAGGCCATCCGCTCGTAGAGCGCGCCGCCCACGCCCTGCGCGACACCGCCGTGGATCTGACCCTCGACGATCATCGGGTTGATCAGGTTGCCGCAGTCGTGGACGACGGCGTACTTCAGCACCTTGATCTCGGCGGTGTCGGGGTCGGTCTCGACGATGACCGCGTGCATGCCGCTGGCGAAGGTCGACCGCAGGGGCGAGTAGAAGTCCTTGCCCTCGAGGCCAGGCTCGTCGTCGTCCGCGACGGGGGGCTTCTCCTGGTCGCCCACGACGAACTGGGTCGCAGCCTTGGACGCCTCGTCGAAGGCGTAGCGCAGCGGGTTGGAGAGCACTGCGATCGTGCCGAGCGAGATCTGGCTGCTCGGTGCGCCCTTGACCCGGACGGTGCCCTCGACGATCTCGAGGTCCTCCGGACTCGCCTCCAGTGCGTCCGCCGCGATCCGCAGCGCCTTCTCCCGCGCACGACGGGCGGCCAGGGCGACCGCCGACCCGCTGATCACGGCCGCGCGCGAGGCGAAGGTGCCGACGGAGTACGGCGAACGCCGGGTGTCGCCGGTGACGACCTCGACGTCCTCGAACGGCACCCCGAGCTCGTCGGCCACGATCTGGGCGAAGGCGGTCTGGTGCCCCTGCCCCTGCGTGGTGAGGCCGGTGGACACCTTGACCCTGCCGCTGGTCTCGATGTGGACGTGGCCGCCTTCGTAGGGCCCGACACCCGTGCCTTCGACGTAGCAGGCCATGCCGATGCCGACCTGGCGACCCTCTGCCCGGGCACTGTCGCGGTAGGCCTCGAACTCGTCCCAGCCGACGAGCTTGCGCAGCTTGTCGAGCGAGGCGGGGTAGTCGCCCGAGTCGTAAATCAGCGGCCGGCCGTCCTGGAAGAGCAGCCCCTGGTCGTAGGGGAACTCGTCGGGCTGGATGAAGTTGGCTGCGCGGACTTCGGCGCGGTCGCGTCCGAGGTACTTCGCGATCGCGTCCATCGTGCGCTCCATGGCGTACACGCCCTGGGGCCTTCCGGCGCCGCGGTAGGGCGTGACGATGACAGTGTTGGTGTAGAGGCTCTCGAAGACCACCTTGTAGTTGCGCGGCTTGTAGGGGCCGAGCAGCTGCGTCGAGGTGATGATCGGGACGATCAGGCCGTAGGGCGTGTAGGCGCCGTTGTCGTGCCAGAACTTCACCGACAGCCCCAGCAGCCGACCCTCGTCGTCGAAGCCGACCTCGATGTGCTGGTCCTGGCCGCGCTCGTGCGCCGAGGAGATGAAGTGCTCGCGCCGGTCCTCGGTGAACTTCACCGGACGCCCTAGGGCGCGCGCCGCCATCGGGACGAGCAGCTCCTCCGGCCACGGGTGGACGATCTTCACGCCGAAGCCGCCCCCCACGTCGGGGGTGATCACCTCGACCTGGACGAGGTCGAGACCGAGCTTGGCGGCGACCGCCGCGCGGACCCCCGTAGACGTCTGGGTCGAGGTCCACACCTGGAGCCGGTGGGAGTCGGAGTCCCAGCGGGCGACGGTGCCGCGCCCCTCCATCGGCATCGAGGCGCTGCGCTCGATGTGGAGGTCGAGGGTGAGCCGGTGCGGCGCCTCGGCGATCGCCTTCTCGGCGTCCCCGACCGACTGCTCCATGCGGGCCGCGACGTTGCCCGGCACGTCCTCGTGCACGAGCCGGTCGGCCTTGCGGGCGGCGCCGAGACCCACGACGGGCTCGAGGAACTCGTAGTCGACACGGATGCGGTCGACGGCGTCCTCGGCGATGTAGCGGTCGGTGGCGACGACCATCGCGATCGCCTCACCGACGTAGTTCACCTCGTCGCGAGCCAGGGCGTACTGGGTCCGGCCGTGGGTGAGGTCGGGGTGCGGGATGAGCAGCGGCAACGGCTCGGCCATCGGGCCCTCGAGGTCGTCGTAGGTGTAGACGGCGGCCACGCCTTCGAGGTCGAGCACCGCCTCGACGTCGATGTCGCGGATGCGCGCGTGGGCGTGAGGGCTGCGCAGGACAGCGGCGTGGAGCGCCCCGGGCATGAGGTCGTCGACGTACTGGCCCTGGCCACGCAGGAGACGGTCGTCCTCGACCCGCTTGACCTTCTCGCCGAAGAGCTTGGTGGTCACGAGGAGGCCTCCTCGTCCTCGCGGGTGATCTCGGCGGCTCGGCACACGGCGGCCACGATGTTCTGGTAGCCGGTGCAGCGGCACAGGTTCCCGGCGATCATGTCGCGGGCCTCGTCCTCGCTGGGGGTGGGGTTCTCACGCAGTCCGGCCGTGATCGTGGTGAGGAAGCCGGGGGTGCAGAAGCCGCACTGGAGGCCGTGGCAGTCACGAAACGCCTGCTGCACGGGGCTGAGCCTGCCGTCGGGGCGGCTGAGGCCCTCGACCGTGGTGATCTCGTGGTCCTGCGCGGACACCGCGAACATCAGGCAGGCGCGCACCGGTTCGCCGTCGAGGAGCACCGTGCAGGCGCCGCAGACGCCGTGCTCGCAGCCGACGTGCGTGCCGGTGAGGCGCAGGTCGTGGCGCAGGGCGTCGCTCAGCAGCCGGCGCGCGGGCAGGCGGAGGTCGTGGACCACCCCGTTCACCGTGAGCCGGACGTCGTGCAGCTGCTCGGTCGTGGTCTCGGCGGTCATGAGGCACCTCCGGTGCTTCGGGAGGCCTGGTCCTCGAACGCGCGGCGGACGACCTTGCGAGTCAGCACGCGGGCGAGGTGGCGTCGGTAGTCGGCGGTGGCGTGGATGTCGCCTTCGGGGTCGAGGGAGGCAAGAGCGAGGTCGGCGGCCGCGTCCAGCTCGGCCTCGGTCGGCAAGGCGCTGCCGAAGGCCCGGGTCAGGTCGACCACGGTGGGCACCTCGGAGACCGAGAGGTAGCCGGCGCGCACAGACGTGGGTACGCCGGACGCATCGGCGCGGACGAGGGCGGCCACCCCGCACAGGGCGTAGTCGCCGTGGCGGCGGGCGATCTCGTCGAAGGCGACCCCGGCGTCCGGGGGCAGGGCCGGGAAGAACACCTCGGTCGCGATCTCGTCGGGACGCAGGGTGGTCTCCAGAGGTCCGACGTAGAGGTCATCGGCGGCGACCGTGCGGGTGCCGGTGCTCGAAGCCGCGGTGACCGTGCCTCCGAGAAGGCACAGCACCACCGGCATCTCGGCGGACGCGTCGGCGTGGACGATCGAGCCGACGGTCGTCCCGCGGTTGCGGATGGTCGCGTGGGCGACCATCCGCAGCGCCTTGGACAGCAGGGGCTGGACCTGGCGGGCATCGGGGTCGCGTTCGACCTCCGCGTGCCGGGCCAGCGCCCCGATACGGACCCCCGTCTCGTCGGTGCGGACGTAGGCCAGCTCGCTCAGGCCGTTGATGTCGACGAGCGCGGACGGAGCCGCCAGGCGCATCGACAGCAGCGGGACCAGGCTCTGCCCTCCGGCGAGAACCTTGGCGTGCGAGTCGGCCTCGAGAGCGGCGAGCGCCTCCCCGAGAGTGGTCGGCCGGACGTACGAGAAAGGGGCTGGTTTCACGGGTTCGGCTGACCTCCCTCGCGGTGGTGCGGAGCCGCGTGGTCCTCCTTGTCGGCCCCGCTCGGCCCGACGATCATCGCGCCCTCGTGCTCGTGGGGCCGCCCCGCGACGAACCGGGCGACGTGCCAGCCGACGACGATGATGAGCGTGCCCATCGCGATGCCACCGAGGGTGAAGTCGTCGGTGATCTCGAAGAACCGGTCGGTGCCCAGGCCGATACCCATGATGAGACCCGCGGCAATCGGCACGAGGTTGACCGGATCACCGAAGTCGACCCGGTTCTCCTTCCAGATCTTGGCACCGAGCAGGCCGATCATGCCGTAGAGCACGAGCGTGATGCCGCCCAGGACAGCCGGAGGTGTCTGCGCGACGAGTGCCCCGAACTTGGGGATCAGGCCGAAGAGGATCGCGGCGCCCGCTGCGACGAAGTAGGCGGCTGTCGAGTACACGCGCGTGGCTGCCATGACTCCGATGTTCTCGGCGTACGTCGTGGTGGGCGAGCCGCCGACGGACGAGGTCAGCATCGTGGCGACACCGTCAGCACCCACCGCGCGGCCCATCACCGGGTCGAGGTCGCGCTCGGTCATCTCGGCGACAGCCTTCACGTGGCCGACGTTCTCGGCGACGAGCGCGATGACCGCGGGGAGGACGAGGAGGATGAAGGCGATGGAGAAGCTCGGCAGGTGCCAGCCCACCTCACCGAGGTTCCCGGCTGTTGCCTGGTTGCCCACGAGACCTTCTGCGGTCTTCGAGGGGAAGCCGAACCAGTCGGCGTCGCGGATCGGGCCCCATTCGAAGCGGTTGTGCGGACCCGGCTCGGGGTTGCCCGGGAGGGGCAGCGAGGTCGGGCCGAAGACGAGGTCCGCCAGCCACGAGATGACATACCCGAACACGAGGCCGAGGAAGATCGCGATCCTTCCGAGGAAACCCTTGAAGCCGACGGCCATCAGGATCACCGCCGTCATCGTGAGCAGCGCGATCCAGGGGTCGGAGGGCATGTAGACGTTCGTCGCGACCGGCGCAAGGTTGAAGCCGATGAGCATGACCACGGCGCCCGTGACGACCGGGGGCAGCACCTTGTTGACGGCGTCTGCACCGAGGAAGTGGATCACCAGACCCACGAGGGCCAGGACCAGGCCCGCGACCAGGATCGCGCCAGTGACGTCGGCTGGGCCGCCTTCCTGGTTGTAGATCGCAGCGGCACCGCCGACGAACGACGCGGAGGTGCCGAGGTAGCTCGGCACCTTGCCCTGGACGATCAGCAGGAAGCAGATCGTGGCGACACCGCTCATCATGATGGCCAGGTTGGGGTTGAGGCCCATCACGATCGGGAACACGAAGGTGGCGCCGAACATGGCGACCACGTGCTGGGCTCCCAGTCCGGCGGTCCGGCCCCACGACAGCCGCTGGTCGGGGGCGACCGCGGCCCCCGGCGGCGGTGTCTTGCCCCCGTACACGACCTCCCACTTGAACATGGACATAGGTGATCTCCTCGCGGATTGAATACCGAGTCCCCCGATTCGGGCGACGCTAGTGGCGCCAGTCACACAACAGCACCGGCGACTGTTGCCGAACGCCAGTCTGACGCCATGTCACACGTTGCCTCATGGATTTTCCGCGAGTGTTTCTGAACCGTGCTCTCGTCGCCTGGCGCCGTGGATTCACCGGGACTGCAGCGCCTGCAGGGCGACCGCGATGTCGAGGCGAAGATGCGGGTCGGTCGTGAACGGTCCGAGCATCCGCTCGAGCTTGCTCACGCGGTAGCGCATCGTGTTGTAGTGGAAGAACTGCTTGCGCGCGGCCTCGGCGACGTTGAGGTTCGTGTCGAGCAGGATCTGCAGGGTGTTGCGCAGGTCCTTGGCCTCCTCGGTCGGCCCGGCCAGCGGACCCAGCACGTCCGTCGCGAACTCCTGCACCTCCGCCGGATCCGGCACCAGCGCGATCAGGCGGTGCAACCCGAGCTCGTCGAACCAGGTCGTGCTGCTCCCACCGCGGATCCGCCGCCCGACCTCCGCCGCACGACGGGCGCGCGAGTAGGCGTCGGGCAGCTCGGACAGGTGCTGGACGAGTCGGCTCACCCCCACCGAGAACGACCGCCTGCCACCACCCCGGTCCCCTCTCACCGAGGCGACGAGCCGGTCGACGACCTCGCGGGTGGCGGCCTCGGCCCGCGCAGGCTCGGCGGCACCGCCGGGCACGGGGACCAGCGCCACGACCTCGGCTGTGAAGTCCACGGTGGGGATGACAGGATCCTTGGACTCGCACACCTGCCGCCAGGCGGCGGCGAACCGCTCCTGCCACATTCTGCGGACCCGACCCGAGACCGGCTCCTCGTTGGGAGCCGGCGGGTCCAGCTCGGCGGTGATGACGTACATCGGCCGGTCGATGTCCCACCCGAAGGTCGCCGCGTGCTCCACGACGAACACCTCGTCGCCGGCCCGGCCCAGGAAGACGTCGCGCAGGAAGTCGCCGCGGTACTTGTTCTCCACTGCCGCGACCGCCTGCTGCCGGGTCAGCAGCAACGCCGCCACCGTCGCGGCGCGCTCCAGCGCGGAGACGTCGTCGGGCGGCACGGGGTGGTCGGGGCTGAAGCACACCAGGCGTGCCAGGTCGCTTCCACCCGCAGCGACGGGGAGCAGCAGCACCTCGCCGTCACCGACCGGGGCGGGGCGGCGGCTCGCCCGCTCCACCCGGAAGCGGCCCGAGACGTCGAAGAGGTCAGCGGCCGCCAGACGCTCGCGCTGCTTCTCGCTCAGGGCGGCCGCCAGCTCGCGGCCGTCGGTGGAGGTCACGAGGACGGCTACGTCGAGGACTCGCGACACCTCTCCCGCGATCTGCTGCAGGTCACCGCCCTCGAGCACGAGGAGGCTCAGTGCGTTGTGCAGGGCGTCGATGCGCTGGAGGACCCCGGCGGCGACGTCGTTCAGGCGCGCATAGGTCTCCTGCAGCAGGTCGTCGAAGGCCAACGACATCGGCAGGCCCAGGACCGGGAAGTCCAGCTCGTCTGCGAGCGCGAGCACCTCGGGATGCACCGCGTCGACGTACCGGCCGAGCTTGATGGCCATGCCTGCGAGCCCGCGCGCGTGCAGACTGCGGACGAGCTCGACCATGCGGTCGCTCGCGTCGCCGTCGTCGTGGTGGCCGTCCGGCCCGGAGACCAGGGGGAATCCGGTCGTGACGAGCAGCTCTCGAGGCTTGACCCAGTCGACGACGTCGGGGACCTCCATGACGTTCACGCCGTGCACCGAGCGCCCGAGGCCGCGCTCGCCGGCGAGCACCTCGGCGCCCTCCATGCTCTGGAGGTTCAACAGCTCACGGACCGTCACGCCGTACGGGGTCGTTATCAAGACTTGCACCTCCGAGGGGCGAGTCTTGGCAAGACTCACCATCGGCAGACACTACCGGACCCCACTAGCGTCCTTGGGAACGAAAGCCGTGCCCTGCCCCGAGAGGACGCATGACGACCCGCACCCGCATCCCCGCCGCCGCTCCGGCCTGGGTGCGCTCGGTGCTCGCAGGTCCCGACCGGCCGGCGCGGGTGGTCCACCGTGGCAGTGACGCGGTGTACGTCGACGTCGACGGTTCCTGTCTCGGAGCCCTCTCCACCGCCGCGACCGCTGTCCCCTGCGCGGTGCGCACCGGGCTGCCCGAGCTCCCGCCGAGGCTGCTCGTCGCGGAGCACGCCACGGTCGGTGGCGGGCGGCTCGCCCTGGGCGACACCGACCTGGTCGTGACACGCACCGTCGCGGCCGACGTCCCCAGGCTGGGGGCCGCGGAAGTGCTCGGCACCAGCCGGCGACTCACGGCCGCTGTCGCCGACCGGGCCGAGCACGTGCGCGCCGAGCTGCCCGGCGTCGCGCTGGAGACGCTCGTCGCGGGACGCGCAGAGGCGGTGCCGGCTCTCCTGGGTCGGGGCAGCGGCCTCACACCCCTGGGCGACGACGTCCTCGCCGGCTGGGTCGCCACTGTCGTGGCAGTCAACGGCCCCTCGGATGACGCGCCGGTGGTCGACGCCGTCGCCCGGCACGCACCGGCGATGACCACACTGCTCTCGGCAACTCTTCTCGACTGTGCGCGGCGGGGCGACGTCATACCGCAGTTCCGCACCCTCCTGCTCGCTCTGGCCGGACCGGACCAGAGGGCGATCGACGACGCCGTCGACGCCCTGCTGAAGGTCGGCCACACCTCCGGCGCCGGCCTCACGCTCGGCGCCGTGCTCGCACTCCGCCACCTCGCGTCAAGGAGCCACACATGACAAGCCCCCCGACCACCTCCGGCATCACGCACGTCGAGGTCCGACCCGGCGCGTACGCCGACTCGGTGACCCTGCTCCAGGTGAGCAAGGACGTCGCCGCCGTCTCCGGCGTGGAGAACGCGCAGGTGGCCATGGCGACGCCGCTCAACCTGGAGGTGCTCGAGTCGATGGGCTTCGCCCTCCCGGCGACCACCCCCAACGACATGGTCGTCGCGCTGAAGCTCGCCGACGACGGCGACCTGGCCGCTGCCCTCGCGGCAGTGGAGGCGGCACTGAGCCGCAAGACGCGCAGCGCCGGCCGTGCCGAGGACGAGCCGCACCGTACGACGGGCGCGGCGCTCGCCGACTCCGACGCCACCCTCGCTCTGGTGTCCGTCCCGGGCGAGCACGCGTTCGTCGAGGCCGTGGACGCGCTCGACGCGGGCCGCGACGTGATGGTGTTCAGCGACAACGTCCCGGTCGAGCAGGAGATCGTGCTCAAGCGGCGGGCGACCGAGCGCGGTCTGCTCGTCATGGGTCCCGACTGCGGCACCGCTGTCGTGGGCGGGCTCGGGCTCGGCTTCGCCAACCGCACCAAGCCGGGTCCCGTCGGCATCGTGGCCGCGTCCGGGACCGGTTGCCAGCAGCTGATGTGCCTCCTCGACGCGGCCGGGGTCGGGGTCAGCGCCGCACTCGGCGTGGGCGGCCGCGACCTGAGCAAGGACGTGGGCGGTCTCTCGACACGGGAGGCGCTGCGCCGACTCGACGAGGACCCGACCGTGGAGCTCGCCGTCGTCGTCTCCAAGCCACCGGCCGAGGAGGTCGCCGCGTCGCTGCGTGAGTTCGCCGCAGGTCTGAGCACGCCGGTGCACTTCGCGCTCCTCGGCGAGGGGCAGCCCGACCTGACGGCCGCCGCGGAGAGCGTGCTGTCCGCCCTCGGCCGTCCGGAGCCCAAGTGGAAGAGCTGGGGCGCCGGAACGGCCTCCGCAGCGACCGGGGGTTACCTCCGCGGCCTGTTCGTCGGCGGCACCCTCTGCGACGAGGCGATGCTCATGACCGCCGCCGCTCTCGGCCCGGTGAAGAGCAACATCCCACTCTCCCCCGAGCTGCAGCTCGACAGCAGCCTCGTCGCCGAGAGCCACACCATGGTCGACTTCGGCGACGACGCCCTCACCGCGGGTCGTGCTCACCCGATGATCGACCCGACCCTTCGCCTGGAGAACCTCGCGCGGGTCGCCGCCGACCCCTCGACCGCGGTCGTGCTCATGGACGTCGTCCTCGGCGACGGCGCCGAGCCGGACCCTGCCGCCGCACTCGCCCCGGCGATTCTTGCCGCGAAGGCTGACGCCCACGCTTCGGGGCGCGACCTGCCCGTGGTCGTCGCCTGCGTCGGCACCGAGGACGACCCGCAGCAGCTGTCTCGACAGGCACGGGCTCTTGCCGGCGCCGGCGCAGAAGTGTTCCTGTCCAACGCCCAGGCGACCCGCCGGGCGATCGAGCTGACCGGAGGTTCCCGATGAGCACGACCCGTCCGACCGAGGCGCCCTCCGGCGTCGTGGCCGCCGGCGCCGACCTGTTCGCCGACGCAGTCGAGGGCCAGGCCGTACCCGTGTCGCGGGTCGACTGGCGTCCGCCGATGGAGGGGACCGCGGCCGACCTGGCCACCGTCCTCGCCGACCCGCTGCGCCAGGAGGCCAACGAGCGTGCGGTGAAGGCGATGCTCGACGTCCAGGCCATGCTCGTCGCAGTCGCCCCTGCCTCCGAGGTGCTCGGACTGAGGAGGGGCGAGTTCCTCCACGCCGGCCCGCCGCTGGAGTGGGCCAACGCCTCCGGCCCGATGCGGGGCGCGCTCATGGGTGCCGCCGCCCTCGAAGGACTTGTCGATGACCCCGAGGACGCAGTCAAGCTCTTCGAGTCCGGGGACATGTCCCTCGAGCCGTGCCACCACCGCTCGGCGGTCGGCCCCATGGCAGGGGTGGTCTCACCATCGATGTGGATGTTCGTCCTCGAAGACCCCGCCTCTGGTCGACGTACCTATTGCTCGCTGAACGAGGGCCTGGGCAAGGTGCTGCGGTACGGCGCCTACAGCAGCGAGGTTCTCGAGCGGCTGCGCTGGATGTCCGCGGTGCTGGGTCCCCTGCTGGCGGAGGCTGTGCGCGCTGCGGGACCGGTCGATGTGACGGGCATCCTCACCCAGATGCTGCAGATGGGCGACGAGGCGCACAACCGCAACCGCGCCGGGACGCTCATGCTGCTGCGCGACCTCTCCCCCGCCCTGGTCGAGGCCTCCGCGCCGAGCAGCGACATCGCCGAGGCGATGCGCTTCGTCGGCGGCAACGACCACTTCTTCCTCAACCTCGCGATGCCCGCCTGCAAGCTGGCGCTGGACGCGGGGCGAGGCATCGAGGGCTCGACGATGGTCGTCGCCATGGCCCGCAACGGTACGGAGTTCGGCATCCAGGTCGCGGGCACCGGCGACGAGTGGTTCACCGGACCCGCTCAGCTCGCCGAGGGACTGCTGCTGGGGGACTACAAGCCCGAGGACGCCAACCCCGACATCGGCGACTCGGCCATCACCGAGACCGCCGGCCTCGGCGGCTTCTCCATGGCCACCGCCCCCGCGATCGTCCGACTCGTCGGCGGCACCGTGCCCGACGCCCTGGCCACCACCCGGAGGATGCTCGAGATCACCCTCGGTCAGAACCCGCGCTGGACGATCCCGGTGCTGGAGTTCCAGGGAGCACCCACCGGCATCGACGTCACGAAGGTGTGCCGCACCGGCATCCTGCCGCAGATCAACACCGGCATGGCCGGCCGCAAGGCGGGCGTCGGGCAGGTCGGGGCCGGGCTCGTCACGCCGCCGGCCGAGTGCTTCCCCAAGGCGCTCGCGTCGCTCGCCGAGCGGGCACGCAAGCGGGCTCACGGCTGAGGCTCCACATGGCCGCAGGAGGGTGCGGGTCCCGGGCTGACTCGATTCCCGCATCCTCCACAGCGTGTTGTAGAGTTTCGTGCGCTTGGGCAGGTAGCTCAGTTGGTACGAGCGTCCGCCTGAAAAGTGGAAGGTCGGCGGTTCGACCCCGCCCCTGCCCACAAGCACAAACCGCAGGTCAGGCCATGTGCCCGACCTGCGGTTTCTCTTTGTCCGGACTCCCTGGCCCGCGCTGCACGGGCGGCCTGGGCTCACCAGCGGCTGAAGAGCGCGACGCCACGGGTCGTTCCGCTGGTGATCGGAACGAGGCCGCTGCCGCCGGGCGCTCTGCTGCCCGAGCCCGGCAGTCGATCCGCGCGGCGACGATCCCGCCACGCCCAGACGCTGAGCAGCACGTGACGTCGAGTCCGGGCTGTGGTCGATGGCGTGCCCGCTCCCGGTGTCGCAGGGATGCCTGCAGAGCGCTTGAGGGTTTCCCCCTGCCGAAGATCGGGGTGCAGAGCGGTGGCTGTGAGAGTGGTGTTCATGAGCTGACCCCTTTGAGCTGGAGCGGCTGCGCAGGTGCTGACACTTCTGGCACTGCGTTCCAGGAAGCGGTGGCGGTCGCCGTGCGGAATCGGTATCGGTAATCGGAAGGTGCGATGCCCACCAGTCGGTGGAAGGTCCTGCGGAGTGTCTCGGCAGTGCCGAAGCCGTAGCGTCGGGCGATGGTCTCCAGTGGATCGTCGCTTCCGACGAGGGCCTGCTGCGCCGCCTCGACGCGGACCAGTTCGACGTACGCCGCTGGTGGAAGACCTGTTTCCTGGGTGAATCGCCGCTGTAGGTGTCGTGGGCTCAGCCCGGCCAGCGATGCCAAGTCGTCGATCCCGTGCGGCGCACCGGGATCGAGGTAGATGGCTTCGACGACGCTACGCATCACATCGCTTGCGGGTTGTGCGGACCACAGCGGCACGCTGAACTGCGACTGGTTCCCCGGTCGGCGCAGGAACAGCACCAGCTCCCGGGCGACGTCGAGGGCGGCCTGAGGTCCGAGGTCTGCCTCGACCAGCGCAAGCGCCAGGTCCATGCCCGCTGTCACGCCTGCGGAGGTCCAGATTCGCCCGTCCTGGATGAAGATGGGGTCACTGTCGACGATGACTGCCGGGTACTCCCGTGCCAGCCGGTCTGCTTCCCTCCAGTGCGTGGTCACGCGGCGCCCGTCGAGCAGCCCGGCCTCGGCGAGGATGAACGCGCCGAGGCAGACGGACGCGACCCGGTCGGTCTTGGTGCCGGCAGAGGCCACCCAGTCGACCAGGCGGCGGTCGTACCTCGCCTCAGGCTCCTCCTCCCCCACGACCAGCAGCGTGCCGGGACGGCTCGGATCCAGGCTCGCCACCGAGTGTGGCGCGTGGATCGTCAGCCCCTTGCCCGAGCGGACTGGACCGGCCTTCGGTGCCACGACCGTGAGCTCGTACCCGGCTTCACCGAACACTTCGAAGGGGCCGGCCAGGTCGAGGGCGTCGAAGCCATCGAAGATCACGAACGTGACTGCGGGAGACTTCATGGCTCCACCGTGCCGCTCAGATGGCATGCCGTCTACGACAAGCACCCCACAGATCGCGCCATCAGGCGGCGGGCGTGTCTGTGCCGGGTGACGGCGCGAGTCGGACCACCCCAACGGGCGACCTGACCACGACCACGCGCACCGACTCGACCCGATGGTTGGCCGTGCCGGTCTGCTGTTGCCGCTTACAGCAGCCCGACGTACGAGAGCCCCTTTTGGGGAGGTGAATCAGGACCGTCCGCTGCTGCCCGACGACCGGCTGGCCGCATCGCGGGAGCCGGCCAGCAGAGCGAGCGCCAGCGCGGTCTCCACACCCAGGAAGAACCGGGTGGCCGGTGACGACTGCTTCTCCGTGCGCATGCCCACGATCCGCCCCAACGCCATGCCGGCGCTGAGCGCGGCCGCCGGAACAGCCGACTGGCGTGGTCGGGCCATGACCATCCCGGCGATGGCGAGGGGAAGCCCGCCGTACACCGCGCGGATCTCCGTGCGCGCGTCGGGCGTGGCGGCCTCGCCCCCGAAGACTGCCGGAATCCGCTCCGGCGCCAGCAGACCGGCTGCCCCGATGGCGGAGTAACAGAGAGCGCTTGCCCTGAGCAACGTGTTCATGTCCTGAGTCTGTCGGAAGGCTCGCCGTTCGGTCAGTCCACCAGCTCGCCGAGCCACTGGGTCGCGCCGTTGCCGCGGTTCTCGGGGGTGACCCACATGAACTTTCCTTCCGGAGTGCGCCCTCCCATGGCCCATTGAGAGACCTCGTCGCTGAGGCGCAGGAACCGGCCCGTCTCGAGGTCGTAGACGTAGGTGCCTGAGCGTCCCCGCTGGTAGGAGGTGACCGTCACCACGCCTCCCTCCCCTGACAGTCCGCCGTCGATGCTGCTGTCCTGGACGGTGACGACCTGCTCCCCGTCGGTGCTCACCACCTGCACGCGGTCGTCGCGGACGCCTCCG
>DATICF010000016.1:0-16993 GCA_035456965.1 Nocardioidaceae bacterium
CATCCGTCAGTGGTCCCACGGCGAGGTCAAGAAGCCGGAGACGATCAACTACCGCACGCTCAAGCCCGAGCGTGACGGCCTCTTCTGCGAGAAGATCTTCGGTCCCACCCGGGACTGGGAGTGCTACTGCGGCAAGTACAAGCGCGTGCGCTTCAAGGGCATCATCTGCGAGCGCTGCGGCGTCGAGGTGACCCGTTCCAAGGTTCGCCGTGAGCGGATGGGCCACATCGAGCTCGCCGCCCCGGTGACCCACATCTGGTACTTCAAGGGAGTCCCGAGCCGTCTGGGCTACCTGCTCGACCTGGCTCCGAAGGACCTCGAGAAGGTCATCTACTTCGCGGCGTACATGATCACGCACGTCGACGAGGACGCGCGCCACCGTGACCTGTCCTCTCTCGAGGCGAAGGTGGACCTCGAGCGCAAGCGTCTCGAGGCTCGCCGCGACGGCTCGATCGACGACCGCGCCAAGAAGCTCGAGGAAGACCTCGCCGCGCTCGAGGCAGAGGGTGCCAAGGCCGACGCCCGTCGCAAGGTCAAGGACGGCGCCGAGCGTGAGATGAAGCAGCTGCGTGACCGTGCGCAGCGCGAGATCGACCGTCTCGACGAGGTGTGGAACCGCTTCAAGAACCTCAAGGTCCAGGACCTTGAGGGCGACGAGCTGCTCTACCGCGAGATGAAGGCGTGGTTCGGCAAGTACTTCGAGGGCCACATGGGCGCTGCGGCGATCCAGAAGCGCCTCGAGAGCTTCGACCTCGACGCCGAGGTGGAGTCCCTTCGCGAGACCATCGCGACCGGCAAGGGCCAGCGCAAGGTGCGTGCGCTCAAGCGGCTCAAGGTGGTCGAGGCGTTCCGCAAGACCGACAACAGCCCCACGGGCATGGTCCTGGACGCCGTCCCGGTCATCCCGCCGGACCTGCGTCCGATGGTGCAGCTCGACGGTGGCCGCTTCGCGACCTCCGACCTCAACGACCTGTACCGCCGCGTCATCAACCGCAACAACCGGTTGAAGCGTCTGCTCGACCTCGGTGCCCCCGAGATCATCGTGAACAACGAGAAGCGGATGCTCCAGGAGGCCGTCGACTCGTTGTTCGACAACGGTCGTCGTGGCCGGCCGGTCACGGGGCCGGGCAACCGCCCGCTGAAGTCGCTGTCCGACATGCTCAAGGGCAAGCAGGGACGCTTCCGTCAGAACCTGCTCGGTAAGCGCGTCGACTACTCCGGTCGTTCGGTGATCGTCGTCGGTCCTCAGCTGAAGCTGCACCAGTGCGGTCTGCCGAAGCAGATGGCTCTCGAGCTCTTCAAGCCGTTCGTGATGAAGCGCCTGGTGGACCTCAACCACGCTCAGAACATCAAGTCCGCCAAGCGGATGGTGGAGCGTGCCCGCCCGGTCGTGTGGGACGTGCTCGAGGAAGTCATCACCGAGCACCCGGTGCTGCTGAACCGTGCGCCCACGCTGCACCGCCTCGGCATCCAGGCGTTCGAGCCCCAGCTGATCGAGGGCAAGGCGATCCAGATCCACCCGCTGGTCTGCACCGCCTTCAACGCGGACTTCGACGGTGACCAGATGGCGGTGCACCTGCCGCTGTCGGCGGAGGCGCAGGCCGAGGCTCGCATCCTGATGCTCTCGACCAACAACATCCTCAAGCCCTCGGACGGGCGTCCGGTGACCATGCCGACGCAGGACATGATCATCGGCCTCTACTTCCTCACCCACCGTGAGGACGAGTGGGAGCTTCCCGGCGACGGTCGGGTCTTCTCCTCGGTGGCCGAGGCGGTCATGTCCTTCGACCGCGGCGAGGTCCGTCTGCAGAGCAACGTCAAGATCCGCTTCCCCGAGCTGGTCCCGCCGGCGGGCGCACCCGTGCCCGAGGGCTGGGAGGCCGGCAAGCCGTTCATCCTCGAGACCACGCTCGGCCGGGCGCTGTTCAACGAGGCGCTCCCGGCGGACTACCCGTTCGTGAACGAGGTCGTCGACAAGAAGAAGCTCGGGACGATCGTCAACGACCTCGCCGAGCGCTACAGCAAGGTCGAGGTCGCGCAGGCGCTGGACAACCTGAAGGACACCGGCTTCCACTGGGCCACCCGGTCCGGTGTCACCGTGTCGATCGAGGACGTCGTCACGCCGCCGGCCAAGGCCGCGATCCTCGAGAAGTACGAGAACCAGGCCAAGAAGGTCCAGCAGCAGTTCGAGCGCGGTCTGATCACCGACGACGAGCGTCGTCAGGAGCTCATCGAGATCTGGACCCAGGCCTCCAACGAGGTCGCCGGCCAGCTCGAGGGCACCTTCGAGAAGACCAACCCGATCTACATGATGGTGACCTCCGGCGCCCGTGGTAACTGGATGCAGGTCCGTCAGATCGCCGCTATGCGTGGTCTGGTGGCCAACCCGAAGGGTGACATCATCCCGCGGCCGATCAAGGCGAACTTCCGCGAGGGCCTGTCGGTGCTGGAGTACTTCATCGCCAGCCACGGTGCTCGTAAGGGTCTGGCCGACACCGCGCTGCGTACGGCCGACTCGGGTTACCTGACCCGTCGTCTGGTCGACGTCTCGCAGGACGTCATCATCCGCGAGGACGACTGTGGCACCGAGCGCGGTCTGCCCAAGCGGATCGGCGAGCGTCTGCCCGACGGCGTCGTCGTCAAGGCGGAGAACGCCGAGACCGCGGCGTACGCCCGTTCGGCGGCCGTCGACGTGTCGCACCCGGAGACCGGCGAGATCCTCGCCAAGGCAGGCGACGACCTCGGCGACGTCAAGATCGACGAGCTCATCGCGGCCGGCATCGAGGAGGTCAAGGTCCGCTCGGTCCTCACCTGTGAGGCCCGCACCGGCACCTGCGCCAAGTGCTACGGCCGCTCGCTGGCTACCGGCAAGCTGGTCGACATCGGTGAGGCCGTCGGCATCATCGCCGCCCAGTCGATCGGTGAGCCGGGCACGCAGCTGACGATGCGTACCTTCCACACCGGTGGTGTGGCCTCCGCGGACGACATCACGCAGGGTCTTCCCCGTGTGGTCGAGCTCTTCGAGGCCCGTCAGCCCAAGGGTCGGGCGCCGATCACCGAGTCGGCCGGCCGGGTCGAGATCGAGGAGACGGACAAGGCCAAGAAGGTCCTGGTCACTCCCGACGACGGCTCGGAGGTGCAGGAGTACCCCGTCAGCAAGCGCGCGCGTCTGCTCGTCGGCGAGGGCGACCACGTCGAGGTCGGGCAGCAGCTCACCCAGGGCACGCCGGACCCCCAGGAGGTCCTGCGCATCCTCGGTGTCCGCAAGGCCCAGGAGCACCTGGTCGACGAGGTCCAGCAGGTGTACCGCAGCCAGGGTGTGGCGATCCACGACAAGCACATCGAGATCATCGTGCGGCAGATGCTGCGCCGGGTCCTCGTGCTCGAGCAAGGTGAGACCCGCCTGCTGCCCTCCGAGCTCGTGGAGCGCACGCTCTTCGAGGAGGAGAACCGCCGAGTGCTGGCCGAGGGCGGCAAGCCCGCTGCCGGTCGCCCGCAGCTGATGGGCATCACCAAGGCGTCGCTGGCCACTGAGTCGTGGCTGTCGGCGGCGTCCTTCCAGGAGACCACGCGCGTCCTGACAGATGCGGCGATCAACGGCAAGTCCGACTCGCTGCTCGGCCTCAAGGAGAACGTGATCATCGGAAAGCTGATCCCGGCCGGCACCGGACTGGAGCGTTACCGCAACATCCGGGTCGAGCCGACCGAGGAGGCACGCGCCAACGCCTACTCGGTGACCGGCTACGAGAACTACGACTACGACTTCGGCACCACCGGAGGACAGGCCGTGGCTCTCGACGACTTCGACTTCGGTTCGTACCAGAACTAGGTCGCACCCGGTCCTACGACGAGGGGCCCGGATCTCGCAAGAGGTCCGGGCCCTTCGCGTTGGTCGGCTCCGCAGCCTCGGAACGGGGATACCCTGCCCTCATGGCAGACCACAAGTACACCGTGGAGCGGACGGCAACCATCGACGCGCCCCCTGAGCGCGTGTACGCCCAGATCGCGGACTTCCACAACTGGACGAACTGGTCACCGTGGGAGGACGTGGACCCTGACCTGCAGCGGGACTACTCGGGCGCCGAGCTCGGCACGGGGGCTGTCTACTCTTGGTCGGGCAACCGCAAGGCTGGTCAGGGCCGCATGGTCATTGACGACGCGAGCGCCCCTTCACGAGTGCACATCGACCTGTCGTTCGAGAAGCCGTGGAAGTCGCGCAACGACACGCTCTTCACCATCGTGCCGACGACGAGCGGGTGCCAGGTGACCTGGTCGATGACCGGCGAGAAGACGCTCATGACCAAGGTCTTGGGCCTGTTCACCTCGATGGACAAGATGGTCGGCCCCGACTTCGAGAAGGGTCTCGCCCGCCTCAAGGCAACGACCGAGAGCGAGTCGCAGGCCTAGGGTCGAGGACTCGCGACAGTCGCAGCGGCCAATCGCACCGCCTGCCGTTCGGGGCAGTCGACGCCGTGCCCCCCGGCCCGCAAGAGAGGGGGACAGGGCAGGTTTCAGAGTGCCGATTCCGGTGACCGAGGGGCGTGCACACCTTCGTGTCGAAGGGGTGTCAGGACCTATCCACGTTAGGGAGGACACGGGGATGAGCACCGGAGAGCGCGACCAGGTTCGGCAGATCGGTGATGCTGAGCTCACCGAACGGCTGATAGAGGCCGCACAGGACTCGGATCGAAAGCTGAGCCAGGCAGAGATCGACTTGATCCTCGGCGTCGAAGCGCTGCCCGGCCCTGGGTGACAGGGCTGCCCTGCCTGTCGAACGGAACCCGAGGTCAGCTGCGCCCCGCGCCGACGGGTCCCGCCTGGCGGTCGCGGGCCCGGGCACGGCGCCGCCAGGTCCCAAACGGATCGACCGCCACATTGAGCCGGCGGGCGACCGGAGGGGCGGCGAGCCCCAGGGCGAGTACGACGGACAGGGTGCTCGTCACGACGAGCGCGGCCCACGGATTGTTCTCGAGAAGAGCCGCGACCCCGGCGTACTCCGCTCCGCGGAGGAAGAAGCCGTGGAAGAGGTAGACGACCATGGTCGCCGCGCCGAGCCGCGTGAACCACCCGTCGACCTGCGGAACGAGCGCCAGGGCGCTGAGGGCGAGCAGGGTCCCGACCACGAGCAGGCCAAGCCTGATGAGGGAGCCGGAGGCGAAGGTCGCATCGAGGTCGGCGTAGCTCGAGCGCCAGTACATCCACTCGGTCCTGATGCGACCGTCGATGAATGCGGCGAGGCCGAAGCCGACCGCTAGCACGGCGGCCGCCGCCTTCCGGGCCGGCCCGGTGCGGAGCCTGTCGAGATGTTCACGCCTGGCCACGAGGCCGAGCACGAAGAACGGGAGCATCCCGGTGGCGCGGCCCACGTCCAGCACGTCCCCCTCGATCAGCCCGCCGAGCAGGCTGGCCACGACGGCCAGCAGCAGCGGGTTGGGGACTCTCAGGAGCAGGGGAGTGGCCAGTCGCCAGAGGAAGAGGACTGCGAGGAACCACATCGGCCAGTGCGGCTCGACGAAGAGCGGGGCGAGGCCCTCCTCGCCGCCGATCTCGACCCGGAAGGCCGCCATAGCGGCCTCGAAGATGACGTAGGGCACGGCGACCACCGTCACCAGCCGGCTGACGTTCCGGCGGCTCCAGCTGAAGGATCGCGAGAGGTAGCCGGTGACCATGACGAAGGCCGGCATGTGCCAGAGGTAGAGGAAGTCGTAGAACCAGTTCCGGGCGAGCGTCTCTTCGGGGAGCAGCACCCACGAGTGCCCTACGACCACAAGCGTGACGAGCAGCATCTTCGCGTTGTCGAACCAGGGGTCGCGTCGTGAGGAGGAGACAGCAGAGCGCTGCTCCTGCGTCGGAGCAGCGCTCGGGCGACTGTGTTCGAGGGTGCTCGACATGCGCTCTCATGGATCGGGGACAACCGTCTGCTACTCCGTGCCCGATCCCCGTCCGGCGAAACGTGACCGTTGCCATGCATAGACTCCCCCGCATGGCTGTCGATGCTGCTCCGCCGAAGCGCCAGCGGGTCGCGGCGTACGCGCTGCTGACCCGTGACGGCGACGTGCTCTTGACCCAGATGTCCTCCCGGACCCGCATCGAGGGGCGTTGGACCCTGCCCGGCGGTGGCATCGACCACGGCGAAGACCCGCGGGACGCACTGCGCCGCGAGGTGTACGAGGAGACCGGGCTGCACGTCGACCCCGGCCGGGTGATCGACGTACACGCGACGCACTTCGTCGCCGCGCGTGCTGACGGGCTCGTGGAGAACTACCACGGGATCCACCTGATCTTCGCGGCCGAGATAGACGAGGCTTCGCGCGATGTCGAGCCGCATGTCGTGGAAGAGGACGGCTCGACGGCGCAGGCAGTCTGGATGCCTCTCGAGAAAGCGCTGCGCCTGGACCTGCTCTCGGCCGCCCGGCACGCCCTCGGCCTGGTTGAGGAGGAGAGCTGATGCCGAACGAGACCGTCTTCACCTACGGCGCTCCCGCCCTGAAGTTCGGGCTCGGTGCGGCCGACGAGATCGGCTACGACCTTCAGCAGTACGACGCACGGCGGGTCCTCGTGATCACCGACCCGGGGGTCGCCGCGGCCGGTCATGCCGATCGCGTGGCGGAGGGGATCCGCAGTTTCGGCCTGGAGGTGATGGTCTCGGACCTCGCCCATGTCGAGCCCACGGACAAGAGCTTCCAGACCGCGATCGACCATGCTCGCGACACGGGTCCGTGGGACGCGTTCGTCGCCGTGGGCGGTGGCTCGGCCATCGACACGGCCAAGGCGGTCAACCTGCTCACATCGAACACCGGCGACCTCATGGACTACGTGAACCAGCCGGTCGGCAGGGGTCTTGCGCCCGACAGGCCGCTGAAGCCGTTCGTGGCCGTGCCCACCACGACCGGCACCGGGAGCGAGAGCACCACGATCTGCGTGCTCGACGTCCTCTCGCAGAAGGTCAAGACCGGCATCAGCCACCCGCGGCTTCGCCCGACGCTCGCGGTCGTGGACCCCCGTCTGACGATGACCCAGCCGGCGGGCGTGACGGCGGCCGCCGGGATGGACATCCTCTGCCATGCGCTCGAGAGCTGGACGGCACGCCCCTACGACTCCTTTGCGGCCAAGCGCCCGGAGCAGCGCGTGCCCTACTGCGGGTCCAACCCGATCGCCGACATGTGGTCGGAGAAGGCGATGACGCTGCTGGCCGGGTCCTTCCGCAGGGCCGTGCAGCACGGAGAGGACGAGGTGGCCCGCGGTGAGATGGCTCTGGCCGCGACGTTCGCCGGCCTCGGCTTCGGCAATGCAGGGGTGCACATCCCACACGCCAACGCCTACCCGATCGCGGGGCGGGTGAGGGACTTCCACCCGGCGGACTACCCGGAGGACGAGCCGATGGTGCCGCACGGGATGGCGGTCGCGCTCACCGCACCCGAGGCGTTCCGGTTCACCTTCGAAGCAGCGCCCGAACGACACCTCAGGGCGGCCGAGCTCCTCGCGCCCGGATCTGTCCGCCCCGACGACCCCCGCGACTACCTGCCGAACGTGCTCGTCGAGCTCATGCGCGACATCGCGATGCCCAACGGGATCGGTGCCGTCGGCTACGCCGAGTCCGACGTCGACGCTCTGGTCGAGGGCACGATGAAGCAGCAGCGCCTCCTGGCCACGGCGCCGCGTGAGGTCACCGAGGACGACGCGGCCGCCATCCTGCGGGCGTCGCTCGAGCTGTGGTGAACGAGCTCTCAGCCGCCCTGAGGCGCCAGGGCGTCACCGACGTCGACGACTCGGCGCTTGCCCGGGCGATGTACTCCACCGACGCCTCGCTCTACCGGGTCGTGCCCAGCGTGGTGGTGCGGCCGAGGCACGTGGACGAGATCGTCGCGGTCCATGCCGTGGCCAGGGAGCACTCCGTCCCGCTGACCATGCGCGGCGCCGGTACGTCGATCGCCGGCAACGCCGTGGGGACCGGCATCGTGGTCGACACGAGCCGCCACCTGAACCGGGTGCTGGAGATCGACCCGGAGACCCGCACCGCTCTGGTCGAGCCCGGCACCGTCCACGCGACGCTCCAGCGGCGGGCCCTGTCGATGGGCCTGCGCTTCGGCCCTGATCCCTCCACCCACTCGCGCTGCACCATCGGCGGGATGATCGGCAACAACGCCTGCGGGTCGCGGGCGCTCGGCTACGGACGCACGGTCGACAACGTGGTCGCGCTCGAGGCCTTGACCGGCGCGGGGGAGCGGCTCTCACTCGCGGAGGGGTCAGGCGCCTCTTCAGACCTCGCGAGGCGGCTGGACGAGGTGATCGGCGCGGATCTGGCCACGGTCCGCACCGAGTTCGGCCGTTTCGGACGGCAGGTCTCCGGCTACTCCCTCGAGCACCTCCTTCCCGAGCAGGGCCGGCGCATCGACCGGTTCCTCGTGGGGAGCGAGGGGACGCTGGCCCTCGTGCTCGGCGCGCGCGTCTCGCTGGTGCCGGACGCCCCGCACCGGGCGGTCGCCGTGCTCGGCTACCCCTCGATGGTCGAGGCCGCCGACGCGGTTCCGTCCCTGCTCCATCACCCCCTCGTCGCGTGCGAGGGCCTCGACGAGCGCATCGTCGACGTGGTGGCGCGACGGAGGGGGACCTCCGCCGTACCTTCCATGCCTCGCGGCGCGGGCTGGCTCTTCGCCGAGGTCACCGGCGACACCGAGGCTGAGGTGCGGGCTGCGGCGCAGGCCGTCGCCGCCGACGCGGGAGCACTCGACCACCGGGTCGTCACGGACACGGCTGAACAGCTCGCGCTCTGGCGGATCCGGGAGGACGGCGCGGGTCTGGCCGCCCGCAGCCTGGACCGGCCCGCGCACGCCGGGTGGGAGGACGCCGCGGTCCCGCCCGACCGGCTGGGGGCCTACCTCCGCGGCTTCGACGCCCTGCTTCGGGACTACGACTACGACGGCGTCCCCTACGGCCACTTCGGCGACGGGTGTGTGCACGTGCGCATCGACTTCGACCTCGACGGAGGCGACACCGGCCGGCGCAGCTTCCGCGGCTTTCTCGAGGACGCGGCGAGACTCGTCGCCGAGCACGGCGGCACCCTGTCGGGCGAGCACGGCGACGGTCGCGCCCGCTCCGAGCTGCTGCCTGCGATGTACTCACCTGCGGCACTCGCGCTGTTCGGGCAGGTCAAGGCGGTCTTCGACGCCGACGGCGTCCTCAACCCGGGCGTCCTGGTGGAGCCGCGACCGGTCGACGCCGACCTGCGCCTGGCGGCGGCGCTGCGTCAGCCTCGGACCTCGCTGCGGCTGGTCGAGGACCGGGGTTCCCTGGTCAGTGCGGTCCACAGGTGCACGGGGGTGGGTCGCTGCCTCGCGGACAACACCGGCTCGGGGGGCGTGATGTGTCCCTCCTACGTCGCCACGCGGGACGAGAAAGACTCGACGCGAGGGCGGGCACGAGTGCTCCAGGAGATGGTCAACGGGCAGGTCGTGACTGACGGCTGGCGCTCGCCCGAGGTGCACGAGGCGCTCGACCTCTGCCTCGCCTGCAAGGGCTGCGCCTCCGACTGCCCGACCGGTGTGGACATGGCGACGTACAAGGCCGAGGCGCTGCACCAGCGCTACCGCCGACGGCTGCGCCCCCGTAGCCACTACGCCCTCGGGGCGCTGCCTCGGTGGGCCCGTCTCGCGCGGCCGGTCGTCCCGATGGCCAACCGGGCGATGCGTTCACGCCTGGTGCAGCGGATCGCGAAGGCAGCGGCGGGCATCGACCAACGCCGCGGCGTGCCGGCGTTCGCCCCGCGCGCGTTCTCCCGCTGGGCCTCGGAGCGAGGTGGCCTCGCCGCCGCCGAGCAGCCCGACGTGGTGGTGTGGGCGGACTCGTTCACCGAGCACTTCGCCACCGGCCCCGGCCAGGCAGCGGTGAAGCTGTTGGAGCAGGCCGGGCAGCGGGTGGCCGTGGTGGGGGAGGAAGCCTGCTGTGGCCTCACCTGGATCAGCACCGGCCAGCTCGACGCGGCCCGGCGGATCGTCCGTCGCACGCTCGAGGTACTTCACCCCTACGTCTCGGCCGGCATCCCGGTCGTGGGACTCGAGCCGTCCTGCCTGGCCGCGCTGCGGGAAGACCTCGTGCAGCTCACCGACGATCCGCGCGCGGAGGAGTTGGCTCGCGGTGTGCGCACCCTCGCCGAGCACCTCGAGTCCCTGCCGGGCTGGTCACCTCCGGACCTGAGCGGTACGACGGTCGTGGCGCAGCCGCACTGCCACCACGCGTCGGTGCTGGGGTGGGACGCCGACGCCCGCCTCCTGGCCCGGGCCGGGGCCGAGGTGACCCGTGTGGGCGGGTGTTGCGGGCTGGCCGGCAACTTCGGCGTGGAGCTCGGGCACTACGAGGTGTCCGTCGCGATCGCCGAGCACAGCCTCCTGCCCGCCGTACGCGCGGCAGGTGACGACGCCGTGGTGCTCGCCGACGGCTTCTCCTGCCGGACGCAGCTCGAGGACCTCGCCGACGTCCGCGGGCTTCACATCGCCGAGCTGTTGCTCCGAGACGGCTCACCGTAGAGCGCGGGCCCGAGTCCGGCGCGGGAGGAAATGCCGAGCTTGCGGTAGGCGTTCGAGAGGTGCCACTCGACTGCCTTCACGGTGACGAAGAGCTTCTGGGCGATCTGACGGTTGCTGTCGCCTGCGACGGCGAGCTCAGCGACCCGTACCTCACCGGGGGTCAGGGTGCTCGCGGGGTTGCCGACCGTGTCCGGGATGCGCTCGCCTGCGCGGACGAGCAGCCGGGTCGCCCGCCGCACCAGCGGTTGCACGTCGGTCGTCCTGCCGTACTCCAGCGCCTCCAGGAGCAGGTGGGTCCCTTCGCCGCGCTCCTCGGGGGTGCCGGCCATCAGCAGCTCGGCCAGGTCGATCGCCGACCGGGCGTGGTAGTCGACGCAGCCCACGCTGTCGAAGTGGGCCAGCGACTCACGGAGCAGCTCGATGCTGCGGTCTCGCGGGGTCAGCTGGGCGAGGGTGCGCAGAGCGAAGCCCAAGGCCCGTGGCGCCCCCCAGGAGGCCGCGTGCGTCACCGCCTCCTGGGCCAGCTCGAGCGCCTCGTCACGGCGGCCCAGTGCTCTGAGGGACCAGGCGGAGAGCTCGCGCCACTCGACGATGGAGGCGTTGTCGGGATGCTGGCCCATGAGCCTGGCTGCCCGGCGGTAGTCGTCGAGCGCCTGCTCGTGGTCGCCTTCGGTCGCCCGGATCAGACCCGCCACGGCGATGGGTTGTGCGCTGAGGAAGTGCTCTCGGTCCGCGGCGTCGCGCAGGGTCGGCTCCAGGGCCCGGGCCATCTCGTGCAGGCCGAGCCCGATGCTGGTCAGAGCGGCGCCCGCGACCGCGACGTCAGCGAAGTCGGACCACCCACGCGCACGGAGGTCGAGAGCCGGCTGGAAGTCAGCGTTCGCGGCTCGCAGTCGGCCCTGGCGGTAGTTCAGCAGCCCCCGGCAGTACGACGCGGTGGCGAACCCGAGCGCGGAGCCGCGACCGCGGGCGTCCTGGATGGCGGCCTGCAGGGCCACGAGGTTCTCGTCGTAGGCATCCACCCACGACAAGACACCCGTCGTCACGTAGAAACCGATCCCCTCGGAGGTCTCCTCGGCGAGAAAGGCGCCGCCCCCGAGCGCGCGGAGCGCCAGCTCGCGAGCGCGCTGCCGGTCGCGGCAGGTCACGGCGAGCGAGGACGCCTCGAGGGCGAAGAGCAGGCGATCGGTGCGCGTGTCCAGCTCGACGGGCTGACCTTCGGCGTCTGCCACCGCGTCCAGGATCTCCGTTCTCGCCCCGTCGTTGAGTGCGCTCACGAGTCCCATCCGGACCAAGACCTGCCGCATCTGGGGTGACGACCGGTCGTGCCCGGCCGAGGACAGGGTGGAGACCGCCTGCTGGAACGCCTGAGATGCCTCGCTGCGTCTGCCCATGGTCACCTGGACGTCGCCGATGTCTGCGAGCAGCGCCGCCCGTCGTACCGGGTCGCTCGTGCGGGCAAGTGCGCGCGACCAGAGGTCGAAGGCCTCGGCCGGCAGACCTGCGAGCAGGTGAGCGGAGGCGGCGACCGCCAGCAGGTCGGTCTCGGTGTCCTCGGGCTTCGTCTCGCCCACGGCCCGCAGGAGCTGGCGGGCCGCGACGTGGGGCGAGCCCGCCTGTAGCGACTCCTCCCCGGCCGTGCGAAGCAGTGTCACCACCTCGGGGTCGTCATCCGGCAGTGTGTGCACGAGATGGCTCGCGATGACCTGCGTCGGTCGACCCTGCATCCTGAGGTGGTTCGCCGCGGCACGATGCAGGTCAGACCGCTCAGACGGAGTCATCGACGAGAGGACCGCCTCGGCGACGAGCGGGTGGGCCGGCCACGCGCGCCACATCCCAAGGGTCACGATGCCCGCATCCGTGAGGAGCTCGAGGGGATCGGCGAGGTCCGCGACGCTGAAGGCCGTTATCTCCGCAACGGCATCGAACTCGGCTTCCTCCCCGAGCACAGCGGTAGCGCGAGCCACGCTCACTGCGCCGTCGCCGAGTCGGGTGAGCTGTTCGCGCACGGAGTCCACGACGCCCCGGGGTGTGCGCTCGAGCGTGCCCGACCGGAGCACCTCGCAGAGAAGGAAGGGCAGTCCGCCGGTCAGGCGGTGGAGCTCCTTCGTGGAGACGCCCGGGAGAGCCGAGGCCGCGACCTCTCGCCGGACCTGCTCGACGCCCATGACGGACAGCGGCTCCGGCTCGAGCTTGGTGGCGCGGGCTGCGAGCCGGTCCACGATCTCCGGGGCCACCGACGGCTCACCGGTACGCCGGGCGAGAAGCAGCGCCACCTGCAACTGGTGCACCCGTGCGGAGAGCAGGTCGAGCACCTGGAGCGACGCAGGGTCGGCCCACTGGACGTCGTCGACGACGAGAAGGAGCGGCTGGACCTCCGCCAGGCTCTCCAGCGCCCAGGTCAGCGCGTAGTCGAGGCTGGCGAGGTTCCAGACCTGCCCCGCGGAGGAGGGAGAGGTCAGCACCTCGGTGAGGTCCGCGGCGGGGCCGTCGAACGGCCTGGCTCCCGGTCGTCCGGCGCGCGCGTGAGGTCCTAACCAGTCGCGGACCACGCCGTGGGACAGCGCGCCGGAAACTGGCGTGGGGCACGACGAGAGGACCGCGAAGCCTGCTGCGCCCGCGGCCTGCTTCGCGTGCTCGACCAGGGCCGACTTTCCGATGCCGGCAGGGCCCTGGAGCAACAGTGAGCCACCGGTTCCCTTCGCTGCTCTGCTCAGCAGCTCCTTGACCGCTGCGAGCTCCGCGACACGCTCGATGAGGCCCCCCATGGGTAGTATCGTCGGCCGCGGCCGGTTCCCAGTCCCGGGAAACGTCGAAAATTGGTACAAATGGACATCTCTCGCTACCAAACGGGTGGTGAGCAGCCCCTTACCGCATGCGGTGCCTCCCCGTTTTGACCGGGCTCGGGCGAGCCGGTAATCTCTTTCAGCGTGCCTGGCTCGACCCAGGCCATCGCGTGTGCTCCGAAGCGGAATCCACGCCCCAGCACGATCGAGGGCAGGTTCCACCGGCGGCCACGTGGCTGCGATCGCAGCGTTCAACCGATGCGCTTCCTCGCCGCGGAGAGTTCTGTGGTGAGCCGTGGGACAGGCGACACGCCCGACCGCGGGGGGAGGGAGTCGGGAGGACGGGGCCGTCCCTCGGTCCACGCGGCGGCCAGCACAGCAAGACCTAGACAGCATCACCGAAGAGGAAAGAGAACCGCGCGGTGCCCACCATCCAGCAGTTGGTCCGTAAGGGCCGCCAGGACAAGGTGTCGAAGAACAAGACGCCCGCTCTCAAGGGTTCGCCCCAGCGACGTGGCGTGTGCACGCGTGTCTACACGACCACCCCGAAGAAGCCGAACTCCGCTCTCCGCAAGGTCGCGCGCGTGCGACTCTCCAGCGGCATCGAGGTCACGGCCTACATCCCGGGTGTCGGTCACAACCTGCAGGAGCACTCGATCGTGCTCGTGCGTGGTGGTCGTGTGAAGGACCTTCCCGGTGTCCGCTACAAGATCATCCGTGGTTCGCTCGACACCCAGGGTGTCAAGAACCGCAAGCAGGCTCGCAGCCGCTACGGCGCGAAGAAGGAGAAGAGCTAATGCCGCGCAAGGGTCCCGCCCCGAAGCGTCCGGTCGTCGTCGACCCGGTCTACGGCAGCCCGGTCGTCACGCAGCTGGTCAGCAAGATCCTGCAGGACGGCAAGAAGCAGGTTGCCCAGCGCATCGTCTACACCGCCCTCGAGGGGTGCCGTGACAAGACCGGCACCGACCCGGTCGTGACGCTCAAGCGCGCTCTGGACAACGTCCGTCCTTCGCTCGAGGTCCGCAGCCGCCGCGTCGGTGGCGCGACCTACCAGGTCCCGGTCGAGGTTCGCTCCTCCCGGCAGACCACGCTGGCCCTCCGCTGGCTCGTGCAGTACTCCCAGGCCCGTCGCGAGAAGACGATGGCCGAGCGTCTGATGAACGAGATCCTCGACGCCTCCAACGGCCTCGGTGCCGCTGTGAAGCGCCGCGAGGACACCCACAAGATGGCCGAGTCCAACAAGGCCTTCGCTCACTACCGCTGGTGACCTGGCGGTACGACGGGCACCGGCACGTCCCACAAGGAACCGGCCGCCCGCGCCCGTCGTACCTCTCATCAACGCAGTAGCCCACCTGACCCGAGCACCAATTCCGAGGGAACTGACAAGTGGCCGTCGACATCACCACGGACCTGAAGAAGGTCCGCAACATCGGCATCATGGCGCACATCGACGCCGGCAAGACCACCACCACCGAGCGGATCCTGTTCTACACCGGCATCACCTACAAGATCGGTGAGGTCCACGAGGGCGCTGCCACGATGGACTGGATGGAGCAGGAGCAGGAGCGCGGCATCACCATCACGTCCGCCGCGACGACCTGCTGGTGGAAGGACCACCAGATCAACATCATCGACACCCCCGGCCACGTGGACTTCACGGTCGAGGTGGAGCGTTCGCTGCGCGTCCTCGACGGCGCGGTCGCGGTGTTCGACGGTGTGGCCGGTGTCGAGCCGCAGAGCATGACCGTGTGGCGGCAGGCCAACAAGTACGCCGTTCCCCGGATGTGCTTCGTCAACAAGCTCGACCGCACCGGCGCGGACTTCTTCCGCTGCGTCGACATGATCGTCGACCGCCTCAACTCGACCCCGCTGGTTCTCCAGCTGCCGATCGGTGCGGAGTCGGACTTCCTCGGCGTCGTCGACCTGGTCGGCATGCGCGCCCTCACTTGGCGTGGCGAGACCGCGATCGGTGAGGACTACGAGATCGAGGAGATCCCGGCCGAGCTCGTCGACCAGGCCGCCGAGTACCGCGAGAAGCTGCTCGAGACCCTGGCCGAGGCCGACGACGACGTCATGGAGAAGTACCTCGAGGGCGGCGAGTTCACCGTCGAGGAGCTCGAGGCCGCGATCCGTCGCGCCACCCTCGCCGACAAGCTCAACCCGGTCCTGTGCGGCACCGCGTTCAAGAACAAGGGCGTCCAGCCGCTGCTCGACGCGGTCGTGAAGTACCTCCCCTCCCCGATCGACGTCGAGGGCATCCAGGGCCACAAGGTCGGCGACGAGGAGACGGCGATCACGCGTCGGCCGAGCGAGGAGGAGCCTTTCGCCGGTCTCGCGTTCAAGATCGCGGCCGACCCGCACCTCGGCAAGCTGACCTACGTCCGCGTCTACTCCGGCCGTCTGGAGGCCGGCCAGACCGTCCTCAACCCCACCAAGGGGAAGAAGGAGCGGATCGGCAAGATCTACCAGATGCACGCCAACAAGCGTGAGGAGATCGCCTCCGTCGGCGCCGGCCAGATCGTGGCCGTGATGGGCCTGAAGGACACCACCACTGGTGAGACCCTCTGCGTCCAGAGCGACCCGGTCGTGCTCGAGTCGATGACCTTCCCCGCCCCGGTGATCGAGGTCGCCATCGAGCCCAAGACCAAGGGCGACCAGGAGAAGCTCAGCGTCGCGATCCAGCGGCTGTCGGAGGAGGACCCCACCTTCACCGTCAAGACCGACGAGGAGACCGGCCAGACGATCATCGCCGGCATGGGCGAGCTGCACCTCGAGGTGCTCGTCGACCGGATGAAGCGCGAGTTCCGCGTCGAGGCGACCGTCGGCAAGCCGCAGGTTGCCTACCGCGAGACCATCCGCAGGCGGGTCGAGAAGCACTCCTACACCCACAAGAAGCAGACGGGTGGTTCGGGCCAGTTCGCGAAGGTCCTCATCACCATCGAGCCGAGCATCGACGAGGAGACCGGCACCGGCGCGGGCTACGAGTTCGTCAACGCCGTGACCGGTGGTCGCGTTCCGCGCGAGTACATCCCGTCGGTCGACCAGGGTGCCCAGGAGGCCATGGAGTTCGGCGTGCTTGCCGGCTACCCGATGGTCGACGTGAAGGTCACGCTCGAGGACGGCGCCTACCACGAGGTCGACTCCTCCGAGCTCGCCTTCAAGCTGGCCGGCAACATGGCCTTCAAGGAGGCCGCGCGCCAGGCCAAGCCGGTGCTGCTGGAGCCGATGTTCAAGGTCGAGGTCACCACGCCGGAGAACTTCCTCGGCGACGTGATCGGTGACATCAACTCCCGTCGCGGACAGGTGCAGTCGATGTACGAGCGCCACGGCGACCGGGTGGTCGAGGCCCTTGTTCCGCTGTCAGAGATGTTCGGGTACGTTGGCGACCTGAGGTCCAAGACCTCTGGCCAGGCCTCGTACTCGATGGAGTTCGACTCGTACGCCGAGGTTCCCCAGAACGTCGCCGACGAGATCATCAAGAAGGTCCGCGGCGAGTAACTGTCGACCGACAGAGCCCGGCGCCCAAAAACACACGAGTCAAGTAACTAGCTAGGAGGAGCCCCAGTGGCTAAGGCGAAGTTCGAGCGGACTAAGCCGCACGTCAACATCGGAACCATCGGTCACATCGACCACGGCAAGACGACGTTGACCGCAGCGATCACCAAGGTGCTGCACGACAAGCAC
>DATICF010000017.1:0-18175 GCA_035456965.1 Nocardioidaceae bacterium
AGGACGGGCCGGAGCACCAGGACTACCTGGAACGCTTTCCGAACGTCTTCAGAGCCCCTTTCCCTCGGCAGGGCGAGAGCTCTGGGTAGGTTCCCGGGCGTGACCACCCAGATCCCCTTCTGCCCGCTTCCCATCGACCAGTCGGACGTCCTCTACATCCACGGGCCCGACTCGATCGTCCAGGAAGGCGTGCCGGCGGGCACGATCACGGAGGTCGAGTGGAACGAGAGCGCCGCCTACCCAGGCACCGCACGCAAGTTCTGGGTCTACGTGCCGGCGCAGTACGACCCGATCGAGCCGGCGTCGTTGATGGTTTTCCAGGACGGGCAGTTCTATCTCGATCCCGAGGGGGAGGTCCGTGGCGCCATCGTGCTGGACAATCTCATCCACCGCGGCGACCTCCCCGTCACCATCGGCGTCTTCGTGGACCCCGGTGTCTTCGAGGACCTGGAGGACCCCGACGGCCGGAAGAACCGCAACGCTGAGTACGACGCGTTCGACGACCGCTACGTCAGCTTCCTGCTGGACGAGATCATCCCTGAGGTCACGAAGCAGTGGTCGATCACCGACGACCCCGACCGTTGGGGCATCTGCGGCGGCAGCAGCGGCGGCAACTGCGCCTTCACCGCAGCATGGCTGCGCCCCGACACCTTCCGCCGCGTCATCTGCTTCCTGTCCAGCTTCGTGCAGATGCCGGACGGGAACCCCTACCCCGCACTCATCCCCGAGGCGCCCCGCAAGCCGCTGCGCATCTTCATGCAGGCCGGCCACCGTGACCTCGGCTGGAACGAGGCGGAGTGGAACTGGCTCGCCAGCAACCTGCGCGTCGCAGCTGCGCTGGCAGAGGCCGAATACGACTTCCGCCTCGTCCTGGGCGACGGCGGCCACAGCCCCAACCATGGCGGCGTCTTGCTACCCGATGCTCTGCGCTGGGCCTTTCGGCCACACCACGCCGAGCCCGCGAACGCGTGAAACTGGTGCTGGATGACCACGGGTGCCTGATCCTCTCCGGGCCGACCGGCCATGGCGCTGAGGCCCTGGGCCGGCTCGAGGTCACGCAACACGGTCTGCGGTGAGGCGCTGCGCATGTGGCCGAGCCAACCACGAATGTCGTGAAACGGGAGGTGATGGCACGGCCCCCGGGGGGTACACGGGTTCCGTGACCACGCAACTGCTGCCCACCGTGCCCGACCGGACCCGCCCCCGACTGGTGCTCGGCGGGCTCGGTGCCGCCTACCTGGTCGTCCTCGCCGCCGTCTACGTGCTGAGCGTGCGCACCGTTCCGGGCAGGCAGGTCAGCGACGCGGAGCTGCGTGGCGCGCTGAGCACCCAGTCGGCCGTCTCCGACAGCGTGCACGCGGTCCTCGACGTGGTGTCGGTGGGCTCGCTCGCTATAGCGACGGCGGTCGTCGCAGTGATCGCCCTGCTCCGGCTGGCTGGTCGCGCGGCCGTCTGCGCGATCGGTCTTCTGGCCGCGGCCAACGTCAGCACCTGGCTGCTCAAGAACTACCTGATCCCGCGCCCCGACCTCGGCCTGAGCGAGGCCGCCCCGGAGACGCTCAACAGCCTGCCCTCCGGGCATGCCACCGCCGCGTTCAGCGCGGCCGCGGCGCTCGTCCTCGTGGTCCCGGTCGCGCTGCGCCGGGCCGCCGCCGTCGTCGGGGCAGCCGTCGCCGCGCTCGTCGCGGTCGCAACGATGGCGGCCGGGTGGCACCGCGGAGGCGACGCGCTCGCGGCGTTCTGCGTCGTCGGCTTCTGGTCCGTGGTCGCGGCCTGGGTGGTGCTGCGCGGCGACGACGAGGCGGTGCCCGGCGAGGACCGCTGGCGGCCGCCGGGTCGCACCGGAAGGATCGCCCTGGTCGGCGTCGGAGCCGGTACGGCGGTGTCGGTGCTGCTCGCGCTGCTCGTGCGCGACTCGACGAGCACACCGGTGACCGTCACGGCGCTGCTCGGCGGCGTGCTGCTCGTCGTAGGCGGCGCGTTCGCCGCCATGCTCGGGATCCTTCGAGCCGTGGACCTCGCCGGGACCGGACGCTAGCCGAGGCGGGACACACCGGGCAGGTCAGCCCTCAAGGAGCGTCTTGAGACGCTCGAGGTCCTTCTCGTTCGCGCGACGCATCGCCCGCGCCATCATCGGCGCCCCGATCTTCGCGAAGCCGCTCGGCTCACCGGCGTTGCGCAGCGTCATGCGCGTGCCGCCCGCAGCGGTGTCCTCCCAGGTGTAGGTGGTCGTCATCGGGAACGGCCCCTGCGCGGTGCTCATCACGAGCCGCTCCCCGGGCACGAGCTCGAGGACCTCGTAGGTGTAGGCGAGCCGACGGCCGAGGAACTGCGCCACGAACGCCATCCGGGAGCCGACCGCGACCGGGGGCTCCGTTTCCCACTCGACGGACTTGATGTTCTCGTACCACGACGTGGCGTTGCCCGGATCGCCCGCGAAGGCGGCGACCTCCTCGCGCGGGCGTTCGATCTCGATCGAGGTCAGGACGTCGACAGCCATGGCGGCGAGCCTAGTCCCGTCAGAGCAGCGCGGGTTCGCGGAGGACCAGGGTCCCGGCGTCGGCGTCCAGCACGGCAGGGACCCCGAGCGGCACGGCGAGGTTGCGGTCGGTGTGCCCGACGTCGACCCCGAAGAGCGTGGGTACGCCGAGCGGGACGAGCCGGTCCTCGAACAGCCGCCTCAGCGACTCCTCGGTCCCGCAGCCGCTGAACCGCCCGAGGGCGATCCCACGCACCCCGTCGAACCAGCCGGCCCGGAGCAGGTGGGTCAGCATCCGGTCGAGCCGGTAGAGGTCCTCGTCGACATCCTCAAGCACCGCGATCCCGCCCGTCGCGGGAACCGCCGTCGAAGTCCCCACCTCTGCCGCGAGCAGGGCGACCGTGCCCCCGACGAGAACTCCCTCAGCTGTCCCCGGCACCAGCATGGGAACGGGGTCCGGGGTCAGCGACAGCACCGACTCGGGCTCGAACAGCATCGCCCGCAGGTGCGACCGGGACTTCTCGTCACCCGACCCGAGGCTGGTGACGACTGGGCCGTGGATCGTCGACGCGCCCAGGCGAGCCGCCAAGGCCTGGTGGAGCGCCGTCACGTCCGAGAAGCCGACCAGCACCTTCGGCCCGGCCGCGACGAGCGAGTCCCAGTCGAGAAGGTCCACCATCCGCTGCACGCCGTAGCCGCCCCGGGCACAAAGGACGCCCGCCACCTCCGGATCGGTCCACGCGGCCATGAAGTCCGCGGCACGGGCGGCGTCGGTGGCCGCCAGGTAGTCGAGGTTGTCGAGCCGGCCCCGGACGTTCGGCATCTCGCGGACCTCCAAGCCCCACGAGCGCAGCACCTCGAGGCCCGCGTCGAGACGGTCCTCGGGGACCGGGCCGGCGGGGGCGACGACGGCGACCGTGTCGCCCGGGGTGAGTCTCCGTGCCCTGACCAGCGGCTGCCCGGCTCGGCGCGGCCGGAGCGCCCCCGCCTTCCGACGTCGCAGGCCCGCGGCCTTGAGCCTGCGGATCAGCTCGCGGCTCGACACGGGAAGCGCCCCGGCCGCGACCACCAGCTCGTAGCGCTCGGCGGGGATGTCGTAGTGGTCGCGGTCGAAGCCGCGCTGCGGGATGCCCAGCCTGGCTGCGAACCGGTGAAGCTCGTCGAAGGACTCGTCGCTGGCCAGGTGGGACCACAGCCGGCCGTGTCCGGGCGAGTTGGGCGGGTCGATCAACAGGGTCACTCGCGAGCCCCAGCGGCCGCCTGCAATGCCGCCTCCGCCCGCGCCACCGCGTCGTCGAGGAGCATCCGCCACGAACGCACGTGAGCGGCGTCGACGTACGACTTGCTCCAGGAGGCGCCCGGCCGCACGGCCGAACCGACCTGGAACCGGCGGACACCGGCCCGTGTCAGCCACGGCACGTGCTCCCCTCGCAGCCCCCCGCCCGCCATCAGCAGCCGCGCCACCGACGGATCCGTCGCGGCCCGGTCGATCAGCTCGTCACAGCCCGAGTCGAGCCCGCGGACCGATCCCGCCGAGAGCACGGCGTCGAGGCCGGGGAGGCCCGCCACACGGCGCCAGGCACGGTCGGTGCTCAACGCGGAGTCGATGGCGCGGTGGAAGGTCCAGGGCACGCCCGGCAGCCGGTCAGCGAGGTGGGAGCAGACCTCGACGTCGATCTCGAGGTCGTCGGTGAGGAACCCGAACGACAGCCCCTCGGCGCCCATGGAGAGGTAGTCCTCGCCGAGGCCGACCAACCGGCTCAGCTCCCCGCCCGTCGTACTCAGCCCGTCATTGAGGCGCAGCATCACGCGCACGGGGACCTCGGTCTCCTTGCAGACCGAGGACACGGTCGCAGGCTCGGGCGAGAACCCGCCGGACCCCACCTCGGCGACCACGAACAGCCGGTCGGCGCCGCCCTCGTCCGCGCCGGCGACGTCGCGGGGGTGGACGACCGATACCTCGAGCAGGGCCGGGCCACCCAGGTCGTCAGGGTCTGCCTTCACAATGGACATCGTGACATCCGACGACGCCCTCATGACGGCACGCGCCCTCGTGTTGCACGACCTCGAGGCCACGAAGACCGCCGACCCCGAGACCGTCTCCGCGCTCGAGGAGGCCGTGACGACGCGGCGCTGGTGGACCTCGCAGTGGGAGGAGGGTCGGCAGTACGTCGCCGGGCTGATCGCCCAGGACGTGCAGGACGCCCTCCTCGAGCGGATCGGTCGGTGGCCCCTGTGCCGCGCGTGCGACCAGCTCGACCCGCACTCGCTCTACATCCACCCCGAGCTCGGCGGGCCGGACCCGACCTGGGTGTGCGAGACCTCAGGCATCGCCGTCGCACCTCTGGGAAGTCTTCCGATGTGGCATTCTTGAATGTCGAACGTCGCAAGAGGGAGAGACGGCGACGCCCTGTGTCCGCATCTGAACTGAAAGATCTCAGTGGCTGTGGAGAACGAATCACGCATCGCTCAGGCTGACCTCGAGGCCCCAGGCGCCGTCCTTCGTGGACTTGCCGACCTGGTCTACTCCAGGGACGACTACGCCGAGATGTACGAGGCGATCTGTCGAGCCGCTCTGCACCTGGTGGACGGCTGCGACCACGCCAGCATCATGTTGCGAGAGCACGATCACTACACGACCGCGGGCGCCTCCGACGACACCGCGCGGCTGCTCGACCGGATCGAGGTCGAGGTCGGCGAAGGTCCCTGCGTTGACGCGGTGGAGGAGGAGGCGGCCCAGCTCGACCCCGACCTGAGCCGGTCCACGGCGTGGCCGCACCTGCGGAAGCGGATCCTCGCAGAGACCCCGGTGCGGGGCATGGCCGGCTTCCGGCTGCTCGTCGACAACCGCAAGGTGGGCGCGCTGAACCTCTTCAGCGACCGCCCCGGTGCGCTCACCGGCGAGTCCGTCGACCAGGCGGCGGTGCTCGCGGCCTTCGCCTCCGTGGCGCTGATGGCGGCCACGCACCAGGAGCAGGCGCGCACGCTGCGGGGCGGACTCGACAGCAACCGGGAGATCGGGAAGGCGATCGGGCTGATGATGGCCTTCCACAAGGTCGGCGACGACGACGCGTTCGAGATCCTGCGCAAGGCCTCGCAGGACATGAACCTCAAGATCAGCGAGATCGCCGGCCAGATCGTCCACCACCACAACCAGCGGCCTACCGCCTGACCGGCGAACCCCGCCTCACTTCCTGCGGCGCAGCACCCGCCAGAGCACGAGCACGACCAGGAACCCCGCTGCGAGCTGCTTCCAGTAGCTCTTGAGCAGGATCGGCAGCACGGTCGCGCCCAGGTCGAGCGCCTCCGGCTCATGGCGTTCCTCCATGGGCGCGGCGGCCCTGGGTGCGGCGGCGGCCCTCGGGGCTTCGGCCGCCCTGGGCGCGGCGCGCTCCTCAGGTGTAGCTGCCTGCGTCGGGGCAGCGGCCTCTGCCGGAGCCGCAGCCGCCTCGGTCTCTGCTGCGGCCGGGGCCTCGGTCGGCCCGGTCAGCTTCGACTGGAGGCAGGCGATGAAGTCGCCCAGGAGCTTGTCCGAGACGTCCTGGATCACCCCTCGCCCGAACTGCGCGGGCTTGCCGGTGATCGAGAGGTCGGTCAGCACCTCGGCGTCGGTCGAGTCAGGGCCGGCGGGGGTGAGGACGGCTGTCACGGTCGCGCCTGCCGTCCCCTGCCCGCGCTTGTCCTTGCCCTTGGCCTCGATGACGAACCGGTGCGCCGCGTCGTCGCGTTCGAGATAGCTCCCCGACCCGGAGTACTGCAGCGCGATCGGCCCCAGCTTCACCTTCGCAGTGCCGGTGAAGTTGTCCCCCTCGACCGAGGTGACCGCGGCGCCGGGGAAGCATCCGGCCACCATCTCCAGATCCGCGAACGCGGTCCACGCGTCCTCGATCGAGGCGGGCACGGTGAACGAGTGCTTCAGCTCCATGACCTCACGCCCCTGCCGCTGCGAGCACTGCGCGACGGGTCAGGACGGTGGCCAGGTGCCGGCGGTACTCCGCGTCGCCGTTGAGGTCCGAAGGCGGGTTGGTGCCCTCGGCGGCGGAGGCGGCTGCCTCCCGCACCGCTTCGTCCGTCGCCGGCTTCCCGGCCAGGGCCGCTTCGACAGCACGAGCACGAAGCGGCGTGGCGCCCATGTTCGTCAGTCCGACACGCGCCTCGGTGATCGTGCCGCCCTCGGCCTTCACCGCCGCGGCGACGGCCACGATCGGCCACTGGTGCGCGACCCGGACGAACTTCTCGTAGTGCCCGCCCCACCCGGTGTACTTCGGGATGCGCACCTCCGTGAGGAGCTCCCCGTCGCCGACGGCCGTGGTGAAGAGCCCCTCGAAGAAGTCGTCTGCCTCAACGGTCCGGGTGCCCCCCGGGCCGGCGATCGTGAAGCTGGCTCCGAGGGCGAGCACCGGCGCGCCGAGGTCGCCGGCCGGGTCGGCGTGGGCAAGCGCGCCGCCGAAGGTGCCCCGATGGCGTACCTGCGGGTCGGCGAGCTGCTCGATCGCCTCGCACAGCACCGCGGTGTGCTCGCGCACCAGCGGGTCGTGGAAGACCGCCGAGTGGGTGGTCATGGCGCCGACGACGATCGCGTCGCCGTCGTCGCGCACTCCGCGAAGGGACTCGATCCTCCCGAGGTCCACCAGCACCGACGGGACGTTGAGCCGCATCCGGAGCACCGGAAGCAGGCTCTGGCCACCGGCGAGAACCTTGGCGTCCTCCCCTGCCTCGGCGAGCGCCGACACCGCCTCCTCGACGGTCTCGGGTGCGACGTACTCGAACTGTCCGGGGATCATTGCGCGGCTCCTTCGCTGCGGTCGGCGACGTCCTTCTCGTCGAAGTGCGGCATGGCACCGCCCTCGGTGGGCTCGTCCCCTCCGGCCCCGTGGCCGTGGATGGCCTTCCAGACCCGTTCGGGCGTGCACGGCATCTGGATGTCCTTCACCCCGAACCGGCGGACCGCGTCGAGGACCGCGTTGACCACCGCCGGCGTCGAGGCGATGGCCCCGGCTTCGCCGACGCCCTTGGTGCCGAGCTTGGTCAGTGTCGAGGGCGTCGTGGTGTGGTCGATGTCGAAGCTGATCGTGTCGGCCGCGGTCGGGACGAGGTAGTCGACGAACGACGCGGACACCAACGTCCCCGAGTCGTCGAAGACCGCCTCCTCCCACAGCGCCTGAGCGATGCCCTGGACCAGGCCGCCGTGAACCTGCCCGTCGACGATCAGCGGGTTCACGATGTTGCCGACGTCGTCGACCGCGACGTACTTGCGCAGCTTCACCCCGCCGGTCTCGGTGTCGATCTCGACGGCGCACAGGTGGGTGCCGTGCGGGTAGGAGAAGGTGTCGGGGTCGAACGTGGCCTCGGCGTCCAGCCCGGGTTCGATCCCCTCAGGAAGGTCGTGGGCCGCGAAGGCCGCCATCGCCACCTCGCCCATGGACACGCCCCGGTCGGTGCCGCGCACCTGGAAGTGGCCGCCCGCGAACTCGATGTCGTCGACGGAGGCCTCGAGCATGTGTGCGGCGTACGGCTTCGCCCGCTCGACGACCTTGTCCGCGGCGCGCACCACTGCCTCCGCGCCGACCACCAGCGAGCGCGAGCCGTAGGTGTCAAGCCCCTTGTGGGAGACCTGGGTGTCCCCGTGGAGAACCTGGACGTTCTCGAACGGGACGCCGAGCCGGTCCGCGACGATCTGCGACCACGCCGTCTCGTGGCCTTGCCCGTGGGGACTCACGCCGGTGACGACCTCGACATGCCCTGTCGGGAGCATCCGCACCGAGGCGTGCTCCCACCCACCGGCTCCGTAGTTGAGCTGCCCGAGGATCCGGGACGGAGCGAGCCCGCACATCTCGGTGAACGTCGAGATGCCGATGCCCAGCTGCACGGGGTCGTTGCTCTCGCGACGCCGCCGCTGCTCCTCCCGGAGCTCGTCGTAGCCGAACATCTCCTTGGCCTTGGCGGTGGCGGCCTCGTAGTTGCCGGTGTCGTACTCCAGCCCGGAGACCGTGGCGTAGGGGAACTCCTCGTGCTTGATCCAGTTCTGCTCACGCAGCGCGAGCGGGTCGACCCCGAGCTCCACGGCGAGGTCGTCCATCAGCCGCTCGATCGCGAAGGTCGCCTCCGGTCGGCCGGCACCGCGGTAGGCGTCGGTCCAGGTCTTGTTGGTGTACACCGGGGTGCAGTTGAACTGGTAGGCGCGGAACTTGTAGATGCCGTTGAACATGAACGCGCCGAGCACGGGCGTGCCGCCTGCGAGGAGCGAGGCGTAGGAACCGAGGTCGGCCAGGAGCTCGACCTTGATGCCGGTCACCGTGCCGTCCTTGGTGGCTGAAAGGGTCAGCTTCTGCCACTGGTCGCGGCCGTGGTGGCAGGCCATCATCGACTCCGAGCGGGTCTCGGTGTACTTGCACGGCCGGCCGGTACGACGCGCCGCGAGGACCGTGATGAACTCCTCGGGCGTGACCTGGAGCTTGCCGCCGAAGCCGCCGCCGACGTCCGGGGCGATGACCCGCATCTTGCTCTCGGGGATGCCCAGGATGACGGAGGTGAAGAACTTCACGATGTGCGGGATCTGCGTGGACGACCACAGCGTCACCTGCTCGCCGGTCGGGTCGCAGACGAACGAGCGGGGCTCCATGAACGCCGGGATCAGGCGCTGCTGGCGGTACTCCCGCTCCAGGACGATTCCGTTCTCACGGGCCTCGGCGATCTCGTCCTCCACCGACGTGCCGCTGCCGGCGGCAGCCGAGTCGAGCTGCCAGACGTCGGCGATGTTCGTGCCGAGGTCCGGGTGGACGAGCACCTCGTCCTTCGCGGCCTCCTTCAGATCGAGCACCGCGGGCAGCTCCTCGTAGTCCACGTCCACGAGCTCGGCGGCGTCGCGCGCCTCGGCGGCCGAGCGGGCGACGACGACCGCGACGACCTCGCCGGCGAAGGTTACCCGGTCGACCGCGATCGAGGGGTGCGGCGGCGTCTTCTGGTTGGCCGAGAGCGGCCAGACGTTGGGGAGGCTCCCCTGCTCGTCGGCCACGTCGGCGCCGGTGATCACCGTGACCACGTTCGGCGCCGCCTTGGCGGCGCTCGTGTCGATCGAGGTGATCCGGGCGTGAGCGAACGGGCTGCGCACCATGGCGAGGTGGAGCATCCCGGGGAGCAGGATGTTGTCGGTCCAGCGCGTGCGGCCCGTGATGAGGCGGGCGTCCTCCTTGCGGGTGCGCGCCTTGCCGATCTCCGGGCTGTCGACACGGTTCTCGGTGACGGTCATGACGCCGACCCCTTCCCCTCGGAAGCTGCTTGCTGCACGGCCTTCACGATGTTGTGGTAGCCGGTGCACCGGCACAGGTTCCCCTCGAGACCGAGGCGGATCTCCTCCTCGGAGGGATCGGGGTTCTCGTTGAGCAGGTCGATCGACTGCATGATCATCCCCGGCGTGCAGTAGCCGCACTGGAGGGCGTGGCACTCGTGGAAGGCGCGCTGCACCGCGTGCAGCTCACCGTTCTGGGCGACGCCCTCGATCGTGGTGACCTCGTGGCCGTCCGCCTGGACGGCGAGCATGTTGCAGGACTTCACGCTCGAGCCGTCGAGGTGGACGGTGCAGGCTCCGCAGTTGCTGGTGTCGCAGCCGACGACGGTGCCGGTCTTGCCGAGGCGTTCGCGCAGGTAATGGACGAGGAGCATTCGGGGCTCGACCTCGTCGGAGTACGCGACCCCGTCGACCTTGACGCTGATACGGGTCATGGGCAACTCCCGTTGAGTGGGTGGACGAGAGTCGATCGTTACGAACTTATCTTCATGTGACAAGGGTCACGTCGGGCTATCGAGGCGATCCAACCGGATCAGTGTGTGACGCCGTGGTGGATTCGCCCCTTCTCGTCGGCGAGTCGGCCGCCCTGCCCGCCCCAGCGCAGCGCGATGATCTCCGCCGCGATGCTGACCGCGGTCTCCTCCGGAGTCCGCGCACCGAGGTCCAACCCGATCGGCGAGGCAAGCCGGGCCAGCTCGTCGTCGGTCATGCCGGCCTCCTTCAGCCTGGCCTGCCGGTCGTCGTGGGTGCGCCGCGAGCCCATGGCCCCGACGTAGCCGACCTCGGGAAGGCGCAGCGCAACCTTGAGCAGGGGTACGTCGAACTTCGGGTCGTGGGTGAGCACGCACAACACCGTGCGTCCGTCGATGCGACCCGCCTCGGCCTCGGCCTGGAGGTACCGATGCGGCCACTCGACGACCACCTCGTCGGCGGAGGGGAACCGCGAGGCGGTCGCGAAGACGGGCCGGGCGTCGCACACGGTGACGTTGTAGCCGAGGAAGCTGCCGATCCGTGCGACAGCGGCCGCGAAGTCGATCGCACCGAACACGAGCATCCGCGGCGGGGGCGCGAACGCCCACACGAAGACACGCATCCCCTCACCTCGGCGTTCGCCGTCGGGGCCGTAGGTCAAGGTCGCGTGGTGTCCCGAGGCGAGCAGGCCGATCACGTCGTCGGTCACCGCGTCGTCGGCGCGTTCGCTGCCGAGGCTGCCCAGGCGATGCGCCCCGTCGTCCCCCGGCCGGACCACGAGACGGCGTCCGATCCACGCCGGGTCCGTGTGCTCCACGACGGTGGCCACGGCCACGGGGCTGCCCTGCTCGAGGTCCCTGGCGATGTCGCCGAGCTCGGGGAAGGTCTGCCGGTCCACCTTCTCGACGTACACGTCGAGGATCCCGCCGCAGGTCAGGCCGACCGCGAACGCCTCGTCGTCACTGACGCCGTACCTCTCGAGCACCGAGTCGCCGGACGCCACGACCTGTTCCGCGAGCTCGTAGACAGCGCCCTCGACACAGCCGCCGGACACCGAGCCGACGGCCTGGCCGTCAGGCCCCACGAGCATCGACGCGCCAGGGGGGCGAGGGGCTGACCGGAAGGTCGCCACCACCGTGCCCATGCCGACGGTCTCGCCGGCCTCCCACCAGCGCAGCAGATCCGCCATCACCTCACGCATGGGCGACCACCTCGATCAGGTCCTCGAACGTGGCCATCGAATGACCGGCCACGAAATCGTCAACGTACGGCAGGGCCGCCACGATTCCCTGCTGAACGGGCAGATAGCCCTCCTTGCCGCGGTGCGGGTTGGCCCAGATGACCCGGTGCGCCAGCCGCTGCAGCCGCATCATCTGCTCTCCGAGCAGCGCCGCGTCACCACGCTCCCACCCGTCGCTGAACAGCACCACCACCGCCCCTCTCGCCAGGCCACGCTGCCCCCACTGGTCGAGGAACGCCTTCAGGGTCTCCCCCAGGCGGGTGCCACCGGACCAGTCGGGGACGGTCCTCGACGCCGCGACGATCGCGCGCTCCGGGTCGCGCAGCCTCATCGCCCGGGTCAGATGGGTCAGCCGGGTGCCGACCGTGAACACCTCGACCCCCTCTGTCGGACCACCCGCCGTTCGTGCCGCCGCTCGGGGCACCACCTGCACGAACGTGTGCGCGAGCCTGAGCAGCGCGTCGGCGTACGGGCTCATCGACCCCGACACGTCCACCAGCAGCACCACCCTGCGTGAGCGCTGCCCGCGCCGCCGCCAGGCGATCTCGGCCGGCTCACCCATGCGCGCCAGCATCAGTCGCTGCGTGCGCGCGGCGTCCACGTCGCCGCGATGCCAGGGGCTCCGCCTCTGGGCGTTACGTCGAGGTGCGCGAGGCCGCAGCGCGGAGAACAGCCCCTGAAGCCTGGCCTTCTCAGCCGCGTCCATCTGCGCAACGTCGCGGTGACGCAGGATCTCGGTCTCCGCGGCGAGGGCCCGCAGCTCGTCCGTGTCGTCCTCCGCCGGCTCCCCCTCCCCCTGACGCTCCGCGAACTCGACCTCCCGAACGGGCGGACGCTCGGGTCGCTGCCCGCTGCGCGAACGGGTCTCCTCGGAGAGGAACCACGACTCGAAGATCTGGTCGTACCTCTCGAGGTCCTCCGGTCCCGAGCACAGCGTCGCGCGACCGGCCCAGTAGGTCGCTCGACGGTCGTCCATGCCGACGACGGAGGCTGCCCGCAGGAAGCCCTGCGCACGGTCGGACGAGACCGGCACACCGGCGGCGCGCAAAGCACGCGTGAAGCCGAGCAGCAGCTCCTCGGGCGCCTGCCGCCACTCCGTGCCGAGGGAGGCCACCATGACCTCAGCCCGCTAGCATCCGGTCCAGGGCAGCCCGGACCCGCTCGGCGTCCTCGCGGTACTTCACGACCGTGCCGAGGGTGGTCGCGGCGGTCTCGACGTCGAGGTCCCTGGTGCCCAGCCGCTCCAGGGCGCGGGCCCAGTCGAGGGTCTCCGCGACCCCCGGCGGCTTCACCAGGTCCGATCGGGAGCGCAGCTGCTGCACCAGCGTCACGACCTGCCGCGTGAGCGCCTCGGAGACCTCGGGCGCGCGAGTGCGCACGATCGCCACCTCACGCTCGAGCCCGGGATGCTCGATCCAGTGGTAGAGGCAGCGCCGCTTCAGGGCGTCGTGGATCTCGCGGGTGCGGTTGGAGGTCAGCACGACGATCGGCGGGGTCGCCGCTCGAACGGTGCCGAGCTCGGGGATGCTCACCTGGTACGTCGACAGCACCTCGAGCAGGAACGCCTCGAACTCGTCGTCGGCCCGGTCGACCTCGTCGACGAGCAGGACCGCAGGACTTTCCCGGAGCGCGCGAAGGATCGGGCGGGCGAGCAGGAACCGCTCGTCGAAGAGCGACTGCTCGGCCTTGTCCGCGTCGACCACCGTGCCGCCGCCGGCCGCCTCGAGTGCACGCAGGTGCAGGATCTGTCGGGGGAAGTCCCAGTCGTAGAGCGCCTGGGTCGCATCGATCCCCTCGTAGCACTGCAGGCGGATCAGCGGCACGCCCAAGGCCTCCGCGAGAGCCTCGGCGAGCGCCGTCTTGCCCGTGCCGGGTTCACCCTCGAGCAGCAGCGGACGCTGCATCGAGACCGCCAGGAAGCCGATCGTGGCCAGCGCCTCGTCACACAGGTAGCCGGTGGCGCCCAGGCGCTCGGCGAGGTCGGCCGACGAGGTGATCGTCGCGGGGTCCATGCCCCCAGCATCACCCACGAGGCAAGCCTTCGCGCAACGCGTGGGGCGTGTCCACGTCCCGACCCGTCGCGAGGTCGCCGCACTCGACCTCCAGCGGAGGATGCTCGCGCAGGTAGTCCCGGGCACCGCGGTCGCCTTTAGCGGTGGCGACCACCCCTGCCCAGTGGTCGCGTCCGATCAGCACGGGATGACCGGGCACCCCGTCGTACGCCGCACGCCCCAGCGCCTCGCGGCCGGGAGCGACCCGGTCGAGGACCCTGCTCACGACGGGCCCGTCCACGTCGGGCAGGTCGACGAGCGAGATGACGGCGCACGAGGCGTCCGTGTCAGAGGCGGCGGTGAGGCCTGCCCTCAGCGAGGCCCCCATCCCCTCGGCCCAGTCGTCGGCTACCACGACCGACACGGTCTCGTCGAGGAGGGATCGTGCCCGCTCGGCCTCGGCCCCGAGCACGACCAGGACGTCTTCGCAGCCGCCGTCACGAAGAGCGGCGACCGACCGCTGGAGAAACGAATGGCCCTGCTCGTCGTGCAGCAGGGCCTTGGGGGTCCCCATGCGCCGACCCGCACCAGCGGCGAGAAGCAGACCGAGGACCCTGGACACGTACCGGGGCGTCAGCGGCGGACGGGCTTGTTGGGCCGGCAGACCGGGACCCACAGGGTGTAGCGGTCGGCGCGGTAGGTGGACCGGGAGACTTCGACGGCGATGTTGCCGGCGAAGGCGCGGCGGGCGATGCGCAGGACAGGCTTGCCCGGCTCGATGCCCAGCAGCTCGGCCTCGTCGGGGCGTGCCAGGTCGGCGTCGACCGAGTCCTCGCCCCAGGTGGGCAGCAGGTCGCGCCGCTTGAACTCGGCGTACAGGCTCTCCGGCAGGGGTGCGTCGAGGAACTCCGGGACGATGCTGTCGGCCATGTAGGCGTTCTCGATGCACATCGGCACGCTGTCCGCGAAGCGGATTCGCTGCCAGTGCACGACCTTGTCGCCCTCGGTGATCTCCAGCGCGCGAGCGACACCGGGTCCTGCTGACTCCATCCGAGCCAGGAGGGTCTGGGATGACGGCGTCATTCCGCGGCGCGCCATCTCCTCGGTGTAGCTCGAAAGCCTGATCTGCACGTCGATCTTCGACCGGGCCACGAACGTGCCACGGCCGGGCACCCGCTCGAGCAGGCCCTCGGTGACCAAGGCGTCGAGCGCTTGGCGAACGGTCATCCGGGCGACCCCGAAACGCTGCACGAGCTCTCTCTCGGACGGCGCCGGACTGCCAGGCTCAGCGTCATCGATCAGCCCGCGAACGTACTCCCGGACCTGCACATGCTTGAGCACAGGTTGGCGGGATCGATCAGGCGTGATCAGGTCTCCCATCACCGACTCCCCATCTCCCCCGCTCTCACCTTAGCCCGATACCGGTGGGAGTGCGCTCCCGCCGGGTTCTTCGAACGACGGCCGGCGGTGCCGTGTCGAGGCAACGCCCGACGTCCCGCCGAACCGGCGGTGGCATCCCCCAACCGCGCCCGACACTACGACATCCGACGTTGTCTGTCGCGTGCGAAGGTAAAACACGTTTCCGCTTCGGCCCGGTCTGTCACAAAGTGGGAGGGTGACTTCCGACGAAGATGATCAGCGGCGGCTGTCGCGCTGGATGGTCGACGGGCGCATCGCTGTGTACCCCCGTCGCATTGCTGACCGGCGCGCCCTGCTCGAGCACGTCGTCTCCGAGGCGATAGGCAATGACGAAGGGCTCGGGGAGCCCGAGCTGAACGAGCGGCTGCGCGCGTTCACCGACGACCCTGCCACCCTGCGGCGGTACCTCGTCGACCACCGGCTGCTCGTGCGTTCCCCCGACGGCGGCGTCTACTACCTTCCGTGACCTGAACCAGTAGAACATCTGTTCGAACGGTCGTAGGCTCCTGCCATGACGGTGGACTTCCAGGCCTCGCTCTTCGACGACGTCGTGTCCGCTCCGACCGGAGTCCCCGTGCTCAGCCCACTCGGAGACACGCTGCGACGGACCGAGCTCGGCAAGAGCGCCTGGGTCGATGTGCGTCCCGGCTGGGTGACCGGCGCCGACGAGCTGTTCGTGCGCCTCGTCCGCGACGTGCCGTGGTACGCCGAGCGGCGCCAGATGTACGACCGGGTGGTCGACGTACCCCGCCTGCTGAAGTTCTACGACGCCGGGGACCCCCTGCCCGACCCCTTGCTCGAGAACGCTCGCGACCGGTTGAGCGCGCACTACGCCGGAGAGCTCGGCGAACCGTTCACGACCGCGGGCATGTGCTACTACCGCGACGGACGCGACAGTGTCGCCTGGCACGGGGACACGATCGGCCGCAGCCGCACCGAGGACACCATGGTCGCGATCGTCTCCTTCGGCGAGGCGCGCCGGTTGCTACTGCGTCCGCGACGGGCACCTGGCGGGAGTGGCTCCGGCGCCGGGACGATCTCGTTCGCGCTCGGTCACGGGGACCTGCTCGTCATGGGCGGCTCCTGCCAGCGCACCTGGGAGCACGCTGTCCCCAAGACCTCGAAGCCGGTCGGCCCGCGGATCAGCGTGCAGTTCCGCCCACGCGGTGTCCGGTAGGAGTCACCCGACATGCGGAAGGGCCCCGGGACGAACCCGGGGCCCTTCGCAGGTGGTGCGGTGCCGGCGAACCGGCGGCGGACTCAGAAGTCCATGCCGCCCATGCCGCCCATGTCGCCGCCGCCCGGCATGGCCGGGGCCTTCTCAGGCTTGTCGGCGATGACGGCCTCGGTGGTGAGGAACAGCGCGGCGATCGACGCGGCGTTCTGCAGCGCCGAGCGGGTGACCTTGGCCGGGTCGAGGATGCCCTCGGCGACCATGTCGACGTACTCGCCGGTGGCTGCGTTGAGGCCGAAGCCGGCGTCGAGGTTGCGCACCTTCTCGGCCACGACGCCGCCCTCGAGACCAGCGTTGATCGCGATCTGCTTGAGCGGGGCCTCGGTGGCGAAGCGGACGATCGCGGCGCCGGTGGCCTCGTCACCCTCCAGCTCGAGCTTCTCGAACGCACGGTTGGTCGCCTGGACGAGCGCGACACCACCGCCGGGCAGGATGCCCTCCTCGACGGCCGCCTTCGCGTTGCGGACGGCGTCCTCGATGCGGTGCTTGCGCTCCTTCAGCTCGACCTCGGTGGCCGCGCCGACCTTGATGACCGCAACACCGCCGGCCAGCTTGGCCAGGCGCTCCTGCAGCTTCTCGCGGTCGTAGTCGGAGTCGCTGTTCTCGATCTCGGCGCGGATCTGGTTCACGCGGCCGGCGATCTGGTCCGCGTCACCCGAGCCCTCGACGATGGTGGTCTCGTCCTTGGTGACGACGACCTTGCGAGCCTGGCCGAGCAGCTCGACACCGGTCGTCTCGAGCTTGAGGCCGACCTCCTCGGAGATGACCTGGCCACCGGTCAGGATCGCGATGTCCTGGAGCATGGCCTTGCGGCGGTCACCGAAGCCCGGAGCCTTGACGGCCACGGACTTGAAGGTGCCGCGGATCTTGTTGACAACCAGCGTGGACAGCGCCTCGCCGTCGACGTCCTCGGCGAGGATCAGCAGCGGCTTGCCGGACTGCATGACCTTCTCGAGGAGAGGCAGCATGTCCTTGACGTTGGAGACCTTCTGGTTCGCGATGAGGATGTAGGGGTCCTCGAGAACGGTCTCCATGCGCTCGGCGTCGGTCACGAAGTACGCCGAGATGTAGCCCTTGTCGAAGCGCATGCCCTCGGTGAGCTCGAGGTCGAGCCCGAAGGTGTTGCTCTCCTCGACGGTGATGACGCCTTCCTTGCCGACCTTGTCCATGGCCTCAGCGATCATCTCGCCGACCTCGGTGTCGCCACCTGCGGAGATGGACGCGGTTGACGCGATCTGCTCCTTGGTCTCGACGTCCTTGGCCATGCTCGACAGCTGCTCGCTGATCGCGGTGACCGCGTGCTCGATGCCGCGCTTGAGCTCCATCGGGTTGGCGCCGGCCGCGACGTTGCGCAGACCCTCGCGCACCATCGCCTGGGCGAGGACGGTGGCCGTCGTCGTGCCGTCACCGGCGACGTCGTCGGTCTTCTTCGCGACCTCCTTGACCAGCTCGGCGCCGATCTTCTCGTAGGGGTCCTCGAGCTCGATCTCCTTGGCGATCGAGACACCGTCGTTGGTGATCGTGGGAGCGCCCCACTTCTTCTCCAGGACGACGTTGCGCCCCTTGGGGCCGAGGGTCACCTTGACCGCGTCGGCGAGCGTGTTCATCCCACGCTCGAGACCACGGCGGGCCTCTTCGTTGAACGAAATGAGCTTCGGCATAACTCCTGCGGTTCCTCACGCTGGAAGCTGGCAGGTCCGAGGACGACGCCCGCGACGGCCGGTCCGGCTGACCCGGCGAACCCTTCCCGCCGGCGCTGGTGGACCTCGTCTCCCCGGATCCAGGTGCTGTCACTCTCATGGCGAGAGTGCTAATGCATGTTTAGCACTCGACCCCAGGGAGTGCAAGGCGACTGCCACAGGACCGAAGTCGCACCAAGTGGCCCGTTCGGACCATTGACCGTCCTCGGTGCCCCTCCTAGGGTGATATCACCTCGTGGGTGCGACGGGGTTTCGGCCGGAGAAGCGTTCAAGCGCTTCTCCGGTCATCTTTTTGCCCCGGTCGGGTCTCAGCGGCGGGCCCGGGCGAGGGCGGGCGGTACGACGTCGGCGAA
>DATICF010000018.1:0-3325 GCA_035456965.1 Nocardioidaceae bacterium
GATGAGAGGTTCCCCGCGAGGGCGGCACCACCGATGTCCAGGAGCGCATCATGACCACTACCTACACCTTCGACGTGTTCTCCAGCCTCGACGGGTACGGCGCCGCCAGTGGCAACTGGACTGGCTACTGGGGCAAGCAGGGCCCCGAGCTCCTCGAACACCGCCTTGCTGTGTACGGCGAGGATCAGCGGATGGTGTTCGGGGCCAACACGTATCGGGCATTCGTGCAGATACTGGCCTCGAGCTCGCCGGAGCCCGAGGTACGTGACCCGTGGGTCACGCGGATGAGGAACCTGCCGGCGACCGTGGTCTCGACCACACTTCAAGGGCCCCTCGACTGGCCGGACGCGACCGTCGCGAGCGGTGACGCGGTCGACGTGGTCGCCCGGCTCAAGGAGGAGTCCGAGGTACCGTTGCGCTCGCACGGCAGTCTGTCGATGAACCGGGCGCTGATGGCCGCGGGTCTCGTCGACCGGGTCCAGGTGACCATCTTCCCGGTGATCACCGGTCAGACCGGACTGGATCCAATCTTCCGGGGCGCGGCCGACTTCGACCTCGAGCTGATCGAGAGCCGGACGCTCGACGGCAACACCCTGGAGCTGATCTACAGGCCCCAGCTGCATGACTGAGTCCAGCCGATGCGCCCACAGGTGACCCGAGGAAGCCAGCTGGCGTTCAAGGTGGCCGAGGGAGCTGATCGTGCGCAGGGTGGCCCGAGCCTGTGTGAACAGCTGCCTGAAACCACGCGGCGGTGTCACTCACCTCGGTCTCCCTCGACGGAGTGACGCAGGGACATCGACGGATCGACGTTGGGACCCGGCGCGAAGGCGGTGGTCCGAGACAGGACGGCAGCAACGGATTCGAACGATTCGGATGGGGTCCGCCCCTGCTCGACGACATCGCGTCGACGTTTGTCAGCCAGACGTTCCAGCGCGCCGACGCGTTCCTATTGGGTCGTCAGACCTACGAGATCTTTGCCGGCTCCTGGGGCGCGGGTATGGATCCGGGAAATCCCGTCGGAGACGCGTTGAACTCGCGACACAAGTACGTCGCCTCGACCACGCTCAGAGACCCGCAATGGGCGCACACGACCATCCTGTCCGGTGACATCGCGGCCGCCATCGGCGAGCTGCGAGCCGGGCCGGGCGGTGAGCTGCAGGTCTGGGGCAGCGGCACCCCGATCCGCTGGCTGCTGGACCACAGGCTGGTCGACCAGATGGTCCTGCTCACCTACCCCGTGGTCGTCGGCCAGGGAAGGCGACTCTTCCCCGCCAAGGGACCGGACATAGGGCTCGAGCTCGTCGACTTGCAGTCCACCCCCCAAGGGCCTGGTGATCCAGACCTACCGCACGACCGGTTGCCCCGCAATACCAGACTCGCACTACCTGAATCCGGCGCTATCGGACTGCTTGACGTCGCGAAGGACTCGCACCTGGTCGATCCGGTCAGTGCATTCGACAGTGGTGCGGTTGACTGGGCGCATGTCGATGCACCCTTGGCAGATCGACCGGCTGGACCTCGGGGGCTACCTGAAGCGGGTGGGGGTCCCGGCGCGCGAGCCAAGCAGGGCGGCGCTGGCCGAACTGCACGAGGCACACGTGCGCGCATTCACGTTCGACAACATCGACGTGCTGCTCGGTCGGCACCCTGGCGTTTCGCTCGAGGACATTCAGCGGAAGTTCGTCACCCGGGGGCGGGGCGGCTACTGCTTCGAGCACTCCACGATCGTTGCGGCTGCCCTGGAGCGGCTCGGTTACCACGTTCGGCGTCACCTGAGCCGGGTCGGCGATCCCGAGTTGGGCACGCAGCAGGGACGCACGCACATGGTGGTCGAGGTGGTGCTCGAGGGCGTGCGGCTCCTCTGCGACCCCGGCTTCGGCATGAGCTTGCTGCGACCCATTGCGATGAACGATGGGGCGGAGGACGACTACCTTCCGGGCTGGCGCTACCGACTGCGTCGCACGGAAGCGGGCGACTGGGCGCTCCTCCGTCGGCGCGAGGACGGCTGGGAGATCGCCCACACCACCGACGAACTCGAGGTGAAGCCGGTCGACGTCGTGATCGGGCACCACTACACCAGCACCTATCCGGGTTCACACTTCACGACCGGCCTGATGCTCACCAAGCACCTGCCCGGCCGTCACGTAACCGTGACTCACGACGCGGTCACCGTCCGTATCCCTGGTGCGCCGACCCATCACCGGCCGCTGCGCGAAGGCGAGCTCGAGGAATGGTTGGACACCCTGGAGGTGCCGCTGACTCCCGACGAGAAGACGCGGCTCCTCGCGAGGGTGCGAGGGCTGCCTGCGTCCTAGTCGCAGGCGGGGGAGGAGGCCTGTCGAGCGGTGGCCAGCACGCCTGACTCGTCCCCCTGGTCAGTCGCGGGCCAGCGCGTCACGGCGGCAAGACCCTTCCCGAGGCTTCGCAACAGGGCTTCTGCGCCGCGCACGGACAAGTTCACACACCGCACTGTCATTGGCGCCAGCGCCTTCGGGCGCTAGGGACCTTCGCGGTCGCCAGCGGGAGTGGGCCAACCTGGATCTCAGCGCCGTAGGACCAGCCCGGAAGCAGCGGCAGGAACTCACCGCTCCAAAAAGTGCCCGGGTCGAACCACGACGGTTTCCATCCGTCCTCGACGACTCCCATGTCCTGCAGAGTCAGCGCGATGGTTTCGGCGCAGAACGCCGCCTCCGGACGGACACGGTGACCTCGCTTGCGGCGCGGCTGGTAGGCGTCGCGTCCGGCCAGCCACCGGGCTGCAAGGCGGGCTGTGCTGGGGAAGGACACTCCGTCGAGGCGCGCGATCGCGCGCAGGGCGGCGTCCTCCTGGATCCGGCCCGCCTCCGGGCTGAGCTGGCGCAACCACGCCGCCTGACCGTACGTCTCGCGCCACCGGGTCACCGCGTCGCCGAGGTCGTGCAACTGCACGCCGCGGTGGTGACCACCGGACCAGTGGTCGACGAGCGACTTTCCGAGCTCGGCGTGCCACATCAGCGGTGGCAGGTCGTCGACGACGACGGCCATGCCGACGTGGTTGACCGGTGCGTTGGTCAGCGTCCGGATCGCGCGGTCGGCGGCCGAGCGGCCGCGGAACAGCCAGAGGTCGCCGGTGCGCGTGACGCGGGCGGCCTCGTCGACGGAGATGATCCCGGCGGGCAGTTCAGTCACGCGGTTCATCGTGCCGCATCTCGGTTAGGGTCGGCGGCATGCGCGCGGCGACGTGGTGGAAGCTTCTCGGTCTGGCCGGAATGGGTGGCGTGGTCGCGACCGGCGTCGTGGTCGCCCGCAAAGAGCGCGAGCGGCGGGCCTATACCCCTGAGCAGGT
>DATICF010000019.1:0-14050 GCA_035456965.1 Nocardioidaceae bacterium
CGAAGAGCCGGCGAGCCTCCGCCGCGTCACGGTGGCGCGCCCTCACCGTCGCCGGTCCGGGCGGGCTGTCGACGTGCACGTCAGCCAGGCCGAGCTTGCGCTGCAGCGGCCCCTGGCTGATCCGGAGCGACTGGACCCGCACCTGAGGCGCCACATGGGTACGGCGGCCGAACCGGCCCTCGCGGGAGACGACGAGGTGCTCGTCGGTGCCCACGCCGATGAACCGGTACCCGACCGGGTCGAGCCACCGCGCACGTCGCGGGACGGGGCGTAGCTGCACGGCCTCCGGGTCGAGCCCCCGGAGGACGTGACGGGCGAGGTCCTGCACGACAGCCAGGTCGCCGACGGGCAGAACCGTCGAGGGGGCCGGTCCGTCGGCGTCCGCCCCGGAACCGTACCCGGCGATGGAGACGTCGAGCTTCGCCCAGCCGAGCCTGCGCCACAGCCACGGTTCGGTGATCACGACGCCCTGCACGCGGGACAGCGCGATCGTCTGGGCGCTGACGTCGAACAGCCCGCGGCGTACCTGCATCCCGGCCGCGGTCTCGGCGACCGCGAAACCGTAGTTCGACGAGAAGCGCCGGAAGAGCGCGATGCCGAAGCCGAGCAGGATGGGCAACATCGAGATGCTGAGCCACTCGCCGCTGACCGCGAGGCCGACAGCCAGGCCGAGCGTGACCAGCACCAGCGTGATCGTCTCTCCCGAGAGCAGGATGGAGAGCACGAGCGTCGAGACGTCGACCTTCGCGATCGTCCGCTCGTAACCGCGCCCGCGGGTGGTGGGACCGACGGGCGTGGACGTCTCAGCCGCATCCGGCATCGGACCGGGGGCCTCCCCGGCAGCGGCGGGCTCGCCGACGGACGCCTGTGCCTGCGCCTGGGCGCCCAGCTCGTCTCGACGGTCCAGCAGGAGATCCTTGAGACGTCGCGCCTCGCTGAGCGAGAGATAGGCCAGCGAGCCCTCACGGGCACCACCCCCCGCCACATCAACGCGCAGCTCGGCGAGTCCGAACATGCGGGCGACGAACGGCTGGACGATGTCGACGCCCTGCAGCCGGTCGATCCGGATCCGCCGCGACTGACGGCTGATCACTCCGGTGTCGACGCGCAGCTCGTCGGCCTCGATCCAGAACTTCGTGCGGAGCCATGCCGCCCCGCCGTAGATGCCACCGGCGATCAGGAGAAGTCCGAAGAGAGTGGCCGTCGGCCCGATCTCGCCGCGCGTCACGTCGCGCAGGATCGTCCAGGCCGCGGCGACCTGCACGATGAAGCCCCGGACGATCGGGGTCAACGGCGAGAGCCGCTGGGGCGGTCGGTCGGTCACAGGCCGGCCGCCTGGGACTCACCGAGATCGGTGAGCCGGTCTCGAAGCCACGCGGCCTCCTCGGCCGGAAGCCCGGGAATCCGGGCGTTGGTGTGCGGGCTCGCGGTGTGCAGCCGCACGGTCGCGATCCCGTAGAGCTGCTCGATCGGGCCGGCCGTGATGTCCACGAACTGCATCCGCCCGTACGGCACGGCGATCAGCTCCCGGAACAGCGCGCCGTGCTTGATGAAGAGATCCTCGTCGCGCTCGGCGTACCCCCATCTCTTGGCGTTGCGGCCGATCACCAGCCATCCGAAGCCGAACGAGGCCAGGAGTACGACGGCCAGGGCGGACGCCCAGGTCAAGGGCATGTCGAACGCGGCCGTCACCACGGAGAGAGCCACGAGAGCCACTGCGATGAGGGCGGCGAGAAGCGTGCGGCGCATCCGGCGCAGCTGGGGCGACACCGGTCGCCACGCGTTGTCAGGAGGCGCGAAGAGGTCGTCCACCCGACCAGGCTAGCCACGGACCCTGCGGCGACGCTGGCCCCATGACCCGGACGGGTGGGGTCGACGTGGACGATCGGTTCACATCACGGTCCCATCGGTCGATTCGTTCGATATCCCCAGACTTGGGTAGCCCGATCACGCAATCCTCATCGAGTCACGAAACGGGGGATTGCCGTGATCGACGCGAATACGACGAATGCTCGGAGCCGGCGCGCAGGGCGCGCGACGGTTGCGGCGACCGTCCTGACGATGCTCGCAGCCGTCATCACGACCGTGGGCAGCTCACCCGCAACGGCCGGGACCGATGCCGGCGCGAAGTACGAGCGTGCCGTCATCGCCAAGATCAACAAGGCCCGTGCCGCCAGAGGCATCGCGCCGTTGCGGGTGGTGCCCTGCCCCGACCGCCTCGCTGAGGCACGAGCTCGCCTCATGCGACGCACCCACCAGCTCACCCGAGTCACCTCCCCCACCATGGCCCAGGAGTGCAGCAGGCCGCTGCGCCTGAACCGGTCCGCCATCACCTACAAGGCGCCGCGGGCGCTGGTGCGTGGCTGGCTGAGCAGGCGTGCGTCGCGCTCGACGCTCCTGGACCGACGTGTCCGCTGGATCGGGATCGGCGCCCTCACCGATCCCTCGAGCCGCTGGCACGTGAGTCTGCTGGCCGTGGGCCGGCGGACTCGGACTTCCCAGCCGGCGTCGACTGAGGAGGCGACGCCGGCCGGGGAGGCCCTTTCCACGAGCACGGTCACGGAAACGGAGCTCGCCGAGCTCCAAGCGGCGATCTTCAGGGCGACCAACCGGCGCCGCGCCAACCGTGGGCTCCCGCCACTCGAGGAGTCCTCCTGCGCCACCGGCTTCGCCGAGCGCCACACCGCCTGGATGGTCGAGACCGGCACGCTGGCGCACGCCAGCCTGTCGGCACTGAGCGACCGGTGCGGCGGCTCGGGCGCGGCGGAGAACGTCGCGACCTTCGCGGGCCGTGACCTGGACGCGAGCACCGTCCTCAAGGCCTGGATGGACTCCCCGAGCCACCGGGCCAACATCTTGGACCCCGACCTGGACCGGCTCGGGGTGGCCGTGGCCTACGACAGCGCCGGTGGCCGCTGGTACGCCACCCAGGACTTCCTGCGGGTCGGCTGAGCCTGCCGCTCCGCTCCGCGGCGCGACCCGTGCCACGATGGGGCCCGTGACCGGTCACGAGCACGAGCAGATCACCGTCGGAATGGGCGCGGGAGCGGCCGGCTTCGGCGGCTACGAGCGCGGCGGTGGCCCGGGCATGGCCACCCAGGACATGGTCCTCAACATCGGCCCGCAACACCCCGCGACCCACGGCGTGCTCCGCCTGCGGCTCACCCTCGACGGCGAGCGGATCGTGAGCTGCGAGCCGGTCGTCGGCTACATGCACCGCGGCGTCGAGAAGCTGTTCGAGGTCCGCGACTACCGCCAGATCATCGTGCTCGCCAACCGGCACGACTGGCTCTCGGCCTTCTCCAACGAGCTCGGCGTCGTCCTGGCGGTGGAGCGGATGCTCGGCATGGAGGTGCCGACGCGGGCGGTGTGGCTGCGGACCCTGCTCGCCGAGCTGAACCGCGTCCTCAACCACCTGATGTTCATGGGCTCCTACCCGATCGAGCTGGGCGCGATCACGCCGATGTTCTACGCCTTCCGCGAGCGGGAGACCATCCAGCAGGTGATGGAGGAGCTCTCAGGCGGCCGGATGCACTACATGTTCAACCGCGTCGGCGGCCTGAAGGAGGACGTCCCCGCGGGCTGGCTCGACCGGTGTGCAGCCGCGGTCCGGGCCGTGCGGTCACGGATGCCCGAGATCGAGGACCTCATCTTCGGCAACGAGATCTTCCAGGCCCGCACCCAGAACGTCGGGGTCCTCTCGCGCGAGCTCGTCGACGCCTACGGCGTCTCCGGGCCGATCGCGCGCGCGTCGGGCGTCGACTTCGACCTGCGCCGTGACGAGCCCTACCTCGCCTACGACGAGCTCCTCGCCGACGGCGTGATGCGGGTCGCGACCCGGTCGCACGGCGACTGCTACGCGCGGTTCGGCCTCCTGCTCGACCAGGTGCAGGTCTCCCTCGACATCGCGGAGGCCTGCATCGACCGGCTGCGCTCACTCGACCGCGGCCCCATCAACGTGCGCCTGCCCAAGATCCTCAAGGCACCGGAGGGGTCGACGTACGCGTGGACGGAGAACCCGCTCGGCATCAACGGCTACTACCTGGTCTCCCGAGGTGAGAAGACGCCGTGGCGGATGAAGCTGCGGAGCGCGTCGTTCAACAACGTCGCCGTGCTGCCGGAGGTGCTCACCGGCTGCGTCGTCGCCGACATGGTCGCGATACTAGGCTCGATGTTCTTCGTGGTCGGGGACATCGACAAGTAGCCGCTCAGCCTCAGAGTCCGCCCGATGCCCCTGCGGACTCCGGCGAGACCAGCTGCCGGTGGAAGTACCCGTGCAGCACGCTCATCGGTCGGGTGAACACCGCCTCCCGGCCCCAGGCCAAGCCGATGCGCATGTCAGGAACCGGATCCTCCAGGACCACGGTCTCGACCCGCTTCCCCTCGAGCGACCAGGGGCGGTAGACCATGTCGGACAGGATCGTCACGCCGTTGCCGTTGGCGACGATGCTGCGGACAGCCTCGATCGAAGACGTCTCGACGAACACCTGCGGCTCGAGGTCACCCCAGTACTGACGAGTGGTCCGGTCCGCCTCGTCCACGGTCAGCAGAACGTACGGGTGCTCGGCGACATCCGCGAGCCTCACCCGGTCCAGATGCGCCAGCGGGTGGGTCGGTGCGAGCCAAAGTCGCCGTTGTGAGTGCACGAACGTCTCGCCGGTGAGCTCAGGGCTCTCGAGGTTAGAGGTGAGAAGCAGCCCGAAGTCCAGTTCTCCCGCCTCGAGCCTCGTCTCCACGTCCGTCCGGCTCATCTCCAGCCAGGACACGTCGAGGTGGGGGAAGAGCACCGACAGACGCTGGATGTGCTGGGGAAGGAAGTAGGCCATCACGGTGTAGGTCACCCCGACCCGGAGCCGACCTGTGAACTGGTCGCTCGGGGTGGCCATGGTCGCCGCCTCGTCGACCATCCGGATGATCTCGCGGGCCTTGGGCAGGAACGCCGTGCCTGTGTCAGTGAGGCTCACGCCGCGGGGCTCCCGCACGAACAACGACTGCCCGAGGATTCGCTCGACCTCCTGGATCGCTGTGGTGACCGCGGATTGTGAGACATAGAGGTCGCGGGCCGCTGCGCTGACCTGGCCGGCCTCGGCGACAGCGAGGAAGTAACGCAGCTGCCGAAGCGTAAAGCTCACTCCACCCTCCTGGACCACACCCGTCACGTCATCGATTTTCGAGATACCAGGATATCGAAGCATTGAACTGGTCTATAGGTCTACGCCTTCCTATGGTTCAGATCACGAAATGAAGGGAAGACCATGACCTTGATGACTCGGGTAGACGTCAACTGCGACATGAGCGAGGGCTTCGGCTCCTGGATGTTCGGCGACGACATCGACGCTCAGCTGATGCCGCTGGTCAGCTCGATCAACGTCGGCGCGGGGTTCCACGCCGGCGATCCCAACACCATCGCCCGCACCGTCGGCCTCGCCAAGGAGCACGGCGTGGGGGTCGGCGTACACCCCGGCTTCCGGGACCTCGTCGGCTTCGGCAGGCGCCACATCAACGCTGCCGCCGGTGAGCTCGTCAACGACTGCCTCTACCAGCTCGGCGCCGTACGTGAGTTCACCCGCTACCACGGCGTGGACCTCCAGCACTTCAAGCTGCACGGCGCGCTCTACATGCACGCCGCCCGCGACGAGGAGTTCGCGGTCGGTCTGATCGACGCGCTCCAGGCCGTCGACCCCGACCTGCCGGTGCTCGTGATGGACGGCTCCGTCCTGGCCCAGGTGGCCGAGAAGGCGGGACAGCCGATCGTCCGGGAGTTCTACGCCGACCGCCACTACGGCGACCACGGCCAGATCGTGTTCACCCGCGACGTCGGCGCGCTCGACCCCGACCAGACCGCCGCGAAGGTGCTGCAGGCCTGCACCGAGGGAACGGTCGAGACGGTCGACGGCACGACCATCCCGATCTCCTTCGACTCGATCTGCCTCCACAGCGACACCCGAGGCGCCTACGACCTGATGCGCCGCACCCGTGACGCACTGGACGGCGCCGGCATCGCCGTCCGCTCCTTCGCCCCCGACTGAGCCGCGTCACCGCAGCGCCGTCTCCCGAACCACTCCAGACCCCTGCCAACCCCCGCCGAGGAGCTATCCCATGGCCGGATCCGTGAAAGCAACCGATGAGGGCGTGGACACCGCTACCCACGCCATCCCCGAGGAGCAGCGCACCGGAGCGCTCTCGCTCACGATGGCGTGGTGGGGGGTGTGCAGCGCGCTCTTCTACATCTTCCTCGCAGCCACTCTCGCCGTGGCCTACGGAACGGTGAACACGATCATCGCGATGGTGCTGACCGTGATCAGCTACGGCCTGATCAACGGGGTGCTGTCCCGCTACTCCCTGCGCACCGGACTGAGCGTCTCGCTCTTCTCGCGCGTGCTCTTCGGAAAGGCGGGAGCCCTACTGGCGACAGCGATCTTCTTCCTCACCGCCATCTACTACGCGGTCTTCGAGGGCTCGGTCATCGCGGTCGCCGCCACGAACGTGGTCGGCGGGCTCAGCTACGGGACAGCGTGCATCCTGGTCGTGGCCTACAGCGTGCCGCTGGTGTTCGGCAGCGTGCAGCACTTTCTGGACAAGCTCAACGGCCTGCTCCTTCCCTTCTACCTGCTCGGCCTGGTCGCAGCGGTGGTCGCCACCGTCGCGACGTACGGCTACAGCAACGCGTGGCTGACCTACGCCCCCGAGGGCGGCGCGCCGACGGACGGCTGGGTGAGCGCCTACATCGCCTACATGGGCGTCTGGGTGCTGATGATGTTCACCTTCGACTACGCCCGGTTCGGCCGGCAGCGCGACGTCCGCTACCACTCCCGGATCAACTTCGGGATGCCGTTCTACGTGATGACGTTCCTGGTCAACGGCCTCGTCGGGATCTTCCTGATCACCTCCGGCAAGGTCGCCACCGTCTCCGAGACCGGTGTGGTCGACCAGCTGATCACGGTGCTCGGCGGCCTGATCGCCCTGGTGTTCATCTGGGTCACCCAGACCCGCATCAACAGCGCCAACTTCTACCTGGCCACGGTCAACATGCAGGCGTTCTTCGAGAAGCTGCTCTCGATCCGTCTTCGGAAGTGGGCCTGGGCGCTGGTCGTCGGCGCCGCGGTGCTGGTGATGATGCGCGCGACCAACGTGTTCAGCTACATCCTCGACGCGCTCACCTACCAGGGGATCTTCGTGACCGCCTGGGTCGGCATCGCCACGACGCACATCCTCTCGAAGCGCTACGAGCGCATGTTCGACAACCGGGTCTACTACCACTTCCACGAGGTTCCGCGGTTCAACCCGGCCGGCCTCACCGCCTGGTTCGCGGGCGCCGGCGCCGGTCTGCTGATGACCCTGTCAGGCACCGGGGCGGCGGGCTACGCGCCGCTGGTGACCGTCCTCCTGTCCTCGGGCATCTACGCCGCCATGCTTCGCGTCGCGCGCCGCAGCTGGTTCACCACGACAGCCGCAGACGCCGACGAACCAGAGCTTGCCGCGGTGTGACCGCCGCGCAGGTCCGGGCCGCCAGCCTGGCGGCACCCGGCACCACCCGCTCCCCCGCACCCATCGCCCGGCTCCACCCGACCAGAAAGGCATCGCCATGAGCGAGATCCGCGACATCACCGCCGAGATCCCCGGCACCTTCTACACCCGCGAGTCCCCGACCACCGAGCCGTTCGTCACCGTCGGCGGGCAGGTGAGCGCGGGCGACACCGTCGGCCTCATCGAGGTCATGAAGATGTTCAACCCAGTGGTGAGCGAGGTATCGGGGAAGGTCGTCGAAGTCTGCGTCGAGGCCGAGGACCCGGTCGACGTCGGGGACGTACTCATCCGAGTCGAGGAGGGATGAACCCATGACCCGCATCAACCGGTTGCTCGTGATCAACCGGGGCGAGATCGCGGTACGCACCATCCGTGCCGCGTCCGAGCTCGGGATCACCACGATCGCGGCATACAGCGACGCCGACGAGACCTCGTTGGCGGTGATGCTCGCCGACGAGTCGGTCCGCATCGGTGGAGCGCACGCGAAGAAGAGCTACCTCAACCAGGAGGCGATCCTCGCGGCGGCCAAGGAGGTGGGCGCTGACGGCATCCACCCCGGCTACGGCTTCCTGTCGGAGAACGCCGATTTCGCCGGGGCTGTCGAGGCTGCCGGCTTGGTCTGGGTGGGTCCGAGCGCCGCGACCATCTCCCGGATGGGCGACAAGTCCGCCGCGATCGAGACCGCGAAGGCCGCCGGTGTACCGGTCGTGCCGGGCAGCGGCGGGCTGGTCAAGGACGTCGAGCAGGGTGCCGCCGCCGCACAGGAGGTCGGGTACCCGGTGCTGATCAAGGCCACCGCCGGCGGCGGCGGTCGCGGTATCCGGGTCGCCCGCGACGAGACCGAGCTCGCCCAGGGCATCACCGCCGCACAGCAGGAGGCGGAGGCCGCCTTCGGCGACAACGGGGTCTACCTGGAGCGCCTGGTCGAGAACGCACGGCACATCGAGGTGCAGGTGCTGGGCGACGGCACCGAAGCGATGCACTTCTTCGAACGCGACTGCTCACTGCAGCGTCGCCGCCAGAAGATCTGGGAGGAGGCGCCGGCTTCGGTGCTCAGCCCCGAGGTCCGGACGAGGATCTGCGAGGCGGCAGTGCAGCTCGCCGCATCGGTCGGCTACTGCGGTGCTGGAACGGTCGAGTTCCTCTACGACCCCGCCACGGAGGAGTTCTTCTTCATCGAGATGAACACCCGGATCCAGGTGGAGCACCCGATCACCGAGGAGATCTGTGGGGTCGACCTGATCCGCGCGATGCTCCAGGTCGCGCAGGGCGAGCCACTGCCCTACCGGCAGGAGGAGGTGGCGATCCGCGGTCATGCGATCGAGGTGCGCATCAACTCCGAGGACCCCGACCGGAACTTCCTCCCCGCGCCGGGCACGATCTCCGAGCTGCGGTGGGCGCAGGGCCCGGGCGTCCGGGTCGACTCGATGGCCTACCCCGGCTACACCATCCCGCCGTACTACGACTCCCTGATCGGCAAGCTGATCGTCTGGGCGGAGAGCCGGGAGCTGGCCATGGCTCGGCTCGGACGAGCGCTCGCCGAGACCCGGCTGGAGGGCCCGAAGACCACGCTGCCGTTCTTCCAGACGCTGCTGGCGGCTGAGGACGTGCAGTCCAACGAGTTCCACACGACCTGGCTGGAGCGCCGGTCAGAGGAAGGAGCATGATGACGTCGACTCGCTACACCCTGGGAGGCGACGAGCACCTCTTCGTCGAGCTGTCAGAGTCGATGAGGCTGGACGCGTTCTTCCGCAGCATCCTGATCACACAGGAGCTGGCGGCGCGCGAGCTCGACGGGGTGACTGAGATCTGCCCGGCGAACGCGTCGTTCCAGGTGAGGTTCGACCCGGACCGGCTCAAGGTCGACCACCTCAAGGAGGTCGTCCAGGAGATCGAGGCCAACCTCGGAGAGCACGCCGCTCGCCTGGACACCCGCATCGTCGAGATCCCGGTGCTCTACAACGACCCCTGGACCCACGAGACGCTCATGCGGTTCAGGGAGCGGCACCAGGACCCGAGCTCGACCGACCTCGAGTACGCAGCGCGTATCAACGGCTACCCCGACATCGAGGCGTTCATCGCGGCCCACTCGGGGACCCCGTGGTTCGTTTCCATGGTGGGCTTCGTGGCCGGGCTGCCATTCATGTATCAGATGGTGGAGCAGGACAAGCAGATCCAGGTGCCCAAGTACCTCAAGCCCCGCACCGAGACCCCGAAACAGACGGTCGGGTACGGCGGGTGCTTCTCCTGCATCTACTCCGTGCGCGGCGCGGGCGGCTACCAGATGTTCGGAATCACGCCCGTCCCGATCTACGACCCGGAGCAGAAGGTCGATCACCTGTCGGAGTTCATGATCTTCTTCCGGCCCGGAGACATCGTGAAGTTCCGGCCGATCGACCGCGAGGAGTACGACGCCATCCTCGCTGAGGTCGAGCGGAACGAATACACCCTGCGCAGTGCTCCGGTGGAGTTCTCACTACCGGAGTTCGAGGCGGACCCGGCGGGCTACCCCACCAAGATCTTGGAGGCACTCCATGGCAATTGAGGTCAAGAAGCCAGGCCTGGCTACGTCTGTGCAGGACCAGGGCCGTACGGGCAACTACCACCTGGGCATTCCGCCGGCGGGCGCCATGGACCAGCTCTCGTTCCGGGCCGCGAACCTGCTCCTCGGCAACGAGGAGACCGCGGCGGTCCTGGAGTGCGCGATCATGGGGCCAGAGCTCGTCTTCACCGAACCGGCGTTCGTCGCGGTCACCGGCGCCCGGATGCAGCCGAAGATCGACGGCGAGGAACAGCCGATGGACACCGTGCTCGAGGTGGACGCCGGACAGACGCTGGCCCTCGGCTTCGCAGCTGCCGGCGCCCGGGCCTACCTCGCGGTGAGCGGCGGCCTCGACGTACCGGAGGCGCTGGGCAGCCGGTCCACCTATGCGCTCGGAAGCCTCGGAGGACTCAAGGGCCGTCCTTTGCAGGCGGGTGACGTGCTGGAGGCGGGCAGCCCGACGGGCGCCGCCGATGTGGGCCGTACGTTGCCGGAGCAGCACCGTGTGCAGCTGGCCAAGGAGTACGAGGTCCGGATGCTCCCGGGGCTCTACGACCACCGGGTTGCCTCGGACTCGATGAAGCAGTTCCTCTCCGACACCTGGCAGGTCAGCTCGGAGTCGGACCGGATCGGCTACCGGCTCAAGGGCGGGTCGCCTCTCGAGTTCGTACCGCGCACGCCTCCCTTCGGCGCCGGCGACGACCCTTCGAACATCGTCGACGCCTGCTACCCGATCGGGTCCATCCAGGTGCCGTCCGGACAAGAGCCGATCGTGCTGCACCGAGACGCAGTCTCGGGCGGCGGCTACATGATGGTCGGCACGGTGATCAGCGCCGACATGGACACGTTCGGCCAGATGGCGCCGAATGCCAGGCTGCGCTTCGTCGAGGTGACGCTGGAGCAGGCCCTCGAGGCGCGGGCGGAGCGGGAGCGGCGACTGGCCGGAATCCGCGAGGCGCTCCTCGCCTGAGCCGGCTGCGCGCGCCCCGCACTCGCCTACGAGCCGTCGACCCCTCCGAGGGTCGGCGGCTCGTCGCCGCTCACCTGCAGCGCGATCCACGCATCCACCCGGACGTGAGGGTCCTCGAGGCTGCGACCCAGGACGGCCTCGATCCGCGCCAACCGACTTCGGACGGTGTTGCGGTGCAGACCGAGCTCGGCGGCCACCTTGAGCCGCGAACCGTGGTGGTGCAGGAAGGATCGGAGCAGCTCCCGGTCCTCGACGTCGAGGCCGGCGAGGAAGGCCCGGGCGAAGCCTGTCGCCCGGTCCGGGTCAAGGGCCCCGACCGCGCCCTCCCCGAGCAGTCGCCCCCACCACACCACGGGCGATTCGACGGTGGCCACGCCCAGGGCGCGGCCGGCATCGTCGTACCCGCCGGCCGCCCTGTCGGCGGGCACCGGGTCGGAGACTCCCACCCGTAGTCCGAGTCCGGCGAGCGCGGCGGCGTACCCCTCCGCAGCACGCGGTGGCGCCACCGCCAGCACCTCGTCCCCCACCGTGCCGACCACCGGGATGCTCTGCTCCAGAACCGCGAGGAGCTCCGTGAGCTCCTCGATGCGGCCGCGTCCGCGGAGCACGACCAGCCGATCCGGCAGCGCGGAGCCGTCCCTGGCCGCCTCGAGCACTATCCGGGCTGTGCGGGCGTCACCGCGCACGAGCAGCTCGAGTGCTCGTGATCTCAGCCCACGGGTCGCCTCACGTTGCTGGCGGTCGCTCTCCGCGGCGAGGCCGAGCAAGGACACCGCGGTGCCGATCGCCGCACGCCGACTCTCATCGGCACGACCCGGGACCTGGACCGCAAGGTATCCAGAGGGCCGGCCTCGCAGGCCCACCGGCTGGACGACCAACGTCGCTCCACCGGCCTGGGTGGTCGAGGACGCCCGCAGGCCGAGCGGTGCGATCCGCGCTATCTCCTCGGCCACCCGGTCGAGGTCCATCTCTTCGGCACGCGGCCCGCTCGGCGCCGCGACGACCGTCTCGTCACGGCCGATGAGTGCCGCAGCCCCGTCGACGGCCGAGCCGAGCACAGCGAGCAGCCGCTCGCGGGCATCCGGACGCAGCGCCGCCTGCGTCAGCTGCCGCTGGGCGTCCATGGTCCGTCGGGCAGTCACCTCGAGCTCGGCGTCGATCAAGCGGGCGGTGGCTTGACTGACCGCGACGAACGACGTCCGACGGGGAACCTCGACCAGGTTCAGCCCCGCCCTCTCGCACGCCCTGCGGAGCCCGACCGGGACCGTGCGGTGAGTCAGCCCGGTGCCGAAGCCGAGCGCGACGACCCGGGCAGCGCGCAGCCGGTCGACGTAGGGGCCCCACTGGCTTCGCCACCCGGCGGCGTCCAGGCCAGTCGTCAGAAGCACCTCTCCACCCTCGAGAAAGGGGGTCGGATCGAGGAGCTCGCTCGTGGCGACCCAGCGCACCTCCTGTGCGGGCTCGGGCAGGTGCACTCCGGCCAGCTCTAGATCGCGCTCGGCCAACAGATCGGCCACCGTCACCATGCCGCCATCTTTGCACACTCTCTTTTCCACACTTGTGCACAACTGACATCCAACGAAGGGCGGTCGCGGCCTAGCATCTCGGGCAACATCTAGCGGAAGGACGCGTCGATGAATGACCTGCCCCTCTCCCCCGGCGGACCGGGACTCCCCCAAGAGCGCCGGATCGTCAGCGACCTGCCCGGCCCGCGGTCTCGAGAACTGCACGAGCGCAAGAGCCGTGCGGTGCCACGCGGCGTGGGTACCGTGCTGCCGGTCTATGCAGTGGCCGCAGGTGGCGGTGTCGTGGTCGACGCCGACGGCAACTCCTTGATCGACTTCGGATCCGGCATCGCAGTGACGACGGTGGGCAACAGCGCACCGCGGGTAACCGACGCGGTGGCCGAGCAGCTCCGGTCGTTCACGCACACGTGCTTCATGGTCACCCCCTACGAAAGCTACGTCCGGGTGGCCGAAGAGCTCAACCGACGTACTCCCGGCAATCATGAGAAGCGGACCGTCCTGTTCAACTCCGGCGCGGAGGCCGTGGAGAACGCGGTCAAGATCGCGCGGGCCCACACCGGGCGACAGGCCGTCGTCGCCTTCGACCACGCGTACCACGGGCGCACGAACCTGACCATGGCGCTGACCGCAAAGAACCAGCCTTACAAGAACGGCTTCGGGCCGTTCGCGTCGGAGGTGTACCGGGCACCCCTGTCCTACCCCTACCGCGACGGTCGCGACGGCGACACCGCCGCACGCGAGGCCCTGACGGTGATCGAGAAGCAGGTCGGGGCGGAGAACCTGGCCGCGATGGTGATTGAGCCGATCCAGGGCGAGGGTGGCTTCATCGTGCCGGCGCCCGGCTTCCTGGCGGCGCTGGCTGACTGGTGCGCCGAGAACGGCGTCGTCTTCGTCGCCGACGAGGTGCAGACGGGCTTCGCGCGCACCGGCACGTTCTTCGCCGTGGAGCACGAGGGCGTGGTGCCGGACCTGGTGGTCAGCGCCAAGGGCATCGCCGGCGGGCTGCCGCTCAGCGCGGTGACCGGCCGTGCCGAGATCATGGACGCCGCCCACGTCGGCGGCCTAGGCGGCACCTACGGCGGAAACCCTCTCGCCTGCGCGGCGGCGCTGGCGGTCCTCGACAGCATCGAGGCGGACGGACTGCTCGAGCGGGCCCAGGCGATCGGCGACACGATGACCACCCGCCTCACCGCGATGCAGGACGCCGACGACCGGATCGGCGACGTGCGCGGTCGCGGCGCCATGATTGCGGTCGAGCTCGTCGAGGCGGGTACGTCGACCCCCGACCCCGTCCTCGCGCAACGGATCGCGGCCGGCGCGCACGCGGAGGGGCTCGTGGCGCTGACCTGCGGCACCTTCGGCAACGTGCTGCGTTTCTTGCCACCCCTGTCGATCCCCGACCACCTGCTCACCGAGGGTCTCGACATCCTCGAGCGCGTCCTGAAGGAGGCGGCATGAGCACGGCGCCCGACCTGGTGTCCCCTC